>NZ_JBHVFU010000001.1:0-942214 GCF_042801455.1 Streptomyces sp. NPDC057565 | reverse complement strand
GATCACATGCTCGGCCGAAGGCCGCCCTCGTGTAAGGCGGTTGCCAGTCCGAGTGATCAAGTACGAGGAGCCGTTCGACCTCCGAGGTTAAAGATCAAGCTAGAGGCGGAGGACCATCAAGGCAATGTCGTCGCGGGCGCCGGCGCTGACGCCGAGGCGGGCGAGCACGGCGTCAGCGACGCGTTCGGGGCCGAGGCGGGCATAGCGGCCGAGTGCGTCGGTGAGGCGGTGCAGGCCGGCGTCGATGTCCTCGCCACGGCGTTCGACGAGGCCGTCGGTGTAGAGCACGAGGGTATCGCCGGGGGTGTAGGACAGCTCGGCCTGGGGACCAGGTAGGTGTTTGGGGCGGGCTCCCAACGGTGGGTCGGTGGCTTGGTCGAGCAGCTCGATGGTGCCGTCGTGGTGCACCAGGACCGGCGGGAGGTGGCCGGCACTGCTGTAGGCGATTCTGCGGCTGTGGGGGTCGACGACGACTTGGGCCGCGGTGGTGGTCAGCGCACCTTCGATGGAGCGTGCGTACAGGCCCAGAACCTCCAGCGCCTTGGCGGGCTCGTGAAGGGCCCGGACTGCGGCGGACAGCGCGCTGCGAAGCATGCCCATGACCGCCGCGGCCTCCAAGCCATGGCCCACCACGTCACCGACCGCGACGGCGAAGCCGTCGTCGGGCAGGTCGACCAGGTCGTACCAGTCACCGCATACGTTCAGAGATCCGGCAGCGGGCAGGTAGCGCACCGCGACATCATCATGCCCGGCCAGGTCGGGCGAGTGAAGCATGGCCTCCTGCAAGGTGACGGCGACCTGGCGTTCGCGGGCGTGGGCCTGGCGCAGTTCCTCGTTCAACCCCTGGAGCTCACGGGCCCGAGCGTACAGTTCGGCTTCCATCTCCTCCCACTGGGCGAGCCCCCCGCCTTCTCTGGAGCGGGAAGGATGGGACAGTACGAACGCAGTCACGTCCTCCACCCGGTGGATGATCCACGCCACCTGCCCGTCCGGCCCGAGCACAGGGGTATTGATCGGGGACCACCACCGTTCCTCGAACACGCCGGGCTTATCCATGACCGGGATGTCGTACTTCTGCACCGCCATCGTGTCCGGCTCCCGGGAGCTCAGGGCCCTGCGCAGGGACGCGTTCAGATTCCGCACCCCGTCGGCGTTCGGATCTGCAGGGTTGTCAGGAAAGGCGTCGAAGACGTACTCCCCGACCAGATCCTCGCGAGTGCGGCCGGTCGCTGTCAGATACGCCCGGTTGACGTCAATGATCACCAGGTCGGGACCGAGCACCAGATAGGGGCTGGGCGTGGCGGCGAACAGCGCCTGGTAGTCGATCCGCGGTGTCGTCACGCTCTCTCCCATTCCGTCCGTCCTGTGGCCACCGCCCCACGTCGCCCCAACGATGAGTCCTGCGCCCTTCCGACGCCCGTCTTTCCTGACTGACGGCCTGCCGGTGTCGGGGGAAGGCCGGTCAGCATGCAGATCGGCTTCGGGGCCGACGTCGACGGAGCCCGGGTCGCGGACATCCGGTAGCCCAACCGGAGGGAGTCCGACCAATTCCAGGGACTCCCCCACGCTCAGGAGCGTTTAGCGTCAAGGACGCTCCCTGTGTGAAAGGACCATGACCGGCCTTGTGAAAGACATTCAGCGGCAAGCCTCCACCATGGTTTTCACGTCACCTGCCGACGTTTCACGCGCCGCGGCCGTGCACAGTCGGAGGCCGTGCGCGCCGCTGAGCGGCCAGACGAGGTGGTCTGTTCGTTGATCTCCGGTTGCCTTCAGCCGTGAATGTCCCGACAAACCCTGGAGCCCGATGGCTGACGGAGCCGGTGGAGATTCGTCTGCCGGAAGGGAGGGATCCTCAGCCGTGGTGTTACGCCTCAGACTGTCGGTTCTTCCCGTCCTCCTCCCAGGCTCCCTATGTCTGCGAGGAGGCTCACGCTGCACGCCATGCACCGCATCGGTGCAGCCGCTGCGCCGCGCGAACCCCGGGCTCGTCTTCTCCGCGTCCCGCTCCTCGTCTTCGGCCCGAGAAGCGAATGATCGCTCATGGCCGTGCTCCTCCGCATTGGCTCGCAGTCCCGGCAAACACCCATCAGTGACCGGGTGCACCGTCCCGATGGTGTACGCAATCTCAGGATGCCTGTGATAGCGCCTGGCGGCAGGTTCACGAAGCTGGGAGCAAGGAGTCGTCCTGACGGCCCTGGTGCTCTTCGACGGGTTCGGTGTACTGATCACCCACTCTTTCAGCAGGCCCGACGGGTCCCTTCGCCGAGGATGCGGTGGAGCGGACCGCACGCGCGAGGCGGCCGTGAGTGGAGGCTCAACCGCCGAGAAGCCCCGATCCGCACTCGCCTGCAGCGTCTCTTGATCGACTTGATCAAGAAGCACGCGCGGCACTTCGACCAGGTCGACCTGCGGCGCGGGGAGAACAGCGGCATTCTGGTTGCATGACCGCGGCGTTGATCACCGTGCATACGCCGTCCCCCACGGGCGGGCGGATAGTAAGTGTGCATCGAACCGGTAGGGACGAGGTCCTCGGGCTGGCACACTCCGATCGCGATCTGGTCGCGTTCCTTGAGGGCGCCGGCCTGTCCGACCCGGAAGAAGTGCTTGACGATCCTCGGTGGGTGGAGTGGCAAGGCAGCCCAGCGCACCGGTGGCCCCCGGACTGAGGTCCCGTAATCCCCGGCGGGCGCAGGTACGGCACCTCGCCGCGTTGTCGAACGCCCGAATTCGCCCAGTACGAGGACGTCCCTGCGCCTTGCGATGCACCGGGTCCGACGCCGCGCGCTGACCCATCAGGGGTTACCGGGCAGCCCTTGGATCAGGCGCTACGGGCACACGGAAACGGGCGGCAGCAGGCTGCGCATCACTGCCTTCCGCCTGGCCGAGTGAGGCACCCCGGGCTCGCGCCGCGCATCTCGTGGTCTCATCTTGAGCGGCGTTCGTCGTCACCGTGAGTGGTCGCCAGAGACGGATCGGCTCGAGATGCAACGACAAGACGGGGTGCGGCGACCTGGTAGTAGCCGACAGCCTCGAATAGCCTCAGCTTCCGGGCTGGAGCCATTGCTGCACCCATGGACGGTCGAGTCCGGGGCAGGACCCGTTATGAAAAGCGCTGGGCACTCGTGCGTAACCGCGGACGCCGGTCCCCCACCGCCGTGCGACTCGCCCAGCCGTGACCTAGCTTGACAGAGCAAAGGCACATCCACGCAAGGAGCACGCAGTGACTGGCGGTAGCGGCAAGGACAAGATCAAGGGCAAAGCCAAGGAAGCAATGGGCAAGATGACCGGCGACCGCGCCAAGGTAGCCGAAGGAAAAGCCGAGCAAGCCAAGGGCCGGGCCAAGGAAGCATTGGATGACACCCGGAAGAACATTCCTGGGAAGTCCGGCCTGAAAGACCCGCTCATCACCGATGACGAGTGACCTGAGAAAGCGAGCCCCCGTCCTGCGGCGGGGGATTCGGGCTTCGAAGATCAGGACGCTCCGACACAGTCCTGACGTGGCGACACATACCAGCTCTCTCGACCCCAACGCGGGTCGCCGGATCCAGGATATCGACGACGCCGTCGTCGAAGAAATAGATCTGAGCCTCCCGAAGAGTTACCTTCCAGTCGTCCGGGTAAACGGAGAACCTGGACACCTCCGAAAAGTACCCGAATCTGCCGCAGGCACGCGGCGAGTTCACTGAATCAGTCCTCACATACTTGAATTGGCTTGGAGAATTGCCAAGCCCGAGATGGATGAGGAAAGGCGAACCGTATAGTGACGATCTACAACTTGCGTTGCACATCTGCTACGAGCTTCACTATCGCGGCTTCGCCGAAGTGGATGCAAGGTTGGAATGGGATCCGACTCGTCTGACGTTGCATGCCTGCCTTGAGGACATTTTCCTGGACACGCCGCGGGCAGACGTTAAGCACACGGAATGCGCGGAAAGCACTCTCGCGCCCCTCCTCGTCGAACCGGTCCACCCACGGCGTGTCTCACCTTCTGCAGCTACACGGCGAACTGTGGCCTTGCGCGAGGACGCCGCACAACGGTCGCTTTACCACCTCAAGGAAGCGGATCCGCACGCCTGGGTGCTGCCGAGACTTCGCGCCAGCCGCGGCCACTCAGCGGCAGGCGGATCACTTGACACGGACGCGCCACTCGCCACCCGTTCGGTCACCTCCCGCGCGCACCTTCCACCAGTCGTGCACAGACTCGTGGCATGCCAGAGGAACCCGTACGGCGCCCCGCCCCAGCTCACGATCCGCCTCCTCGGGAGCCGACAAGCTCCGGGGCGCGGAGGACGCTGCTCAGGACGCGCGCCGGAGCCTGGCCAGGCTGATCGACCACCCTGCCGAGGGGGTCTCCGCCGTGTCCCGATCCGCCGACGGCGGTTGGCGAGTCAGCGTGGACGTCCTGGAGGTGGCCCGAATCCCCGACACGACCAGCCTGCTTGCCACGTACGAGGTGGAGTTCGAGCGGAACGCCAAGAGCGCAGAGAAGTCCGGAGCGAAGAGGGCTGCGAAGTCCATCGGCGGAAAGGTCAAGGAGCCCTTGGGCATCGGCGACGAGGCCGAAGAGGGGGCGGAAAAAAACGCGGCCTCGTCGCCGCAGTGCTCCGCGTCGCGCCGGCGAAAGGCCCCGGGCCCGAAGCCGTAGCACAGCAGAGGAAGAGTGACCGATGGACTCCACAGGCGTGTACGTGTACGCCTTCACCGGAGCGGGGCACCCTCCGCCCGCCGCCGGCCTCGGACTCGGAGGCAGCGCAGCCGCAGTCAGGCTGCTGACTCGGACCGGCCTCACGGCGGTGTTCGGTGTGGCACCCACACATCTGCGAGCCCGGCGGCGTGACTTGATGGCCCATCAGGCTCTTCTGGAGAACCTCTCCCTCCATGGTCCCGTACTTCCCATGCACTTCGGAGTGGTCTCGCCGGACGACAACACCGTCCTGGCCGGAGCTGTGGCCCGGCGGGACGAGTACCTGGCTGCTCTGGAGAGGGTCGACGGTCAGGTCGAGATGAACCTCGAGGCCATGCCGTCGGAGGACTCGCTCGCGGATCTTGTCCGTGAGGACAAACAAGTGCGCCGGTTCGGGATGTCATCTGGACCTCCGAACGGCTCGTCGATGCGGCGGCCAAAGAACTGCATGACCCGTCGGCCATCCGGGCGCAGCTCTGCGCGCTGAACCGAGCGCTCGACAGCGGTGAAATCGACGAGGAGCAGTTCGAAAGAGAGGAGGAGCGATTGCTTGATCTTCTCGAGAGACGCTCGTCTTCCGCCCCGCCCCGCAACTTGAAGGAAGAAGATCATGAACGAAAGTACAAAGATCGCTCTGGCAGCGGCGATCGCAGGCGGATACGTCCTCGGGAGGACGCGTAAGGCCAAGCTGGCCTTCACAGTCGGCTCTTATCTGGCTGGGCGCCAGTTCGGGCTGACACCCAAGGACATGCTCGCCCAAGGGCTGCAGAAACTGAACGAGAACCCCCAGTTCGCCGAGCTGACCGACCAGGTCAGGGGCGAATTCATGAGCGCGGGTCGCGAGGCCGTGGCGGCCGCGGCTGACCGCAGACTCGCGTCGCTGGCCGATGCGCTGCATGACCGCACTCTGTCACTCACCGCACAGGGGGAAGACAAGTACGACGAGGACGAGCGGTACCAGGACGAAGAGGAACCTTACGAGGAAGAGGAAGAGGAAGAAGAACCATACGAGGAGGAGCTGGAGGGCGAAGAAGAACAAGAGGAGGAACCTGAAGAAGAAGAAGAAGAGGGAGAAGGAGCCGAGCAGGAGGAGCCGGAACCCTCAGGGCCCGCGCGTCGGCGCGGTGAAGGCCGAAAGCGCACGTCACGCCCCTCCGCACCTGCGGAGAAGACTCGCGCCCCGAGGCATCGACCGGCCAAGAAGACAGCGGCCAAGAAAACAGCGCCAGCCAAGAAAACAGCTGCAGCAAAGACGACCGCCCCCGCGAAGAAGGCAGCGGCCAAGAAGTCGCCGGCCAAGAAAACAGCGGCCAAGAAAACGGCCCCGGCGAGGAAGGCAGCGGCCAAGAAGACAGCCCCGACCAAGCGGGCTCCATCGAAGAAGACGGCGGCCAAAAAGACGGCGTCCAAGCGATCCACTTCCAGCAGAACGCCCTCGCGTTCCAGGCAGGGGCGGTGATGGCTGTGGCTGCACACCAGGGGCAGGACCAGGAAGAACGCGGCTCGGGACTCGACCAGCTCAAGGACGAACTCGCCTCTTACCTGAGTGCCCAGGCACAGGAATGGATGAGCAAGGCCGGCGACAAGGTCGCCGATCTGACCGACCAGCTCTCCGACACTGTCGAGGGCGGTGGGCTTTCCCGCATCCTTGCTGGAGAATCACCGGTCAAGGCTCTCGTCTCGGCGAAGGCGAAGAGCGTCAAGGACAAGGTCATCGGCAAGGTCAAGGAAGCCTTCACTGGTGGTGGCGGTGGCGGTGGCAACACCAAGGTCACAAACATCGTCGAGACGCTCGACGTCGGGCTGCCCGTGCGTACGGTCTACGACCACTGGACCCAGATCAAGGACTTCAGCGGCTTCACCAAGGGCGTGCGAAGCGTCTCTCAGTCCGATGAAACCGCGTCCGACTGGAAGGTGAAGGTGGGGCCTTCGGCGCGCAGTTGGCATGCGACGGTCCAGGAGCAGGTGCCCGACGATCGGATCGTGTGGACGTCCAACGGATCGAAGGGCAGTACGCGAGGCGCCGTCAGTTTCCACGAGTTGGCACCGAACCTCACGCGCATCGTGCTGGTGGTCGAGTACTACCCCTCGGGCTTCTTCGAGAAGACCGGAAATTTGTGGCGTGCTCAGGGCAGGCGGTTGCGCCTCGACCTGAAGCACTTCGGCCGCCACGTCACGCTGTCAGCCGACGAAGAGATCGAGGGCTGGCGCGGAGAGATCCGCGACGGCGAGGTCGTCCGTAGTCACGAAGAAGGACTGGAGGACGACGAAACCGAGAACGAGGAGTACGAGGAGGACGAGGACGAGGACGAGGAGAGGGGCGACGAGGAGGACGGCGAGGAGGACGGCGAGGAGGACGAATATGACGAATACGAGGACGAATATGAGGACGCCGCTCGTTGAGGAGCCCTGGTGACTAGACCGATCCGGCGCTGTCTTCCCGTGCCGCACACAACGCTCTGACTGAAGAGAACCAGCAGTTGCGTGCAAGGGTCGAGGCCCTGGAGACCGACACCGATTCCGCACCGGCCAGGACGAAGGAACCACAGCGCAGATGAGCGCCGCCTCGCACTCCCAAGCCAATTGCGCCGCCGGCCCCCACAGCGGGTCGGCGGCCTGTTTCACTCTCTCCCGCTCGCCACGCTGTACCGGGGCGACGTCGGGGCCCTTGCTGCCCGGAACAGGAGCACGCGCCGCTTCGGCCAGGCACTGGACCGTGTCGAAGGTCATGCCGAGTGGGCCGTCAAGGTGCACGCCGTGAGCCGACCGGAAGGAAACACCAGCGTCGGCAGCCTTCCGCGGCCGACAACGGCAGTGCCGGAAGACGGAGGCCCAACGTGAGCAAGGCTGCTGCACACTTCATGTCTACCGCGTCGTGATGAACCGTCACTGGCTGCCGCGGTGGAGGCTCTGCAAGGCCGCGGGGAGCTCGGCGCCAGAGGATGCTCGTGGGGACCTGCCCTGGAGGCCGGCAGCCATGCCACGGATCGCAGGGAGTCGGGCGAAAAGCGCCTCACCCGGGCAATCGGTGGCATAGCCGTCGCGGTGGCCGGAAATGGCGTCGAATTCAGCCGAAGTGCCCTTCGCGTAGCGGCTCTTGTCATTCGTGGACGTGAGCCGCACCTTGCTGGTGGGGTCGACGCCGCGCAAGCTGAGTTTCCAGGCGGCGAGGGCCGCGATCGCATGTTCCATGGCTGCGGGCACTGGCGTCCCTTTTCCGAAGGTGCCAATCGCCGCAATCCCCACAGTGCCCTGGTTGAACCCGATGGTGTGGGAGCCGATGACGGGGCGGTCGGCACCGCCGGCACGACCTTCGTAAATGGTGCCGCATTTGTCGACGAGGAAGTTGTAGCCGAGGTCTCCCCATCGCTGGTCACGGGTCTGGCCCGTATACAGATTGCGCAGGGTACGCGGGACGTCCGCGCAGGCGTAGTCGTTGGGAGTGTCGGTGTGATGGATGAAGACCGCCGCCACCCCTTCCGCGTAGTGGGCGTGGGGGTCGCGCTGGGTCTCGTCGGCCCGCCATTGGGTCCGCGACACAATGGCGGGCCGAGGCGCTGAATGGGGAAATGCCACTGCCGTCGCTCCGAGCGCTGGGAACGGCCGCCCGGATTCGATGGCCGGCTCCGGGACTGCTTCGGCCCGCCACACCGAAAGGGGGCCTCCCGGCATCGTCCTTCCGACGGCACCGGCCGTCGTCACCCCGGCCGGTGCCGCCATGAGAGGAACTGCCATAGGAATCGTGACCCACAGTACTATCCGGTACAAACGCACAGGAAAAACCTTCTTTAGTCTTTCGCCGAGGGGACGGCGGGAGCGCGTATGGCCAATAGCTTTGCCATAGGAGGTTCGCTGCGCGCGCCGGGTTAGTGCAGTCAGGCGAGCATGTCGACACACCTACCAGCTCCCCCCAAGGGGCCGAGCATGAACCCTTCCCACATCTGGGTGAGGTGCGGGGAGGGACAAAGCGACGGCGTCAGTTCTCGGGACGAGTGGGGTCGAAGCCGTGCTCCAGGTAGACGGTGCTGCCCCCGGCCGGGGCGCGGGAGCAGGCGCGCAGGCGGCGGCCCATGTGCGGGGCGAGCAGGGTGTCCCACTCGGCGGGGGTTGCCAGCCTCCAATCTGCGAGCTCGTCCCGGTCCAGGTGAAATCGGTTCACGGCCTCGCCCTGGGACATCAGACCACCGTCGAAGAGGTGGTTGACCAGGGGCGGGCGGCCATCGGCCTGCTCCGGTACCCGGACGACGACCAGCAGTCGGCCCGGCGCGAGGTCAAATGCCCAGCTCGTCCTTGACCTCGTGCCTGGCCGTGTGCAACGGGTCCTCTCCCCCGCCCAGCCCACCGCCGGGGATCTTCCAGGTGCCGTTGCGGTAAGACGGCTTGACCACCAGGATGCGGTCTGCTGCATCGTGGGTGATCGCTCCGGCCCCGGCCATGTGCTTGGGCAGGGTGGCTCAGTACTCGTCGTGGGGGGGCAGTTTCCAGGGCCCGTGGAAAGCGACGCCGGCGGCGCTGCCCACCGGATCCCTCCAGCATCAGCAGCGTGGCGCAGAATGATGACGCAACCAGTGTGATCTCATCGGCCGCCCAGTATCGGCACCTGGCAGGAGCAGAGGCAGCTCTCCGGCGCCGCGGGCGGGACAGTCGAGACGCCCAACCGTGGTCGTACGCAGGTGACTTGGAGAGCGCTCATTTCTGCGTCCCGACCAGCGCCCGGTCGCCCTGCACGGGTGATGAACTGGTCCCCTTCAACCTCCGTGGGCCGCTCCCCTGCTCCTGCTTCAAACGACTCACCACCGCGGGTTCATCGCGTTCCTCCTGGGTGTCAGGTGGTGCGCTGAGGCCAAGGAACGTCGGTCTCGACGGGCGCGGAGTAGTCGATGCCGGGAACAGCGAAGCCGTAGAGCTGCTGCACCTGGACGGCGAACCAGTCGAGCGCGGCGAGGGCCGGGATGTTCTCGGTGGTGGCGGTCTTCCAGCGTTCGGCGACGGCCTCCTGGACGGCGGGGGTCAGCTCCCAGGTGTCGAGGCGGATGCGGTCCTCGTCGTCGACGTCGAGGGGAGCGGTGCCGGTGAGCTGGTCCCAGAGCTGGGTGAGCTGGGCAATCGGCGGGACCATGGCGTCTCCGAGGACGCCGCGCAGCAGCCCGACATAGAGCGCGATGCCGGGAATCGCCGTACTGGACTGCGTGACGGCGGCCCCGTTGACCGAGGTCAGGGCTCGGCCGTCGACTTCCTTGACGAGCCGGTCGTTCAGGTCCCGGGCGGTCTGTTCCAGGTGGGCCTTGGCCGCACCGATGGTGCCCTGCCGGTAGATCGAGGCAGTCAGCGGCGACCCGATGTAGGACAGGGCGACGGTCGCGAACCCCTGTGCCAACAGGTCGCGCCCGGCGAGGTGGTCGATCCAGCGGGCCCAGTCCGTGCCGCCCATGACGGCGACGGTCTGCTCGATGTCGTCGCCCTCGGCCGGCCCGGTCTCGACTGTCGTGACCTCGGGTGCCCCCTCGCCGTCGAAGACGAGGGTCTTGGTGCGGTACGCCTCACCAATCGGCTTGAGCACGGACGCGTACGTGACGCCGGTGTCGGGGTCGGTGCGGCGGGGGGCCGCGACGGAGTAGACGAGGTAGTCGAGCTTCCCACCGAACCGCTCGTCGAGGAGGTCGGCGACCTGGTCCTTCAGGGTGTCGGAGAAGGCGTCGCCGTTGAGGAACACGAAGTCCCGCCCGTGCTTCGCGGCCAACTCGGCCGTTGCGGCAGTCCGGTACCAGCCGGCCGTTCCGGTTCGGCGGCCGGGCGCCTTCTCGAAGGACACGCCGACGCCCCGGATACCGGCCCTGGCGAGTCCTGCGATGGTGGCGGCCAGCCCGTACCCGGCGGACGAGCCGATCACGAGCGCGACGGGCGCCTCGTCCGCGTCCGGACGCCCCTGCTGCGCCGGATCGGGCACGGCCTGCCACATGTCCTGGACAAGCCGGGTGCAGCCGGCAGGGTGTGAGTCGAGGAACAGGAATCCGCGGGAGCGGGAACTGACGATACGTTCGGTCATGAGCAGTTGTCCTTGCCGGTCGACATGTCCAGGGGCGCGGCGGCCACCGGAGTGCTCACCGCGTCCTGCAAGTCTCGGACCATGCGGACCCGGGCGGTCACCTCGTCGGGAACAGTAATGATGAGGCGACCTTGGAGAGTTTCCACCATTTCGAGCAGGGCGAGGCCGGCCACGCCAGTCTGCACCGGTGGATGCCTGCGTTCGACGTTCGACGCACCTCATGACGGCAACCGCAGCGGTAGTCGCGCCGGCTTCACGGAGGAAACGGTGGCTCCACCCGACCGCCGCACGTTCCTCGTGCTCACCACGACCGCGCTCGCGCACCGCGAGTCGGCACGCGCCGAGCGGGGACCGACTTCGCCTTGTTCACCTGTGCGCGGCGGGATCGAGGGGCGCCGTCCGAGCCACTATCCCCGGACTACGGCCAGGATCTGGACAGCCCTCAGGGGCGGTGTGTCGTTCATCCAGCTCGCGCCGCCGTTCGACTGCCCGTACGGGCCTGGCGGCGGAGCTCCACCCGGGCTGCGGCGCTCCGGCCGGGATCGGCGGTCCAGAAGGGATGCCACTGGATCCGGGCGGACAGGTGCAGCAGGCCACGGCGCAGCACAGTGCGGTTGCGCAGGCAGGGCGCGGCGAGCGCTTGGTACGTGGAGTTCCAGTCGCGCTGAGCTTGCACCAGCTCGTGAGGGAAAGTGATGAACTCCATCACCACATTAGATCAAATGTTCGATTCATTGCTCGACGCGTGTCACTCCATGAGGTCAAACGGCCCTGCAGGCGTATGCGGGTCAGGACTGTCGGTGGGCGCCGCGCGGGAGGACCGCGCAGGCCGATGCGGATTCCACGGTGCGCGTTCTGTGGGCAGCACCCGTGATGCAGAGCCTGCCGGAAAGGGGTCATGATGGAAGACAAGCCGATGTCACACACTCATCTCGAGAACGACCGGCGGCCTGACCGGAATGACGCGCGAACTCGGCGGTGAGCCCGCTGTCTTCCAGTTCTGGCTGTGTCCCGGCAGCGTCGCGGTCTTCCACGCATGGCATGCCTCAAAGGCGTCATGGTGACTGGACAACCCGCCCTGCTGCTTCCGTGGTGGTCCGTCGGCACCGCCCCGGGGTATCGGGGCAGAGGAGAGCTCCCGGTGAACTACATCGCTGAGCGGCTGCGCGCCTCCCCCGAACCTGCGGCCCACGTTGCGGCGCGGCCGGCAGTGTCCGCCGGCGACTGCGGTCTGCTGCTCATCAGGATCACGTTCGGCCTGCTGATGGCGGGGCACGGCGCCCAGAAGCTCTTCGGCCTATTCGGTGGCGACGGCCTCACCGCCACGGGCAAAGGGTTCGCCGCACTGGGATATCACCCTGGAAATGTCTACGCCGCCATCGGCGGTGGCTCCGAGTTTCTGGGAGGCCTCGGCCTGGCTCTGGGATTGTTCACGCCACTGGCAGCGGCTGCCCTGATCGGTGTGATGATCAATGCCATGGTGACCGTTACGGCATCACACGGTTTGTGGGAGTACCAAGGCGGCGTGGAATACAACGTGTGCATCGCGGTGGTTGCACTTGGCATTGCCGCCACCGGCCCCGGTCGGCTCGCCCTGGACCACCCCTTCCGCTGGGGAAAGGGCGGCTGGCGCGAAGCAGGTTTCGCTCTGTGTCTCGGAGGCATCGGCGCCGCGATCGTGCTGAGCCTCTAGCCCGGCCATTTCTTTGAGGCGGGGCCAGTTGGCCTTCGGATCCTGTCAGGTCAGATCAGTGCGGCACGCACGTTGACCAGCGCCTCGTCGAGGGTGGTCGCAACGTTCTCGTGACCGCTGAAGCCGTCGTCCTCGCCCGGGTCGACGGTCCAGCCCCAGCCGCTTTCAGGATGCCCGTCGATGGTTGCGGCATGCTTTCCCTTGGTGATGGTGATGGAGAGGTTCCCAGCCGGGAAGGTCTCGATGTCGACGTGTGCCGTCTCGCCGAAGGCGTGGTGGATGGCGTCGCGGGCTTCCTGCTCGGTGGTCATGGGGCTACTCCTGGTGGACAGTGACGACGACGGTGCGGCCGCTCGGGTCGGTGAGGACGGCCGCGCATGGGGGGATCGAGGGTGCCGGCGGGCGCGGTGAGACCGAGGGGCGGGGTGAACCCCGGGAACGGTGCCATCCGGTGCGGGTGGCGTAGCACTCGGGGCAGATTCCGGGCTGCTCCTTGGTGAAGGTGGACGTCATCAGCAGGTTATCCCCGAGCGGGAGCCCCAGTCCTGTGGCAGATACTTCCGGGCAATCGCCGTGTGCGGCACGGACGGAATCTCCTGCAAATGCGCCGATCGTTCAGACGTATGCGATCTGGGCCGCGCGTACGGCGCTCGACCCTCGGCAGGAGCGACTCGATCACGTCCCGCAGGTCGTCGCTGCCTTGTCACCTCTTCGCCCCGCGCCATTCCAGTACCCCCGCGACCTGATGAACCTGACACCGAGCGGGACCCCATCACTCCATTGATCATTCTGCGGAATGCTCTTGAGGAAACCCGGCAACGGCTGGAGGAGCAGATTACGAGTTGGCTGACGCTATTGCTGCCGTTGGCCCTCGATGTCAGCGTGGCGTCTTCTGCGGCGGCTGTGTGGACCTGCTGCCCGGCTGACAGGCCGCCCCAACGCCCGCAGGAGGGAACGCCGGACCGTGCCGCCTGCCCTTCAGTATCCCCCTGCCGGCCCAGCACGGGATGTCGACTCGGGCCAGGGCGCCGACGATGTCATGAGTACGGCTGCGCGGATCTCATGGACCGAGCCGGGCAACGCCGGCGAGGCCCACAGCAGACGCCCGAATGGATCGGCGTTGACCTGAACGTTCATCCCGTGCTTGCGGTGTTTCCGGGAAAAGTACGGCCGATCGGCGGCGATTCAGCGGTATCCAGTGGCGTCGGCGGGCTTGCCCGCGTCCTGAACCTCGACGATGTACCGCCAGGCATTTGGTCGGCTGCCGTCGACGTCGGTGAAGCCGTAAACCTGGGCGAGCTCACCGCCCGACAACGACTGCCCGTTCCAACGGCTCACCCGGGGATCGGCGGCCAGGGCAGCGACGGCTCGCCCCACGTAGAACGGGGTCTCCGAGATGCAGAAGTGCGGCTCGCGCTCCAGCGCGTCATGCCACGATTCCTCGGTCACGCCGAAGTGGTCGAGCATGATCTCCGAACGCATCCACCCGGGCGTCAGTGCCACCGCTGTGCCGCCATGTGGCCCGAGTTCGTGGCCCAGCGCGAAGGCCATGCGAAGCACCGCGGCCTTGGCGAGATCGTAGAAGAACGAGACCCGGTAGGTGTCCCGGTTGTACTCGGCGGTGCCGTCGGTCATCTCGACCACCAGTCCGCCGTCATTCCGCAGGAGGAGGGGAAGAGCGTGGTGGCTGGTGATTGCGTGGGTCTCCACCGCGAGCCGGAGCAGCCGCAGTCCCTTGTCGAGATCGTGCTCCCACACGGGGGCGTCCCATTCGAAGAGGAGTTCGCCGCCCCAGATGTCGTTGACCAAAATGTCCAGTCGGCCTTGTTCGGATGCAATGCGATCGACCAGGCTTCGGACCTGGGAGGAAACCAAGTGGTCGGTCGGGACCGCAATGCCGTGTCCTCCCGCCTCGGTCACAAGATCGGCGGTGTCCTCGATGGTCTCGGGGCGGTTGTACTCCGAGCGCTGCACCCGTGTGCTGCGGCCGGTTACGTAGACGGTTGCCCCGGCAGCGCCGAGTTCCACCGCGATCGCCCTGCCGGCCCCCCGCGTCGCCCCTGCGACGAGAGCGACCTTTCCATCCAATGTTGCTGACATGCGTGTCCTTCCGTGTCCACGTGCCGTGCTGCGCCAATGCCCGTGTCAGCGCCGACGCCGACGCGATGGTTGCGCAGAAACTGGACACCTTCTGTCGTGTTTTCCCAAGCGTGGCTGCAGCATCGCGTGGATCGATGTGCAGGGATCGCTTGCACCGGACAGGCAGGGAGGAAGAGGTGATCTCGCGTGCGCCGCGCCCGCCACGCGCGGTGCACGACATCAAGGTGCGGCAGTCGGTGGCGGCCCGGTCCGTACTGTTGGCACTGTCCCCGGCACCGTGGGCACCGTGTGAAGGCAAGCCGGCACTGCGCTGCCCGGTCGAGAAGAAGCGCAGGTATCGCTGCGGAACTGCGGAACGCAGGGAGAGGCTCTCGGCTATGCCTCGATGTACGCCACCACTGTGATCGTCTGCAGGGCGGTGACAAAGAAAATGACCCGGCCCCCGTCGATCTCGTCGACGTAATCCCGCAGAAGACTTCCCGGGATTCCGGGATCAGAATCCGAGGTCACTGAGACCGGGGTGGTCGTCCGGGCGGCGACCCAGCGGCCAGTGGTACTTACGGTCCGCTTCCTTGATCGGCAGGTCATTGATGCAGGCGTGCCGTACGGTCATCAACCCGTTCTCGTCGAACTCCCAGTTCTCGTTGCCGTACGACCGGTACCAGTTGCCGGAGTCGTCGTGCGACTCGTACGCGAACCGCACCGCGATCCGGTTGCCGTCGAAGGCCCACAGCTCCTTGATCAGCCGGTAGTCGAGTTCGCGGGTCCACTTGCGCTTCAGGAACGCGACGATCTCGTCGCGTCCTGTCACGAACTCCGCCCGGTTGCGCCATCGTGAGTCCACTGTGTAGGCCAGGGCGACCTTCTCAGGATCACGCGTGTTCCAGCCGTCTTCCCCCTGACGGACCTTCTCGATTGCGGTCTCCCGTGTGAACGGGGGAAGGGGCGGGCGCGTGGTCATGACTACTCCTTCGGGGCTGGGCACTCTGACGTCGACGCTAGGGCCGCCTGTACATGCCTGCCAGTCGTCCGGGCCCCACCGTATGGCGATGCGTGGCACGAACGTCAGCGCGTGCGCGCCTGGCCGCCGCCGGCCTCCTCGATCATTTACGGTGCCCCTGTTCCCTGGCGCCTGGCACTGCGGGCAACGGACAGCATCACCGCGATCATCACGCAGAACGGAAACGCCTACCGGGAAGGCTTCGTCGCGGCCTTCTGGGACGGCCTCTTCGCGTACGCCGCCAACCCCGACGCGGATACCGAGAAGGGCGTGCGTGCCGCCCTGACTCTGGAGAGCACCCGCTGGCAGTACCTGAACGGAGTTTCGGATCCCAGTCCGATCAGTCCCGACACATGGACGACGGCGACCCGGAATCGGGCATGCCGCGGCAAGGCGGAAGCGGCATGTTTCGAGTGGCCATGCCGTTTCACGAGCCGTTCGCCATGACTACAGCCGGGCGCGCAAGGCCTGAATCGTCCAGTCGAATGCCGGCGTCAGGCTGTGCGGGGCGGTCCAGCCGTTGATCACTGCAACCAGCCGGAAGTACCTGTCTCGACGCGGATCGTTCACGGTCTCCAGCCAGGTCAGCAGCCGACGCCGGACCTGGACTTCGTCGGGTCCGGCAATGACGTACGCGTAATGCGCCGTGATCGCCGCGATGACCGGTTCCGCCTGGGGCGAGGCCGGGTGGGTGCCGTCTGCAAGCACGGGGGCAACCTGGTCACGGACCACCGCCGCAACGTCGCGGGCCAGTCGCGTGGTCCCGTCCTTCGTACGCTCTGCCATGTGGTCCTCGGCCATCCCCCGCATGCCGGCACGGAAGTCCGGATCCTGAGACAGCTCTGCCAGTTCCACCCACGCCTGGACCTGCTCCGCTTCGGGATTGTCGGGCAGTTCCGGTGTCATGGAACGAATGGCGGCTGCGCACTCGGGTCTGTCGTGCAGATCGACGAAGACAGCGTCGAGGAAATCGCCGATCAGGCAACGGCGTTCGTCCTCGGAGAGTCTGGCCAGCTTGTGCATGAGTTCCATCTCCTCAAGGGTGGACCCGCGTCTGGCCACTGCCGTCAATACCGCACGGCGCAGGCGCAGAGCCCTGATCTGCACTGCCAGGGCCTCGGCATGCGCAGCCGCAACCTGCGGGAGCGACAGCTCCCGATCAACTACCTTCCGGATCGTGGAAAGGTCCAGTCCCAGGTCACGCAGGGTTCGTACGAAGTCCAGGCGTGCGACGGCGTCGATGTCATAGAGGCGGTAGCCTGCCGGGCTGCGGTCGATCGGCGGCACGATCCCACGGTCGGAGTAGAACCGAATGGTCTTGACCGTGAGACCGGTGCGCCGGGCCAGGTCACCGATCGAGTAGAGCGTGTCGCCGTCCATGCCCCCACCTTCGTGTCTCCCCCTACTGGAGACTCAAGCCCAGTCCGGCGCCGGTAGCAAACCACGCCCCCCACGCGAGCCCGGCCAGCTGCCCGGACGCGTGGAAGCCTCCCGTCTGCGTGCGCAAGCAGCCTGCCCGACTGCGGAAGTACGCCTTGCCCGAAAGGGCCTGCGGACTGTGCAAGGGTGCGTTGCATGGGTACGACACCGGACGGGCGCCCCGTACCGCCCGCGCATGCTGATGAACGCGCCATGCTGGAGAGCTGGTTGGAGTTCCATCGGGCCACGCTCGTGCTGAAATGCCAGGGGCTGGACGACCGTCAGCTACGTCTGGCATCGGTGCCACCGTCACCGATGACGTTGCTCGGCCTCGTCCAGCACATGGCGGAAGTTGAACGCAACTGGTTCCAGCGAGTGTTCGCCGGACAGGACCTGCCACTCGTGTACGAGGAAGGCAGGACGGACGGATTCGCCCTCGCCCCTGACCGTGGCATCGACGAGGCGCTGGCTGTCTGGCGCACGGAAGTGGCGCGGGGCCGCGAGGTGATCGCCGCCTCTTCGCTGGACGACTCCGGCGAACTCTCGGAGCAGGAAGCTGTCTACCTCGGTGACCAGGAGGTGTCGCTGCGCTGGATCCTGGTCCACATGATCGAGGAGTACGCCCGCCACAACGGCCACGCCGATCTTCTGAGAGAGGGCATCGACGGTGCCACGGGGGCTTGAAACTTGCGGGACGAGCAGATCGCCGACGCGGCCGGACCCGAGTCCCCCCGCAGTCTCCGCTGGAGGGGCGTGTGAATCGCTCGCGCCGAATCGCTTCGGCGCTTCCCTGCGAACTGGGTGTCAGTTGCCGGCATCGGCTGGACCAGGGACTCCCCGCCAATGAGCAAAGCCCGGGGGCCTACGGGGTGGATCACGGTGCTGGACCCATGAACACCGAGCTCAGCGCTCAGCGCTGAGCTCGGGCAGCGCTTTCTCGTCCCGCCCGATGACATGCACGAGTTCTCTGAACCATTGGCTTCTCCATCCTCAGACGCCTGCCGCTCAACGAGGACGGCGACGCAACTACCGCATGTCACCTGCTTCAGTCCCGATCAACTATGTCCGCGCTCTCGTCGGACGCGGAGGCCCGGCCGCCCTTCACAAGGAACGCGGCGCCCGAGCCGCCCTGGGCCGGGAGCGGGGAGAGAACGCAGGGCCAGCAACAGGAACGCGATGTCGTCCAGATAGACGGGGTCGGGGATCAGGTCGACAGGGGACACGGTATAGATCACCGCAGCCCACACCAACGCCTTGCTGCGCAGCGGGACACCCGCGTCCATCAGTAGCTTCCTTGCGCGGAACAGCCTGACCAGGAGTACGCCGGCAGCCCCCATCGTGAGTAGTGCGGCGACCGCGCCGACGAGAATCCAGGCCTTGGTGTCCATGGTGCATGATCCGTCCTCACCCGGATTATTGAGCACGCCTGCGCGTGCGTCGCTTCAGCGCACGCCGTTCGGCCTCACCCAGCCCGCCCCATACGCCGGAGTCCTGACCGTTCTCCATGGCCCACTCCAGACACTGCTCCCGCACAGGGCATCCCCGGCACACCTCTTTCGCTTCCTCGGTCTGTACCAGCGCCGGACCTGTGCTCCCGATGGGGAAGAACAGGTCGGGATCCTCGTCACGGCAGGCCGCGTGCATACGCCAGTTCTCCATGTGTCTCACTTCCCATGGCCGGTTGTCCGAATGGTTCGTGCCCTACGGGTGACCTGCATCGGATCCCTGAAACCCCATCGCGAGGTGTACACGCGGCAGATGCCCCCCGTCGGTCCAGGACAGCGCACCGCTGGCGCGGCCGCCGGACACCGATCCTGTCGCGGCCGGGTGCGGCAGACAGTTGCTTCAGGAGCCATCGGTTCTATCGCCCTGTGCGGGGGAAGCGCCGCCCTTCCATTCAGCGGATGGTCGGACACCCTCCCTTCTCGTGAACGTCGGCGTGGCAACCGAAATCGGCTTCCTCAGCGTGTATGACGTACGTGGGTCAGAACCGCACATGCAGAACATGGCCGAACTCATCGCCCCATTCTCGGTGCAGTCCTGCTTCATGGGTTCGCGCGCACGCACTCCGTATACGACGCGTGCCCGACTACGTACGGAAATCCGGGCGCATCACCTCGGTGGCTCACACCGCCCGACCAAGGCCGCAGCCGGAATCGACGGCCCACGGCGAGTTGGCCGAACACTGACTAGACCATCTGGGTGCCTGAGGAATCCAGTGGGGAGAGGCCGGCAGGAATCCCCCACCCCGTTTGCGAGGTCCGCCATGGCAGATATTGAGACCATTTCCTTTCCGCAGGACCGAACCTGCCCCTACCACCCGCCGACGGGGTACCGGCCTGCGCACCGGGGGCCACAGGCGGTGTCGCCCGCCCGGCTCTTCGACGGCCGCACTGTGTGGCTCGTGACCGGGCATGCGGAGGCGCGTGCGTTGCTGGTCGACCCGCGGCTGTCGGCCGACCGGGAAAACCCCGCGTTTCCCGTGTTCACCGAGCGGGTGGCAGCGACCGCTTCGCGGCGCGTCGAACTGATCGGTCTCGATGACCCCGAGCACAACGTCCAACGACGGATGCTGATTCCGAGCTTCACGGTCAAGCGCACAGCGGCCCTGCGGCCGCGGATCCAGGAGACCGTGGACAGTCTGCTGGACGCGATCATCGAGCAGGGCCCGCCGGTGGATCTGGTCAGTGCCTTTGCGCTGCCCGTTCCGTCCATGGTCATTTGTGCGCTGCTCGGGGTGCCCTACGCCGACCACGAGTTCTTCGAGTCGCAGTCGCGCAGGTTGCTGCGCGGCCCTGCAGCCAGCGACATCGATGCCGCGCGGGACGCACTCGACGAGTACTTCCGAGCCCTGATCCAACGCAAACGGTCCGACCCCGGCGAAGGGTTGCTCGACGAACTCATCGCCCAGCAGCTCGACACCGGGGCCGTCAACCATGATGAACTGGTCCAAATGGCCGAAATCCTGCTCGTGGCCGGTCACGAGACCACCGCGAACATGATCTCGCTCGGTACCTTCACTCTCCTGCAGCATCCCGACCAGTTGGCCCGGCTGCGCGCCTCCACGGACTTGATGCCTGCTGCCGTCGAGGAACTGCTCCGCTTCCTCTCCATCGCCGACGGAATGTCACGGGTGGCTACACAGGACATCGAGGTGGACGGGGTGACAATCCGGGCCGGGGACGGCGTCATTCTGTCCACGTCCGTGATCAATCGGGACGAGGCCGCATATCCCTCGCCGGACGAACTCGACCTCGGACGGAATTCGCACAACCACGTCGCCTTCGGCTTCGGTATCCATCAATGCCTCGGTCAGAATCTGGCTCGGGCCGAGATGGAGATCGCGCTGCGTACGCTCTTCGACCGTCTTCCGGGACTACGGCTGGCGGTACCCGCCGGCGATATCCCGTTCAAACCGGGTGACACCATCCAAGGCATGGTTGAACTGCCCGTGGCGTGGTGATCGAAATCCGAACGGAAAGGACCCTGTTGTGATGCGGATCAATATCGACACGGACGTGTGCATCGGCGCCGGACAGTGCGTGCTTGCCGCACCGAAGGTCTTCACCCAGGACGACGACGGCTTCAGCAAACTACTGCCTGACCATGAGAACAGCGCCGCCGGCCCCCTCGTCGGGGAGGCAGCCCGCGCCTGCCCCGTACAAGCGATCACGATCACCTGAGGACTCTCGCGTAATCCCTGGCGAAACAGCGCGCGGTGTCAGATGCGGTGCATCGCAAGGCGGCGGAGCGTCCTCATACTCGGCGTATTCGGCCGTTCCGACGACGCGGCGAGGTGTCGCAGCCGTCGTCGTGCGCCCGCCAGGGACGACGGGACAGCCCTTGACCCCATAGCCCCACGCGCTGAGCGGGTCACGTTGTCCCTGACTGCCGATCGGCCCCGGCCTCTGCCGCCGGGCGGCATCGGCACACGGGACGGAAGCCTTCCCGAAGGTCCTCGTCAGCCCTGTTCGCCCGCAGACACAGGGTGCGCACCTCTGCACGGCAGGTGCATCGGCGTGCGCGACAGCGGCCGCTCCCGGTCCGTAAGGGCACAACCCGCCTTGTCGACTGGGCAGAAGGGAGGACCGTGGCAGGATCGGTGCCATGGACGAGACACCGACCGAGGATTCCGTCGCACGTGCCGTGCGGGACCTCTACGAAACACTGCTCCGCGCCTGGAACCACCGTGATGCTCAGGGATATGCAGCGCTGTTCGCTCCTGACGCCGCAATGATCGGATTCGACGGAAGCCAAGTGCGGGGCTCGGAGGTGGCGGGTCATCTCGCACCGATCTTCGCCGACCATCCGACAGCGGCGTACGTATGGAAGATCCGGGAGGTGCGACGGCTGGGCAGCGACGCGGCGATGCTGCGCGCCATCGCGGGCATGGTGCCGCCGGGTCAGACCGAGTTGAAGCCGGATCTGAACGTGGTGCAGACGCTTGTTGCCGTATACGGCGCCGAAACGTGGCAAGTGGCACTGTTCCAGAACACTCCGGCGGCCCATCACAACCGCCCGGAACTCGTGGAGCAGCACAGCAGCGAACTGGGGCAGGTACTCCGTGAGGCTTCCGAGCCCGGGTAGTCACCCCCGGCCCCCAGCTCGTTCCGGTAGGCGCCCTGCGGCCGGACGCCCGCCGTTCACGACTGCATGCCCCACACGCTCCGACACTTCAGGGTTCGGTCGCCTGCGGCCCATCGTCCGGGGTGAAGCCGGGCGTCACGCATGACGCCACGAAGGGGTCCGCCGGACCGTGTCCAGGGAGTCCTCGACCGCGCGCGCCAGGTACGGAGACGGGGGTGAGCACGCCGATACACATGGGTGTAGTCGCTGAGCTGCGCGGTAAGTACGGCGCTCCTGAACAGGGCAAACCAAGGCCGCCATGCTCATGTTGGGCACTGAGCAACCCGCTCCCTCCAGCGTTGTCGCACCGGTGGCCGGCGCACAGCCCAGGAACGGTATTGCCTCAGCCTGTGGTGATCACTAAGGTCGGTCAGGTGACTGCCGGGTCGGCCATGAGCCATGCACGAGTGAGGTTCCCGGCCTCGGCGTGAGGGCGAGGCGGGCAAGAGCCCCGCCCCCTTTCCGTGTCTTCCTGCCTGGCGCCCGTATGTGGCGCCCGTCCCAGCGGATCCCAAGCCCCGGAGACACACCTCACACATGCCGAACGATCAGAACTATCCGTACGAGTCCGAACTGACGGCGACCGCCGTCCACCTGAACCACACCGCCATCTACGCCACAGACCGGCAGCTGTCGGCCGAGTTCATCGCCGCGATACTGGGGCTGAAGGTCGGCGCTCCATTCGGGCCGTTCCTCCCCGTCGACCTCGGCAACGGGGTGACGCTCGACTACTACGAGAAGCGTGACGAACCGATCCAGTCGCAGCACTATGCGTTCCTCGTGCCTGACGAACAGTTCAACAACATGATCGCCCGTCTGGAAGCAGTTGGTGTTACCTACTTCGCCGATCCCAGCCACACCGAACCCGGCCAGATCAACCGTCTGTTCGGTGGTCGCGGCGCGTACTTCGGCGACCCGGACGGCCACAACATGGAGATCATGACCCGGCCCTACCTCCGGCCCTAAGGGCTGTCGTCGCTCGAAGGGCGGCCACGCGGCATCCGGTGCGGGCGACCGCATGGCGCCCGCAAGTCCTCGTAGATCCGCTACGAGGACTTGCCGGCATCACAGCCGGCGTGCGCGCCGGACGCCGCGCGGCAGACGGCAGTTCGACGACAGAACTTAGGTGCTCCGGTTGCCGTCCACATGGAGGACGACCTTGCCGCGCGGGTGCTCGGTCACAAGTGCCTCGTAGGCCGCGCGGGTCTCGGTGAGTGGCACCACGCGGTCCACCACCGGCATCAGCCGTCCCTTGTCGATCAGTTCGGCGATGGCCATCAGACCGGCCCGGTCGGGTTCGACGATGAAGAACAGGGCGCGAACGTCGTGGGCGGCGGCCTTCTCAGGGTCCGGGGGCTGCACGATGCTGATGAGGGTTCCGCCGGGCCGCAGCGTCACCCAGGAGCGGTCCTGTGTCTCTCCGCCCACCAGGTCGAGCACCACGTCGGCGTCCCGCACCAGGTCCTCGAACCGTTCGGCCCGGTAGTCGATGACCCCCTGCGCGCCGAGCGCGGTGACGAAGTCCGTGTCACGCGCGGAAGCGGTGGCCGTCACACGCCCGCCCAGTGTCGTAGCGATCTGCACGGCGAAGGTGCCCACACCGCCGGCGCCACCGTGGACCAGGACGTGCTGTCCCGGTTGCAGCTCGGTATGGTCGACCAACGCCTGCCATGCGGTGAGGGCCGCGAGCGGTACAGCCGCCGTACGGTCGTGATCCAACTGGGACGGCTTCGCGGCGAGCATGCTCGCGGGAACAGCAACGTACTCGGCTGCCGCCCCGTCCCGGGTGAACGGGATCAGCCCGTAGACCTCGTCGCCGACAGCGAGATCGGTCACCCCGGCGCCGACTTCGGCCACAACGCCGGAGACCTCGTGCGAGGGAATGGTCGGCGTTCGGTCACGCCCCGTCCCGTCAAGGCTGTCGGTCCAGCTGGCGTCCCATTCG
Organism: Streptomyces sp. NPDC057565; assembly: GCF_042801455.1. Lineage (NCBI taxonomy): Bacteria > Bacillati > Actinomycetota > Actinomycetes > Kitasatosporales > Streptomycetaceae > Streptomyces > Streptomyces sp. NPDC057565. Next base: position 918,701 of record NZ_JBHVFU010000001.1, on the reverse strand, counting down.
AGTTCGCCGGCGGTGATGGAGGCGGCGTACACCGCGACGAGCACTTCACCACCGGCCGGTTCGGGACATGGGGCCGACTCGTAGACGAATTGTTCCGGGCCGCCCCGTCGGTGGGCCCGGACGGCGTGCATCGTACTGGTCATAAGGAGATCACTCCCATGATCGGACCGACCTCATTCGGTGACACCGGCCCGTCACTCCTTGGGCGGCGGCTCGCTCCTCATCGAGTCCGCACCGGACGCCCCTCGCCGATGCCGTCCCGCACGGCCGGAACGATGACGCGACCGCGGCGGCAGGAAAGGGGGTCACAGATCGAGGATGAGATCCGCGGGTGGTTGTGAGCAGCAGATGAGCGCATTGCCCTCGGCCGGCAGGTCGATGGGGTCGGGAGAGTAGTCGACGCCGCCGGAAACGACGGCCGTTTCGCAGGTGTGACAGACACCGGTGCGGCACGACCACCGCACCGGGATGTCGCATGCCTCGGCGAGTTCCAGGAGTGTGCCGTATCCGGGGTCCCAGGGAACGGTCAGGCTGCTGCGGGCAAAAGTGACTGCGGGGCCAGTGCCCGGTCCGGGCGGATGGGCGGGCAGATGGGGAGCCGGCGCATCGGTCGGAACCACTCCGGGCGTCATCGCGGTCACGGATCCGAAGGTCTCGGTGTGGATCCGTCCAGGGGCCAGGCCGCAGTCCACCAGTGCTTGCGTCATGTCGTCCATGAACGCCACCGGACCGCAGATGTAGGCGTTGGCGTCCCCCGGGATTCCAAGGTCCTCGAGAAGCTGGGCGGTGAGGCGGCCGGTGGCGGTGTAGTCGTCGCCGAGACGGTCGTTGTCGCGCGGGCGGCTGTAGGAGACATGCCATCGGCCGGACGGCAGGCGTGACAGCAGGGTGCGCGCCTCGTCGGCGAAAGGATGCTCTGCGCCGTCCCGAGCTCCGTGCACCCACCACACCGCGCGGGGATCACGGTTGTCGGCCAGCTCATGGAGCATGGCGAGCACCGGGGTGGCCCCGACACCGGCGGAGAGCAGCACGATGGCTGCCTCATCCTTGTCGAGGGTGAACGTGCCTCGCGGGGCAGCCACATCAAGGACGTCGCCGACCGTGACGTGTCGATGCAAGTAGCTGCTGCCCACGCCATGGGGTTCCTGTTTGACGCTGATCCGGTAGTGAGCGTCCCCCGGGCGCCCGGACAGGGAGTAGCTTCGAACAACCGGTGCGCCCTGCGGGTCGGGGCGCATCCTCACGGTGACGAACTGGCCGGGCAGCGCTGGTGGAAGCCGACTGCCGTCGGTGGCGGCGAGAGTGAGGGAAAAGATGCTCCTGCTCTCGGGGGCGATGTGCGTGACCGCCAGGGGACGGAAGCCCGGCCAGGCCGGCGGCGGACTGCTCGCGGCGGCCGTCAGGCCCGTATTGCCTCCCGTATTGCCTGTTGTCCAGCCCTTCGAGTCGTAGTCGTCCAGGAGCGACTGCATGGACGTCTTCCAGCCGGGGCTGAGCGCGGGAATGCGGAGCGCCCGCTCCACCTGGGAGCGCGAACGCCCGGGTCTGTAGAGCACGGCGTCGATCTCCGCGACGGTCATCGCTTCCGGCCCCGTGGAGACTTTGACGATCTCGTCTCCGGCCTGGACGACCCCCTCAGCCAGCACCCTCAGGTAGAAGCCGGGGCGTCCATGAGCGACCAGCAGGGCGGGCATCTGCGGCTCGTCCATGCGAAGACCCACGCGGTAGCACGTCACCCGGGGCTGTGTGACTTCGAACAACGCATCTCCGATGCGGTACTGGTCGCCGATGCACACCTCGTCGTCGGGCAGGCCGTCCACGGTGAAGTTCTCACCGAACTGACCATGAGTGAAATCGTCGCGGTGCAGGTGCTCCTGCCAGTGCCGATAGGAGTCCACCTGGTACACCAGCACTGCTCGATACGGCCCGCCGTGACCGGCGAGGTCGCCCTGGCCGTCTCCGTCGATGTTCAGTTTCCTGACCATCCGCGGGCCCGTCACCGGCTGCTTCCAGACACCCGTATGCGTCACTCGGCCCTTCCAGGGAACATCCCGGGGCATCCCGACATTCACCGCGACGAGCGTGGCCATCGGTGCATCTCCCTGGTCGAGCGGACCGCCCCCACCGCTGCCACGCTAATACGCCGACTGTCGATGGCACGTGCAGGACACGTGACACAGCGCCCTGCACGGAGCTCCCTTCGCCACAGGTCCGTGCTGCTCATGCTCGGGCCAAGGATGGGGGTGGCACTGCAGGGGAGGCTGCGCAGCAGTCGCCAGGGACCGGATTCGCCGGGACCTCCACGACCGGCGTCTCAAGACCATCCCGTCCTGGGCACTGCTTCCCCACAGGATCACGCAATCGACGCCGCCAACACATGCTTCTCGGCAGAAGGAGCCGGCTCGCACACCGTGAAGACCGACGCCCCAGACGGGTGTCCCTGACCCAACCGGGCGCTGTCACCGACATCATCCTGCAGACAGGGTCCGGCCAAGCGTCCTTCCTCGCCGTCACCTCGCCAGGACCTCGCCTACGCCCAGGGGATCCTGGCGGTCGGCGTAGAACACATTCAGCGTCTCGGGGGTCGGAAGAGCCTTGTTCTACCGGCATTTCGCCGGCAGTCGACCTGCCGAGCGGGCAGATTCCGGCTGTCGGTGGCCCAGGACGCCATGAAGGGCCTGCCGCGTCGGACGGCGCTTCGATGCACCGGGCACGACAGGCCCTCAAGGCGGTCCCGGACGATCAGGCCGTGTGCAGCGTCAGCCCGTACCTGTTCAGGATCTCGTTGATCGGCTGGTGCCAGGTTTCACCGCCGCTGCTGCAGTTGCCCCAGCCGCCGGACGTGACGCCCTGCGCCTGGTCCCCACTGATGAACGAGCCGCCCGAGTCGCCCGGCTCGGCGCAGACGCTCGTCCTGGTCATCTGATGGACGGCGCCCTGGCTGTAGTTGACGGTCTCGTTCGTGGCCAGCACGTTCCCGCAGTGCCAGCGGGATGTGGATCCTGAGCGGCAGATCGAGGCACCGATGGGCGCCACCGCCGAGCCCCGGACCAGTTGGTCGGAGACCGTACCCCAGCCGAGCACCACCGGGACGGTCCACCAGCCGTTGCCCACGCTCACCCAGGCGTAGTCGTCGCCCGGGAAGGAGGATCCCTGGAAGTTGCCGATGTACGAACCGTCCCAGCCGCTCACCCCGGCCCCCGGCCGGCCGCAGTGGCCCGCGGTGACGAAGCCGCCGTACACGGAGAAGCCGATGGAACACCGCACATTGCCCGTGTAATACGGATCGCCGCCGACCGTTCCCGCGGAGAAGGTCTTCGGCGCCTGGGCCGTCCGCCGCACGAGGACGGGTCCGGCCTCACGAGCCCTCTTGACGAACGCGCGGACATCGTTGTCAGCCTCCGCAGAGGCAACGACGTTCACGATGACCCGGCCGGCCTGCGGATCGACGTGCCAGCTCGCGACACCGTCGGGCGCGGAGAGTCTGTCGAGCCGCGCCTTGACCGCGTCGAGCTGCCGGGCGCTGTGGGCCACCAACCGTACGACCGCACCCGTCGACCGTACGGCGTCGACCTTCTTGTCGGTGGTGACAGCCACGGTGAGCCTGCTCGTGGCCGGATCGAACCAGGAACCGCCGTACGACGATCCCGCGGCCCGTCGCGCCTTTCCCTGCAGGGCCGTTGCCGTCCTCTCCGCAGCCAGACGCGCCTTGGCCTGGCTCTCGGTCAGACCGAGGTCCTTCTGCATCGCGAGGAGCAGGCCTTTCGACGCCTGTGCCCGGGAGACGGACGCAGGGGTGGAAGAGGAGGAGGGAGCGTCCGCGGCGGAGGCCGGAGCAAGGCCGGCAGTTGCCCAGGCACCGAGAAGGAGCAGGGCGGACAGACCGGTGCATAACACAGTCGTACGTCTCAAGGGAGTGGGCCCTTCTGTTGTTCCGATGTGTGGGGGAGGAACAGCAGCCGTCCGAGAGGTCTCACCTGAGAGCGCTCTCAGCGTGTGCCGCAACGGACTGTAGCCCAGAGTCCCGGTCAGGTCCATGCCAATCGATGAGCCCGTGCCCGCCGGATACGGCGCCCGGATCACGAATCAGGGGTCTCCCCCGGGTCCTCGGCGCGCCCTCGGCACGCTGCCCGGGTTGTCGCTCCACCGGGAAGCGCGGAAGGTGGAGCCGATGGCTGTCCACTCACAGGGAAGTGCAGGTGAAGAGCAGTGACCATCGCACCGTCCTCCGCAGCCGGTATCCGTGCGCCGGACACCGGAATCGCGCGGGAAGCGGACCAGCTGGTCCGGGACACCACGAGCGAACTCATCTACCACCACTCACGGCGCGTCTTCTGGTTCGGCGCCCTGCAGGGACGCCGTCGCGATCTGAGCTTCGACCCCGAACTCCTCTACATCGGCGCCCTCTTCCACGACCTCGGGCTCGGCGAACGCTTCCACGGGAGCGGCCGGCGGTTCGAGGTGGACAGCGCGGACGAGGCCCGGCGATTCCTCCGGTCGCACCATGTGCCGGAGGACAGCATCCGGCGCGTGTGGACGGCCATTGCGCTGCACACGACGCCTGGCATCCCGCAGTTCATGGAGCCGGAAGTAGCTCTGGTGACGGCCGGGGTCGAATACGACGTGCTCGGTATCGGGTACGAGGACATCTCGGAGGCCGACCGGGCGGAGGTTGTCGCCCTGCATCCACGCCCGGACTTCAAGCGGCGCATTCTCGCTGCGTTCACCGACGGGATCCAGCCGAAACCGGAGACGACGTTCGGGAATGTGAAGGCCGACGTATTGCAGCATTATGTGCCCGGTTTCGAGCGCGGAGACTTCGTCCGTACGATCCTCGACTCCCCCTGGCCGGAGTGAGCGGGCGCAGCCCATTCGCAGCGGGCGGCACCGCGGTGGCCGCTCAGCCCGCCTGGCCGATCGCACCCCGGAGCATGGCCACGGTCGTGGCGGCCGCCCGACGTTCCGTGTCGTCCTCTGTCGTACGCACACGCTCCTCCAGGAGCACAATGGCTGCCTGGAGAACCCCGATGCGCACCGGAACGCTCCGCATTCCGGCCAGTACCGCGGCCGCCTGCTCCGCCGGAGTCACGCTCGCAGCCTGCGGGATGAGGGTCGTGATGCCGCGCCCGAGCGCACGGTCGCGGGGCGGTTGAGCTGCTGTGGTCACCGGAGAAGTCTGCCGCACCGGATCTCTGGATCCGGTCAGCGACTTGGCCGGTGTCCGCCGGCTTCATGGTTGATGTGTGCGTAGACGCGCCTCAACATGTCTTCCAGCTGCGTGCGTTCGTCTTCGGTCAGCGGCGCCAAAAGGTCTTCCTGCACGTTCCGGGTGTCCGACTGGATCTCTGCGAGCACGGATCGGCCCGCCGGTGTCGGTGTGACGGTGACGCGGCGCCGATCGCCGGCGTCGCGGGCACGGTCCACCAGGCCTGCGACCGCGAGATCGTCCACGACCTTCACGATGTCACTGCGGTCGATCGCAAGTCTGGACGCCAACTCCCTTTGCGCATGCGGGCCGAAGTCGACGAGCGCGGCAAGGACAGCCATGTGCCACAGCCGCAGGTCACGCTCGGCCAGCCGCTCCGCGACCCGGTTCCTCGCCACCTTGCCCGTCTTGGACATCAGGTAGGGCGTGAGTTCCAGAAGGCTGGGCGGTGTCTCGTTCATCACTCATATCGTAGGGTCGAGCCGAATAATGGGTCCACACCCATTATTTGCACTCCGGGAGGGCCTGCCGATGGACGCGCTGCACCCCCGCCTGCTGGTCAGCAGGTTCACCGAATGCTTCCTCTTCTACGACGCAGTACTGCCCGGGCTGATCGGGGCGAGCGGCAGCGCCTCCGGACCGTATGCCCACTGGGACGTCGACGGCCAGGGTGTGCTGGTGCTCTTCGACCGCGGGGCCATGGCGGCGGTCGCCAGGACGGCAGGTCTGCCCGCCAACACACCGCCGGCACAGGACAGCTCGATGTTCGTCTGTCGGGTCACCGATGTCGACACCGCACTCGCGCTGTGCCTGGAACACGGCGCCTCACTGGTTGCCGGTTCCTGTGACCGGCCGGAGTGGGGGCCGAACCTCCGCACCGCCCATGTGCGCGATCCCGAAGGGCATCTGATCGAGCTTCAGTCGTACTGATCAGATGTCACCGATCGACGTCGGGGGCGCAGCCGGACCACCGGATGGCCTCCAACGGTTCCCGTCAGCGCAGATCGAAGACCAGGCGCCCCGCCACCTTGCCGTTCAGCACCTCGTCGATCGAGGAGTTGATGTCATCCAGACGGCGGACCTCCCGGACGACGCGGGTGCGGCCCAGCAGGTGCAGCCGGAAGACCTCGGCAAGGTCCTCGCGGGTTCCGACGATCGAGCCGACGACCTTCGTACCGTTCAGCACCGTATCGAAGACGGGCAGTTCCCACGTGCCTTCCGCCGGGAGCGCCACGAGGACGAGCGTGCCGCCGCGGCGCAGCGCGCCGTAGGCGGCACCGAACGATTCGTTGCTCACCGCGAGGGAGATGGCCGCGTCGGCGCCCCCGAGCCGCTGCGCCTCCTCGGCAACGTTCTGGACCCGTGCGTCGATGACATGGTCGGCGCCCAGTTCCCGGGCGAGGGCCAGCTTCTCGTCGGTGACGTCGACGGCGATGGTCTCCGCCCCGAAGATCCGCGCGTACTGCAGGGCGAGGTGACCGAGACCGCCGATGCCGGAGACGAGAGCGCGGGTGCCCGGGCGTACGCCGGACAGCTTGACCGCCTTGTACGTGGTGACGCCCGCGCAGGTGAGGGGCGCCGCATCAAGCGGGTCGATCCCGTCGGGAACGGGCACCGCATAGCTGCCGTGCGCCAGTGCATACTCGGCGTGGCTCCCGTCGACGGAATAGCCGCTGTTCTGCTGCTGCAGGCAGAGTGTCTCCCAGCCCGAGACACAATGGTCACAATGTCCGCACGCCTCGCCGAGCCAGGGGATGGCCACCCGGTCCCCCACCGTCAGGCGGGAGACGCGGTCACCAGCGGCCTGGACAATGCCGATGCCCTCATGCCCGGGCACGAACGGCGGACTCGGCTTGACCGGCCAGTCGCCCTGTGCGGCATGAATGTCGGTGTGACACAGCCCGGACGTCTCCATCCGCACCAGAACCTGGTGCCCGGCCGGGGTCGGTACCGGCCGCTCCTCGATGACGAGGGGTTCGGCGAAGCTGCGGACAACAGCGGCTTTCATGGACACTCCTCCGCTTCGGACGGGCGCGTCGGGCCGACGTCACCGCACCGGATCCGGCTAAGGACCATGTATCCCATGCAGTGACAAAAGCCTCGGAACAGAGTATTTCGAATCTCCGGTATGCGCTTGTCCGACGATCGCAGCCTGTCATGGGCGCGACCTGCCATTCAGCAAGCAGCGGTCATCGTCGCGCCCAGGTGCGCATGGCGGCGCGTGAGGCGAAGGCGGCCACGTCCTTGTCGTGCGGGTGGTCGGCGTACTGATGGATGCGCCAGGTCGCCTTGATACGGGGATGACCGGCGGTCACGTAGTCGGCGATCCACAGACCGTCGCCGACGTACGACGTGGTGTCGTAGTTCAGCCAGAAGTGCCGGTTGCAGTAGAGCAGAACCCGGTGGTGCGGCCTCAGACGCTTGACCTCGCGGATGAAGCGGTCCTTCTCGGCATTGCTCGCCCACGTTCCGTCACCGGTCACTTCCCAGTCCACGGCGAGCAGATCGCCCGCCTTCTCCGGGGCCTTGCTCACGAAGTACTCTGCCTGCGCGGTGAGGTTTCCCGGCCACAGGAAGTGATAGAAGCCGACCACGCATTCTGCGTCCCTGGCTCGCTTGACCTGTGCGGACAGGCGCGGGTTGACGTACGAACGGCCCTCGGTGGCCTTGATGAAGACGAAGTCCAGTCCGTCCGTGTCGAAGGACGACTGATACGAGCTGACATCGACGCCATGCAGCATGGGCACCGCCTTCAAGTGGGCTCTGTGGTTCCGTTTCTCCCTCTGTACGTGCCCGCAGCCGCCGGTTCCCATCCGCCCCTCCCCGAGGGGAACGTAATTCCGGCCACCCGGAATAGGTCTCCGAATCGACGAGTTGGTGAAGCGACGAGACCGCATTGCACTTCGCAGGCACCATCGGAAGGTCGGATCCATGAAGATCGGCATCATCGGAGCAGGCAACATCGGCGGCAACCTGACCCGGCGTCTCACCGCGCTCGGCCACGAAGTGTCCGTCGCCAATTCCCGTGGCCCGCAGACGCTCACGGCGCTCGCCGAGGAGACCGGAGCCACCCCGGTCACCGTGGCGGACGCGGCACGAGGGGCGCGCGTCGTCGTCGTCACCATCCCGGTCAAGGCCGTTCCCGGCCTGCCCGCCGGGTTCCTCGACGGGGCGGCGGAGGGTGTGGTCGTCATCGACACCGGCAACTACTACCCGCAGCAGCGCGACGGCCGTATCGCCACCATCGAGGACGGCCTGACGGAGAGCAGGTGGACCGAGGAACAGATCGGCCACCCGGTGATCAAGGCGTTCAACGGGACGTATGCGCAGGACATCCTCTCCAAGCCGCTCCCGAAGGGCAGCCCCGGCCGTCAGGCCCTGCCGGTCGCCGGTGACGACCCGGCCGCCAAGCAGACCGTGCGCGACCTCATCGACGAGCTGGGCTTCGACACGGTGGACGCAGGCGGTCTGGACGAGTCGTGGCGCCAGCAGCCGGGCACGCCCGTCTACGGCAACCAGGGCGATGCCGAGACCATCGCGAAGGCACTGGCCGAGGCTTCCCCGGAGCGTACGACGGAATGGCGCGCCTGACGGATCGGCGCACCACTGCGTCCATCGGCGACGGGGCGGGTGGCGGTGGGACTTCCGCCCGCCCCCCTCGTCGGTCCCGGGGCCGGCGCTCAGTTGTCGAAGCCCGTGCTGCGACTGACCTTCTCCCAGACCGCTGTCTCGAGGCGGGCGGTGTCGAGGGCGGCGAAGACCGCGTCGGTCGCGTCGTCGCCGAGCGGCAGCCTCAGCGGCGTCCTCTCGGCGGCCAGCGCGGTCAGGATCGCCGCGGCTGCCTTGCCGGGGTCTCCCTCCTGCTTGCCGTCCGAGCCGGGAAGGTTGGTACGGACCGGGCCGACCGGCTCCTCGTACGCGGGGATGGCCGCGGTCCGGCGCAGTACGCCTTCCCCGGCAAATCCGGTCCGGAACGATCTGGGTTCGACGATCAGGACCTTGATCCCATGCGGGGCCACCTCGGCCGCGAGTGCCTCGGAGAGCCCCTCCAAGGCGAACTTGGTCGCCGAGCAGGCGCCGACGCCGGGGAACGACAGCCGGCCGCCCATGGCGGAGGCCCGTCTCACACTGCGTCAGTCCGAGCGGGTGACAGCCGCCTCCGAACGGCACCGGCACGACGAGACGAGCGTCCTGCGGGTCGGGGTTCGAGGCGAGCCGGGCGGGCGAGCCTCGGTCTGCCGTCCGGGCATCCGCTCGCCGGCCGCTCCGGTGTCTCCGTACTCGATGTCCGCGACGAGCCGCTGATGTGGACGGAGCGGGCACCTCGCGAGTGGGTGGACTGGTGGGCGGTCAACCCCAGGCCGGACGGGTCGAGCCCCCGCTGGGGCCCGACCAACGACAATGTCGAGGAGATGCTGGAGCAGGTCGCGGAGGGGTCGGCGATCTGCTTCGCACCCTCCAGCATGGCGCAGTACTACGCCCGGCCGGATCTCTCGTGGGTCCCGCTGACGGATGCGGAGCCGCTGCGGACCGTGCTCGCCTGGGTGGACGGCGCGGACAACGCCCTGGTGCGGGGCTTCGCCGAAGTCGTGCGAGAACTCGCGTCCGACGCACGGGCGTTGTCCGACGAGTGACTACCGTGCATCGTCCGGTGCGGCCGGGAGACTGTCCATGAACGAGCTGACGGAGAACACGGCGCGACCGGGTCCGGGCGGGCCGTATCCTGGCGGCGAACTGAGCCCGTACTCCTCCATCGTCGAGCGGTACGCGTCCAGCAGCCGGATGTGGTATTCCAGTGGCGCACCGTCCGGGTTGGTCTTTCCCAGCGGCGTGGTGGGCTCCGGGCACCAGGTGGTGAAGCGCGGGGTGATGCCGTGCGACATGAAGAACCGCAGGCCCTCGGTGGTCGAGTCGATGGCCTCGTCGACGGTCGTGAAACCGAACGGCTCGGCCATCTCCACGCCCGCCACGAAGTTGGGAATGACGTTGCGGGCGCCGAATACCTCGGCGGAGTCCAGGATCCGGCGGTGCCACTCGTCGCGGCCCACGTAGCGCTCCTTGCCGGGGCAGTACAGCTCGAACAGCCGGCGGTCCCACACTTCGTAGTTGGGGTGGTAGATCCGGACGCCGTAGTCGTGGAATCGCTGGACATCGGCTTTCGGCAGTGCCTGCGCGACAACCTTGCCGATCCAGCGGCCGGGAAAGGCCTCCTCGATCGCCTTGGCGTACTGCCCGTAGAAGTCGGCTTCGTCGCGCCCGCCGATGTGGGAGGTGATGGCGCCGCCGGTCAGGGTGTAGGCGGTGGAGGTCTTCGCGGTGTCGTAGCGGTCGATGATGGCGAGTGCTTCCAGCACCTCCTCGACCGGCTTGACCCCGGTGTAGGGGCGTCCCGCCGCCTTGTGCTGGCGCCAGTTGTGGTTGATGTCGCAGTACTGGCACTCCTCCTTGGCACCGAAGTACTGGCAGACGCGGAAGACCGTCAGATAGACGAGGTAGCCCCACTGGATGGTGGGCGCGACCTCCATCACCGACTTGCCGTTGGCGAGCGTGTGCCGGTAGTAGTCCGGCATCGGCGGCAGGCCCACGTCCGAGATCCGCCTGCCGTCCAGGTACAGCCCCAGGACGCCGTCCTCGTCGGCCGCGACCCGGTAGGGCGACGCCGGGTTCACCCGTACCGAAACGACCGTGCGGCGCAGCTCGTACGGGCCTCCGGTGAGCACGATCTCCTCCGGCGGGCGTCGCAGTGCGGCCGCTCCCAGCTCCGGCAGGGTGCCGTGGTCGAAGGAGAAGATGAAGTACGACTTCGGTTTGACGTCGCCGTCCTCGTTGTCACTGAGCGCGGACTCGTCGAACGCCACGCCGCCACGGAGCAGGTCCTCCTTGATGACGGCCTCCCGCGGCACGTGCGGGAACCGTTCCATGAGCCGCTCGATCAGGTGGGTGCGGCTCGTGGCGGTGCGACTGGGGTCGCTGCGGTCGGTGTCGGTACGGCTGGACATGTACAGGGCTCCTCGGTCCGGTCGTCGAATGTTCTTCCGGGTACGCCACACTGTGCAACGAACCACGGACGTGATCCGTTCGCGACTCCCGTCCCAACCCTGCGTTGGATCCTCCGGGGTACGGATTGCGTGGAGGGTCAAGGCCATCGAGACCCGGCACCCCGATGCGCGGAGGCTGCCGGCTCTCCGGTGCAGGCCGGATGCCGTCCGCGCGATGATGGCCATTGAATCGTTCTGGGAGGTGGCCACCGACGTGGCGAACACAGTCGACAGCATCCCGGCCCGGCGGGTGCTCACCGATCCGGCCGGGCTCGTCAGGTACCAGCACGACGAGGCCGAGTGGGCTCCGTACGGAACGCCTCTTGCGGTGGTGCGAGCACAGACCACCGACGAGGTACGGGAGGTCGTGCGGCACTGTCTGACCCACCGCATTCCGCTGGTGCCGCGCGGGGCGGGCACGGGCCTGTCCGGTGGCGCGAACGCAGTCGACGGTTCGATCGTCCTGTCCTTCGAGGACATGAACCGGATCGTCCACATCGACCCGGCGGAACGACTGGCCGTCGTCCAGCCCGGCGTGGTCAATGACGACCTGCGGGCGGCCTGCGCGGAGCACGGACTCTGGTACCCGCCGGATCCGGCAAGCTCGCCCTGGTCGACGATCGGCGGAAATGTCGCGACGAACGCCGGAGGCATGTGCTGCGTCAAGTACGGCGTGACTGGCGACTATGTGCTCGGCCTCGAAGCGGTGAACGGGCTCGGCGAGGTCGTGACGTTGGGGCGGCGCACCGCGAAGGGAGTCGCGGGCTACGACCTGGCCGGACTGATCGTCGGTTCCGAAGGCACGCTCGGAGTGATCACGGAGATCACGGTCCGGCTGCGTCCGGCGCGGCCGCAGGAGCGGACCGTGGCCGGGTACTTCGCGTCGGTGGTCGCCGCGGGTGAGGCGGTGAGCGCCGTGACCGCCTCGGGCGTGATCCCGTCGGCGCTCGAACTGGTCGACCGTCACTGCCTCGCTGCGGTCGACGCCTGGAAGAAGATGGGGCTGTCCGCCGATGCCGACGTGGTCCTGCTCGGCCGCGTCGACACCCCGGGCGCCGAGGGCGATACCGAGGCCGAACTCGTACGGGACTGCTTCGAGCGGGCGGGTGCCACGTGGGCCGCGGTCTCCACGGACCAGCAGGAGGCGGATGCACTGTTCCAGGCGCGGCGGCTGGCGTATCCGGCGCTGGAACGGCTCGGTCCGGTGCTCACCGAGGACGTCTGCGTGCCGCGTGCCGCGGTGCCGGAGATGCTGGCCCGGATCGAGCGGACGGGGGTCCGGCACGACATTCTGGTGGCCAATATCGCGCATGCCGGCGACGGCAATCTGCATCCGCTGATCATCACGCCGCCCGGGGACGAAGCGGCGCGGGCGCGCGCCCAGGCCGCCTTCGAGGACATCCTCGACGACGCGATCGCCCTGGGCGGCACCGTCACGGGCGAGCACGGGGTGGGACTGCTGAAGATGCGTGGCATGAGCAAGGAGCTGGGGCCCGCGGTGCTCGGCATGCATCACGCGGTGAAGGCGGCGCTGGATCCGCACGGGATCCTGAATCCCGGAAAGGTTCTCGGCGCCGGGCCGGGCTTTTCGGCGTAGCTCCTGGGTGTCGTCGCCGGTCGGACGGGTGGTCCGGGGGCCCTTGTCAGTGGGGCGACGCACACTGGCAGGAGTGCGGGACGGGCGAAGGGGACACGGATGGGCAGCGAGGACGACACCGGTTTCGAACCGGCCACGGGGGACGGCCCTTTGGCCCCGGGGCCGGCTGAGAAGCGTGCCGCGTCGGTGCGGACGGCGTGGGAGGGGCTGCTGCAGATCCGGCGACTGACCAACACCGGGCGGGCGGCCCCGGAGACCGTGCCGGCTCAGTGGGAGCTGCATCGGACGGTGCGGGCGGTCGCGCTGGCACTGGAGGCGGCCGGTGTGCCCGCATCGGCCGTTGATGCGTCCGGGCAGCGGGTCGCCACCGGGTACCGCGTGCAGGAGGGCGGGACGCCCGGCACCGTACGGGTGGAGTGGCTCGGTCCGCCCGGCAGCGGGGCTGCGCACGAGGAGGATGCGGAACTGACCCGGTGCGCGGCCGCGCTGGGGCGGCTGGGCTGGACGGCGCTGCTGTACCGGGGGCCGCGACGCCGACGGTTCCTGGAGGTCGAGCCCTGAAAGTTCACACGTTCAAGACCTGAACGCGCAGTGGTACGGAATCCCGCAATACAAGGTCTGTACCAACTCCTTGACGGCCTCTCATGCCATCACTTAAATCAAGAAGTGAATTAAGAAGCGATGTCGAGCCTTCTCCCGGGCGTCGGTCCATCGTGCGATCTGTCATGTACATGCCCCCACGAAGAGTGATGTGATGACTGTGCGAACTCCCAGACGGCGCCGGATGGCGCTGTACGTCGTGGCCCTGCTCTGCTGCTCAGGTGCGGTGACCGCTGCCCCCGCCGGCGCCGCGCCCGCACCCGAACCACGCGTCGCGGCGGCCGCGGCCGCCGCGACAACGTTCTCCGACGACTTCAACGGTCCGGCCGGATCGGCGGTCGACGGAAGCAAGTGGCAGACCGAGACCGGCGACAACGTCAACAACCACGAGCGCCAGTACTACACGGCGGGCAACAGCAACGCCGCCCTCGACGGTCAGGGCAATCTCGTCATCACCGCCCGCAAGGACAATCCGGGCAACTACCAGTGCTGGTACGGCCGGTGCGAGTACACCTCGGCCCGGCTGAACACGGCCGGCAAGTTCACCTCGACGTACGGACACATCGAGACCAGGATGAAGATCCCTCGCGGTCAGGGCATGTGGCCCGCGTTCTGGATGCTCGGCGACAACATCGGCAGCGTGGGCTGGCCCAACAGCGGCGAGATCGACATCATGGAGAACGTCGGCTTCGAACCCGGCACGGTCCACGGCACCATCCACGGCCCCGGGTACTCCGGCTCCGGCGGCATCGGGGCGGGCTACGCCCTGCCCGGCGGCCAGGCGTTCGCCGACGCCTTCCACACCTTCGCGGTGGACTGGGCACCCGACTCGATCACCTGGTCCGTGGACGGCAATGTCTACCAGCGACGCACGCCTGCCGATCTCGGTGGGAAGAGCTGGGTGTTCAACAAGCCGTTCTTCATCATCATGAACCTCGCGGTCGGCGGCTACTGGCCCGGCGACCCCGACGGCAGCACCACCTTCCCGCGGCAGCTCGTCGTCGACTACGTGCACGTCACCACCAGTGACAGCGGATCCGGCGGTACGGGCGGCACCATCACGGGGCTGGGTGGCAAGTGCGTGGACGTGGCGGGCGCCTCCACCGCCAACGGGACAGCGGTCCAGCTCTACGACTGCAACGGAACCGCCGCCCAGAAGTGGACCGTCGGCTCAGACGGGACGATCCGCGCCCTCGGCAAGTGCCTCGACGTCAAGGACAACAGCACGGCCGACGGCGCCCAGCTCCAGCTCTGGGACTGCACCGGTGGAGGCAATCAGCGCTGGGGGGTGTCCGGTGCCCGGGACATCGTGAACACCCAGGCCGACAAGTGCATGGACGCCACCGGCAACTCATCCGCCAACGGCACCCGGCTCCAGATCTGGACCTGCGCCGGAACCGCCAACCAGAAGTGGACGGTGAACGCCGCGTGAGCCGCTCCCGCGGCCCACGCCGCCGCCTCGGCCTGCTCGCCCTGCCGGCAGCGCTCCTCCTCGCCGGCGGAGCCTCGCTCGTCACCCTGCCCGCAGCCAGTGCCGCGACCACCGGCACCGGATCGATCACGGGGCTGGGTGGCAAGTGCGTGGACGTGGCGGGCGCCTCCGCCGCCAACGGGACAGCGGTCCAGCTCTACGACTGCAACGGAACCACGGCCCAGAAGTGGGCCGTCGGCTCAGACGGGGCGATCCGCGCCCTCGGCAAGTGCCTCGACGCCAAGGACAACGGCACCTCCGACGGCACTCAGCTCCAACTGTGGGACTGCACCGGCGGAGCCAATCAGCGGTGGTCCGTATCCGCGGCCCACGACATCGTGAACACCCAGGCCGACAAGTGCATGGACGCCACCGGCAACTCATCCGCCAACGGCACCCGGCTCCAGATCTGGACCTGCGCCGGAACCGCCAACCAGAAGTGGACCGCCCCCTCGGAGGGCGGTACCCCCGGCCCCGGCGGCACGATGGCCGTCGCGCCGTACCTGTACAACGGGTGGGGCAGCCCGCCCAGCCCGACCACCGTCATGAACGCAACCGGGGTCAAGTGGTTCACCCTGGCGTTCGTGCTCAGCAACGGCTACTGCAACCCCCAGTGGGACGGCGGGCGGGCGCTGACCGGTGGCGTCGACCAGCAGACCATCAACACGGTGCGGGGCGCGGGTGGGGACGTCATCCCGTCCTTCGGTGGCTGGAGCGGCAACAAGCTGGAGAGTTCCTGCTCCAGCGCGAGTGAGCTCGCCGCCGCGTATCAGAAGGTCATCAACGCGTACGGTCTCAAAGCGATCGACATCGACATCGAAGCGGAGGCGTACAGCAGCGCCACGGTCCAGCAGCGGACGGTCGACGCGCTGAAGACCATCAAGGCCAACAACCCGGGCATCAAGGTGTACGTCACTTTCGGCACCGGTCAGAACGGGCCCGACACCTCCCTGATCAACCGGGCCGCCGCCGCGGGGCTGACCGTCGACAGCTGGACGATCATGCCTTTCGATTTCGGCGGCGCCGGACAGAACATGGGGACCCTCACCACACGGGCCGCCGAGGGCCTGAAGAACGCGGTGAAGAGCGCGTACGGATACAGCGACGACCAGACCTACCGGTCGATCGGCATCTCGTCGATGAACGGCATCACCGACGACAACGAGACGGTGACCGTCGACGACTTCCGGACCATCCTCGCGTACGCCCAGCAGCATCACCTGGCGCGGCTCACCTTCTGGTCGGTCAACCGTGACCGGCCGTGCGCAGGCGGTGGAGCGGATACCTGTTCCGGCGTCAGTCAGCAGGCGTGGGACTACACGCGGGTGTTCGCCCAGTACACCGGATGACCTGACGCGCCCGGCCGGCTGCTCGTCGGCAATGCTGTGAAGGCGGCACAGAACCGCTCGTCGACCTGGTGGTGCACACCGGACCGGCGGGCGGTTCCGGCACCCCGGTGATTCCGTCGCCGCCGGGCCACAACGCACCTGAGCACGCCGCATGTCCCCCTCCAAGACCTCGTACGTCTGCCTGGCGGACCTTTCCGTCCGACTGAAGGCGGACCTCCGCTTCCACAGAGGCTGCGGCCCCTGCCACCGTCCACGCACCATGAGCGAGGTGCGGGTGCGGTTGGCCTACGTACGCACCACCGGGGAGCCGTTCGCCCGCGCGCCGGTCCGCCCGGAGCTTCCCTGACCTGCCGGGACCTCCGGCAGGGACCGGGCGAAGCGCAGGTCCGGCGGGGCCGCTTCGGCGGCCGGTCCGGCCGCGCGGAGCACCACGTCAAGCACCCGTTCCGGATCGCAGGCGTAACCGCCGCTCGCCCAGGCCGGGTTCGTCTCCACGGCTGCCCAACCACCTCCGTCGAGCAGGCCGACGTCCACCACGGCGGCCGAAGGCAGCGAGCCCGCGGCCTCCGTGAGCAGCTCGGTGGCGAACGCACGGACCTCGGTGTCGAACCGGTCCTCCGCCAGGGGCGCCGGATCGAGCGTGGCGCCCACGGAGTAGCGGCTGCCGGTGTGCACGGCACCGTCCAGCACGAAAAGGCGGTACTCACGGGCGAAGCAGACGATGTCGCTCACGAGCACCGGCAGGTCGTCGTCGAACGCGTCAGGGCCGGGAAGCCGGGAGCCGTCGGGATAGATGCGGGCCGGAAAGAACTTGTCGGTCGGCGGCTTGACGAAGGCCGGTCGGCGCAGTTCCCGCGCCTCCTCCAGGGTGACCGCCTCGACCCGGCGGCCGGTCAGGCCGGTCGGCAGGCGGGCCAGCCAGTCCGCCGGAGGCTCCAGCGGGACGATGTCCAGCTCACCGGCCACCCTGTCGGCAAGCAGCGGCCCGCCGTACAGGTGCGCCCGCTCGGCGCCCTGCGCCTCGGCCGGCAGCGCCCAGCCGTCCGCGGTCAGTACGCGCAGTCCCCGGCCGGCAGCGGTCTCGGCGAGGCGGCGTCCGGTCCCGCTGGTGCGCGGCGCAAGGAGTACGACACGGTCGATGGTCATGGCGTGCCATGGTGCCCTCGCCGACGGTTGTTCGGGTACCGGTTTTCCTCCGCTTGCCGTCGCCCGGGCGATGCCACATAGGCCGACTTCCGGATAATCCGCCACGGACCGAATCGCGGTTACCCTGGCAGACATGACCGCCATGTCACCCACCCGCACCGAACCGGACCTCTCCTTCCTGCTGGACCACACCAGTCACGTCCTGCGGACTCAGATGTCGGCGGCGCTCGCCGAGATCGGACTCACGGCGCGCATGCACTGCGTCCTGGTCCACGCGCTGGAGGAGGAGCGGACCCAGATCCAGCTCGCCGAGATCGGCGACATGGACAAGACCACGATGGTCGTGACGGTCGACGCCCTGGAGCAGGCCGGTCTCGCCGAGCGCCGCCCCTCCAGCAAGGACCGTCGCGCCCGGATCATCGCTGTGACCGAGAAGGGCGCCAAGGTCGCCGAGCAGAGCCAGCAGATCGTCGACGGTGTGCACGAGCGGGCGCTCACCGCCCTCCCCCAGGACGAACGCGACATGCTGCTGCGCGCACTGAAACACCTGGTCGACGGGCACCTGGCCA
Source organism: Streptomyces sp. NPDC057565 (assembly GCF_042801455.1). NCBI lineage: Bacteria > Bacillati > Actinomycetota > Actinomycetes > Kitasatosporales > Streptomycetaceae > Streptomyces > Streptomyces sp. NPDC057565. The sequence continues at coordinate 900,725 of NZ_JBHVFU010000001.1, read as the reverse complement.
CCCCGTCCGAGAGTCCGCAGACGGTCCGGCGGGCGCGCCAGCGAGGGTGACGGGTCACAGAGATAGACCCGAAAGAAATCATCTACAACAAAACCATCTGCTAACGTCTCTCCTGTCACCTCATTCGACAGGAGAGACCGCATGTCCGCTCCTTCTGCTTCTTCCACTTCATCCACTTCATCCGCACCTGCTGATCGTCCGGCGGCCTCCGCGGCCCCCGCTCCCTCAGCCCGCTCGCGCCGGCTGGCACTCGGGGTGATCGCCACGGGGATGCTGATGATCGTCCTCGACGGCTCCATCGTGACCGTGGCCATGCCGACCATCCAGAACGACCTGGGGTTCACGCCTGCCGGGTTGAGCTGGGTCGTCAACGCCTACCTGATCGCATTCGGCAGCCTGCTGCTTCTCGCAGGCAGGCTCGGCGATCTGCTCGGCCGCAAGCGCATGTTCCTTGCCGGCACCGCGGTGTTCACCGCCGCGTCCCTGCTCGCCGGCGTGGCCACCACGCCCGCGATGCTGATCGCCTCCCGGTTCCTGCAGGGCGTCGGCAGTGCGATGGCGTCCGCCGTCGGCCTGGGCATCCTCGTGACGCTCTTCACCGAGGCCCGCGAACGCGCCCGTGCGATAGCCGTGTTCAGCTTCACCGGTGCAGCAGGGGCGTCGATCGGCCAGGTGCTCGGCGGCGTCCTCACCGATGCGCTCAGCTGGCACTGGATCTTCTTCATCAATCTGCCGATCGGCCTCGCGGCGCTCGTCATCGCCATGCCTGTCCTGCCCGCCGACCGCGGTCTCGGCCTCCGGGCCGGCGCGGACGGCATCGGCGCGCTCCTGGTCACCGCAGGGCTGATGGTGGGCATCTACACCGTCGTCCAGGTCGAGGAGTACGGCTGGACCTCGGCGCACACGCTGGGGCTGGGCGCCCTCGCCGCCGTCCTGCTCGGCGCATTCGTCGCTCGCCAGGCCACTGCCGGAACCCCGCTCATGCCGCTGCGCATCCTGCGATCGCGTACGGTCGCGGGGGCCAATCTGGTCCAACTGCTCATGGTCGCGGCGCTGTTCTCGTTCCAGATCCTGGTCGCTCTGTACCTGCAGAAGGTCCTCGGTTACGGATCCGCACGGACGGGACTCGCGATGCTTCCGGCAGCCGTGGCGATCGGCGCTGTGTCCCTGGGGGTCTCGGCCCGCCTCAATGCGCGCTTCGGTGAACGCCGGGTCCTGCTGACCGGGCTCGTCATGCTGATCGGGGTCCTCGGACTGCTCGCCCGCGTGCCCGTACACGCGCACTACCTCACCGATCTGCTCCCGGTGATGCTGCTCGGGGCCGGTTTCGGCCTCGCCCTCCCCGCGCTGACCACGCTCGGCATGTCCGATGCGAAGGCCGACGACGCCGGGCTCGCGTCCGGGCTGTTCAACACCACCCAGCAGATCGGTATGGCGGTGGGCGTCGCCCTGCTGTCCACACTGGCGGCCTCCCGCACCGAGGCACTGCTCACGAACGGAGCGAGCCGGGCCACGTCGCTGACGGGCGGCTACCACCTGGCCTTCACCGTAGGCGCGGGCTTCCTCGTCGCCGCGTTCCTCGTCGCCTGCACGGTGCTGCGCCCGGTTCGGCCGAACTCCCACCCCGCGTCCCCACAGAGCAGCTCTCGAAACCTCTGAACGTCCCACCGTCATTCCCGCGGAAGGAGCCCCCCATGAGCCCGAACACGGAACGACGAGCAAAAAGGACGAGCATCGGCCGGGTACCGGGCCCGCGCCCCGCACACTCACCGATGAGGAGCTGACACGGTCAATGAGCGTGCAGCAGTTCGGAGCGCTCTCCTTCGTCGGACGCAGCGGCGATCCGCATCTGTCCACGGCGCCGTACCCGTGGAACCCCGACGAGCACATCGTACGGATCTCCACCACCGCCCATCGCCTCACGGTGCGCCGGCCACGGAACGCACCGCAGGCCGCCCTGCAAGCCCAGCGGCCGGACAGCTCCACGTTCGCCGTCGCCGAGGGCGATGCGGAGATCTCGGAGGTGACGGTGGCACTCGGGCGCGGGCCATTCCTGAACAGCGTTGTCAGACCCATGAGACATGCTTGATGGTCCGACACCTCTGACCAGGAGATGCTGAGATGCGCAATGACGAACTCGCCGCGGCCCAGGCGTACGTCCGGCTGCTGGAGGCCATACGGGCCGCCCTCGCGGACCCGGACGAGGCGCCGTTGTACCTGCCCCTGCTCACCTCGCCCATGGCGGAGGCCGACGGCGCGCTGCAACGTGCAGGGCTCTGCGGCAATGAGGCCCGGTTCTTCGACCTCGTGGGGACCCTGCAGCCGACCATGTCCAGAAGCGGTCGCTGAGCAGCACGGAGCATTGCAGACCGTGCAGCGTGGGGGGCCTGGGCCGCGGTGCCCGCGGCGGCGCCCGGTTCGTTCCCGAAGGGAGGGAACGGGCCGCCGCCTCGGTCGGTGCCCGCGGGCAGGTTGGGGCAGCGCGGCGGAATGCCGGTGACACGGTGGTGGTGCCGCCCCTACGGTGGCTGCCATGACTGCAGCTCCACGGAGGCTCGCACTCGCCCGCCCGGTTCGGGCCGCAAAGGTGTATTCACGCCCGACGACCGGCGCCTGGGTGCCGACGTTCGAAAGGGTGGAGCCGGACTTCGAGCCACTGCCGGAGGGATCGGTCCCGTTCTGCGAGCTCGCCCGCACAGCAGAGCCGGAACCGGCCGCGGAGCACGAAGAGGCTCTCCTCCGGGGCGTGATGCGGGAGCCTGCCGCCGAGAAGGTCCTGCCCCGGAGGCACCCGTACGCCCGGGTCGTGGTGCGCGCCCTCTCGTGGCACTGGACCGATACGGGCGCCCTCACGAGGCGGGCAGCGCTGCGCCGCGTGGCGCAGGACCGTGAGCGCCTACTGATCGAGAAAAGGGTTGTGAGCTGCTGTCAGTTTGCTGAGCTGAAGTGAGTGGTGGTGTGCGGGAGTGAGTCCGGTCGGTGGGTTTGTGGGGGTGGGAACGGGGGTTCTGGGGTCGAATGGGTGACCTTGGCAGCTGCTGCTCGTTGGGCTGGATGGCAGGTGCCCGGCCTGGTGGGATGGGGTGATGTGGTGGGTGGTGTGCGGGAGTTGGCCGTGCCCTTCGTGGTGCCCGGGCCTTGCGGCGTGGCGGTCCGGGACCGGCTCAAGCACCTCACGGCCCGGGACGAGAGGGTGCTGCGTGCGGTCGGTGAGCATCAGGGTGCGCTCGTTTCCCGTGATCTCAAGGCTCGCTGTGCGGATGGTCTGGAGCACGGTGCGGACAGCTGGGCGTTGCGTAAGCGGGACCTGACGCCGCTGTCGTCGTCGCGGATCGCGGGTGCGATCACCAAGGCCACCCACGATCAGTGGGCGCTCGCGCGCCGTTGCCAGGCGGCGCACATCCAGACGCTGGCAGCCGGGATCAGGACGCTGCGGCACCGCCTGTCCCTCCCGGTCGGGGAGAAGGGCACCAAGCGGGCCGCGGGCGGCTACCGGTCGAAGAGCGAGTGGTTCCGCAAATCTCGCCGTCTCGCGATGCTGGAAGACCGGCACACCGCTGCTGTTGCCGAGTGGCAGGCCGGGCGGGTGCGGGTGGTGCGGGGCGGCAGACGTCTGTTCAACGCCCGCCACCACCTCGCGCAGGCCGGGCTCACCGAAGGCCAGTGGCGGGAACGCTGGGAGGCGGAGCGCTGGTTCATCGCTGCCGACGGTGAGTCGGGGAAGCGGTTCGGGAACGAGACGATCCGCGTCACCCCGGACGGCGAAGTGTCCATCAGGCTGCCTGCCCCGCTCGCGCACCTGGCCAACGCCGGGCACGGCCGGTACGTCCTCACCTCCCGGATCGGCTTCGCGCACCGGGGCCAGGAGTGGGCCGACCGCATCGCCGCGAACCGGGCCGTGGCCTACCGCATCCACCTCGACACCCAGCGCGGCCGCTGGTACCTCACCGCGTCCTGGCGGCGCCCCGTCGTGAAGACCATCCCGCTGGAGGCCGCCCGCGCCCGGGGCATGATCGGTGTCGACACCAACGCCGACCACTTCGCCGCCTACCACCTCGACCGGCACGGCAACCCCATCGGCGGGCCCCGGCGCTTCCCCTACGACCTGTCCGGGACCGCCGGTCACCGCGATGCACAGCTCCGCCACGCGCTGACCCGTCTGATCAACTGGGCGGTGCGTGTCGGGGTCGCCGCGATCGGCATCGAAGATCTCGACTTCGCCACCGAGAAGACCCGGGAGAAGCACGGCCGCAGGAAACGGTTCCGGCAGCTCATCTCCGGCATCCCGACCGGGAAACTGAAGGCCCGGCTCGTCTCGATGGCCGCCGAACACGGCCTGAGCATTGTCGCGGTCGACCCCGCCTACACCTCCCGGTGGGGTGCCCAGCACTGGCAGAAGCCACTGGTCACCGCGCATCGAACGATGTCCCGTCACGATGCCGCCGGTATCGCGGTCGGGCGACGCGCCCTCGGGCACCCGGTCCGGCGTCGGACGGCACCGCCCCCGCACGACCGGAGCGATCGTGCGGGGCATCGGACCGCCCAGGCCGGACCAGGCACCCGGGGGCGCGAGGGAACCCGCCCACCCGCAACGGACCGGCCCCCCGGAGAGCCGTCACCGAACGGGACGCGAACGCGGGAACCCAGCGCATCCAACACCGTTCGGGATGCGCCCAGTACGCAGCAGTGGGTCCAGGACTCACTCACGCACACTGGCTAGGAACGGTCAGACTGTTCTTCTGACCGCAGACACGACGACAAGGACGGCGGTCCGCCGATGGTTCGAAGCAGCAGGAGCGCCCGGCGTCTCGTGGTGAACGACGAGACGTTCCTCTGGTCGGTCGGTCATGACCACGATGTCGAGGAGGGCACATATCGCAACTGCCGCGAGATCCTCACGATCCGGCGCCACCGCGCACACGGGCGGCTTCTGATCGTGTTCCAGGAGGGCACCGGTCGACTGGTCCCCGACGGCTTTCTCCCTTCGGGAGCCGTCGGCACCGCACAGGGCGGCTGGTTGAACCTGCACAAGCCCGGAACCGTCAGGGCCCTGCTCGACGAGGCGGTGTCCGGCGGGTGGCACCCGGACACCCCCTCGACCGAGCAGCTCGACGGCTGGGATCTCTTCGATGCGGTGGCCGCTCGCCGGAGCGCGGGGCCGCCCGAGCTCCCTCTCGCGTGATGAATTGTTTCGAGTCGTGAAGAAAACCAGATGAGTTGCTTGACAAGTCAACGAGGCCAAACCCGGCGTACCGGATGAAACGTTTTATACCGTCTCAACGACCACCGGCTGCTGGACGACTCTGCTTGCGGGTTCCGTAGGGCGAGCGGGGCCACGAGCTCCGAAGCGAAGTGAGCCGGCAGCACCCCGGGGCGCTGCCGGCTCGCGCGAGTGTGTCGGGGCGCCACCCCGTCCGGGAATGGCGCCTGGGTCGCCGCGTGCCTCAGCCGGCGGCCGACGCCTCGCGGGCGAGTCCGAGTTCGCGGCCGCCCAAGGGTGTGAAGAACGCTGCCACGTCAGCAGTTGTGACCTGGTCCAGCCGGGCCGGGCTCCAGTGCGGGTTGCGGTCCTTGTCGATGATCTGGGCGCGTACACCTTCCACCAGATCGGGCCGGGTGAAGGCGGCGCAGGAGACGCGGAACTCCTGGTCGAGGACCTCCTCCAAGCTGTTGAGGAGCCGGGCGCTGCGCACCGAGGCAAGGGTCGCCTTGAGTGCGGTGGGCGACTTGGCCAGAATCGTCTGGGCGGTCTCCTTCGCGGCGGGTTCGCCGCAGTTCTGGAGCCGGTCGACGATCTCCTCGACCGAGTCCGCCGCATAGCAGGCGTCGATCCAGTCGCGATGCACGGCCAGTTCGGCGACGGGCGCCTCGGTGACGTACTGCTGCGCCGCCTCCGTGACGTCGGCGGGGGTGGTGGCCCCGGCCAGCTCCCGGGTCAGTTCCGCGAGGTGCCGCGACGGCACGAAATGGTCCGCGAGCCCGCACAGCAGGGCGTCGGCCGCTCCGACGGCGTCCCCGGTGAGCGCCAGGTGGGTGCCGAGTTCTCCGGGTGCGGAGGCGAGGAGATGAGTCCCGCCCACGTCGGGTACGAAGCCGATCCCGGTCTCCGGCATGGCGACGCGGGAGCGTTCCGTGACGACACGGACACTTCCGTGGGCCGAGATGCCCACCCCGCCGCCCATCACGATGCCGTCCATGAGCGCAATGTACGGCTTGGGAAAGCGGGCGATACGGGCATTGAGCCGGTACTCGTCGCGCCAGAAGTCCAACGCTGCGGAGCCGCCCGCGCGGGCGTCCTCGTATACGGCGCGGATGTCGCCGCCTGCGCAGAGGCCGCGCTCCCCCGCTCCGCTGATCAGCACCGCGGTGACCGAGTCGTCCTGTTCGGCCGCAGTGAGGGCTTCGTCGACGCGGAGCACCATGGTGTGGGTCAGCGCGTTCAGGGCGCGTGGGCGGTTGAGTGTGATGTGCCGGGTGCGGCCCTCGGTGTGCAGCAGGACGGGGTCTTCGTTGTTCATCAGTGCGCTCCGGTCAGCCCCTGGGTTGTACCGTCCGCCGGTCACGGACGATCTTCCGGTGCTCATTCTGCGGTGGCGGTCCGCAGGCCGGGGCAGCAGGGGTGCCGAGGACCCGCTGGGACGCGTTCGGTGGGGCGATGCGAGCGCCGGATCCGCTGTGGCAGTACTGGGGAACGGGTTCGACAATGAGACACGTACAAGATGCACATACAGGCCGTACTGTCCGCCAATCCCGCCGGACGATCTCCGGAGCAGGAATGACCGACCGGGACCCAGACTCCGACGATACGCCCCGCCTAAAGATCGACCGGCCGTACAGCGGCGAGACCGGGACGGAGGAGCGGCTTGCCCTGAATCGCACGGGCAGCTTCGAGTGGGACCTGGATTCGCGGTCACTGGACATCGACGCGGCAGGTCTGCTCGTCTTCGGACTGGATCCGGAGGAGTTCACCCCTGACCCGGGAATTCTGGTTTCGCGGCTCGAACCGGCGGAACGGAACCGGCTGGAACTGGCGATCGACGAGGCCATCACGGGTGGCCACAGTTCGTACAGCGTCCATTTCCAGGTTCCGCGTGCGAACGGCACCCACCAGTGGACACATGTCCAGGCGCGGATCCTGCGCAGGGACGACGGGCGGGCGCACCGGGTCATCGGGGTCGTGCGGGATGCGACGGCGGAGGTCACCCATTCGGCCTTCGTGCTGGACCTGGAGAAACGCCGCCAACGACAGACCAGCATCGTTGAACGCACAACAAGTGCGATGTCGCGTGCGGTGAGCGTCAACGATGTGACCGCCACCCTCACCGGTCCCGGCAGTCTGGCCATGCTCGGCGCGGACGGGGTCGCCCTGGGTCTGGTGGAGAACACCTCCCTCAATGTCATCGCGGCGAGCGGGATCGCGCCGGAGAGCATCATCAAGTTCGGGTCCGGGAACCTCGATCCGCGGTTCCCGCTGGCCGATACGGTCCTCAGCGGTCGGCCCCGGTTCGTGACCTCGATCGCCGGCCTCCTACGGCGGTATCCGGCCCTGGAGCCGTTCACGGACGAGCTGAAGTTCCGCGCCGCCGCCTATCTTCCACTGATCGCGCAGGCGCGATCACTGGGCGGTCTCGCGCTCTTCTACTGCGAGCGGACGGACTTCAACGCCGACGAACGCAACCTGTGTCTGGGGCTCTCGGCGATCGTGGCCCAGTCACTGCAGCGGGCGACCCTCTTCGACGAGGAACGGGAGTTCGCCACCGGGCTGCAGGCGGCGATGCTTCCCAGGCGGATCCAGGAGATCGAGGGCGGCGAGATCGCGGTGCGCTACCACGCCGCACGGAGCGGGCGGCAGGTCGGCGGCGACTGGTACGACGTGATCGCCCTGCCCAAGAACCGCTTCGGCATCGTCGTGGGCGACGTGGAAGGCCATGACACCCATGCGGCCGCCATCATGGGTCAGCTGCGCATTGCCCTGCGCGCGTACGCGGGCGAGGGGCACCCGCCGGCGACAGTGCTGGCCCGGGCCTCACGCTTTCTCGCCGAACTGGACACGGATCGCTTCGCCACCTGTACATACGCCCAGGTCGACCTCCCCTCGGGCACCGTGCGCGCGGTCCGCGCCGGGCACTTCGGACCGCTGATCCGGCACATGGACGGCCGAGTCGGCACTCCGCAGATACGGGGCGGTCTGCCCCTGGGACTCTCCACCGACTTCGAAGACGAGGAGTACCCGGAGACGCGTCTCGACCTGGTGCCCGGCGAAACCCTTGTCCTGTACACCGATGGGCTGGTGGAAAAACCGGGCGCCGATATCGAATCGGGTATCTGTGCGCTGATCCGCGAGGTGAGCACGGGGCCCGCGAGTGCTCAGGCACTGGCCGACCACTTGTCCGACCGGCTCTGGGAGCGCTGGGGCGCGGGGGACGATGTGGCGCTGCTGGTGCTCCGGCGCAGTCCGGACCCGGGTTCGCCGCGAGCGCCGCGCTTGCACCAGTACATCCACCAGGCGGATCCCGAAGGGCTCTCCGATGCCCGCTCCATCGTGCGTCAGGCCCTGCAGGACTGGAACATGGCCGATCTCGCCGACGATGCCGAACTGGTCACCGGTGAGCTGCTGGTGAATGTGCTTCTGCACACCGAGGGCGGGGCAGTGCTCACGCTGGAGGTCCTTCCGGAGCCTGTCCGCCGGGTGCGGCTTTCGGTGCAGGACCGCTCCAGTGTCTGGCCGAGGCGCCGGACTCCCGGCGAGACAGCGACATCGGGACGCGGTCTGCTGCTCCTCGACGCCATCGCCGTCCGCTGGGGCATCGAGCCGCGCGGCGAGGGGAAGGCCGTGTGGTGCGAGATCGGACCTGCCACACCACCCACCTCCGGGCCCCCGGTCGCTGCCACGGAGACCCATGAATCCGTCCGAGCCGGCGGAGGAACGACGTTGAGGGAGCAGTGAGGGGCGTGCCGTCACGCACTGCGTGATGCTGCACGCCCCTCGTCCGACGGTCCCGCACGGTCCTGCGCTCGAACCAGTGGACTGCTCAGCCACGTCAGCCCTGCGCGGTGCGACGCCTGCGCACGGACCACATGATGCCGCCACCGGCCAGCAGCACGGCGACATCCGCACCACCGATGACGGGCGTTGCGGACGACGAACCCGTCTCGGCCGGGTCGGGCGAGCTGGGGCTCGGCGACGCCGCGGCGGGCGCGGTCTCGGGGGAGCTCTGGCTCGGCGTGGCGCTCGGCGCGGACGCCTCCGTCGTGGGCTTCTCGGCCGGCTTCGACTCGGATGCCGTCGGCGTGGGCGTCGGGGTGTTGTCCTCACACACCGGTGCCTGCTTGGAGTCGTCCTTCGAGAACCGGTCGCCGTCGCCGGCCCTCACGACCAGATGGACTGTCAGTTCCTTGTCGTGTTACGGCAGTTCGATCGTCTTGTGGAACTCCTTACGGACACTTCGTTCGACTGCGGCCATGTGGACGGTGGCAGGACGTAAGCATCCGCCATCGGACCGTATCGAACGGCTCGCGGCCGCCTTGAGCGCACCTCCCACCGCATACGGACCATCCCTGTGCGCACCCCAGCGCCTGCACCCCAGCCCCCGCCCGATGGAGTCACCCGCGGAATCCGACGGCGTTCTGGGCGGGAAAAGTGCTGGAGGTTGCGTTCCCGTTCCGGCATCCTGACCGAATGTTGATCAGGGAAGCCAACCTGGAGGACTGGGCCGCCATCTGGCCCTTCTTCCACACCATCGTCGCCGCAGGTGAGACGTTCACCTATCCGACGGATCTCGGTCAGGACCAAGGCCGTGACTGGTGGATCCTGCCATCCCCCGACCGGACCGTCGTCGCGGTGGACGACGCGGGTACGGTCCTGGGCACGGCAAAGATGAACCGCAACCACATGGGCAACGGATCGCACGTCGCGAGCGCCAGCTACATGGTCGACCCGGCGCACTCAGGGCAGGGCGTGGGGCGCGCGCTATGCGAATACACGATCCAGTGGGCACGTGCTGCGGGCTACCGGGCGATGCAGTTCAACGCGGTTGTGGAGACCAACGTCCACGCGGTGAACCTGTATCGGGCACTCGGCTTCGAGGTACTGGGCACGCTGCCGGAGGGTTTCCGCCACCCGAAGAAGGGCTACGTCGGGCTGCACATCATGCACCGCGCTCTGTGAGAAGCGCCGGGCACCGGCCAGGTGTCCGACGATTCCGGGGCACTTCTGTCATCAGCCGAACTCCGAAAGGAGTCCGGCATGTCCTGGGCCAGCTGCGCTCCCCTCCGACCCCCTGCTGCAACCATCACCCGGACTCGATCAGTGGCCTCCTCGGTGGGCCGGCGTCCGACTGGGTGTCTCAGCACTTGCGCTCCACGCGGGCACGCGAGAAGCCCCGGACCTTCGGTCCGGGGCTTCCTACGGCCCGGCGGAGGTTCGTCCTCCGCCGCTGACTCCCGGCGGGACCGCATGCCCGCCTGGGCGCCTCCAGTTACGGTCACCGACCTGCCGACGACGGTTGCCGCCTCGGTGCTGTGCCTGAGGGCCAGGGCAGCGACGGCGACAATCGAGGGCGGATCTGTGGCCGCCCGGCGCGAACCGACCTGGACGTCGTGATCAGACGAGGTCGAACCGGTCGAGGTTCATCACCTTGTCCCACGCCGCGACGAAGTCGTTCACGAACTTCTTCTTCGCGTCATCGCCCGCGTAGACCTCTGCGAGCGCGCGCAGCTCGGAGTTCGACCCGAAGACGAGGTCGGCGCGGCTGCCGGTCCACTTGACCTCGCCGGTGGCGGTGTCGCGACCCTCGAACGTGTTCGCGTCCTCGGACGTTGCCTTCCACGTCGTGCCCAGGTCGAGCAGGTTGGCGAAGAAGTCGTTGGTCAGAGCCCCGGGGGTCGTGGTGAGGACGCCGAGCGGCGACTGCTGGTAGTTCGCGCCCAGGACGCGGAGACCACCGACGAGGACCGTCATCTCGGGGGCGCTCAGCGTCAGCAGGTTCGCCCGGTCGATCAGCAGGTATTCAGCCGGCAGCCGGTTGCCCTTCCCGAGGTAGTTGCGGAACCCGTCGGCGGTCGGCTCGAGCGCTGCGAACGACTCCACGTCGGTCTGCTCCTGCGACGCGTCCACGCGGCCCGGTGTGAAGGGCACCTCGACGTCGAAGCCGGCGTCCTTGGCGGCCTGCTCGACGGCCGCACCACCGGCGAGCACGATCAGATCGGCGAGCGAGACCTGCTTGCCGCCGGACTGACCGGCGTTGAAGGACTCCTGGATCCCCTCCAGGGTGCGCAGCACCGCCGCCAGCTGGTCGGGATCGTTGACCGCCCACCCGCTCTGCGGCTGGAGGCGGATGCGCGCGCCGTTGGCGCCGCCGCGCTTGTCGCTGCCGCGGAAGGACGAGGCCGACGCCCACGCGGTGGACACGAGCTGGGACACCGACAGGTCAGAGGCGAGGATCTGGCCCTTGAGGGCGGCGACGTCCTCGGCGTCGATGAGCTCGTGCGTCACCGAGGGAAGGGCGTCCTGCCACAGCAGCGTCTCGGCCGGAACCTCCGGGCCGAGGTAGCGCACGATCGGGCCCATGTCCCGGTGGGTCAGCTTGAACCACGCCCGGGCGAAGGCGTCCGCGAACTCGTCGGGGTTCTGGAGGAAGCGTCGCGAGATCTGCTCGTAGGCCGGGTCGAACCGGAGCGAGAGGTCGGTCGTCAGCATCGTCGGGGCGTGGCTCTTCGACGAGTCGTGGGCGTCGGGGACGGTGCCCGCCCCGGCACTGTCCTTCGGCCTCCACTGGTGCGCACCGGCGGGGCTCTGGAACAGCTCCCACTCGTAGCCGAACAGAATCTCGAAGAAGCTGTTGTCCCAGGTCACCGGGGTGTTCGTCCACGTACCCTCGAGACCGCTGGTGATCGTGTCGCCACCCTTGCCGGTGCCGAAGGAGTTCCTCCAGCCGAGGCCCTGCTCCTCGAGCGGGGCGCCCTCGGGGTCGGGGCCCACGTTGTCCGCGGGGCCCGCACCATGCGTCTTGCCGAAGGTGTGACCGCCCGCGATCAGGGCGACCGTCTCCTCGTCGTTCATCGCCATCCGGCGGAACGTCTCACGGATGTCGCGGGCCGCGGCGAGCGGGTCCGGGTTGCCGTTCGGGCCCTCCGGGTTGACGTAGATGAGGCCCATCTGGACCGCGCCGAGGGGGTTCTCCAACTCCCGGTCGCCGGTGTAGCGCTCATCGCCGAGCCAGGTGGTCTCGGGCCCCCAGTAGACGTCCTCGTCGGGCTCCCACACGTCCGCACGACCGCCGCCGAAGCCGAAGGTCTTGAAGCCCATCGACTCCAGGGCCACGTTGCCGGCGAGGATCATGAGGTCGGCCCACGAGATGCTCTGGCCGTACTTCTTCTTGACCGGCCACAGCAGGCGGCGGGCCTTGTCGAGGTTCCCGTTGTCCGGCCAGCTGTTGAGGGGGGCGAAGCGCTGCTGGCCGGCCCCGGCGCCGCCGCGGCCGTCGCTGATCCGGTAGGTGCCCGCGCTGTGCCACGCCATCCGGATCATGAACGGGCCGTAGTGACCGAAGTCGGCCGGCCACCAGTCCTGCGAGTGCGTCAGTACCTCTGCGATGTCCCGCTTCACGGCCGGAAGGTCGAGGCTCTTGAACGCCTCGGTGTAGTCGAACTCCTCGCCGAGGGGATTGGCCACGGCAGGGTTCTTGGCGAGGATCTTCAGGTTGAGCCGATCCGGCCACCACTGGCGGTTTCCGCCGCCCTGAGTCGGGTGCGAGGCGCGCCCGTGCACGACCGGGCAACCACCTCCGCCCTCCGTTTTCGCGTCCACGACGATTGCATCATGGTTCTCAGACATGGGAATCCTTCCGTACTGGGCGGATCACGGTGTTCAGGAACTGCAGGCGGTGGAACAGTCGGGGCACAGGCTCCGGCAGATGACCTCGGCCCGTTGATCGAGCAGCCGTGGTCGTCGGACGCGGGCAGGCGGGGCGCCTCGCCGACCGCGCGGTTCGAGGTCAGCGACGACGCCGCACCACAGGCACACGACGTGGTGGTCGTTGTCCCCGAGGCGTCAGTCGAACCGGGCCGGACTGCCGAGCGGTTCGATGCGACGTACGAGCCCCGCCACGGTGAGCACGTGGAGGGCCTCACACACGACGTCAAGGGAAATGGGGCCCATCGGTCGCGCGCCCCGGATGCGATCGCCTCGATGCCGAGGTGGCCACCGTCCCGGACGGTCTCGAGCAGCGCGACGCGGGCGGCCGTCACCACCCGCAGGCCGGCACCGCACAGCTCCTCGGCGGTGGTCCCGTCACTCTGTCTCCTGCCGTACTGGAGTCTTCCTGTCCCTGGGCTATTGCCGAAACCGATCCTACGATGGACAGAGTCTTAGTCAAGAAGCACGCCAAACCCATATCCGATCAGGACCCGGACCTCCACTGGTAAATTCCGGTATCCCACCGAATCTGAATAGGTGAATCGATATGAGTGACCTGCTGGAGCGACTGCGAGGACGTGGCTGGCGGATGACCTCCCAGCGGCGTGTCGTTGCGGAGGTCCTCGACGGCGACCACGTGCATCTCACGGCCGACGAGGTGCACGCCCGCGCGGCGCAGCGGCTGCCCGAGATCTCCCGCGCGACCGTCTACAACACCCTGGGCGAGATGGTCTCCCTCGGCGAGGTCATCGAGGTCTCCACCGACGGACGCGCCAAGCGCTACGACCCCAACGCACACCACCCGCACCAGCACTTGGTGTGCTCCGGCTGCGGGACCATCCGCGATGTCCACCCGACCGGCAATCCGCTGGCCGAACTCCCGGCGGTGGAACGGTTCGGCTTCACGGTGTCCGAGGTCGAGGTCACCTACCGCGGGCTGTGCCCGTCCTGTGCCTGACCCGACCCTGTCGGGGATCTCGAGGGCTGCAAGATCAGCCACTGACCGCCTGCCGGGATCGCAGCCGAGGAACTCATGAGCCGGTAACGGCACACAAGGCACGGAGGGCCTCCCACCGCGCTGCGGTGGGAGGCCCTCCGTGCCACTGAACGCCGACGGTGCGTCAGCGAGACGCGTACCCGTCCTTCTCACTGTCGGCACGGCGTCCCGGCCTGCCCTCGGCCGCGCTTCCGCCCTCCTTGAGGGACCGCTCCTGCACGCGCCGGGCCTCCTCGTACAGCCTGCGGCGTTCCTTCGGATCGCTCGTCTGCTCGGCACGCTCGTTCAGCTCACGGACCTTGTCCTTCGTCTGCCGCGCACGGCTGGCGGACTCGTCTGCAATGCTCATCATCACTCCTGGGGAGGTGAGGGTGGGACACGTCGCAGCCAACCAGCGCTCCCCCGCTCGCGCACCCGGAAACGTCACCCTGCGCAATCGCCGCAGGCAGTCAGTCTTGATGGAGTCGCGTCACTCCGACAGCACCTGGAGCGTCGCCACTTGCCGGACTGTCCTGCGCAAACACCTTCACGGATGCCGACGGCGACAAGAGCAACCTCACCTTCGAGGTGTGGACGACGGCCGCCGGCGGCAACCCGAAGACCCAGGTCAAGCTCACCGACGACATCCCCTGATCCTGCACCCACGAAAGCGGCGGCTTCCCCGGCGGCCGGAACCAGGTCACCCCCGGCGTCCAGTGCACCCAACTCCACACCGACAAGGTCGGCGGCAGCAGCCGTCGATCCATACCCGGCCGGTGCCCTTGGTCTGGACGCAGCGGGACGACGCTGCAGGACGACGTCGGATACCGGCTCACACCGGGGACCCGGACGGCCTAGCGGGCCGAGCGCCTTTCAGCCCGGCATGAAAGCGTCTTCTCGAAGTACGGCTGAGCCACCGCCGGAAAAGACCTGATAATTCATGTATGTGGGCAGCGGAATCGACTGTTCGTCGCCCTTGACGCCGTCGGCATCGGTTTCTGGGCGGTCAGCCGATCGCAGAAGACACTTGCCTGCCGCGCTGGGGTGGCTTCCGGCTGTGCTGCTGGGCATCACTACTGCGGTGGGCGCAGGCGCAGCACGTGATGTGCTGCGGCGGGTGTCTGCAGTGTTCGGCGGCAATGGGCTCTATGCAACGCCCCCCATTGCGCTCGTACGCGGGGACATGCACCGGAGGTAATGAAGCCCATGGACAGCAGCGTAACGACCGTTCTTGCTGGTCTGGACGGCATCCGGACCAGCGTGGAAGATTTCTACAAAGACCTCCACGCCCACCCGGAGCTCGGACTGCAGGAGCACCGCACGGCAGGGAAGGTCGCCCGGGCCCTGCGCGGATTCGGCTACGACGTGACCGAAGGCATCGGCACGACCGGTGTCATCGGCGTGCTCACGCGGGGAAGCGGCCCAACCGTGATGCTCCGCGCGGACATGGATGCGCTGCCGGTGAAGGAGGACACCGGGCTGCCGTACGCGTCCACGGTCACCGCCACCGGTCGTGACGGCGTTGAGCAGCCGGTCATGCACGCCTGCGGCCATGACGTGCACGTTGCCTGCCTGGTCGGCTTCGCGCAGCTCATGGCCCGGGCCACCGACGCCTGGCAGGGCACCGTGGTGGTGCTGTTCCAGCCGTCGGAGGAGAACGGCGACGGTGCCCAGGCCATGATCGACGACGGCCTGACCAGCAAGGCACCCCAACCGGACGTTGTGCTGGCGCAGCACGTGCTGCCCTACCCAGCAGGCTACGTCGGAACCCGCGCCGGGTCGTTCCTGTCGGCTGCCGACAGCCTGCGCGTCACCTTGCACGGACGCGGTGCCCACGGCTCGGCACCGCAGGCCGCTGTCGACCCAGTGATCATGGCGGCCATGAGCGTCATCCGCCTGCAGACGGTGGTCTCCCGCGAGCTGTCAGCCACCACCCCTGCCGTACTCACCGTCGGCAGCATTCAGTCCGGAACGGGGCCGAACGTCATCCCCGACCGCGCCGTGCTCCAGCTCAACGTGCGTACCTATGACACCGCCGTCCGCAAGCAGGTGCTTGCCGCGATCGAACGGATCGTGCGGGCGGAGGCCCAAGGCGCAAACGCCCCCAAGGAACCGGAGTTCGAACGCCTGTCGGCGTTCCCGCCCACGATCAACGACCAAGAGGCCACCGACACCGTCGCCCGCGCCTTCGCCGCATGCTTCGGCGACGACGCGCACACAGCCGAACTGCAAACGGCCAGCGAGGACATGAGCGTGATTCCCCACGCGTTCGGCGCCCCGTTCACCTACTGGTGCATCGGCGGCACCTCCCCCGACCTTTACGCCAGCGCTCAGAAGAAAGGCACCGTCTCCCAGGACATCCCGGTCAACCACAGCCCCGCCTTCGCCCCGGTGATGCAACCCACCCTCGATACCGGCATCAAGGCCCTCACCGCCTCCGCCCTCGCGTGGCTGGCCCTCTCCAGTGGATGAGTGGGTCCGGGGTCGGCTGCGGAGATGGCGCCAGGGCGCCCAACGTCGGTGTGTGACGACCAGAATGGACACCCTGGATTTCTGCCGAACAAGTGGTGTCACTCGGGTTGTTGGAGTTAATGACGGACTACGGAAAGGCGGCCGTCGAAAGTGAGCCTTTCCCGGTAAGCGGTCATGGCTGTGTGATGTGACGTCCACCGATAAGGTGGCCAAGCGCAGCGATAGGTGGCCACGCGCTCCTCGCCGGTCATCCGACCTGCAAGTTTGTCGGCGGAGCCTCGCGGGCTCGCGCAGGCCGCCACGGTCAGCAGCGTTCAGACCGATGAGTTTCTGCGCGCCACAGCGTCCGAGGAGCGCGGACGGTCGCTTCTCCCGCCGAATCTGCCATCGAGGTCGAAGAGAGAGTTGGTGTGCGATGAAGCTGGTTGTGCAGGAGTTCCTGACGCTCGACGGTGTCTCCCAGGGGCCGGGGTCCCCGGACGAGGACACCAGCGACGGGTTCACGCGCGGTGGCTGGTTCGTGCCGCACCTGGACGAGGAGTTCGAGCGGCTGGCCGGCACCTGGCTCGGCGAGGCGGACGCGTTCCTGTTCGGCCGCCGTACTTACCAGAACTTCGCGCGGGACTGGCCGAAGATGACCGACCACCCCGCCGCCGGCATCTTGAACGGCCTGCCGAAGTACGTGGCCTCCCACAGCCTGACCCAGGCCGAGTGGAATCCGACCACGATCCTGTCCGGCGACGTCCCCGCCCAGGTCGCCGAGCTGAAGCGGCAGCCCGGCCGGGAACTGCAGATCCACGGCAGCGCCCAGCTGGCCCAGTCCCTGCTGGCCGCCGGGCTGATCGACACATTGCGGCTCGTGATCGCCCCGGTCGTGGTGGGCCAGGGCCGACGCCTGTTCCCGGACGGCGGCGCACCGGCCGGCCTGCGGCTGGTCACCCATCAGACGACACCGGGTGGCCTGTCGGTACACATCTTCGAATCGACGGGGCTTCCGGAGTACGGGGCCTATGGGGCCGACGCGTAGGCCCCTGGTGCCGGACGGGCACCGACGGAAGTGATCGCCGGTCGGACTCCCTCACCCCGACTGGCGATCACTGATGATCCCATGTACACATTCCGCCGGAGTCGCGGATCCCGCGGCCCACGTGGCCAACTGTCCCTGAGCGAAGTGGCCAGGCGCGGTTGAGCACGGGGCCACGACCTGCGGTTCCGCGGCGAGGGCTGGCCACGTGTCGTTGAACGTCACATGTGTGATCGTTTAGATGATGCGGTCGAGCTGGACAGACCGTTGTCGCGTGCGAGTTGGGACAGGCGGGTACCGTCGATGAACCAGCGCAGAATCAGCACGGCCTGCTTGAAACAGCCCAGGGCCCGGCGCCCGTGCCGGGTGCCGATCTCGCTCCGGTGGGTTCGACCGGCCAGGGTGGACTCCAGCTGCTCAACCACGGCCTCCATATCGGCTGGGCCATGGTCTCCGGCCGTCTGGCCGGCCATCACGCAGCCCAAGCCCAGAACAGGCTCGACCTGACCCCTGTCCAACCGAACCGGGGCGAGCTGGGCAACAACGGTTCTCCGGCCTCTGTCACGGCCCCGTAGAACCCATGGCCGCCTGTGCCGGGTGTGGCCGACCACTTGCGCGTGTCCAGCTTCGGACCGCCGGACGGGGCAGCATCCGACAGTTCGCCGCTGTTCCTGAGGCGCGCTGCAGTTCGGTCAGGCCGGCCCGCGCGTGCGGGCGGCCAGGTTGCGGATGCGGGCGGTGTCGTTGTTCCGGCCCACGCCAGGGGTGCCAAGGTCGGGTTGGTCGGCCGAGCGCTGAGCAGCCTGTGCGGATGCACCGTCGGCGTCCTCGTCGACGAGCAGGAGATGAGCGCGGGTGTCGGAGCAGGCTTCCAGGGGCCAGGCCGGCTGCGCGGTCTTGGCGGCGAACGCGTCCTGCCGCACGGGCTGTCGGGCGAAGATGCGGCGAGGTGCCGGGCTTCGACGTGCATGGGAACGACGAAGCCGAGGCAGAGTGCGTCCGGGCGGATGAGCAGCGCCGTCCGGGAGCGGGCCGCCTTGAGGGCGGCGATCAGGCCGGGGAGCTGCCCGGCTCGTCTCCATGGCCGCCGAACACGGCCTGAGCATTGTCGCGGTCGACCCCGCCTACACCACTTTGTGGGGTGCCCAGCACTGGCAGAAACCACTGGTCACCCCCCGCCGCACCATGTCCCGTCACGATGCCGCGGGCATCGCGATCGGACGACGCGCCCTCGGGCACCCGGTCCGGCGTCGGACGGCACCGCCCCCGCACGACCGGAGTGATCGTGCGGGGCATCGGACCGCCCAGGCCGGGTCAGGTGACCGGGGGCGTGAGGGAACCCGCCCACCCGCAACGGACCGGCCCCCTGGAGGGTTGTCACCGAGCGGGAAGCGAAAGCGGGAACCCAGCGCATCCAACACCGTTCGGGATGCGCCCAGTACGCAGCAGTGGGTCCAGGACTCACTCACGCACACTGGATAGGAACGGTTACACCCCCACCGAGCCGTCCCATGCCGTTCTGCCCGGGCCGTTTGTGATGGGGTCTCAGGCCGTGCCGGGCGCGTACGCACCGCCTCCCGGTCCGCAGCCACAGAATCCGGCCGGTGTGGCGACGTCCTCGGTGGCCACGAATGGCAAGGGCCGCAGGGCCCGAGCCTGGATGCTGTCGGTGGCCGCCGTCGTACTCGTCGCCTGTGGGGCGACCGCCGCGCTGCTGCTCGTCCCGGGCGACGGCGACAAGAGCGACAACAGGTCGCAGGAAGCGGCCGCGTCGCAGTCGGCTCCGGCCGCCGAGGCGTCGCCGTCGACGTCCGGCTCGCCTACCACCGAAGCCTCGAAAAAGCCCGAGCCCACCAAGTCCGCGCTGCGGCCCGCTCGTTCGGGGCTCGCGATGCCCACGCGGGCCGCGACCTCGGCTGCCGCGCCCGCCGCTTCCAGCAAGCCCGTGGCCCCGAAGGCTCCTGCCTCGGCCACGTACTCCGGGATCCGGATGACGGCGAGCCACGACCTGTATCTGGCGGACACCCCAGTGCGGTCCAAGGCGGATTCCGGGAGCGCCGACGAGGATCTCACCTATGCCGTCTACTCCTCGGGGGCGGTCCTCGCCCCGGGCACCACCTCCGGCAGCTCCCTTGCTCTGCTGCCCGTCGGTCGGCAGGGGAGCCTGGTGGCGTGCAAGGCGGCGACCGGCTACAAGAGCTACATCTGGGTCAAGGACCTCACTGTGGGCCAGCACATGTGTGTCATCAGCGGGACGGGGCACGTGGGGCTCGTGACATATCGGGGCTCGTCGGGGACCGCCTACGCCAACGTGGACGTGACGGTGTGGCGTAATACGGCCTGACTTGAACTTTGACCTCGGAGGTCGAACGGCTCCTCGCCCTTGATCACTCGGACTGTCAACTTCCTTACACAAGGGGGCCTTTGACTGATCATGTGGTCCGACCGAGGAACACACGAGCTCAGCACAGAGGCCGCCGGAGGGCGGGCCGGTCCTCGACAACGGCTTCCCCGATCAGCATGGGGCCGGGATGCCGGTACGGGCGTCCCTGCGCGAGCCGTTATCCGCCGGACTCCGCAGCCACCCCTCCTTCTCCCTCCGCCGCTCCCCCGCCCCGTGCGAGAGAACGGATGACCCGGGCCGGATTTCCCACCGCCAGGACGCCGGACGGAAGGTCCTTGGTGACGACCGATCCTGCACCGACAACAGTGTCCGCCCCGATGGTCACGCCGGGACACACGATCACGCCCCCGCCGAGCCAGACGTTGTCCCCGATCGTCACGGGGTCCGCCTTCTCCCAGCCTGCTCTGCGGCGCTCCGTGTCCAGTTCATGGCTGGGGGTCAGCAGCTGCACGTTCGGCCCGATCTGCACATCGGCGCCGATCGTGATGGGCGCGGCATCGAGGAAGACCGCTCCGAAGTTGATGAACGTGCGCGGTCCGATGGTGATGAACGAACCGTAGTCGCAGTGGAACGGTGCCCGGATGGCGACCCCCTCACCCACCGAGTCGAGCAGCTCTTCAAGGATCTTCCGCCGTGCGGCGGGAGTTGCCCGCGCTGCGGCGTTGAACGCCTCGCAGAGTTCGATACGCCGCTCGGTGTCGGCCCTCAGTTCCGGGTCGTCCGCGATGTACCAGTCGCCGGCCAGCATCCGCTGCTTGTTCTCCGCCATGACCCTCCTCGCGTGCTCCTCGTCCGTCTGCATGATCCGCGTCGCCCACTCGTTCAACGGGCTTCGCCCGAGCTTCGTTCCTCGCCTGCCCTGCGCAGGACCTCGCGCGTCCGCAGGCCAAGCCGGGCGAGCAGTCCGGCTACCTGAACAGGGCCGGAATCGCTCACAGGAGGAGGGGCGGGGAGAGAGACAGGGCCGGGGACCGAGCAGTCCGGATCGGGTCGCCGGTCGTCCCCCGGATGAGGTGCTGGACGGGTCTCGCGCGCGCTGTCCAGCTCCAGGACGAGATTGACCCGGCGCCAGAGGATCTCGTCCGGGTCGTCGGCGCGCATCAGGTGAGTCATGGTGTCGCGAGCGGCGACGGATCCGGGTGGCCCGAAGACCGGACCGGGCTGGACCCTCCTGAGGTACGCACGCTCGTACGGATCGTCGACCACTTCCGCCAGCTGCACCGGATCCAGCGCGCAGGCAAGCACCGCAGCCCGCCCCCAGGGATCCTCCGTTCGGCTCAGCAGGCGCTCGATCCGGTGCGAGCGCCAGTTGCGCGTCCGCCAGTCGGTTCCTGCGTCCAGACATGTCCGCATCCAGGCCGGGCTGTTCCCGGTCAGCAGCTGCGGCGCCTCGGCCGCGAACCCGACGAGTTCCTGGGCGAGATAGAGCCAGACAATCGCCCGGTACCGGTTGAGGTGGAACGCGACAGGGGTGATGCATCCGGCCCTGGCCAGCCTGGTGAAGCGGACCGGACTGATGCCGAGCAGCCGCGCGCCTTCCGCTGTCCCCACCGTCCGCACCCGTTCTCGCAGTGTGTCCGGGAACCCGTCCCCCGACCTCAGCCGGTCGATCTCCTCCCGGCTCACCCTGGGCCTGCCACCAGCCTGCTCCGCCGCGATCCGCACGATGCTCAGGTGCACGGCGAGCTCGAATTCCCCGCGCTTCAGGTTCAGCTCCTGCGCCGCCCTCCCTGCGGCCACCGTCGCGCCGACTTCCGTCCGGCCGACTTCTGTCGGATCAGCCTTCGTCGGATCGACTTTCGTCGAGTCGGTGTCCGTCGGGTCGTTCTGCGAGCGCCGAGATCCTGCGCGCGGTGCTGCGGCGCGCGTCGCATCCGTCATGACCATGGCCGTACTCCCCCGTGTAGTTATGGTGACTCTGTGTGATCACCGTAACCGAGCAGAAAGCCTTTCGCCCGGCCTGTGGACAACTCCCACGGCCGGGCGAAAGATGCAGTCGAGAAGGGGATCCGGACGGTCAGAGCCGGTTGACTTCTCCGCTGCCGCGCTGACGCGCAGTGACCCCCAGGTGCTCTCCGACCCTGTTCACGAGCAGCGTCATCTCGTAGGCGACCCGGCCGACGTCGGCCTCGGCCGCGGTCAGCACACAGAGGCAGCTCCCGTCTCCGGCGGCTGTCACGAAGAGGAGCGCCTCGTCGAACTCCACCATCGTCTGCCTGGCTCTTCCTGCCCGGAAGTGCCGTCCCGAGCCTCGCGCGAGGCTGTGCAGCCCCGACGAGACCGCTGCGAGATGCTCCGCGTCCTCCCGCGCCAGGCCCGTGCTCGCCCCCGTCACCAGGCCGTCGTTCGACAACACCAGCGCATGCTGTATGTGCTCGACCCGGCCGGTGAGATCGTCGAGGAGCCAGTCAAGTCCCCTGTCCAGCGCCATTTCCCCGCTCCTCCCCGCTCATGCGTTCCCCGTACCCCACGTTGCGCGTAAGCCTTGCGCACAGCGCACGTCGGGGCAACCGTCCCTCCGTTTCGGGCTCGTCGTCCGGACAGGGGTCAGCCGACCGAGTCGAGGAGCCGGGCCGTATGCATGCGGCCCGCGTACTCCACCATGCGGATGAGAACTTCCTTGCCGGAGTCGCGGTCGCGCGCATCGCACAGCACGACGGGCGTGCCCCGGTCCAGGTCGAGGGCACGGGAGACCTCCCGCTCGCCGTAGGCGCGGGCGCCCGCGAAACAGTTGACGGCGACAACGAACGGGATCCGGCGGTGTTCGAAGTAGTCGACGGCCGGGAAGCAGTCCTCCAGCCGCCGGGTGTCCGCGAGGACAACCGCTCCGAGCGCCCCCTGAGAGAGCTCGTCCCAGAGGAACCAGAAGCGGTCCTGTCCCGGTGTGCCGAACAGATAGAGCGCGAGACCGGACCGGATGGTGATACGTCCGAAGTCCATGGCAACGGTCGTGGTGGTCTTCTGATCCACTCCGCCGGTGTCATCGACCGACTGTCCGGCCTCGCTGAGGAGTTCCTCCGTCCGCAGCGGCCGGATCTCGCTCACCGCACCGACCAGAGTCGTCTTGCCGACCCCGAATCCACCGGCGACCAATATCTTCAATGCGAGCGCGTCGGTCTCCACGGCCTCTCCGGCCATTCCCTCGACGGTCTCCCCACCGGTTCTGCCAGCGTGCTCGGAAGGCATCGATCACTTCTCTCACCCGTGAGCCTCAAGACGTAAAAACGCAGTTCAGAGCTGTCTTGACGGGCTCGGTTCGGTATCTGTGGGCAGCAGTACGGTGGACAGCATGGCAAGCAGCCGTCCGTCCCGAGCGACGTGATCGGTTTTTGACCTCAGTCGCCGAACAGGGATCGTCGATGTCTGCATGAGGTCACTATTCGAGCCGAATTCGAACCATGTTCGAGCCGGAACCGATCCAGGGGGTCGAGGCCTGGATTCTGGGGCCGACCGCGACTGCCGCCTACACTGTCGCTTCGTGGCGCGGGAAACGGTCCGGGTGGACAGGAGAGCAAGAGTGTCGACAGGTGCCGGCGGCAACTTCGTGGATCCGCCCGCGGAGGTGCTGGCGGAGGCGGCCGCCGCCTTCGGTCTGCTGGCGACGCCTGCGCGCCTGCACATCGTATGGGCGCTGTCCCAGGGCGAGAGCGATGTGACCGGTCTGGCGGAGCGGGTGGGCGGGACGCTGCCCTCGGTCAGCCAGCATCTGACAAAGCTGAAGCTCGCTGGTCTCGTACGCTCGCGGCGCGAAGGCCGCCGCCAGGTGTATCTGGTCGACGATCCTGATGTGGTGACGGTGGTGCGGCTGATGGTCGGCCAGCTCGCTGCACGGGCCGGGCACGCTCCTGCGCAGCCGGTACGCCTCCGTGAGCTCGGTGCCTGAGAGCAGCGCCGCAGCAGGGCCCGGCCACAGCGATCTCCTCGGCTCTCCCCCATCCGCCGCCGTACCGATAGCAGGCACGGCGGCCAGCCCGACCGCCTCCACCGGCCCGACAGCGGCAGGGACGGACGGGGCCTCGCTGACGTCGTTGCAGGTGCTGCGTTCTCTGGACAGCGGACCGCGCGGACTTCTGGAGACGCAGGCGGAGGAACGACTCGGTCGGCTCGGCGACAACACCCTTCCGGCCTGGCGTCCGGTCTCCTGGCCGCAGCGCTTCGTCCGCAGCCTGCGGGACCCGTTCACCTCGGTTCTGCTCTGTCTGGGTCTGACCTCCGCCGCGGTCAGCGCGTGGGGCACCGCATCCGTGACTCTGGTGCTCGTGCTGGTCAGCTGCCTGCTGCGCTCCACGGAGGAACACCGGGCCGACGGGGCGATGGCGGCGCTGCGGGAGCTGGTGGCGACGACCACGACCGTACTGCGCCGCACCGGTCCGGAGGCGGCGCCGTCGGCCCGTGAGCTGCCGGTCGCGGAGCTGGTGCCGGGCGATGTCATCAGGCTCGGCCCCGGAGATCTCGTGCCTGCTGATGTGCGGTTGCTCCGCGCGAGCGGGCTGACCGTGTATCAGTCCGCTCTCACCGGGGAGTCCTCCCCGGTCGAGAAGCATCCCGTCGACGCACCGCACCGGCCGGCCACGCCTTCTGCCGGACGACACACCGAAACCGGAGAGGCCGGACCGTTCGCCGAGCCCCAGTTGTGCTTTCAGGGCAGCAGTGTCGCGTCCGGCAGCGGTACGGCGGTCGTGGTCGCGAGCGGTGGGAACACCCGGTTCGCCGCCGCGTACGCACGTTCCCCGCGCCGTCGCGGATCGAGCGCCTTCGACCGTTCGGTTCAGGGGATCTCCTGGACGTTGGTCCGGTTCATGCTGCTCACTCCCCCGCTGGTGCTGATGGCCAACGCGGCGCTGCGCGGGCGCGGCCTGGAGACACTGCCGTTCGCCGTGGCGGTGGCGGTCGGTCTGACCCCCGAGATGCTGCCGGTCATCGTCACGACGGCGTTGGCCAGGGGCGCTTCGCTGCTCGCCCGCACCAGCGGGGTGATCGTCAAGCGGCTTCCCGCGCTGCACGATCTCGGTGCGATGGATGTGTTGTGCCTGGACAAGACGGGGACGCTGACCCAGGATCGGCCCGTCGTCGAACGGTCGGTGGACGGCGCGGGCCGGCCCGACGAGCAGGTGCTTCACTGGGCGGCGGTCAACGCCCTGTGGACGCTGCAGCTCGCCGATCTGCCGGCGCCCGACGCTCTCGACGAGGCGGTGCTGGACGCCGCGGCGGAGCGCGGTGGACCTGACCCGCTGTCGGCGTACGACGGTGTGGCAGCCCTGCCGTTCGATCCGGTGCGCCGCCTCGCCACCGCTGTCGTCCGCCGTCCCGGAAGGCTCGGCGCCCACACCCTCGTCACCAAGGGAGCGGTGGAGGCGGTGCTCGAACGGTGCGCTCTGGACGACAGCGAGCGGGACCGGCTGGGCGCCCTGGCCGCGCGCGAGGCCGCGAGCGGGCTGCGGCTGCTCGCCGTGGCCCTGACCGAGCGAACCGCCCGACTCGGAACGTACACACCGGCCGACGAGCGGGGGCTGACGTTCCTCGGCTTCGTCGCCCTGCGTGACGCCCTCGCGCCGACCGCTGCCGATGCACTGCATGTACTGGAGCATCACAATGTCGCTGTGAAGGTCCTCACCGGCGACCATCCGGGGACTGCCACCCGTGCCTGCCGCGATCTGGGCCTCGACCCGGGCGAGGTGGTGTCCGCGGACCGGATCGACGTGCTGTCCGAGGCCGAACTCGCCGCGCTCGTCGGCCGGGTCACCGTGTTCGCCCGCTGTACGCCGGAGCACAAGGCCCGGATCGTCTCGGCGCTGCGTGCCGCCGGACGTACCACGGGTTTCCTGGGCGACGGGGTCAATGATCTGCCCGCGCTGCACGCCGCCGATGTCGGGATCTGTCCGCGCAACGCGGTCGACGTGGCGCGGGAGACCGCCGATGTGGTGCTCGCCGAGAAGGACCTCACCGCCATCGACGACGCGATCACCGCGGGCCGGCGCAGCGGCGGCAACATCGCCACCTATCTACGGATCACGCTGTCGTCGAACCTCGGCAATGTCATTGCCATGCTCGCCGCGGGTCTCCTGCTGCCGTTCCTGCCGATGCTCCCGGCGCAGGTCCTGGTCCAGAACCTGTGCTTCGACGTGGCGCAGCTCGCGTTCGCCTTCGACCGTCCGGCGGCCGTGGTGCTGCGGCGGCCCACGGTGCTGCACCCTCGCGACTTCCTGCGCTTCATCACCGGATTCGGTCTGCTGAACGCGACTGCCGACCTGGCCACATTCGCCGTGCTCGCACTTGCCCTGCACGGATCTGCGACGTCCGGTGGCCAGGCGGCGTTCCAGTCCGGGTGGTTCACCGAGAATCTGCTCACGCAGGCTCTGGTGATGCTGCTGCTCCGGACCGGCCGGCGTACCGCCGAAGGCGAGGGGGGCGGCCCGCTGCGCGTGGCCGCGGCCGGTCTTGCGCTGGTCGGCCTCCTGCTGCCGCTGACTCCGCTCGGGCCGCTGCTGGGGATGAGCGCGCTGCCGCCGCTCTATTACCTGTTGCTCGCCACAGTGCTCGCGCTGTACGCCTTCGGGCTGAGGACGGCCCGTAACCGCTACCGGCGCACCTGGAGAAACTGATGCCCCTGCCGCACGTCCGTGTCCACGTGCGCCGCGCCATTCCCGACGATGTGCCCGCTCTGGTGTGGATGCGCGCCCTGATGCTCTCGGACATGGGGGTCGAGACCGGTGACGCCGATGCTCCGTGGCGGGCGGCCTCGGCGCAGTGGTTCGCCGAGCGGCTGCGGCTTCCCGGCGAGTTCGCCGCGTTCCTGGTCGACGATCCGGAGCTCGGCGTCGTGGCGAGTGCGGTCGGCGCGTGCGATGCGCACGCACCCAGCCCGGCCAATCCCAGCGGGCTGCACGGGCACATCTCCCATGTGGCCACCGATCCGCGGCGTCGGCGCCGCGGGCATGCGGGAGCCTGCCTAAGGGCTGTCCCGTAATCCCTGGTCGATCAGCGCGCGGCGTCAGATGCGGTGCATCGCAAGGCGGAGGGGCGTCCTCATACTGGGTGTATTCGGGCGTTCCGACAACACAGTGAGGTGCCGTAGCTGTCGTCGTGCGCCCGCCAGGGATTGCGGGACAGCCCTTAGATGCGCTGCTGACGTGGTTCCGGGAGGAGACGCCCGTCACGGTGGTCGATCTCAACGCGACTGCGAACGGCGCGGGGCTGTACGAGTCGTTCGGCTTCGCACCGCCCCGTCACCCCGCCCTGCAGCTCCGGACGGGAGCCTGATCGCGCTCGGTCAACCGTACGAGAGGTCCTTGCACAGGTCTTCATCGGCCGACCGAGCCCCGTCGCCGACAGTGGAAGGAACCGCGCTGGGTGTCGGCGTGGCCTCGGCAGCGGGCGACGGATTCTCTGCGTACGAGGTCCCGAGGACCACCTGGATGCCCGAGGTGCCGGACGCCATGGTCCGTGCCCCGGCGAAGAGGCGCGCGGTGGTCTCCGCTTCGGCCTCCAGACCCGGCCCGTACTGGATGACGGTCGACATGCGGTCCTGGCTGCTCGCGGTGGCCGTACCGGTGACGGTGAAGCCGTGGGCGCGCAGGAGTTCGGCGGCGCGGGCCGCAAGGCCGTTGACCGTGGTGCCGTTGTAGACGGCGAGGCTGATGCCCGTACCGGAGACGGGGGCAGAGGCGGCGGGCGACGGTGACGCGTCGTCCGGCCTCTTGGCGCTGCGGCCGCCCTTGCCCTGACCGCTGGCGTCCTGACCGTCGATCGTCCGGTCGGCCTTGAGCGCCTGCCAGAGAGCCTGGGCCTCCGGCTCGACGATCGCGACGCGCGCGCCCTCGTAACGCCACGGGACGGTGACGAACCGGGTGTTGCGCAGATCGATGTTCTTCATCGACATGGCGAACTTCAGCAGCCGGTCGGCCGATCCGAGTCCGGGGTCCACGGTCATCGAGTCGGTCGCCGCGTCGGCGAGCGGCAGCAGGGTGGTCGGGTTCAGTCCCTGGGACTTGACCTTCTTGATGAGAGAGCCGATGAAAGCCTGCTGCCGTCTGATCCGTCCGATGTCGGATCCGTCGCCGATGCCGTGCCGGATCCGCACGTAGTCGAGTGCCCGCTGCCCGGAGACGGTCTGCGGCCCTTTGGCGAAGACCAGAGCACCCCGAGTGGGCCGGTTCGGGTTGAGGTCCTGTTGGTAGATGTCCTGCGGCAGGCAGACCGGTACTCCGCCGACGGCGGAGGTCAGTGCGGAGAAGCCGGAGAAGTCCACGACGACGGTGTGGTCGACGCGCAGGCCGGTGAGGTGTTCCACAGTGTTCTGGGTGCATGCCGGGTTTCCCTCGGCGGTCTCCCCCACCGAGAACGCCCCGTTGAACATGACGTGGTGCTGCGGTGCGGTCCACTCTCCGCCGGGTGTCCTGCACGCCGGGATGTCGACCATGGAGTCACGGGGGATGGACACGGCGACGGCGTGCCGGTGGTCGGCGTACACATGGAGCAGGAACGCGGTGTCGGAGCGCCCCACGGTGCCCTTGCCGCCACCCAGTTTCCTGTTGGCGCCGGAGCGTGTGTCCGATCCGATGACAAGCACGTTCTGCCCCTTCGACGAGGCGGGGGGCCGGTCGCCCGAGATCCCGTCAGTGCCGAAGGTGTCGATCTGGCCGGTCAGTTTGATGTAGCCCCAGCCGACCCCCGAGACCAGCAGGATGAGAAACGACAGCCCCATCATGGCGGTGCGCCCGAGCCTGCTGCCCCGTCCCCCGCCCGCCGCCACTTTGCGACTGCCTGTCATTGGTCACCTCGTCCGATCGGTTCCGGCTTCCATGGAGGAAGACGTCCGACCCCACCCCACGGTTGTAAAGTTGCGCAATGTAGCAAGTATTGCTGCGCGAATGGATCACCAGACCTACCCATAGCGGACCGAATCCACCACTTCCGGAAGTCCGCGAAGAAGGGCGGAACCCACATGCTGCGCAACGGCCTTGAGCCCTGGCACCTCTTGATTGTCGCGGTTGTACTGATCGTGTTGTTCGGATCGAAGAAACTGCCGGACACCGCCCGCGCCCTGGGCAAATCTCTGCGGATCCTGAAGAGTGAGGCGAAGGCGATGAAGGAGACCGACCCGCAGTGAGCCGGGGGGCGGCACGGTACGGTACGGGCCCGCCATTTCATGGCTTGCGCAATCAGGGAACCTTGGATGAAGAACCGCCGTTGACGCGGTAACGGCGGAAGAAGCGCTGATCGATGGATCATTGGACCAACGGAGGAAGTTCATGGGTGTGACCCTGGCCAAGGGTGGCAACGTCTCCCTGTCGAAGGAGGCACCGGGGCTGACCGCAGTGACGGTCGGCCTGGGCTGGGACGTACGGACGACGACGGGCGCCGATCACGACCTGGATGCCAGTGCGCTGCTGTGCTCCGACGCCGGAAAGGTCCTCTCGGACCTGCACTTCGTCTTCTACAACAACCTCACCAGCCCGGACGGTTCGGTGCAGCACACCGGTGACAACCTGACCGGCGAGGGCGAGGGCGACGACGAGTCCATCAACGTGGACCTGTCCGGTGTACCGCTGGACGTGGCAAAGATCGTCTTTCCGGTCTCCATCCATGAGGCGCAGAGCCGTGGGCAGAGCTTCGGCCAGGTCCGCAACGCGTTCATCCGCGTGGTGAACCGGGCGAACGGCGTGGAGCTGGCCCGTTACGACCTGAGCGAGGACGCCTCCACGGAGACGGCCATGGTCTTCGGCGAGTTGTACCGGCACGGTACGGAGTGGAAGTTCCGCGCGGTGGGACAAGGCTACGCGTCGGGGCTGGCCGGTATCGCGTCCGACTACGGCGTCAATGTCTGATCGCTCGAAGTCGCGCTCCTGAGCGGCGGTTTCAGAGTGCCCGCAGTCCGTTGATCACCTCGCGGAGGATCCTCTCGTCGGGCAGCTGCGCGGGCGGTACGGGGCGACTGACCCGCACATGGCCGGCTTCGAGCAGATCTCCGAGGAGGACCCGGACGACGCCGACCGGGAGGTCGGCGTCGGCGGAGAGTTCCGCGACGGACTCGGGCTCGGAGCGGCACAATGTGAGCAGCGCGCGGTGTTCGGGGCCCAGCTGGGAATCCTCGGAGCTGTCCGGTGCGTGGTCGGCGGCGGAGACCAGTGCAATCACGTCGAAGGTCACTCCGCCCGGGCCCGGTTCGGTCCGCCCGCCCGTCATGGCGTACGGGCGGACCAAGGGCCCTGCTTCGGCGTCGTACCACTGGCTGCCCGGCAGTTCGAGCGGGTCCGGGAAGCTCTCGATGAATCCGGGGCCCTCGCTGATCATGTCCACTGCTGTCTCCGCCCTCTCAGCCGGCCGGGGACGGGGGTACGGAGAACCGCGGCGGGGTACGCAGGTGCTCGCCGACCCGTTTGACGAGCCGGGCCATCTCGTAGGCGACCAGTCCGATATCGGCGAAGGCCGTGCTCAGCACGGCGAGGCAGGAACCGTCCCCGGCGGCTACGACGAAGAGGAAGCCGTCGTCCATCTCAACCATCGTCTGACGTACCTCCCCGACCTGGAAATGCCGTCCGGCGCCCTTCGCGAGGCTGTGGAATCCGGAGGCGACCGCGGCCAGGTGCTCGGCGTCCTCGCGGCTGAGGGCGCTGGAGGCGCCCACGGCCAGGCCGTCGCTGGAGAGCACCACGGCGTGCAGGACTTCGCCGACCCGGGCCACCAGATCGTCCAGCAGCCAGTCGAGTTCGCCCGAGTGCCTGTGCGTCTCGGTCCGCTCGTTCGCGATCACGCGTGGTCTCCTTCGCTGAGGGGACGGGGTTCGGTGGTGGTTCGGTGCGGCGCCGTGGTGCCCGGGGCGGCGCCGCCGCCGCGAACCCAGCCGTTGCGGTAGGCGGTCATACGGTCCCTGGCCTGTTCCGGGGTGCGCTCAGCCGGTCCGACCATGCCGTTCCCGTCGTCGATCCGCGTCGGCTCGGGCCGGGGCTCCTCGCGCAGTTGCGGAACGAGGTGGGCCTGCCGGACCCGGCGGGGAAGTGAGCTGTCGTCGTCCCCCTCGGTCTCGTGGGACTTCCGGGCTTCCCTGCTCGCGGCGGCTTCCTGGCTCTGGCTGGATTCCGCGCTCTCCCGGATCCCACGGGTTCCATGCTCGGCCCCGGCCGGCTCATCGCTCCGGTCCTCGACCGCTCTGCGAGAGCGTGGGCGCAGCGCGGTGACTCCGGCCGTGGGCAACGTCCGCGACTCCAGCGCAGGCACCGGAACCGGGGCGGGGAACGCGGTCGCCGCCTGCGAACGCACCGCGCGGAGGCCCTGGCCAGGTCCGAACGCCACAGCGTCGCTTTCCTGCTGACGCTCGACCAAGGCCTTCTCCGGTACGGCCTGTTCCCCACCCGCCGGGAGCGCGCCCTGCAGCAGTGCGGTCGGCAGCAGGACCACTGCCGTCGTTCCGCCGTACGGCGAAGTGCGCAGCTTGACCTTGATGTGGTGCCGGACCGAGAGCTTGCTGACCACGAAGAGGCCGAGCCGGTCGCTGTCGAAGAGGTCGAGTGCCTCCGCCTGCTCGATGCGCCGGTTGGCCTCGCCGAGGAGTTCGTCGCCCATGCCGAGTCCGCGGTCCTCGATCTCCAGGGCGTAGCCGTTGCCCACGGGTTCGCCGGTGATCCGGACCTTGGTGTGCGGCGGCGAGAACTGCGCGGCGTTCTCCACGAGTTCCGCGAGGAGGTGGGTGAGGTCGGCGACCGCCGTACCCTTGACCGCGGCATCCGGCAGTTGCCGCACCTCCACCCGGGCGTAGTGCTCGATCTCGGAGACGGCCGCGCGTACGACATTCGTCAGCGGTACCGGCATTCGCCAGGCGCGTCCGGGGGCCGCTCCGGACAGGATGATCAGACTCTCCGCGTGTCGCCGCATCCGGGTGGTGAGGTGATCGAGGCGGAACAGGTCGCTGAGTTCGCCGGGATCGTCCGCGCGGCGCTCCATGCTGTCGAGGAGGTTGAGCTGGCGGTGGACCAGCACCTGGCTGCGGCGGGCGAGGTTGACGAATACCCCGGAGATGCCGTCGGCGAGTTCGGCGCGTTCGACGGCGGCGCTGAGAGCGGCCCGGTGCACGGTGGCGAGGGCCTCGCCCACCTGGCCGATCTCGTCGTGCGAGGTCGGGCCGGGCGGTGCCTCGGCCTGGATGTCGAGTTCCTCGCCCGTCCTGAGGCGCTGCATCGCACGGGGCAGTTTGCGGCGGGCGATCTCGAGGGCACTGTTACGCAGGCCGACGAGTTCGACGACGAGCTCACGACCGATGCGTACGGAGATCACGAGCGAGGCCGCGACGGCGACGCAGCCGAAGAGGACGGCCGCTCCGGACGGGCTGAACAGTCCGCGGGTGAGCGGGTCGGCACGGTCCGCAGCGCGTTCTGCGGCTCCGGTCCCGATGGTGCGCCATTGGCTCCGTACGCTCGCCGCGGCCGGTTCCCAGTCGGCGGCGGGCACCGCCCGGGCGGCTTCCGAACCGGGTCGCGCGGTGAGCACCCTGTCCTCGGCATCCTCGATCCGGTGGTAGGCGGACCGCGCGGTGACCTTCTTCCAGGCGGCGCGTTCGGTGGGAGGGAGATCGGCGCCCGCGGTCTCGGTGAGGTTCCTGCGGGTCTCCACCGCCCCGGTGAACTGGACCAGTTGGCGGCCGTCGAGGCGCCTGGTGAGGGCGGCCGTGGCGAGCAGTGCGTCCTCGCGGGCCAGCATCTCGTCGGCGCGGGCCAGTTCGAGGAGTACGCGGGCGTCGGACCCGAGCGCGTCGCCCTGGATTCCGGTGAGGGCGCCGGAGACGCCGAAGCCTGCGGTCACGGCCTGGGTGTACCGGTCGTACACGGCGCTCTCGTCGCGCTCCCGGCTCCCCGTGCCCCCGTCCGCGCGCAGATCGTGCACACGGTCGAGGAACCGGTCGATCCGGTCGACGACGTCGGCCGGGAGGCGGCCGTCGTCGGCGATGGTGTGGTCCTTGTCCAGTCGCAGCGCGGCGAGCGCGGTATCGGTGCGTTTGGTCTGCTGTTCCAGTGCCTTGGCGTGGGCGCTGCTGGGCGCGGCGGTCTGGATCAGGGCGGCTCTGCGTTCGGCCTGGAGGGCGGTGACGGCGGTGGATGTCGGCGCCCGCACTTCTTGGTCCGCGCGTTGCAGCTGCCGCAGCCGTGCCACGTCCTGGGCCGTACTGACCGTGGCGAAGCCCCAGAGAGCCAGCAGCGAGACGACGGGCACCACCAGCAGCGAGATGACCTTCGCGCGTACGGTCCCGGGGCGCAGGGTTCGGCGTCCACGTGGCCCGGACGTCTGCTGTGCCAGCAGCAGATGTGCGTCGCGTTCGGCGCTCTCGTCGGCCGGCGGCCCCGCGTGCGCGCGGCGACCGCGCGCAGTGGGCGCGGGACCGGGCCGGGCGGCGCTCGTCGTGCCGGGGTCCGGGGTCGTGCGGGGTGGGCGCATGGCCTCCTCGTTCCGGGTGTGGAGCTGAGTTGGGGCGAAAGGGGGCTGTGCTGTGACGTCAGGGCGTCACGGACGGAAAGACGTCGTGGCCGCGGGAGCCGCGCCGGGGGCGGGGATCACCTCCGCGCTGCGCGGGGCGCGTCGAGGTCCCGTCGGCCGCCGGTTCCGTGGCGCGCCCGGCGGAGACGTAGGCGGCGCGCTCCCGGGCCGTCGGCGACAGGGCGACGAACGCCGAGGTCAGGAAGAGGTATGAGCCCAGGCCGACGGCGAGGGGAAAAATGAACTGCATCGTCGTGGCCCCGGGGAGTTCGCTGCCGGAGGGGGCGACACTCACGCTGACGGCCATCATTCCGGTGTAGTGCATGCTGCTGACCGCCGCGCCCATGACGAGCGAGGCGAGTGCGACCGCGCGCGATGACTTGATGTTGAGTGCTGCCCACAGAGCCGCCGTCGCGGCGACGACGGCGATGACGACGGAGAGAACGACCCGCAGGGGATCGAAGTGGATCGTGCCGTGCAGCCGCAGCGCCGCCATGCCGAGGTAGTGCATGCTGGCGACGCCGAGGCCGGTGCCGACCCCCCCGACGGCCAGCGCCCGGGTCCGGTCGCGGCTGTAACCGACGGCGAAGACGCCGCAGCCGACCACCAGCATGGCCCCGAGCAGACTGAGCAGGGTCAGCGGCACGTTGTAGCGGATCTCGGTGCCGGTCACGCCGAAGCCGAGCATCGCGACGAAGTGCATCGTCCAGATGCCGGTGCCGAGGGCGGAGGCAGCCGTGACCAGCCAGTTGCGACGCGAACGGCCGCTCGTGTCCAGTGCGCGCACAGTACAGCTCAGTCCGAGCGCCGCGCCGATCGCTGCCATCACGTACGACAGTGCGGGTGTCAGCCAGCCGAAGGTGGCGTGGTCCAGGTGTCCCATGGATCGGGGACGCTAGTCGCCATGGGGGCGCACGTTCGGGGCGCATTTCGAAAGCTGCCGGAATATGACAGAGAGATGATCCCGAAAGATCGGGCCGCGCTCGAACATGCACATCACCTTCCGTCCGGTTCACTCCGTTTCGCTCCGGTTGCCGGTGCGCGATCATGTCCGTATGGCCGATGACCACACACACGTCCAGGACTTCTTCACCGCCCGCGCCGCGGACTGGGACACCCGCTTCCCGGACGACGGTCCGGCCTATGCCGCCGCTGTCGAAGCCCTCGGGCTGCGCCCCGGCGACGCCGTCCTCGACGCGGGCTGCGGTACGGGACGTGCGCTGCCCGCCCTGCGGGCCGCCGTCGGGCCGCACGGTACGGTCCTGGGCGCCGATCTCACACCGGCGATGCTGGACGCGGCGGTGCAGGCCGGACGCGACCGCAGTGGTCAGCTGCTCCTCGCGGACGTCGCACGTCTGCCGATGCGGTCGGGTGTGCTCGACACGGTGTTCGGTGCCGGCCTGATCTCGCACCTGTCGCGCCCCGGGCCGGACCTGGCGGAGCTGGCCCGCGTCGTACGTCCAGGAGGGCAGCTGGCGCTGTTCCACCCCATCGGCCGGGCCGCGCTGGCCGCTCGCCACGGCCGGCAGACAACGGACGACGATCTGCGGGCCGAGCCCAACCTCCGGCGGCTGCTCGCACGTTCCGGCTGGCAACTGGTCTCGTACACCGATGAGGACGCACGGTTCCTCGCACTCGGCGTCCGGACGGGCTGACCTGGGCCCGGCTCACGCGGCCACGCGCTCACTCGACCGGGGCGCCCGGCCGCCGCTTGTGCGGGATCGGGCAGCCACCGACGCCGGGGGTCGGGAAGGTACCGAGCTCGCCGACCTCGTAACCGTCCGGATAGCCCTTGATCTCCGGGTTCTGGCGCGCATAGTGCGCGGTGGACCGGGGCGGCAGCAGTCGCACGGCCCTCGCCCGCAGCCGCAGCGCGCCCCGGGTGAGATGGCGTGCGACAGGACCCGGTCGTTCGTAACGGAACGCCTGCAGCAGCTCATCGTCGAGGAGCGCGAGGCTGGCCTTGCGAACGACGGGTGCGAGCGGGCCCGGATACCAGGAGCCCATCAGTGCCAGCGTGGCGTCGGAGACACTGCGCGCGCCTTCGTCCCAGCCGAAGTACTCGTCCTCGTACGTGTCGAGGGTGCGCTCGAATTCCTCGAAGGTCTGTGGCACGTCCTTGATGCCCATGTGCGCGCCGAGAGTGCGGTAGTAGACGGCGAACGCCCGCAGTTCATGCTCGGAGAGGCGGCGCCAGCCGTAGCTGTCGATCCAACGCTTCGGGACCACGACGAACGTACACAGCACATAGCGCATGTCGTCGTTGCTGATGTCGTAGCTGCGGTGCATCTGGTTGATCCGGCGGATCGCCGTGCGCCCCGGGTCGCTGTCGAAGCCGTGCTCCACCACAGTGTCGAGGAGCAACGCGGTGTCGTCGTACCGCTTCTGCGAACGATCCGTCAGCTCAGCTGTTTCGGCGAGGAGTCGGCCGATGCTCGGAACAGCGTAGGTGCGGTACAGGGCCAGTTCGAGCGCACGGGTGATGTCCCAGGGGAACTCGTACGTCGCCGTGAGCCGGTAGATCTCCAGGAAGTCCAGCTCCGGATCGAGCCGCCGGATCTCCTTCAGCCGGTCGTATCGCTTCACCGCACTGCCCCCCCCTTGCTCAGTCGAAGGTCAAACTCTACGCGGAAGGGGAAGACCGTAAGTATGTACGACCGCACCACGCGTGCACGGCTCCCCGGAAGGCGGTCCCCCATGATCGACATGCTCAGCAGTCTGCGGAAGGCTGTGTCACCCGGCCGAAAGGGTGAGCGGCCCGCGCCGCCGCGCGATGAACGGCAGCGCAAGCAGCACAATCTGTTCGACGCGGCCGCCACCTATGTCGCGGCTTGCGTGGAGGACGACCAGGATCGGATCGACGAGGCGAGCGGTTGGGTGTCGCCCGAGGCACTCTCCTTCGGCGTGAACGAGCTGGCCTGCCGGGCGGTCGCCGCACTGGCGCGGGAGACCGGACAGTCGCCGCAGAACGTGGCTCGTACGCTGCTCGGCCTGCCCGTCGACTGAACCGCGACATCCGCTTGCCGCGGCTCGGTGAGTCCTGCCTTGTCAGGGCCTCGACGGCCGCGTTAACCACTGGTTAAGGTGCGCCGACGGAAAACGATGAGGGACGAGGAGGGTGCTGTGGCCGGGACGGACGACACAGTCGCCGACGAAGACGCACTGTATGTGCTGACCGCGGTGCTGCTGACACCCGCGCAGTTCCCGAGCGTGCTCGGGGACGACTACCCGGCGGCCTGCGCGGCACTCGGCCTCGAACCGTACGCCGAGGGTTACGGGCTGGTCCTCGGGCAGGACGACGGCGGGGCCCGGTGGACCGTCGTCGTCGATGACGTGTCCCTGGTTGCCGTCGCCATCGCCTCCTGGGACTGCGGTATGGAGTACGACCTCTCCCCCGACGACCGTTCGGTGGTCTGCGCACTCCCTGGCTGGCCGCTGGCGCTGGCGGTCGCCGCGCCGGGGGTGCCGGCGCCGCACGATCCGCTGCCGGACCCGGAGGCCGAGGGAACCGATCTGCCGGCGCTGACCCCTCCCGACACGGAATCGTGGGGGCCCCCGCAGCGGCGGCTGGGGGCGGACGAGATCGCATTGCAGTGGGCGGCGTGGCGCGAGCAGATCGACGACGCCACGGCGTTCGCGGGTACGGACGTGGCGGGCAGCGCCGATGACACAGCAGGCGAGAACGCCGCAGACGTCATGCACGCTTCGGACCCCTCGGGCTCCGCGGACGAGCTGGGCGCGGGAGACCCCGATACCGGCGCAAGCACCGACGCGGACACCTCAGCCGACACTGCCGATGCCGATGAGGAGCGCCCGGCCGACGACACCGTGTCCTCCGGCGGCCATCCCGGTGTCCGACGTGTGCTGGAAGAAGCCCATGCGTACGTGGACAGCCCACCGCCGCCCGGACGTATCCGCTCCTCCTTCGCCCCCGGTGGCGCCCGCACCCTGCGAGCCGACGGCCCCGGCTGGTCCATGGTGGCCAGGACCGATGACATCGCATTCATCCTGCTGGACGAGGAACCCGGCGAGGTCCTGCCGGTCGGCCGCGGAACGGAGCTGCCCGGTCTGCTGAAGGCGCTCGAAGCGCTCGCCGTGCGACCGGCCTGAGTCGCGGCGCCGCCTACACGGCCGGGCCGAGGCCCAGGGCGTGCCGGGCCGAGGCCCAGGGCGTTCGCCCTGCTCCGTCCCGGCCTCCGCCGGTCGCGAGCCGGCCTGTGGTTGAGCCGGGGCTCCGCCGGCCACCTGCGCGGCCCGGCTGCCCTGTTCCGTCGGCCTCTACACACGCTCCAGCGGTCGGTGCGGTCCAACGGGCAGTTCGACCGTGACCGGGTCGCCGGGCCGGACCACACCGCCGGCCCTGACGACGCTCATGATCCCGGCCTTGCGCACGATGTTGCCCGCCTCGTCCCGGCCGACGACCTGCTTGAGCAGCCCTTCCTGGAAGGTGTCGATCTGCAGGCACGGGTTGCGCAGCCCGGTGACCTCGACGACGGCCTCGTCGCCGAGGTGCAGAAGCGTGCCTACGGGCAGCGCGAGGAGATCGACGCTGCGCGTGGTGACGTTCTCCCCGAGGTCACCGGGGGCGACCTCGAAGCCCTCTGCACGCAGCTCGTCGAAGAGTTCCTCGTGGATGAGATGAACCTGGCGCAGATTCGGCTGGGTGGGGTCCTGTGCGACGCGGGAGCGATGCTTCACCGTGGCTCCCGCATGCACATCTCCCTCCACTCCGAGTCCGGTCAGCAGGGTGACGGTCTGCCGGTTCGGCTTGGTGAATGAGTAAGCCCCGCTACTGCTCACCACGGTGACGGTCCCGTTCATCTACGAAGAACCCCTTTCAGCGGCCTATTTCCTTGCGGGTGATCCTGCGGAGCCTGCGCCGCTGGGAGGGATCCAGCATCAGGTAGGCCACCGTCGGCACTCCGATCAGCACCAGCAGCGACAGCCAGAATCCGATGAACGGCATCAGGATGACTGCCGCGACGACTCCCCCGATGGCAATCTTTGCGCTGTTCGACATCGTCCACGCCTCCTACGCGGCTCACGCCGCTCCTGCTGTGAGAACGCCTGTGCGTCCCCATCGGTTCCGGCCCGCGACGGCAGGCCTCCCGCCGGATCACCTCAGCGGTTCACCGACCTCGTGCATGTGCTGCAGCGCCTGCCGGTAGGACTCGATGAGTCCGGTCTCCGCGTACGGCATTCCCAGCGCCTCGCAGTGGGCGCGCACCAGGGGCTGCGCCCGGCGCAGATGGGGGCGGGGCATGCTCGGGAAGAGATGGTGCTCGATCTGGTAGTTGAGCCCGCCGAGGAACCAGTCGGTGAGGACGGCGCCGCGCACATTGCGCGAGGTGAGGACCTGCCGCTGGAGATGCCCCCAGCGCTCGCCCTCGGGATCGGGCATCTCCATGCCCTTGTGGTTCGGCGCGAAGGCCATTCCCAGGTGGAGCCCGAAGAGTGCATGGTGCACGAGTGCGAAGACGACGGCCTTGCCGGGAGACATGACGGTGAGGAGCAGCGCCGCGTACAACCCGAGGTGGGTGACCAGGAGGGCTGCCGAGAGGGCACGCTCACGGGCCGGCTGCTGCCGCAGGTACTGGAAGCCGGAGATCTTGAGGGCGATGCCCTCGAGAAGCAGCATCGGGAAGAACAGCCGGGCCTGGTTACGGGTCAGCCAGCGGGCGAAGCCTTCGCGCTGGGCCGCCTGCTTCTGGGTCCAGACCAGGGCGCCGACACCGACGTCGGGGTCCTTGTCGATGTGGTTGGGGTTGGCGTGGTGGCGTACGTGTTTGTCGTTCCACCAGGCCTCGTTCATGCCGAGGAGCAGATTGGCGTGGATCAGCCCGATGATGCGGCTCGCCTGTCGGTCGCCGGTGATCTGGGCGTGTCCGGCGTCATGGCCGAGGAACGCGGTGCGGGCCCAGAACACCGCCAGCGGCAGGGCGAGCAGCAGGGTCCACCAGGTGTTGCCGAGAAGGGCCAGGCCTGTCGTCACGGCGCCCAGGGCGAGGAGGTTGACGGCGATGCGCGCCGCGTACCAACCGGTGCGCCGCTTCAGAAGTCCCTGAGTCTTGACGGCCCGCAGGAGAGGCGCGAAGTCGCTCCCGGCACTGCCGGCTGTTCCGGTGCCTCGCTCGAATCCCGCCGGTGCGGCAGTTCCGGTGCCTGGGGCGTCTCGCGCGTCTCCGGCACTGTCCGCACTGCGGGCACGGTCGCGGGTGCGGTCCGCGATGACTACGGCCTCGGGCATGGCGTCTCCGGTCTCTGGGAGGCTTGATATGTGCTCTGACCTGTTGAAACGTACGGGCAGGGGCCGCACGCCAACCATGGCGCCACCACCCGGGATTCGGGGGGGCAGCCCCCTCCCCGCAGAGGGGTGCTGGCTACACCCGACCGCCCACAGACGTCCATGGAAGTGATGTGGATCACGGCGATGGCACTCCCGGACACCGCTGTCGTGGAGTACCCTCGGCGACCTTGGCATCCACTAGTCAAATTTGAGGAATCCGACATCGCCGTGCACAGGCTTCCCGCGCCGACCTCCGCCGAGATCTCCGCGCTCTCCCGCTGCTCCGTCGTCTTCCTGCCCTCGGACCCCGCCCGCACCGGCCGGGTCGCCTTCTGCCATCCGGACGGCAGCAGCCCGCCCGACGCCCCCGGGACGGTCGGGGAACTGACCGTCGTCGGGGCCGATGCCCTCCCGTACCGTGTTCCGGCCCTGCTGCTGCCCGTGCGCGACGCCCTGCCCGTTCTGACCCGCGCGCGGGCGGCCACGCACTCCCATCCCGCGGCGGCGTTCTGGGGCGCTGCCGCACTCCTCGCCCTCCAACTCGCCGCCCGCGGACTGCTGCTGCCGGGGCTGAGCGCCACGGACCACGACGCCTGGCGGACCGGCCCCCTGACGGCCTCCGATCTCGACCGGATCCGTGACCTCGCGGCCTCCATGCCCCCCACCGCCCATGCGGTGCCGCTCGACGAGGACGCCGAGCCCGTACTCCTGCCGGAGCCGGAGCGGCTGCTGCGCGCATTCCTGGACGCGGTCACGGACGGCCTGCCGCGCACACCCGCAGCGGTATTCGCCACCGGCAGCCCGGCATTCGCCGTCGACACACCGCAGCGTCTGCCGGACCGTCGCGGCTGGGCCGCTGATGTCGCGGCCGGGCACGACGCGGGAGTGCGGCTCTCGCTGCGTATCGAGCTCACCGGTCCTCCCGGGGTGTACGAGGACACCGAGCCGGACGCCGGGCCGTCCTTCCGTGCGGTCGTGCAGATCCACAGCGTCAGCGATCCGACGCTGGTCGCCGATGCCGCCGACGTCTGGGCTGGCAACGCACCGACCGCGACGGCGTTCGGTCCTCGGGCCCGGATGGACGCCCTCCTCGCGCTGCGCCGCGCCGCCCGCGCCTGGCCGCCGCTGGCTCCGCTGCTGTCGGCCGCCGTCCCGGATTCCGTCGATCCGGCCGATGAGGAGATCACCGAACTGCTCGGCCCTGCCGCCCGGGCGCTCGCCGCGACAGGGGTCCAGGTGCACTGGCCCAAGGACCTCTCCCGTTCCCTCACCGCACGCGCGGTGATCGGCCCGCCGGACGACGAGAACGGCGGAGACGGCAACGGCGCATCCCGCAATGGGCGGTCCGCGTCGGACGCCCCGTCGTTCCTGTCCGCCGACGCGCTGCTGGCGTTCAACTGGTGGTTCGCACTCGGCGACCAGAAGCTGAGCCGCGCCGAACTGGACCGCCTGGCCGAGGCCAGCAGGCCGCTCGTCCGGCTGCGCGACCAGTGGGTGCTCATCGACCCCGAGGAGACGCGCCGCGCCCGCGAGGCGCAGGACCGCAAGGTCACCCCGATCGACGCACTCGGCGCCGTACTGACCGGTTCCGCCGAGGTCGACGGCCGCAGAGTCGACGTACAGGCGACGGGCTGGCTCGCCCAGCTGCGGTCCAGACTCGCCGATCCCGAATCGGGCGAGCAGCAGACGATCGGTCAGCCCGCCGCGCTCGCCGCGACGCTGCGGGACTATCAGCTGCGCGGTCTGAACTGGCTGCACACCATGACCTCGCTCGGCCTCGGTGGCTGTCTGGCCGACGACATGGGGCTGGGCAAGACCATCACGCTCATCGCCCTGCATCTGCACCGGCAGAGCGTCGACGAGGCGGCCGGACCGACCCTGGTGGTCTGCCCGGCCTCGCTGATGGGCAACTGGCAACGGGAGATCGAGAAGTTCGCCCCCGGCACACCGGTGCGCCGCTTCCACGGCGCGTCCCGAAGCCTGGAGGGCCTGGGGGACGGCGAGTTCGTCCTCACCACGTACGGCACGATGCGGCTCGACGCGGCAAGGCTCGCCGAGGCCGGGTGGTCCATGGTGGTCGCCGACGAGGCGCAGCACGTCAAGAACCCGTACTCGGCGACCGCGAAGCAGCTGCGGACGATCGGCGCGCGAGCGCGGGTGGCACTTACCGGCACCCCGGTGGAGAACAACCTCTCCGAACTGTGGGCGATCCTCGACTGGACGACACCCGGGCTGCTGGGCCGGCTCGGCACGTTCCGCACCCGGTACGCGCGGGCCGTGGAGGGCGGCAGCGACCCGGCGGCGGCCGAACGGCTCGCCGCGCTGGTCCGGCCGTTCCTGCTGCGGCGGCGCAAGTCCGATCCGGGCATCGCTCCGGAACTGCCGCCGAAGACGGAGACGGACCGTACGGTGTCGCTGACGGCGGAGCAGACGGGCCTGTACGAGGCGGTGGTACGGGAGACCCTGGCCGAGATCTCCGGCGCAGACGGGTTCGCCCGACGTGGCCTGGTGATGAAACTGCTGACGGCGCTGAAGCAGATCTGCAATCACCCGGCGCAATACCTCAAGGAGGAGCGGCCGCGGATCGCGGACCGTTCGGGGAAGCTGGAGCTCCTGGACGAACTGCTCGACACGATCCTCGCGGAGGATGCGAGCGTGCTCGTGTTCACCCAGTACGTGCAGATGGCGCGGCTGCTCGAACAGCATCTGGCAGCCCGTGGAGTGCGTACCCAGTTCCTGCACGGGGGCACGCCGATCGCCGAACGCGAGGCCATGGTGGACCGGTTCCAGGCGGGCGAGGCTCCCGTCTTCCTGCTGTCGCTGAAAGCGGCGGGCACGGGGCTCAACCTCACCCGGGCCGGCCATGTCGTGCACTTCGACCGCTGGTGGAACCCGGCGGTGGAAGCACAGGCCACCGACCGCGCGTACCGCATCGGGCAAACCCAACCGGTGCAGGTGCACCGGCTGATCGCCGAGGGAACGATCGAGGACCGGATCGCCGACATGCTGGCGCGTAAAAAGGGTCTCGCGGATGCCGTGCTCGGTTCCGGCGAGTCGGCGCTGACAGAACTGACCGATGCGGAACTGGCGGATCTGGTGGAGTTGCGAGGGGGCGCGCGATGAGTGACGACTACGGGAACGACGCATACGGGTTCGACGGGTACTCATCGGACGACGTCGCCGATGAGGAGTCGGCACCGGCGCAGGAGCGCACCTTCGCCGCCCTGCCGCCGGCGCGGGGCCGCGGTTTCGCCGAGTCCTGGTGGGGCCGTGCATGGTTGAAGGCCCTCGAGGACACGGCGCTGGACGGCGAACAGGTCAAGCAGGGGCGCCGGTTCGCCCGCGAGGGGCGGGTCGGCGCGGTCTCCGTGCGGCCCGGTCGGATCACCGCGGTCGTCCAGGACCGGGATTCGACCGCGTACCGCAGTGATGTGCTGCTTCAGCAGCTGAGCGAGGAGGAGTGGGACCGGTTCCTGGACATGGCGGTCGACCGTGCCGGGCACATCGCCGCGCTGCTCGACCGGGAGATGCCACCGCACCTGGTGGAGGACGCGGCGGCCGCCGGAGTGGATCTGCTGCCGGGCATCGGAGATCTGGATCCTGAGTGCACGTGCAAGACATGGGACCACTGTCCGCACTCCGCCGCCCTGTGCTACCAGGTGGCGCAGCTGCTGGACCAGGACCCGTTCGTACTCCTGCTGATGCGCGGGCGCGGCGAGCGGCGGCTGCTCGACGAGCTCCAGGTGCGGATCGCGGTCCGTGCCGCGCAGCGGGAACCCGCGGAGCCCTCCGCTGCGGAGAACCGTCGGGTGCGCGGTGTACGGGCGGACGAGACGTTCGCCGCGCGGGACATCCTGCCCCCGCTGCCCGCTCCCCCGCCGCTGCCCGCGGAGCCCGGCCCCGCCCCGTCGCTGCACATGGAGACCGAACCGGAGCCCGGTCTCGATCCGGCGGCACTGGAGGTCCTGGTGACGGACAGTGCGGTACGCGCCTACCGGATGCTGGCGGACGCCCTTGCTCCGGGTCACGAACAGCAGCCGGTGCAGCACGAGTTGACGCCTGAGCAGGACGTGGTGAGGCTGGTCGCCGACGCTCGTCCCGAGCCCTGGATCGTGACCCGGCTGAGTACCGGATCCGGGCGGCCGCGGGCCGAACTCGACGCGGCGGTGCGAGCTTGGGGTTATGGCGGGGTGGCCGCGCTCGCGGTGCTCGACGAGGAATGGGCGCCCGATCCGGAGTCCCTCGCCAGGGCCCGTGCGCGGCTCGCCGAGGCGTGGGAGGACGGCGAGCGCCCGCAGTTGCGGGCGGCGGGAAACTGCTGGACCGTTGCGGGCGGTGGCGTACAGCTGCGGTACGGGCGGGACGGGCGCTGGTGGCCGTACCGCAAGGAGCGTGGTCGCTGGAACCCTGTGGGCCCGGCGGACGACGATCCGGCGGCGGTGCTGGCAGGCGCGCTCCGCGACGGTCAGGTCCTGGCCGACGGATCATCGACAGAGCCATGACCGGACGCCGCCGTGGCGACAGCTGCGGCGCCGCGCCGCGTTGTCGCAACGTCCGAATACGCCCAGTATGAGGACCCTCCGCCTTGCGATGCACCGCATCTGACGGTTGTCGAGTTGACGCGCTCCCTGCACGGCTGATCCGCCGTCCCCG
Source organism: Streptomyces sp. NPDC057565 (assembly GCF_042801455.1). Lineage (NCBI taxonomy): Bacteria > Bacillati > Actinomycetota > Actinomycetes > Kitasatosporales > Streptomycetaceae > Streptomyces > Streptomyces sp. NPDC057565. The sequence continues at coordinate 856,530 of NZ_JBHVFU010000001.1, read as the reverse complement.
CACCCCGCACCCAACTTCCCTTCCCGCAAACAACTTTCGGCGTCCTACTGTCTTCCGCCACCCGTGCGGCGGCCGTACGGTAGGGCGCGCGAGACGCTCGGCCGTACATCGGACAACGCATTCCGGTCAGCGGACCAGAGGGGGTCACGGGGTGTCGGGGGAATCGGGTTCCGTGCTGTTGCGCGACGCCGTAGGGCTTCGCGAAGTTCTTTTCCAGAGCATTACGGCGATGGCGCCCGCCGCGGCCATCGCCGCATCCATCCCGTCGGGAGCCGCGTTCGCCGGCGGCAGTCTGCCGTTGTCCGTGCTGGTGGCGCTGGTGGCCTGTCTGTTCACCGCGTCGTGCGTCGCGGAGCTGGCCCGCCATCTGCCCGCGGCCGGTTCCGTCGCCACATACTCCGCGCAGGGCCTGCATCCGGCCGTCGGCTTCCTCGTCGGCTGGGGCTATGTCTTCGTCGAGGCGCTGGTGCCCGCGCTGCTGTTGCTGCAGCTCGGCTTCACGACGGCGGGCACGCTGCACCAGGAGTGGTCGTCCTACCCGGCGGACCTGTGGTGGCCGTGGTCGCTGCTGGGCGCAGTGATCATCGCACTCGCGGGCTACTTCGGGGTACGGGCGTCCGCCCGATTCGGCACCGTCCTCGGCATCTTCGAAGTGCTGGTCTTCGTCGCCTTCGCGGTGCTGCTGATCGGGCAGGCCGGCTCGGACAACACGCTGTCGGTGTTCGGTACGTCGCACACCGCGGACGGCTTCGACGGAATCAGCGGCATCTTCGCCGGCTCGGTCTACACCGTGCTGGCGTTCGCGGGCTTCGAGGCGGCGGCGCCGCTCGCCGAGGAGACGAAGAACCCGCGGCGCACCATGCGACGGGCGGTGCTCGGCGCCGCGCTGTCGATCGGGCTGGTGTACGTCCTCACCACGTACGCCATGTCCGTGTACTTCGGGCCCGACCGGTTCGCCGGGTTCGGCGCCTCGGGGGCGGCGTCGTGGGAAGGCGTGGCGCGGGCCTCGTTCGGGCTGTTCTGGGTCCTTCTCTTCCTCGCCGTCGTCAACTCGACCGTGGCCAATGCCAATGCGTGCGCGAATGTGTCGACGCGCACGGCCTTCGCCCTCGGCCGAATCGGCGTGTTCCCACACGCGTTCGCGCGGCTTCATCCGCGCCGTCGCTCGCCCGTCACCGGTGTGGCCGTGCAGTTCGTGATCGCGGTCGGCGCGGCGCTCGGGCTCGGCTTCGGTTATGACCCGGTGACCGCGTTCGTCCTCCTGGCGACCGTCATCGTCACCGTGATCATCGGCGTGTACATCGTCGTCAACCTGGCCTGCGCCGGGTACTTCCTGCGCCGGCGTCGCGAGGCGTTCAATCCCGTACTTCATCTTCTCTTCCCGGTACTGGGCATCGCGGCGTTCGTACCGGCGCTGCTGACGGCCGCCGGAATCCCGGCCTTCGACTTCGTCTCGGAGCTCAGCGCCCCCGTTTCGTACGCGGGGCCGGTCGTCGGTGTCTGGATGCTCATCGGCGTCGTTGTACTGGTGGTGCTGGTGCGCAGACACCCGGAGCGGGTGGCCCAGACCGGACGGATCCACCTGAACGAGGCCCCGGAGGCCGTCGTCGACATCGGAACAGGAGCAGAACAGCGATGAGCGACCCGCGGATCCTGACCGTGCGCCCCAAGGAGGGCGAGTACGCATGGACCTTCGGCGGTGCGGCGCCGGTGGCCCGGATCGAGCCCGGCACCTTCCTCGATGTGTACACGGAGGACTGCTTCGCGGGCCGGGTGCGCTCCGAGAAGGACCTGGTCTCCGCCGTCTGCGAGTTCCCGTTCCTCAACCCGCAGACCGGTCCCTTCCATGTGGTCGGGGCGGAGCAGGGCGACACCGTCGCGGTGCACTTCGTGTCGATCGAACCGGCCAGGGACTGGGCGGCGTCCACGACCGTGCCGCTGTTCGGGGCCCTGACCTCCACTCATACGACAGCGTCGTTGCAGGCCCCGCTGCCGGAGGTGGTGTGGATGTGGCAGCTGGACCGGGCTCGCCGCACCTGCCTGTTCAGCGCCCGGGACAGCGACATCCAGGTGGAGCTGCCGATGGATCCGATGCACGGCACCGTGGGGGTGGCTCCCGCCAATCTGGAGGTGCGGTCCGCGCTGGTTCCCGACGCGCACGGCGGGAACATGGACACGCCCGAGATGCGGGCCGGGGTCACCTGCTATCTGGGTGTCAATGTCGAGGGCGCGCTGCTGAGTCTGGGCGACGGACACGCCCGCCAGGGCGAGGGCGAGACCTGCGGGGTCGCGGTGGAGTGCGCGATGAACACCGTGGTCCTGGTCGAGCTGCTGAAGAGAGTGGCGACGCCGTGGCCGCGGATCGAGTCGGATACCCATCTCATCTCGACCGGTTCCGCCCGCCCTCTCGAAGACGCCTTCCGCATCTCGCAGTTGGACCTGGTGCAGTGGCTGGCACGCGACTACGGGCTTTCCGAGCTCGACGCGTACCAACTGGTCAGCCAGGCCGGTGAAGCGCCGCTGGCGAACGTCTGCGACACCAACTACACCTGCGTGGCGAAGATTCGCAAGGACTGGCTGCCCGCGGGCGATCCTCATCGTGGACTGCACCGACACCTCCGCGAAACCGCCGCCCTGCTCCCCACCCCCTGACTCCGCACCCCGTACACCGTCTTCCCCACCCCCTCCCCCCACAGGAGCGTTGATGCACCGCAGAAGGATTCTCCAGGGCGCCGCGGCGACCGCCGCGGCGGCACTGCTGCCGGCTTCCACCCGCGCCGCGGCTTCGGCTGCAGCGGGCAGCACCGACTACCCGCTCGCGCACTGGACGCCCGCGTCCACGTCGAACTACACGGCATCCAAGCGCCCTTCGGCCTATCCGGTGCAGTACGTGATCATCCATGTCACGCAGGAGACGTTCTCGGACACGGTCGGCATCTTCCAGAATCCGGCGAAGCAGGTCTCCGCGCACTATGTGGTGCGTTCGGGGGACGGGTACGTCGCGCAGTGCGTACGGGAGTAGAACATCGCCTGGCATGCGGGCAACTGGGACTACAACACCCGCAGCGTCGGCATCGAGCACGAGGGCTGGGTCGACCAGCCGGCGTACTTCACCAACGCCCTGTACGAGCAGTCGGCTCTGCTGACCGCATCGGTGTGCGACCGCTACGGCATCCCCAAGGACCGCGCGCACATCCTCGGCCACGCCCAGGTCCCGGGCACCGATCACACCGACCCCGGCCCCAACTGGGACTGGGTGCGCTACATCCGCCTCGTCAACCTCTACAGCACCGGCTGACCCGCTGCGGGTCCGATGACTCCCCGCACCGAGGTTGTCGCAGAGCCCGGCTGCGACGACGATGGGGATGCACGGAGTCCCCCGGACGGGAGAGTGAGTTGACGGACCCCTGGGTGGCGCTGACAGCCGACACCGACCCCGGCGAACGGCTCGGCGAAATGCGCCACGCACACGAGGTGTTCACCACCGCCGGACGGCTGGAACGACCGGTACGTTCCGTGGTCGGCGAGTCGTGGCGGCGCTCCGCGCGGGCCCGGGTCAGCCCGGACGGTGCGGCCCTGGTCGAGCTGGGCCCGGACGAACTCGGACCGTACCGGGAGGGACACCCCCTCGCCCGCGCCATGCCAGTGATCCGTGAGCTGATGGGTGCGTACGCGACGGACGGCGAACACCTTCTTGCCGTGTGCGACGCGCACGGCCGACTGCTCTGGGTCGAGGGGCACGCGACGACCCGCCGACGCGCCGGCCGGATGAACTTCGTGGAGGGTGCCCGCTGGTCCGAGTCCGTGGCCGGGACGAATGCTCCGGGGACGGCGATCGCCGTGGACCGTCCGGTCCAGGTGTTCGCCACCGAGCACTTCCTGCGCCCGGTCCAGCAGTGGACGTGCGCCGCGGCGCCGCTGCACGACCCGCACACGGGACGGGTGCTGGGCGCCGTCGACATCACCGGCGGCAATCGGCTCGCCCATCCGCACAGCCTGGCATTCGTCCAGGCAGTGGCACGCGCCGCCGAGTCCCAGCTCGCCCTGCTCGCGCCTGAACCAGTCGGGGAGTCCGTACAGTTGAGCGCACTCGGCCGGGACGAAGCGCTGCTCGTCGCGGGCGGCCGCAAGATCCGGCTCAGCAGGCGGCACAGCGAGATCCTGGTGGCACTCGCGCGTCACCCGGAGGGCCTCGGAGGTGACGAACTGCTGGTCGAGCTGTACGAGGACGAAACGGTGACCCCGGTGACGCTACGGGCCGAACTCTCCCGGCTGCGCAGGCTGCTCGGTCCCGAACTGCTGCTTTCCCGCCCCTACCGGTTCGCCGCTCCGGTCGACGCCGACTTCGACGGCGTGGCTCGCAGACTGGCGTCCGGTGCGTTGGCGGCGGCGCTCAGCGCGTACTCGGGCCCGCTGCTGCCGGGCTCGCAGGCACCGTCCGTCGTCCGGCTGCGACGCCGTCTCGACGATCAGCTGCGGGCCTCGCTGATCGCGCGCGGCGACCCGGGGCTGCTCGCGGACTGGGCATACAGTCCCTGGGGCGAGGACGACCTGCCCGTGTGGCAGGCGCTCGCCGCGGCGGCACCTCCCGGGCAGCGACCGGCGCTGCTGGCACGGGCCCGCACGCTCGACGCCGAACAGCGCTGAAGCCTCTGCCGCCCGGCGCAACGAGGTTGCAACGTTCCCGTCCCTAGCCTCGCGCCGAGGGCCGTCCAACGGCGGGCGGCACCGGATCCGGGAGGCCACAGAGATGACCCGTTATGCTGCGCCGGGCACCGAGGACGCCATCGTCTCGTACGAGTCCCGCTACGACCACTGGATCGGCGGCGCATACGTCCCGCCGGCCCTCGGCCAGTACTTCGAGAACCCGAGCCCCGTCAACGGGCGCCCGTTCACCGAGGTCGCCCGCGGCACCGCCGAGGACGTCGAACGCGCCCTGGACGCGGCCCACGCCGCCGCCCCCGCCTGGGGCGCCACCGCGGCCGGTGAGCGCGCCTCCGTCCTCAACCGGATCGCGGACCGGATGGAGGCGCACCTCGAGGAGTTGGCGGTCGCCGAGAGCTGGGACAACGGCAAGCCGGTACGGGAGACCCTGGCCGCCGACATCCCGCTCGCGATCGACCACTTCCGTTACTTCGCGGGCGCGTTGCGCGCCCAGGAGGGCTCGCTCAGCGAGATCGACGACAACACCGTCGCGTATCACTTCCACGAGCCGCTCGGCGTGGTCGCCCAGATCATCCCGTGGAACTTCCCGATCCTGATGGCGACGTGGAAACTCGCCCCGGCGCTCGCCGCGGGCAACGCGGTGGTCCTCAAGCCCGCGGAGCAGACACCGGCCTCGATCCATGTGTGGCTGAGCCTGGTCGCCGATCTGCTGCCGCCGGGTGTCGTCAACATCGTCAACGGCTTCGGCGCGGAGGCGGGCAAGCCCCTCGCCTCCAGCCCGCGCGTCGCGAAGATCGCCTTCACCGGCGAGACCACGACGGGGCGGCTGATCATGCAGTACGCCTCCGAGAACATCAAGCCGGTGACGCTGGAACTGGGCGGCAAGTCCCCGAACATCTTCTTCGACGACGTCTGGTCGGCCGACGACGACTTCCGTGACAAGGCTCTCGAAGGGTTCACCATGTTCGCCCTCAACCAGGGCGAGGTCTGCACCTGTCCGTCGCGGGCGCTGATCCAGCGCGGGCACTACAGCGAGTTCCTGGAGGCGGGCATCGCCCGCACCGAGAAGATCGTGCCCGGCCACCCGCTGGACACGGACACGATGATCGGCGCCCAGGCCTCCAACGACCAGCTGCAGAAGATCCTTTCGTATCTGGACATCGGCCAGCAGGAGGGTGCGAAGGTTCTGTCGGGCGGACAGCGGATCGAGTACGACGGAGAACTGGCGGGCGGCTACTACGTCCAGCCGACGATCTTCGAGGGCGACAACCGGATGCGGGTCTTCCAGGAGGAGATCTTCGGCCCGGTCGTCGCCGTGACCTCCTTCTCGGACTTCGACGATGCCATCAAGACGGCGAACGACACGCTGTACGGGCTCGGGGCGGGCGTCTGGACGCGGGACATCAATACCGCCTACCGGGCGGGCCGGTCGATCCAGGCGGGCCGGGTCTGGACGAATTGCTACCACGCGTACCCGGCTCACGCCGCCTTCGGCGGCTACAAGCAGTCCGGCATCGGCAGGGAGAACCACAAGATGATGCTGGAGCACTACCAGCAGACGAAGAACATTCTTTGTTCTTACAGCCCTCAGAAACTTGGCTTCTTCTAGAGCCTGAAGTCGGTTGCCTGGAGGCATCGTTGCGCTCCAGGTAACCTGAAACAACGGCTACACTGTGTAATTGACGGTGGCGAGCGCTTCGGCGTACTGCTCATCGGTCACCGGGTCCAGCCAGGTGGTGCCGTCGCCGTCGGCATCGCCGACGACCATGGCGATGTGCGCCATGAGGGTGGTGTCGGTGCCGCCGTGCCAGTGCTCCTCACCGGGCGGGCACTTGACGGTCTGGCCGGCGCTGACGCGCACGACGTCGCCGTCACGGGTGCCGACGAGGCCGACACCGTCGGTGATATAGAGGGTCTGGCCGTTGGCGTGGGAGTGCCAGTTGGTGCGGGCACCGGGGGTGAAGCGGACCAGGGCGGTCGCCAGCCGGGCCGGCTCGGCAGGGGTCTCGATCATGTTGAGGTAGACGTCGCCGGTGAAGCGCTCGGCGGGGGCCTTGGCGGTCGGGGTCTGCGTGACGATTTCCACGGAAGGGGTTCCTTGCTGTGCGGCTGCGGGGAAGTGGTGGGCGGGTGTCAGGCGTCGCGCTCTTCGGTGAGCTTCTTGAGATGGTTGATCGCGGTCATGGCGTTGGGCCAGCCGGCGTAGAAGGCCAGGTGGGTGATGGCCTCGGAGAGCTCCTCGACGCTCAGGCCGTTCTCCAGCGCCACGCCCAGGTGATAGGGCAGCTGTTCGCTGCGGTAGAGCGCGGCGAGGACACTGACGGTCACCAGGCTGCGGTCGCGCGGTGAGAGCCCGGGGCGCTCCCATACGTCACCGAAGAGCACCTCGTTGGTGACCTCGACGAGCTTGGGCGCGATCGCCTCCAGCTCCTTGGGCGCGGACTGCTTGGGCATGCTGTCACTCCTTGTTGCGTATCGGGTCGGCCCCGCCGGGGCGGGAGCCGCTCGGTGGTCACTGGGCGACGTAGCCGCCGTCGACGGGCAGTGCGACGCCGACGACGAAGCCGGCGCCGGGGCTGCACAGCCACAGGACGGCTTGCGCGATCTCGTCGGCGGTGCCGAGACGGTTGATCGGCTGGTTCGCTTCGGCCTCGGCGCGGTCGAGTTCTCCCTTGGCGATCATGTCGCTCACCATGGGGGTGTCGATGGTGCCGGGGCAGATCGCGTTGATGCGGATGCCGCGCGGGGCGTATTCCAGGGCGGCGCTGCCGGTCAGACCGATGACGCCGTGCTTGCTGGCGTGGTACGAGGCGCGGCCGGGGATGCCGACCAGGCCGCCCAGGGAGGAGCAGTTGACGATCGCTCCGCTGCCCTGGGTGCGCATGTGACGCAGCTCGTGCTTCATGCTCGCCCAGATGCCGCGCAGGTTGATGGCATGGACGCGGTCGAAGATCTCGCCCGCCTCCTCGGCGGCGTCGGCCGGCGGGATCTGGATGCCGGCGTTGTTGTAGGCCATGTCCAGGCGTCCGAAGGTCTCCACCGTGCGGTCGACGGCGGCGGCGACCTGGGACTCGTCGGTGACGTCGCAGGTGAGGGCAAGCGCCCTGTGGCCCTCGTCGGTGAGCTGCCGTGCCGCCGTATCGAGGGCGGCTTCGTCGATGTCGGCGAGGCCGACGGCGGCGCCCGCTTCGGCGAAGGCGCGTGCCGCGGCCAGGCCCATGCCGGATGAGGCTCCGGTGACGAAGGCGACCTGGCCGGTGAAGTCGTACGTGGGGTTCAACGGGCTTCGCTCTTTCCGTGCGGTGCGTGGGGCGGCGGTATGCCGAGTGGTGTGCGGGCCGAGTCAGGTCAGGGGTTCGATGGTGACGCGGTCGGCGGTGGCCAGCCGGTCGATGTTCTGGCTGTCGTCGAGGCGCCCGAGGATGACGAGGCCCGGGGACCTCTCGCCGTCGCGGTAGAAGAGGGCCAGGTTGCGCCAGGGTGCGTAGTGGGCCAGGTCCCCTGCTTGAGGGGTGGGCGCGTCCGGGGCGCCGGATGTGTCCAGTTTCCGTGGGAGGTCGGCGACCCGCTCGGTCCGGTGGAAGTCCTCCAGGCCGAGCGAGAGCGGGAGCAGCGCGGCAAAATCCCTGGCAGCGGGGCTGTCGTTCAGGGTGGCTCGGACGGGATGTCCGTCGAGGATGAGCTGGATGCGCACGGCGCTGCTCCTGTCGGACGGTGGGGTGGGGTGGGTGCCGGCCGTCCGGGGGCGCCCTGAGGCGGTCGCCGGGGCGGACTGGTCGGCGGGCTGCTCGCTGCCGGAGCAGGCGGTCAGAGCCAGCAGTCCGACGGCCGCCGCGATCGCCGACAGGACCGGTCGGAGCGGCCCGAACAGCCGAAGTGACACTGCCCGGAGAAGGCGCCGGAGACTTGTCCACAGCCTGTTCGTCACTCGGGCATCGGCTCGGCGTAGTGGCGGAAGCCGTCGCGCTCGGCGTGCAGGGCGTACAGGCGCTCGGCCAGCGCTTGAGGGCTGCTGTGCTCGGAATCGGGCCGGATCGCGCCGGGGATGATCAGCTGGGTGGCGTGGATGTTCTCGGCGGCGAGCGCGTCGTGGAGCATGCGGACATAGGCGCTCTCGGCGGCGAAGGCGACCGAGGTGCCGGCCCGTTCGGGGTGCGGACGGACCGCGCTGCCTCCGTTGACGAAGACAAGGGTGCCGTGCCCCAGGGCCCGCATACCGGGCAGGACCGCGTTCACGCAGGTCACCGGGCCCTTGAGAGAGAAGGCGAGCGGGTCCTCCAGATCGGCGGCGGTGGTGTCGAGGACCGGCTTCATGAAGTCGGCGCGCGGCACCGGGCTGTACTGCAGGATCTCGATCGGCCCGAGTTCCTCGGCCGCGTCCTGGAGGGCGCAGGTGAGCGCGACCGGGTCCAGGACGTCCGCGGAGAATCCGCGGGCTTCGATGCCGTCGCGGCGGAGATCGTCCGTCAGGTGCTGGAGGTGTTCGGCGCTGCGGGCGATCAGGGCGACGCCGTGGCCGGCGGTGCCGAAGCGGCGGGCGGTGGCCAGCCCCAGGCCGGGACCGGCACCGACGAGAGCGAACGTGGTCATGCTGGAGGTCTCCTGGAGCGGGGCGAGGGGGCGTTCAGCCCCGGAAGCGGAATGTTGCGGGGTCAGGGCTTGAGGAGTGCCTTGATGGCTCGGCGCTCGTCCATGGCCTTGTAGCCCTCGGAGACCTGGTCGAGGGGCAGGGTGAGGTCGAAGACCTTGCCCGGCTCGATCCGGCCGGTCACGACGCGTTCGATGAGGTCGGGCAGGTAGCGGCGCACGGGGGCGGGGCCGCCGCGCAGGCCGACGTGGGAGAAGAACAGCTCCTGCCCGTCGATGGCGACGTCGTGCGGGACGCCGACGAAGCCGACGTTGCCGCCGGGGCGGGCGGAGTGCAGCGCCTGCTGCATGGCCTGCGCGGTGCCCACGCACTCCAGCACGCTGTCGGCGCCGATGCCGTCGGTGAGGTCCTTGATCCGGGCGATGCCCTCGTCGCCGCGCTCGGTGACGATGTCGGTGGCGCCGAACTCTCGGGCCAGCTTCTGCCGGGACTCATGGCGGCTCATGGCGATGATCCGCTCGGCGCCCATCTCCTTGGCGGCGATTACCGCGCACAGGCCGACCGCCCCGTCGCCCACGACCACGACGGTGGATCCAGGCTTCACCTCGGCGGCGTCGGCGGCCCACCAGCCGGTGCCCATGACGTCGGAGACGGCCAGCAGACCGGGCCACAGCTCCTCGCCCGGCACCTCGTCCGTGGCGACCAGGGTGCCCTGGGCGTTGGGGATACGGACGTAGTCGGCCTGGCAGGTGCTCATGAACTCGCGGTGCAGGCAGTTCGACGGGAAGCCGTTACGGCAGTTGGCGCAGGTGTTGTCCGAGGTCGCGAACGAGCCGACGACGAACTGGCCCGGCTTCACGGCGCTGACCTCGGAGCCGACCTCCTCGACGAATCCGACGTACTCGTGCCCCATCGGATGGGCGTCGCCGATCGGCTCCAGGCCGCGCCAGGGCCACAGGTCGGAGCCGCACACACAGGTGACGGCCGTGCGGATGACCGCGTCTGTGGGGTGGAGGATCTTCGGGTCGTCCAGCGTCTCGAAGCGGACGTCACCGGGGGCGTGGATCACTGTGCCGCGCATGAGGGTTCCTTTGCTCACGTGAAGTCGGACCGCTGCAAGCGGTCCGCGTACGACCGTCCCCGGGTCGCGAGGCGACCGCGCGCCGAGGTCGGGCGGCCCCGTCCCCGCCGACGGACGGCCGGGGACAGCGCCACGTCCTCCAGGGAACCGCCCTCGGTGGCGGCCGGCCAGTCACCGTCGATGGGTGTACCGGCAGTACATCCCTCATGCGGCCCGCAGCACGTACGGTCGAAGGGTGGACAACCAACAGGAGGTCCGCGAGTTCCTCACCTCGCGGCGAGCCAAGATCACCCCCGAGCAGGCCGGACTGCCCTCCGGGACCCGGCGCCGCGTCCCCGGGCTGCGCCGCAGCGAGGTCGCGGCCCTCGCCGACATGAGCGTGGAGTACTACGCCAAGCTCGAACGCGGCAACCTCGCCGGTGCCTCCCCCGCCGTCCTCGAGTCCGTCGCCCGCGCCCTCCAGCTCGATGACGCCGAACGTGCCCACCTCCGCCATCTGGCCCAGGCCGCCGACGGCTCCGACACCCTCACCCGCCCCCGACGCCGACGCCCCGCCCGGCAGTGGACCCCGCACCGGAGCCTGCAGTGGACGCTCGACGCGATCACCGCAGGCCCCGCCTTCGTCCGCAACGGCCGTATGGACATCCTCGGCACCAACGCGCTCGCCCGCGCCTTCTACAGCGATGTCTACGCGAACCCCCACAACCAGGCGAACCTCGCCCGCTTCACCTTCCTGGACCCCGCGTCCCGCCGCTTCTACCCCGACTGGGGCCCGGCCGCCGACGTCACCGTCGCGATCCTGCGCACCGAGGCCGGCCGCAACCCCCACGACAAGGAGCTGCACGACCTCGTCGGTGAACTCTCCACCCGCAGCGACGACTTCCGCACCCGCTGGGGCGCCCACAACGTCCGCCACCACGGCACCGGCACCAAGAACTTCCACCACGAGGCCGTCGGAGATATCACCCTCGCCTACGAGGGCCTCGAGATGGCGGCCGAACCCGGCCTCACCGTCACCATCTACACCGCCGCACCCGGCTCACCCTCCGAAGAGGGCCTGCGCCTGCTCGCCTCCTGGGCCGCGACACAGGAAGCCCTCGCCGGACGACCGCGAGAGAACTGACCCTTCTCCCCCGCGGCTCTCCCCGCGGCGGACCCGCAGTCCCGGAAGGTGGCGTCGCCTCTTCCAGGGAGCCAGAGGGGCAAGGAGGCAGAGGCCATCCCGGAAGCGATCCGGCCCCGGGCCTCCGTGCCTGATCGTGTCAGCGTCGCCGCTGGTCAGCCCGCAGCTCGAAGTCGCCGTAGCTGTTGTCGACCGGGTTGACCGTGACCCCGGGGGCGACGATCTCGTCGATGGCGTCGAGCACGTCGGGAGACAGCGTGATGTCGGCGGCGGGCAGGAACGCCTCCAGCTGCTCCATGGTGCGCGGGCCGATGATCGCCGAGGTGACGCCCGGGTGGTCGATGACGAAGGCGACGGCCAGCTCGATCAGGGTGAGGCCGGCCTTCTCCGCCAGGACGGCGAGCTGTTCGACGGCGTCGAGCTTGCGCTGGTTGGCGGGGGTGCTCATGTCGAAGCGGGCCTGGGGGCGCGCCGCGGAAGCGGGGCCCTCGGAGGCGTTCTTGCGGTAGCGGCCCGAGAGCCAGCCGCCGGAGAGCGGACTGTAGGTGAGCGTGCCCATGCCGTGACGGCGCACGGTGGGGAGCACGTCCTCCTCGATGCCCCGGACCAGGATCGAGTACGGCGGCTGCTCGGTCACGAACCGCTCCAGGTGCCGCTCCCGCGAGGTCCACTGTGCCTCGACGATCTGGGAGCCGGAGTAGGACGAGGAGCCGATGTAGCGGACCTTGCCCTGGCGCACGAGGTCGGTGAGGGCGCCGAGGGTCTCGGTCACGTCCGTGTCCGGGCTTGGGCGGTGTACCTGGTAGAGGTCGATGTGGTCGGTGCCCAGGCGCCGCAGGGAGTTCTCGACCTCACGGATGATCCAGCGCCGCGAGCCGCCTCGCTGGTTGGGGTCGTCCTGGTCCATCGGCATGAAGAACTTGGTCGCCAGGAAGACATCGTCGCGGCGGTCCTTGAGCGCCTTGCCGACGATCTCTTCGGAGACGCCGGCGGAGTACACGTCAGCGGTGTCGACGAAGTTGATGCCCGCGTCGAGGGCGCGGTGGATGATCCGCACCGAGTCTGCTTCGTCCTCGTTGCCCCAGGGGCCGAACATCATCGCGCCCAGGCAGAGGGGGCTGACTTGGACGCCTGTGCGGCCGAGCGGTCGGTACTGCATGAAGCATTTCTCCTTGTTGGTGTCCGTCCAGTCAGTCGTTCCCTGGCCGGTCGCTCCCGGAGGAGACGGCCGTTCCGGTGCTCGCCCAACTGGCGAGGAGACCGAGTGCCTCCCGCTCTCGCGAGTCCGGTTCAGGGGTATAGAAGTTGAGCCGGAGGCCGGGGTCCGACGGCAGGTCCATCGCCTCGTAGGGCAGGGCGAGATCGCCGACCAGCGGATGGTGCAGGTTCTTGACGCCCGAACGGTGGAACTTCACATCGTGGCGCGCCCACCGGCGGGCGAAGTCAGCACTCCTCGTCGTCAGCTCTCCGATCAGATCGGTCAGCGCCTTGTCGTGCGGTGCCCGGCCCGTCTCGGTCCGCAGGAAAGCCACTGCGTCGTCGGCGCCCTTGTCCCAGTCGACCCAAAATTCCCTGCTCGCGGGGTCCAGGAACATGAAACGAGCACTGTTGACCGGCCCGCGCTGAGCGAACAACGGCGAGTCGAAGACGGGTGCGTACAGCGCGCGGCCCAGTCCGTTGGTGGCCAGGATGTCGAACCGTGCGTTGCGGACGTATGCCGGTACGTCGGTCATGGAGTCGAGCAGCCGCAGGATCGTCGGCCGCACCCGGGAAGCGGTCATCGTGGGCCGTCGGCCTGAGGGAGTGGCCGCGCGGGCCAGGTCGTAGAGGTGGGTGCGCTCGGCCTCGTCGAGTTGCAGAGCGTGCGCGAGAGCTTCGAGGACCGAGTCGGAGGCTCCGCCGAGGTTTCCGCGCTCCAGCCGGACGTAGTAGTCCACGCTCATGCCCGCCAGCAGAGCGACCTCTTCACGGCGCAGGCCCGCGACACGGCGCTTCCCGCCGAAGACCGGCAGCCCGGCCTGCTCTGGAGTGATCCGAGCGCGCCGGGTCCTCAGGAACTCGCGGACCTCGGCGGCCAGATTCTTCTTCTTGTCACTCTCAGTCATGGTCAGACCTCGGGAGCTTTATGGGCGACGCGTCGGCGGGCGTGTCCTCGGACCGGTCGGCGTCGAACGTGGGGTGGGTGAAGGCTTCGGCGCGGGCGGCGAAGGGCACGGGGCCTCCTCTTGCTCGGGCGGTGTGGATCTGGCCTGCACCCCCACGGTAGGTGCGTCGGCGAGCGCCTGCGAGGTACTGCCATTACCTGGAAAAGGAGTGACTCCCACCTGTGCGTCCACCCGCGGTTCCCTGGAGAAGGCCAAGGACTGCGAGTCCTCGATGGGCCCGATGAAACCGACCTGAAGGAACAGCGTGCGCGCAGCACTCATGTACAAAGCCGACGACGTCCGCGTCGGGCATGGCGCCAACCCGTACCTCAAGGAAGCGCAAGGCCCTCAAGGTGCTGGTGCGGCTGTGAACAGGCAGCCTGTGATCAGCGCGGTGGACGCCTCCGCGCGCCTCGGCGGCACATCGTCCGCCGTATGGGGGATCACCGAAACCGACGGCGGGACGCTGACGACGGGGCCGGTGACGCGATGACCACCACCGCACAGCGCGCGGCGGCACCTGCGGCGGCGCGACGCAACGGGACTCCGGTCCACGCGACGCTGATTCTTGCGATCATCTGCGTCAGCTATTTCATGGTCATCCTCGACAATTCGATCGTCTTCACCGGGCTGCCGCAGATCCGCTCCGACATGGGGTTCTCCGAGACCGGCCTGTCCTGGATCACCAATGCCTACGTCCTGGTCTTCGGCGGGCTGCTGCTCCTGGGGGCCCGGGCCGGTGACCTGTTCGGACACCGCAGGGTGTTCCTGTTCTCCCTGGTCGTCTTCTCGCTGACCTCGCTGCTGGTGGGCGCCGCGCAGACCCCGTGGTGGCTGATCGGCGCCCGCGCGCTCCAGGGCATCGGGGCCGCGGTGCTGGCGCCGTCCGCGCTGTCCCTTCTGACGCGCAGTTTCGCTGAGGGCCGGGCCCGTAACCGGGCGATGGCCGCCTACAGCGCCGTCGCCGGTCTCGGCGCCGCTTTGGGCCTGGTCGTCGGAGGTCTCGTCGCAAATCTGGTGTCGTGGCGGGCCGGGTTCTTCCTCAACGTCCCGATCGGCGTCGTGATGATGGTGCTGGCCCTGCGGTTCCTGCCCGAGACCCAACGCCGGCAAGGCCGCTTCGACATCGCCGGGGCAGTGCTGGCGACACTGGGTTCAACCGCGCTGGTTCTCGGCATCGTGGACGCCGCCGACTTCGGCTGGACCGCCCCCCTGACCCTGGTGCCGCTGGTGGCCGGCGTGGTGATGCTCGGGCTGTTCGTCCGGGTGGAGCGGCGGGCCGCGCAGCCGATCGTGCCGCCGCGGCTGTTCGCCAGCCGGGAACGCAGCGGCGCCTACCTCACCCGGATGCTCTACATGGGCGCGATGATGGGCTTCTTCTTCTTCACCGCGCAGTTCGTGCAGAGCGTCTACCACTGGACACCGCTGCAGGCCGGCCTCGCGTTCCTGCCGATGACGCTGGTCAACTTCGTTCTCGCTGTCCAGGTCCCGCGGCTGCTGGAACGGGCCGCCAGGCCGCACGTGCTCCTGACCGGGGTTGTCCTGACCACGGTGGGCATGGCGTGGCTCAGCCGCCTCAACCTGCACACCCCTTACCTGACGGGCGTGGCCCTGCCCATGGTGCTCATCGGCGCCGGCCAGGGCCTGACGCTGGCCCCGCTGACCTCCAGCGGCGTCGACGGCGTCGCCCCCGCGGACGCGGGGGCCGGCTCGGGCCTGGTCAACACCGTGCACCAGATCGGCAGCGCACTGAGTCTGAGCATCCTGACCGCCGTCGCCGCCTCTGTCTCCACCGGGCACGCGACCTCAGACATCGCGGCCCGCTCGGGAACGGCCCTGACCGGCTCCGCCGTCCTGCTCGCGCTGGCGGTCGTGACCGCCCTCGCCCTCATCGTGCCCGCACGGGCTACTCGCAACGAAAGGTCCCTGTGATGCAGACCCTCACCCTCAACAACGGCGTCGAGATGCCCGCCCTAGGACTCGGCGTCTTCCAGACCCCGCCCGACGAGACCCAGGCCGCTGTCAAGGCCGCGCTCGACCTCGGCTACCGGCACATCGACACGGCCGCCGCCTACGGCAACGAACGCGAGGTCGGCCAGGCCATCCGCGACTCCGGAGTGCCACGCGATGAGATCTTCATCGAGACGAAGATCTGGATCAGCGACTACGGGTACGACGAGACCCTGCGCGGCTTCGAGAAGAGCGCCACAAAGCTCGGCGTCGACCGTATCGACCTGCTGATCCTGCACCAGGCCCTGCCGTCCGACTTCGACAAGACCCTCGCCGCCTACCGCGCTTTGGAAAAGCTCCTGGCCGACGGCAAAGTGCGAGCCATCGGCGTCAGCAACTTCATGGTCGACCACCTGACCACGCTGCTCGACACCACCTCCGTCGTCCCGGCGGTCAACCAGCTGGAGATCCACCCCTACTTCCAGCAGCGCGCCGTGCTCGACTTCGACGACCAGCACAACATCCTCAACCAGGCGTGGTCCCCGATCGGCGGGATCACCTTCTACCCGGGCTACAGCGAGGACCGCAAGAGCGTCCTCGAAGACCTGGCTGTCACCCGCATCGCCGAGGCGCACGGCAAGAGCCCCGCCCAGGTGCTGCTGCGCTGGGGGCTCCAGCAAGGCCGCTCGGTCATCCCCAAGTCCACCAAGCGCACCCGCATCGCCGAGAACATCGACGTCTTCGACTTCGAGCTCACCGCAGACGAGCTCACCGCCCTGGACGCGTTGGAGACCGGTCGGCGCGGCGGCCCCGAACCCGAGAACGTCACCCTCGCCGCCTACGGCCGCGCCATCCCCGAAGCCTGACCCGCCCCCCCTCAGCACAACTCCGCTCGAAGGATTCAACGTGTCCACCACCGTCAAGGCGTTCGGCGCCCACGACGTACGTCAGCCGCTCGTTCCCCTCACCATCGAGCGCCGCGACGTCGGCCCCCACGACGTCAAGCTCGACATTTTGTACTGCGGCATCTGCCACTCCGACATGAACTTCGTCGACGGCGAGTTCGGCCCGCTGCCGACCAGCCCGCTCGTTCCCGGCCACGAGATCGTCGGACGGGTCACCGAGACCGGATCCGAGGTCACCCGCCACCAGGTCGGAGACCTCGTCGGCATCGGCTGCATGGTCAACTCCTGCCGCGAGTGCGAGAACTGCCGGGCCGGGCAGGAGCAGTACTGCCTCAACGGCCACACCCTGGTCTTCGGCAGCCCCGACCCGGCCGAGCCCGGCGCCCACACTCAGGGCGGCTACTCGGAGGTGATCGTCGCACCCGAGGACTTCGTCGTCCGCGTTCCCGACAGCCTCGACCCGGCCGCCGCGGCGCCGCTGCTGTGCGCGGGCATCACCGTCTACGCGCCGCTCAAGCGTTACGGCGCCGCGCCGGGCACCAAGGTCGCTGTCGTCGGCCTAGGTGGTCTCGGCCACCTAGGGGTCAAGATGGCCAAGGCCATGGGCGCCGAAGTCACCGTCCTCTCGCAGTCCGACCGCAAGCGCAACGCCGCCGCAGCCCTCGGCGCCGACCACTACGCCGTCACCGGCGACGGGTCCGCCTTCACCGACTTGGCCAACACCTTCGACATCATCCTCAACACCGTCAGCGCACCGGTGGCGCTCAAGGACTACCTGGAGATGCTGCGCCTGCACGGCACCATGGTCAGCGTCGGCGTGACCGCACAGCCGATGCCGCTGGATGTCTTCCCCCTGTTGCAGAACGGCCGCGCCTACGCGGGCTCCCTGTTCGGCGGCATCGCCGAGACGCAGGAGATGCTCGACTTCGCCGCCGAGCACGGCGTGAGCGCCGACATCGAACTGATCGGCGCCCAGGACATCAACACCGCCTACGAGCGAATCCTCGCCTCCGACGTTCGCTACCGCTTCGTCATCGACGGAGCGACCTTCGCCCAACTGAAGGCTTGAGCCACCGTCCTGGGGGTGGTCTGCCCCAAGGCAGACCTTCCCTTGAACGCCCGGCAGATACGGCGAACGCGGACGCCGACCCCGCACCGTCCTCGGACACCCACCCCGAGGCCCGTGACCAACTGGAGGAACGACCATGACGCACTGGAACGACGCGGACCTGGCGAAGATCGGCGCGGCGGAAGAGCTGGACCTGGAGTCCGAGCGGGCCGACGGCACCCTGCGCGACCCCGTGACCATGTGGGTCGTCCGCGCCGGCGACCACCTCTACGTCCGCTCGGTCAAGGGCACCGCCGGCCCCTGGTACCGGGGCACCCAGTCCCGCCACCAGGGCCGCATCGACGCCGGCGGCGCACAGCGGAACGTCACCTTCCGCGAGGCCGATCCTGCAGAGCACGCGGCCGTGGACGCCGCCTACCGGGAGAAGTACGGCCGGTACACGAGCATCGTCGAGCACGTGCTGACCGACCGCGCCCGCGAGTCCACCCTCCGCCTCGAACCTCGCTGACACCAGCTCCCTCCCCCACATTCCCTGCCAAGGAGATCCGCTCATGCGAGCCACCCTGATGCACGCGGCCCAGGACGTACGCGTCGAGGACGTCGCCGACCCCAAGATCCAGCAGCCGACCGACGCAGTCGTGCGAATCGTGCTGTGCTGCGTCTGCGGCAGCGACCTGTGGCCCTACAAGTCCCTGGCACGCACGGACAATCCCCGCCACATGGGCCACGAGTTCCTCGGCGTCGTCGAGGAAGTCGGTTCCGAGGTACGCACTCTCAAGCCCGGCGACGTCGTCGTGGTCCCTTTCGTCTGGGCCGACAACACCTGCCTGTACTGCCGCGAGGGCCTGCAGACCTCCTGTCCGCACGGCGGCCAGTGGGGTGTGAACCGGGTCGACGGCGGACAGGGCCAGGCCGCCCGCGTTCCGCAGGCCGACGGCGCCCTGGTGAAGATGCACGTCGGCGAGGACCGTCTTCGACCGCACCGTCAGCCTGGAGGACATCGCCGACGGCTACCAGGCGATGAACGACCGCGACGCCCTGAAGGTGCTGGTACGCCCGTGACCGACCGCAAACCGAACACTGAACCGGCCGCAACCGCCGATCACGCCGGGGTGGTCTCGGCGTACCGCACCTACCTCCAGGGGATGACCGACGGCGACACTGCAGCCCTCGACGCCCTGCTCGACGACGAATTCACTGTGACGCATATGACCGGCTACGTGCAGCCCAAGGCCGAGTGGCTTTCCCAGATTCGCGCCGGGCAATTCGGCTACCACAGCATCGAGGAGAAGGGACTCGATGTGGACACCGGCGGCGCCGGCACGGTCCGGCTGGCCGGGCGCACGCTGACCGACGCGACGGTCTACGGCACACGCGCCGAGTGGCGGCTGCGTCTGATCGTGGACTTCGCGCGACATGACGACACCTGGACTGTTCTGCGGGCCGTCGCCACCACGTGGTGACCACCCCTCCCCTCCGTACCCAACGGCTGTGCCAACCACAGCAGTTGTCCAACTACACCACTGCGACAAGCCGGGTGCGGCCCGGCCGGTTCGACATGAACTGCCCGGACGAGCACCGGCCGGTCTTCCTACAGGGCGCTAGCCTCGGCCTACGAGAGGGAGCGCTCAGCGGGTGTGCGTGTCCAAGGCGTCGATGATCTCGCACCAGAGTTCGCGGGGGCGGTCGTGTCCCATTCCTGGAAGCAGCAAGAGCCTCGCTCCGGGCACCAGGTCGGCGGTGCGCTTCCCGCCACTGGGGTCGATCAGCGTGTCGTCCAGACCGTGAATCACCAAGGTCGGTACTCGAAGCCTGCGGAGTGCGTCAGCGCGTGAGCCACCGAGAATCATTGCTCCGAGTTGCCGCCCGACTCCGGCTGGGTAGTAAGCGCGGTCGTAACTTTCGGCAGCCAGCTCACGAAGGAGTGCGGGGTTGCCATAACGCTTGGAAGACCACACCAGTTCGCTTTCCGCCGCTGCGATGTACCCCTCGCGATCCGGCGGCTTCGGGCTGAAGAGCACTGCTTGGGCCTCGGCGCTCGGCTGGCCGTAGTCGGGCTCGCCGGTCGAGGACATCATCGACGTCAGGGTCAGCACTCGCGCCGGCTGGCTGATAGCCATCGTCTGGGCGATCATGCCGCCCATCGAGGATCCGACCACGTGAGCTCGTTCAATTCCGAGCGCGGTGAGCAACCCGAGGCCGTCGTCGGCCATGTCCTGCAGTGTGTAGGGCACCATCGCGAGGGCGGACGAGATATGTCCCGAGCTCACAGCGTTGATGAACCGGCCCATGTCGACGGGGTGCTCGTCGAACTTGGTGGACAGCCCGCAGTCGCGGTTGTCGTACCGGATCACGTAGCGTCCACGTTCTGCGAGTGCGCGACAGAAGTTCTTGTGCCAGGCGATCATCTGGGCACCGAAGCCCATCACGAGCAGAACGGCCGGATCAGAGGGATCACCGAAAGTCTCGTACTCGATGGACACTGCGGGCGAGGCTTCAACATTCGGCATGCTGGGAGTGTCCCAGCATCGCCCGTTTGAGCGCACCCGGATTAACAACGCTTGGCCTGCCCGTTCCGCAGCGGCCGGTGCAATGCGAGAGGCGCTCCGGTTGGTAGAGCTGCTGTTCCCAGCTCGCGTGCCTTGTGCTGAACGGTGGTGCCACGTCGGCCGCCAGCCGGGCGCCCGCGTGGTTGAGGGCGGCCGGGCCGAACTTGCGGCGGGTCACCAACTCCTCACGCCACCCGGCGAACAGCGACTCTTGTCCGACCAAGACGCGGCGACGTCCTGCACCCGGGCCACATGCGCGGCGTGCAGCGCCCGCAGCCCGCCACTGACGGTGCGTCGGGAGCCGCGACACCCAGTCGCTCCGGACAGCAGTCGACATCCACCTTCGACACGCCCTGGACGACGCTCCTCATGGGGCAAACACTGCCGGTCACGGCACTCGTCAGCACCGGTGACTTCCAGTCAACTTCGTTTGGTTCAGCGTCTAATCGGTGGCTCGGCACCCGCGCACGGGTGGCGCCGACGCGGAAGATTCCCGTCAACCCATTACCAAGCGTTTACTAAGCAGATACCTTTCTCCTTGCCGGTGGTAGGGGGCGGAGCGATCCGGCCGTCCCTGCCTGCCCCGGAGTACCGCCGTACGTCGTTCGGCCAGTTTTCGGCCATTAGGCCTATGTCTCATGGACCGCCGGAAGGAAGCGCTTTGAACGCTCGGAACCGCCGTACCACGGTAGCCGCCGCATCCGTCGCAGGGCTCATAGCGCCGCTGCTGCTGATCGGATCGGGCACCGCCTCCGCCCACAGCGACCCTGCCAAGGAGGCCGCCAAGCTCGCAAAGAAGCTCGTCAAGAAGAGCAACGCCGAGGATGCCTACGAGCATCTGAAGCAGTTCCAGCGGATCGCTGACAAGAACGGGAACACCCGGGTGGCCGGGTCAGAGGGGCACCGGAAGTCGGCCGAGTACGTCGAAGGCCTGTTGAGGAAGGCCGGGTACTCGGTGACCCGGAACGAGTTCGACTACCCGTTCACCGAGACGCTGGCGCAGAGCCTGCGGGTGGTGTCGCCGCAGCAGCAGGACGTCCCGGTGATCGCCATGACGTACTCCGCCAGCAGCCCGGTCGGCGGCATCACCGCCCCCGTCGCGGTGGTGCCGGTCAACGCCGCCACCGGCTGTGAGCCGGAGGACTACGCCCCCGGGACGTTCACCGGCAAGATCGCGCTGATCAAGCGCGGCGGCTGCACCTTTGCGCAGAAGCAGGAGACCGCCGCCGGTGCGGGCGCGGTCGGCGCGATCATCTACAACAACACCGAGGGCGCGCTCAACGGCACGCTGGGAGACCCGTCCGTCGCCAAGATCCCGGCCGGTGGCGTCACGCAGGCGGACGGCGAGGCGCTCGCGGCCAAGGCCGCCGCCGGCGCAGTGACCGTCAACCTGGAGATCCGCACCTTCGCGGAGACCCGGCACACCTACAACGTGATCGCCGAGACCAAGGGCGGCAACGCCGACAACGTGGTGATGTTCGGCGCCCACCTGGACTCGGTGGCGGACGGCCCGGGCATCAATGACAACGGCTCCGGCTCCGCCGGCATTCTCGACGTGGCCCTGAACCTTGCCCACCAGAACGTCAAGAACAAGGTGCGCTTCGCCTGGTGGTCGGCTGAGGAGTTCGGCCTGCTGGGCTCGGAGGCATACGTCAACAGCCTCTCGGCGGCGGACCGTGCGAAGGTCAAGCTGTACCTGAACTTCGACATGATCGCCTCGCCGAACTACGCCCAGTTCGTCTACGACGGCGACGACTCCGACCAGGTCGGTGCCGGCCCCGGCCCGGAGGGCTCGGCGCAGCTGGAGAGGCAGATCACCGACTACCTGGACAGCCGGGGCACCCCGCACGAGGGCACCGACTTCACCGGCCGGTCGGACTACGGGCCGTTCATCGAGGTGGGCATCCCCTCGGGAGGCACCTTCACCGGCGCCGAGGGCATCAAGACGGCCGAGCAGGCAAAGGTGTACGGCGGTAAGGCCGGTGTCGCGTACGACGCCTGCTACCACGCCGCTTGCGACACCGTGAAGAACATCAACATGAAGGCGTTCGACGTCAACGTCGACGTCGTCGCCAACGCGGTGGGCCAGTACGCCTGGGACACCAGTCTTCTGAGCAAGCCGGTGGCGCCGCAGAACACCAAGGGTTCGGCGGGCAGCGGCGGTGGCCTGCACGAGGGTCACGACCACGAGGTCACCGAGTAACTCCCGGTACACACGGGGAGGGGAGGGCCGGACTGTCCGGCCCTCCCCTTCGATGCTGCAGCGGGATGCGCGGTCGTCGGTTCCTTGCGGAGGAAGACCCTGGCAGGTGGGCTTGGCCGGCATCGGGATGACCGCGCGGCTGACATGCCACGACGCGCCATCAGTCGCGCGCCGTCCGGGTCGTGGCGGTGGCCGCGGCGATCGACGTCGTCGTGGCCGTCGGCGCCACTCCCGCGAACGACTGGCCGACCGGTTCGGGCCTGACCCTGTGAACGGGGTGGGGGTGCGACGTGCTGTGCCAGGCCGCAGCCGGCCTCTGCGCCGTCGGCGACGTCGCCTCCTGGCAGAACCCCCGCTTCGGCACCCGCGTGCAGGTGGGGCACCGGATGAACGCCACCGAACGGGCCATCGCCGCAGCTGGAAACCTGTTCGGCGACGCCACCCCGTTCGCGCCCGTGCCCTGCTTCTGGACCCACCAGTAGGACACCAGAATCCAGGCGTACGGCATCTTCCCGCCCGACGCGTCCCTGCGAGTCATCTCCGGCAATCCGTCGGACGGCCGCTTTGCCACCGCTCACGGCCACCAAGAAGTGGTGGTCGGTGTGCTCGGCTGGAATACCCCCATGAACTGCGCGTGTTGCGCCAACTGGTCGTCGATCAGGCGCCTTGGACCGCGGTCGCGGACACCTGCGCACTCGACCCGCCAACGACGCACCGGCTCGGGTAGCCGCTCACCGGGCAGGCACGCGGTCCTCGAAGTCCTGCCACACCTCTCCCGCACCGGTCGGCAACGGGCCACTGGGGTGGTCCGCGGTGACAACGGCACCCCGGAGCGGCGCGGGTCCGGTGGGCCGGCCCTGGTTCCGCATTTAATCGCGCCGGACGACCGAGACGCCGGTCCCGGAAGACGCTGACGGCTCGGAACTCCGAGCCATGCCCCACAGCGCTCGAAGGGAGATTGCAATGAGCAGCGCAACGACCTTGCCGACACCGTCCGGTCCCTATCTGGACACAGGGCTGCTGCCCGCCGACTTCTACTCGCACGCGGAACTGCTGTCGGACAGCGATCGGGAGAAGATCGAGTCGGTCCGCGAGTTTCTCCGCACGCAGGCCGGCCCGATCGTCGACGACTACTGGGCCCGGGCCGAATTCCCCTTCCAGTTGGTCGAGGGCTTCGGGAGGCTCGGTCTGGTGGACTGGGCCGACCCCAGTTCCCCGGAGTCCAGGCCGAGCAACCTCTTCGCGGGCTTCATCGCGCTGGAGTTCGGGCACGCCGACGCGTCCTTGGCAACGTTCTTCGGTGTGCACACGGGTCTGGCCATCGGCTCCATCCTCACCTGCGGCTCCGACGAACAGAAGCGGCGGTGGCTCCCGGAGATGAGCCGTTTCGAGAAGATCGGCGCCTTCGCATTGACCGAGCCGCACGGCGGCTCCGACGTGGCAGGCGGCCTACGAACGACCGCGCGCCGCGACGGCGACGAATGGATCCTCGACGGAGCCAAGCGGTGGATCGGCAACGCGACGTTCGCCGACCTGGTCGTCGTCTGGGCCCGCGATGTCGAGACCCGTCAGGTGCTCGGCTTCGTCGTGGAGAAGGACACCCCCGGGTTCACCGCGACGAAGATCGAGAACAAGATGGCGCTGCGGATCGTGCAGAACGCCGACATCGTGCTGGACGGCTGCCGTGTTCCGGAGGCCAACCGGCTACAGAACGCGAACTCGTTCAAGGACACCGCCAAGATCCTGCGCCAGACGCGCAGCGGGGTGGCGTGGCAGGCGGTGGGAGTGATGTTCGGCGCCTACGAGATCGCACTGCAGTACGCGAAGGAGCGCGAGCAGTTCGGCCGCCCGATCGGGGGCTTCCAGCTCGTGCAGGACCTGCTGGTGAAGATGCTCGGCAATGCCACGGCATCGTGCGGGATGGTGACGCGCCTGGCCCAGTTGCAGGACGCCGGGGTCTACCGGGACGAGCAGTCCGCCCTGGCGAAGGCCTACTGCACCGTGCGGATGCGCGAGAACGTGGGGTGGGCGCGGGAACTGCTGGCCGGCAACGGCATCGTCCTCGACTACAAGATCGGCCGCTTCGTCGCCGACGCCGAGGCCCTCTACTCCTACGAGGGGACACGAGAGATCCAGACGCTCATCGTCGGGCGCGCGGTGACCGGCGGCCTGAGCGCCTTCGTGAGGTGATGACGATGACCATCGAATCCGTCTTCACCGGTCTGAAGGTCCTCGACGTGTCGAGCTTCATCGCGGGACCGGCCGCGGCCACCGTGCTCTCCGACTACGGAGCGGATGTGATCAAGGTCGAGCCGCCGGGACAGGGCGATCCCCAGCGACGGCTGGGCTCCCTCCCGCCCAGTCCCCGGGCTCAGGCCAACTACAGCTGGCATCTCGCCAACCGCAACAAGCGCGGCATGGTGATCGACCTGAAGTCCCCGGGGGGCACCAGGATCCTCAAGCGCCTCGTCGAATGGACGGACGTGGTGATCACCAACTTCCCCCACGGCACGCGCGAGAAACTGCACCTCGGCTACGACGAGGTCGCGGGCTGGAACCCACGAGTCGTGTACGCCGACATCACCGGCTTCGGGGATGCCGGCCCGGACGCCGGGCAGCCGGGCTTCGACGTGACCGCCTACTGGTCGCGCAGCGGGCTGCTGGCCTCGACCCGCGATGCCGGAGCCCCGCCGACGGTGCCGGTCTGGGGCAGCGGCGACTACATGTCGGCGATCGGGATCTACGCGGCGATCGTGACCGCCCTGTACCGCCGCGAGCGGACGGGAGAGGGGGCCGATGTCGGGACGTCGCTGCTTGCCGAGGGCGTCTGGGCCACGGGAACGCTCGTGGCCGGCGCGCTCGCAGGCGGCACGCCGTTCCGTCTCCACGACCGGAAGGCGCCGGCGAACCCGCTGGTCAACCCCTACCGGACCGCGGACGACGAATGGTTCATGCTGGTCGCCGCACCCCCGCACTGGCCGGGACTGACGCGGGCCATCGGTCACCCGGAGCTGCTCGAGGACCCCCGTTTCGCGGACATCGAAGGCTTCGTCAAGAACTCCGCCGTACTGACCGAGCTGCTCGACTCCGAGTTCCACTCGCGGCCCTTCGCCCACTGGAAGGAGGCCCTGGACCGGGAACGCATCACGTACAGCCTCATCCAGACGCCGGAGGAAACCGCGCAGGATCCGCAGCTACGGGCGAACGACATCGTCGTACCGCTGGAGGGAGTCAGTGGGCTGGAGTACACCGTCAACAGCCCGGTCAACCTGCGAGGTGTCGCGAAGGTCCCGGCCAAGCGGGCACCGGACCTGGGCGAGCACAACGACGAGATCCTTGCCGAACTGGGATTCGGCCCCGCCGAGATCGCCGAGCTGCGTACCCAGGGAGCGATCCCCGGCACGACGGAAGCGCAGGAGCCACGATGAGCACGGCACCCGAAGCGGCGGCCGTGGATCTGCTCGACGCGGACCCGGAGCTGTCGGTCGGCGTACTCACGGGCGCGGGCGGGGTGTTCAGCGCGGGCATGGACCTGAAGGCGTTCACCAAGGGCGAGTTGCCCCTGCTGCAAGGAGTACGGGCTCGTCAACGAGCTGACCGCACCCGGCGCCGCGCTGGACGGAGCCCGCGAGCAGGCGGGGTGCGTCGCGCGGAACGCACCGCTCGCGCCGGCGGCCGTCAAGGAGGTCCGGCGCGAAACCCAGAGCCTGAACGAGAGCGACGCGTTCAGACGCCAGGACGAGCTCACGAGCGCGCCGGCCGCCGGCGAGGACGCGCGGGAAGGCGCGCGGGCGTTCGCCGAGAAGCGCGCCCCCGTCCGGCACGGCCGCTGATGCCGGCCACGCCGGCTGCGTCCCTCCCCCACCGCCCGTGTCCGACTCCCAGGAGCAGTGGCCGGCCATGAACGCACACAAACCCGTCCACCGCGTGACGATCGTCGGCACCGGCACCATCGGGTGCGAGCTGGGCGACGCACTATCTCGCCCGAGGCTTCGACGTCACAGCCACCGACCCCGACCCCGCTGCGGAGACGGCGCGCGTTGCCGTCAGGGTGGCGACGTACGCTGCGGCTCGCGTGCCGTATTCACGCGACGCTGCTCACGAGGAGGAAGGACACAAGAGCAGCGCAGACAGACAGCATCGCGCTGGCTGTCACCCCGGGGGATCGCCCGAGGAGCCTCGTGAGCGCAATGAACACGACGAGAGAAGCGACCGTGTAGAGCGCAACCCATGTCGTGCGGAATTCGGAACCAGTCAAGCCGCCGAGAATTGATCCGATCAAGGACCCGCCTACAAAAATGCTCGCCGAGATCCATCGGATCTCGAGCGGCTTGTGGGTGCGGTCTTGCGGGTGACCCCGGCGGGACACGCGGTCGCGGACCTCCGCCGCAATAAACAGAATTGCCGCCAGGAGCCAGGGCGATATGTAGATGTACGTGGGTGCCGGCATCTAACTCAATCCTTGGGTCGCTTCACTTGCATCGCCTGCGAAGATTCTCTGATGGTTCGGTTTCGCATACAGCTGTTCCCGACCGGGGGTGCGTACGTCCCGCAGCCGGGAACAGCATGGGTCACGCCAAGCTGGAGTTCTTGTTGTACTTGGCCTGGACCTTCCGGCCGTCGAGGTCAAAGTTGTTGATCGGGTCGGCAGGGTGGGCGTAGGCGTTGGCCCCACCGCCGTAGACGGGGTCGGTGGACAGGAAGCGTCCGGTGACCGGGTTGTAGAGGCGAACACCCATCAGTGTGAGGCCGGTGAGGGTCTCGGTGGAGCGTTGTTCGGCGCCGAGCCAGCTGTAGCGGGTCGCGGCCTGGCCGGCGAGGTCTGGGAGATGGCGGCACCTGACGCCGGCTATGGCTCGATGAGGCCGGTCCTGATGGCGTAACGGGTGAGCTCGACGCGGTCGCGCATGCCCAGCTTCTGGAGCAGGTTGGCGCGGTGCCGGTCGACGGTCTTGACGCTGATCACCAGGAGTTGGGCGATCTCCTTCGACGAGCGCCCCTCGGCGACAAGTTTGAGGATCTCCTCCTCGCGCTCGGTGATGGGCCTGCGGGGCAGCGCCTCCCCGCGGCGGACGAGGTCCAGGTAGTGGCGAATCAGCGCGGTCTCCGTGCCCGGGTAGAGGAACGGCTCATCTCGCATCGCCGCCCGACAGGCGTCCACCAGGTCGCGGTCGGCCACCGACTTGAGGACGTATCCGCAGGCGCCCACCCTGAGGGCTTCGAAGAAGTACTGCTCACTGTCGTGCATGGTCAGGAACAGGATCCTGAGATCGGGCCGGGACTTCGCCAGGGCACGAGCTGCCTGCAGGCCCGTCATGCGTGGCATGGCGATGTCGAGGACGGCGAGATCGGCATCCACATCTCGGGCCAGCTCGATCGCGTGGGCGCCGTCATCTGCCTCGCCGACCACGGTCAGGTCCGGCTCCGACTCGAGGACGAGGCGTACGCCCCGCCGTACGAGGGCGTGGTCGTCGGCCAGCAGGATGCGTGCAGGGGTGTTCATGTGGCTCCCTCTGTCAGCAGCGGAACTCGCAGCCGTACGGTGGTGCCGCCGAAATCGCGGGAGGTGAGGGTGAGGGCCGCGCCGAGGAGAAGGGCGCGTTCGCGCATGCCCTGCAGTCCGGCCCCCTCCGCCGCATGGCGGAGGCCCGTTCCGTTGTCGCTGACCGTCAGTTCCACGGCCCGCCCACCTGCCGTACGCAGTTCGAGACCGATCCTGCTCGCTCCGGAGTGGCGGGCCGCATTCGTCATCGCCTCCTGGGCCACGCGGTACAGCACAAGCTCGGCCTCCGCTCCCAGCGCTGTCAGGGAGCCGTCCACCCGGTGGCTCGTGGTGACGCCGGGCGCTGAGAATTCCGTCACGAGGGCCCTGAGGGCGCTGGGCAGGCCGAGGTCCTCGAGCACGCCCGGCCGCAGCCTTCGGGCGATGCGCCGCACTTCGTCCAAACTGCCCCGTACTGTCTCCTGCGCGGTGACGACCTCCTCGTGCAGAGACGTCGGTACTCGGTCGGCGATGCCCTTGAACTGCAGGATGACGGCCGTCAGGGTCTGCCCGACCTCGTCGTGCAGCTCGCGGGCGACCCGTCGGCGCTCGGATTCCTGCGCCGACAGGACCCGGCCACTGCTCTCGGCCCGCTCGCTCTCCAGACGACCGAGCATGACGTTGAACGACTCCGTCAGCTCCGCCAGTTCGCCACGTCCCGTGACCCGGGCACGCTGACCGGGCTCCAGCAGATTCGCATCAGCCATCGCTTTGGTGAGACGCTTCAAAGGAGCGAGCCCGATGCGAAACAGCAGCCCGTTGGCCACCAGCATCGCCATCAGCCCCCCGCACAGCACCAGCGCCTCGTGCACAAGGACCGGGCTGGACACCGTGACCCACGGACCGATGAGCAGCCCGGTCGCGATCACGAGCACAATGGCGTTCGACAGGAACATCCGCCAGAACAGTGACACGCCCCGTCTCCCCCTTGCCCCGGGCGGTGCTTTGCGCACAGCGTCGACCTCCCCCGTACCGGGGGGCCGTTTTCGGAGCAAGCCTTGTCGACCATGATCGACGATTCCATACATGCTGCCACCCATCTTTCTGTCCCCCCGCCTCCCGCTGACGTGGCCCTTCGCGTGGGCAAGGCGCTATGACGCTCGCGCGTGAAGAACCCATACATATGATCGATCGCCTGGGGTGGATTGTTGATCACGTGGGTGGCATGGCACGCAGGGCAGCTTTCCGATCAGGGACACGGAGGGTGTCGACGACGTCGTTCGAGGACGAGTTGGCCGCGGAGAAGGCGGCCGTCAGCCATGAGGCTGAACCGGGCCGACCGACAGAATGGCGGGCGACTCCGGCGAAGGGGTCGGCCGACTGTGTGGTCGAGGACGACGAGCCGGGGGGACATGGGCGACGTCTCCCACGGCCTCTTCACCGGTCTCGAGACGAGTGGCAGGCACGCGAACTCGGCCAGTGAAACCGCGGGTACGAGCGGCAGTTCGAGGCGGACGCGGTCGCGCTGCACACCTCACGGCGACGCCGCCGTCCGCTAGGAAATTGCCCGGAGCTCGCACTCACGACCCGGTTGAGAGGCCCTGGTCGCACCCGGCCGGGGAATCTCCGCAGGAGCGGTGAGGGCGAGCTCGGCCTTCAGTCGGCCGACTTCGAAGCAGGAACGCTCCACGCCGATCACGAGATCACCCCGTACGGCGAAAACGAGGAGCACACGGCGGTGGCCGGCCCGGAGCTCCGGGCCGGCCACCGCCGCTCGTCGGGACGGCGCTACTTCTCGTACACGGTGGTGCGTGTCAGCGGCAGGTGCAGCGTCTCCCGGAAGGAGAAGAGCACCACCAGAACGGACACCAGCGCCAGCCCCATCAGGTAGAAGCCGGGGGCCAGGGGAGTTCCGCCCAGGGAGACCAGGCCGGTCGCGACGAAGGGGGCGGTGCCGCCGAAGAGAACGTACGCGGCGGTGTAGCCGATGGCCGAACCACTCGCCCGCAGCTGGCCGGGGAACATCTCGACCATCGCGGGCACATTGGAGGTGCCGATCACCGCGACCAGTACGGCAAGCACCATCGTGCCCGCGATCGCGCCTGTCAGCCCCGTACCGATCAGCCAGAAAGCGGGCAGGGTGGCCACGGTGAAGCCGCCGCACGCGACAAGCAGCATCGGTTTGCGACCGAACCGGTCACTGGCCGCGGCCATCAGCGGGCAGGCCAGGCTGTACGCGAGCATGGCCACCATGCTGGTGAGCATGGCCTCCGACTTGGTGTACCCGACCTCTTCGGACATGTAGGCGATCATGTAGCTGCTCATCAGGTAGTACCCGACGGCGTTGGTGATGCTGTAGCCGAACAGGGTCAGTACCTGCCGACGGCAGACCCGCCATGCCTCGCGCAGCGGCGCCTCCTGCACCACGTCGCCCTTCTCCAGGGCCCGGAAGACCGGGGTGTCCTGAATACGACTGCGAAGGTACAGGCCGATGAGACCGAGCGGCCCGGCGAGGAGGAACGGAATGCGCCAGCCCCAGCTGTTCAGCGCCGCTTCGTCGAGCGACGAGGTGATCAGCAGGCCGGTCAACGCACCGGCGACGGAGGCGAATCCGACGGTGAGCGGCACCACGCTGGCATAGCGTGCCCGGCGGCCCTCGGGGGCGTACTCCATGATGAACGCCGAGGCCCCGGTGTACTCGCCACCCGTGGAGAAGCCCTGCATGGCCCTCAGCAGGAAGAGCAGGACGGGGGCCGCGATGCCAAGAGTCGCGTAGCTGGGCAGCAGACCGATGAGCAGGGTCGAACCGCTCATGCACAGCACACTCAGCGCGAGCATGCGGTTGCGTCCGATGCGGTCGCCGTAGCGGCCGAAGAACGCGGCGCCGAGGGGGCGGGCGATGAAGCCGCCGGCGAAGACGGCCCAGGTGGCCAGGAGGGCCGCTGTCTTGTCGTACTGGGGGAAGAAGAGCCCGGCGATGGTCGCGGACATGATGGCGTACGCGCCCGAGTCGAACCATTCCACGAAGTTGCCGATGGCCGTCGCGGTGGCCACCTTGCGGCGCACGCCCGGGGTGTTGGCGGTCTCGGGGACCGCGGACGTAGCAGGCAGGGGAGGCGACATCGGGGCACCGCTGTCGGTCGTCATGTCCGTCCGTCCTTCCGGGGTGGCACCGCGGCGTCGGGGCCGACGGGGCTGAGGTCACGGGCGCGAAGAGCGGCTCGCTGGATCTTTCCCGTGGCTGAGCGGGGGAGTTCTCCGACGAACTCGATCAGGCGCGGATAGGCGAAGTGCGAGTGCGCGGCGCGGGCGAAGCGGGTGATGTCCCGCGCCAGGGCTTCGTCCGGTTCGTAACCGGAGCTGAGCTCGATCCAGGCCTTGACGGCCTGTCCGCGCACCGGGTCCGGCACGCCGACGACTCCGGCGTCGGCGACCGCGGGGTGACCGCGCAGCACGGCCTCCACCTCGTACGGCCCCACACGGTAGCCGGACGTCTTGATGACGTCGTCGGTCCGGCCGAGGAACCAGAAGTACCCGTCCTCGTCCATGACTGCCTGGTCCTTCGTGTGGTACCAGGTGCCGCCGAACGACTCGGCCGATGCTTCGGGGCGGTTCCAGTACCCCAGCGGGAACTGGGGGTTGGATCGGGCACGCAGGCAGATTTCGCCCGGCTGCCCGACCGGCACCTCATGGCCGTCGGCGTCCATCAGCGCCACGTCCCAGCCAGGCAGCGGACGGCCCATCGAGCCGGGCTTGACCGGTACGCCGGGGAAGTTCCCGAGCAGCGGGTAGGACTCGGTGGACCCGTAGTAGTCCAGCAGGGTGACGTCGAACTGGGCACGGAACCACTCGATGAGATCAGGGGTGAGCGGCTCGTTCGAAGAACACACCACCCGCAATGACTGGGGGTGACGACTGCCCGCATCCGGGACATCCTGCATCATCTTACGCAGGAAGGTCGGGTTGACCAGGGCCGTTGTGACCTTGTTACGGGACATGGCGGCCAGCAGCCCGGCGGGGTCGAAGCCGCCGGCCGGCCGGTACACGAGGTGCACGGCGCCCGCGCGGAGGGGGCCCATCAGCTTGGCCATGGACCAGGCCCAGTCCCCGGCTCCGTAGAACACGTCGCCCGGTCGCAGATCGTGGCAGTGACGGAATTCGTTGTGCCCCAGCAGGGTCCGGTGGGCATGCACGATGCCCTTGGCGGCACCTGTGGTGCCCGAGGTGTAGAAGATCAGCGCCGGATCGTCCGGGGCAGTGTCGGCCGTGATGTACACCGGGGGCAGTGCGCTGATCGCCGGGTCGTCGACGTTCACGACCGTGCCGCCGAAACCGGCGGCGCGATCGACGGCGGAGGTCTCGGTGACCAGAACGGCAGCACCGGAATCGGCCAGCCGGTAGCGGATGGGTTCGTCGGCCCACAGCAGCGACATCGTCACCAGGACGGCGCCGGTACGCAGGACGCCGAGGTACGTCGCCGGGGTGTCGGGACGCTGCGGGAGCAGCACCGCGACCCGGTCTCCCTTGCGTACGCCGAGCGCGTGCAGATGGGCGGCGACCTGCCGGGAGCGGTCCTGGATCTGCTGCCAGACGACCTCTTCGCGGTGGCCGGTGTGGTCTTCGAAGACGAGCGCGAGCCGGTCGCCGGGATGACGGTCGGCGACATCGGCGGCCATGTTGTACCGGTCGGGGACGGTCCACCGGTGTTCTTCGACGAGACGGCGGTAGGCGCTCTCGCCGTCGGAGGCCGCGCCGGTATGCGGCGTGACGCTGGTGGTCATGAGGGTTCCTCTCCTGCGGATGAGGGGCGGGGACGCGGGGACGGCGGACTCAGCGGCGGCGGCCGGCCAGGAAACGGGCCATCTCGCGCTGGGGCTCACCCGTTGCGTAGGCGGCGGTATGCACCTTCTTGGCCGCCTCGATCGCGTCGTCGAGGCCCGCGTCGTCCAGTTCGCGGAGCCGGCCCTTGGTGAGGGCGACCGCGCCGGGCGGGAGCGCGGCGAGCCGGGCCGCCTCGGCCAGCGCTTCCGCCTTGACCTCGTCCTGTGCGACGAGGCGGGTGAGGAGACCGAGCCGCTCAGCCTCGATGCCGTCGACGAGGCGGCCGCCGAGCGCGAACTCGGCGGTCTTCGCCCGGCCGAGGATGCCCCGCATGGCCCAGATCCCGGTGATACTGGGGATGCCCGACAGCACCTCCGGCTGCCCCATCCGGACGGCGGCGTGGCCGATGCGGAAGTCGGCGAGCAGGGCGAACTGGAAACCCGAGCCCGCTGCCACACCGTTGACGGCGGCGACGACCGGCTTGTCCAGGCCGCGTACGGCGCGGAAGAGGCGGCCGAAGTCGTCGATCCATGCCTCGGCGGCCGCGTGGTCGTCGGGGTCGATCGCTGCGGTCTCGGCAAGGTCCTGACCGGCGCAGAACGCGCGCCCGGCGCCGGTGAGAACGACCGCGCGACAGCGCTCGTCGTCCCCCAGCGCGTCGAGCGCCGCGACCAGTCGGCTCCGCATCCCGCCGGTCCAGGCGTTGAGCTTGTCGGGACGGTTGAGAGTGACCTCGGCAACGTAGGCATCGGCGGCTGTGTCCGTCACCGGGTGGTGGGTGACGACGACGGTGCTGTTCTCGGTCATGACGGCATGCCTTTCTCGCGATGGGCAGGGGAAGAAGGCGGCGGGGCCACCGGGGAGCCGGAGTTACGGGCGGATGTCCGCGAGCGGGCTTCCCGTGAGCAGTCATGCAAACAGGGAGGGATGTGATCCGGCCAACACCAATTGGGACTGGCGGTGATATCGGAGCGATATGGTCCGCTCATGGAGCTCCGTCACATGCGCTACTTCGCCGTCCTTGCCGAGGAACTGCATTTCGGCCGGGCGGCGGAACGTCTGCACATGGCCCAGCCGCCGCTGTCGCAGCGCATCCGCGACCTGGAGCGCGAACTCGGGGTACGGCTGTTCGACCGGACGCGGCACCGCGTCCAGCTGACCGAGGCCGGGGCGCTGCTCCTGGAGCATGTGCGGCCGGTACTCGCAGGGGTGGACACCGCGCGGGAGGCGATGCGCAGGATTCGTCCCGGTGAGGCAGGTGTGCTGCGCGTCGGCGTACCGCCCGACACCGGCCCGACAGTGCTGCGGACCCTCACCGCCGGTTTCGCCGACCGAGTGCCCGATGTGCTGATCGACCTCCATGAACTCACCACCGACGAACAACTGGCCCGGCTGCGCGAGGGTGAGCTGGATGCCGGCGTGGTACGGCACCCGTCGGACACGGTGGGCCTGGAATCGGGACCTGTGGCGCGGCGCGAACTGGGCGTCGTACTGCGGGCGGACCATTCCGCGGCGGCGGGCGGCGGCACAGTCCGGCTGAGGGATCTCGACGGGGCACCACTGGTCATCTTCCCGCGCGCGATGGCGCCGCGCCTCTACGACCACATGCTCACCATCTGCCGGGACGAGGGTTTCCTGCCCGGATCGATCAGGCACGCGCGCAATCCCAACTTCGTGCACGGGCTGGTGCTCGCGGGGCGCGGCATCCACCTCAACGAGGCCCCGGCGACACCGCTCATCGACGGGCTTGTGTGGCGGCCGCTGGAGAGGGACACGCTCGCTTGGCTGACCTCGGTGGTGTGGGTGCCGAGCCGGCACAACGAGGCGATCGCCTCGTTCGCCGAAGCAGTCTCGGAGAGCCTCGCCGAGGCCGGCCACCACATCGCGGACACGGCTTCGGGCGGATGACGCACCGGGCCGGCCGCCCGGAGGGTGACACGCGACGCCCCGTTCCCGTTCGGGGTCCTCATCCGCAGGGATTCGGGGACCCGTACAGATTTCGATGGTCAGGCGTGAATAGCTTCATCATCTTCCATTCACCCGGGCGCGACTGCCAGCATCGGCGCACCGCCACCCCGTGAGGGAGAAATCTGATGAATCGTCCCCGTTCTCTGCGCTGTCTGGCAGCCCTGGCCGTGGTGGCTCTCGCGGCCACCGCATGTGGACGCTCCGGCCAGGGCGACGCCCCGTCCGGCAGTTCCTCGCAGGCCGCCACCGGGCGGACCGCAGCCGAGCTGCTCCCCGCGCAGTACCGGCAGAAGGGTGTGCTGCGGGTGGCCACCGCGGTGGGATATCCGCCGATGGAGATGTACGAGCCCGGGACCACCCGGCTGACAGGTGTCGACCCCGACCTGGCCAAGGCCATCGCCGAGCGGCTGAAGCTGAAGCTCGAACTCACCAACGCCGCCTTCGACGGGTTGATCCCCGGTCTGGAGTCCGGACGCTTCGACCTGGTCATGTCGTCCATGACAGACAGTGCCCAGCGGCGCCAGGCGGTCGATTTCGTCGACTACTTCCGTACCGGCGGCGTCATCATGACGAAGAACGGCAACCCGCAGGGCATCAAGTCCCTCACGGACCTGTGCGGAAAGACCGTCGTTCTCGCCAAGGGCAGCTCGAACCTCCAGATCGGCGAGGAGCAGAACGCCAAGTGCAAGCAGAAGATGCGGATCTCGCAGAGCGAGGACGCGCCGACCGGGCTGCTGCAACTGGACAGCGGCCGCGCGGTCGCGACCATCGTCGACTATCCCGTTGCCAGGACGTTCACAAAGAAGAGCAGCGCGTACGAGGTTCTGCCGACGCAGTACGGCACCGCCCCCTGGGGCATCGCGACCGCGAAGAGCCAGGGCGGACTGCGTGACGCCGTCCGAATGGCCCTCCAGGAACTGATCGACAACGGCGGCTACCGGAAGATCCTCGACACCTGGGGAGTCGGCGACAGCGCCGTGCCCGAGGCCACCGTCAACGACGGGCAGTGAGTGCGGACATGACCGACCGGAAGATCCATGGCGCCGCCCTCGGTGCGGCACCGGCAGCCCCCACCGCCGTTACGCCGCCGGAGGACGACCTCTCCCTCCAGGTGACCCGGCGCCCCCGTCCCGGACGCTGGCTGGCGGTCCTCGCCGCCGCGCTGTTCGCGGTGTGGCTCGCCTACACCGTCATCGTCAATCCCAACCTGCACTGGGACATCGTCGCCAAGTACCAGTTCGACGGCGTGATCCTCAAGGGCCTCGGGGTGACCGTTCAGCTCACGCTCGTCTCGATGGCTCTCGGCATCGTCATCGGGGTACTCGTCGCGGTGATGCAGCTCTCCGACAGTCCGGTTCTGCGTCTCACCGCCGGTGCCTACACCTGGTTCTTCCGGGGCACCCCGCTGCTGGTACAGCTCATCTTCTGGTTCAACCTGGCCCTGTTGTTCCCGGTGATCAGCATCAGTGTCCCGTTCGACGGCCCGAAACTCGTCAGCTGGCAGTCCAACCAGGTCATCACCGGCTTCGTGGCGGCCCTGCTCGGACTCTCCATCAACGAGGGGGCCTACATGGCCGAGATCGTTCGGGCGGGCATTCAGAGCGTGGACCCCGGCCAGCGCGAGGCGGGTGCGTCCATCGGCATGTCGAACCGTCAGATCCTGTCCCGCATCATCCTTCCGCAGGCCATGAGGGTCATCATCCCGCCGTTCGGCAACCAGTTCATCTCCATGCTCAAGACGACCTCGCTGGTCTCCGTCATCGCGGGCGCCGATCTGATGACCGTCTCCCAACACCTCTACCTCGCCAATTTCGAGGTGGTGGCGCTGCTGCTGGTGGCTTCCCTCTGGTACCTGGTACTCACCACGCTCGCCAGCATCGGCCAGCATGCCGTCGAACGCCGCTACAGCCCGGGCGCCGCCCCGCCGCTGCGGCGCAGGATCCTGACGGATCTCGTACCCGGGCGTGACAGGCAGGAGGCGGCGGCATGAACGAGGTGATCCTCAGGGCCCGTGGGGTCCGTAAGCGATTCGGTGACACCGAGGTGTTGAGAGGCATCGATCTCGATGTCCGCAGCGGTGAGGTGCTGTGCGTCATAGGCCCGTCCGGGTCCGGGAAGTCGACGCTGCTGCGCTGCTTCAATCACCTTGAGCAGATCGACGCGGGGCGGGTGTGGATGGACGGTGAGCTGATCGGCTACGAGCAGCACGGCCCGTCCGGGCGCATCCTGCGCGAGCGGCGAGCCCGTGACATCCGACGCCAGCGCGAGCGGATCGGCATGGTGTTCCAGCGGTTCCACCTGTTCCCGCACCGCACGGCGGTGCAGAACGTGATGGAGGGGCCCGTCGCCGTCAAGGGTCTCTCCCGTAAGCAGGCCGAGAAGCAGGCCCGGGAGCTGCTGGACCATGTCGGTCTTGCGGACCGGGCGGGCCACTACCCGGGGCAGCTGTCCGGTGGGCAGCAGCAGCGTGTGGCGATCGCCCGTGCATTGGCCATGGAGCCGGCACTCATGCTCTTCGACGAACCCACCTCCGCCCTCGATCCCGAACTCGTCGGCGAGGTACTGGGCGTCATGCGCGACCTGGCCCGCAGCGGTATGACGATGGTCGTGGTCACCCACGAGATGGGCTTCGCCCGCGAGGTCGCCGACCGTGTCCTGTTCATGGATCAGGGTGCCGTCGTCGAAGCCGGGAGCCCGAAGCTTCTGTTCACCGAGCCGCGGCACGAGCGCACGCGTGCCTTCCTGTCGACGGTGCTGTGATGAGCCGCCCTGTGGATCTGTTGCTGCGCGGCGGCACACTGGTCGACGGAACCGGCGCGCCCGCCAGGAACGCGGATATCGCGGTGGTGGACGGACGGGTCGCCGTGCTTCCCGCGGGCACCCCGGCCGCGGCGACCGAGACGCTCCATGTGGCCGGCCAGGTCATCGCGCCCGGCTTCATCGATGTGCACACGCACTCCGACGCCCTGGCGGCGCCATTCGGCGCCGACGGCACCGCGGAGCCGGTCGACGACCTTCGCCTCGCACCACTGCTCCAGGGCGTCACCACGGAGATCTGCGGAAACTGCGGGACGAGCCTGTTCCCTTCGCTGCCGGAACGGCTGCCTTCACTCACCGACCATCTCAGGGTGACGTTCGGGCTCGGAGGTGTCCGGCCCGCAGTGGACTTCGACTCGTTCGCCGCAGGACAGGATCCTGCCCTGCGGCGCACCCACATCGCCTCGCTCGTCGGCCACGGCACGCTGCGCGCCGGGGTAATGGGCTTCGAGGCCCGCCCGCCCCGGCCCGACGAGCTGGACACCATGTGTGCGCTGCTCGACCGGGCGCTCAGCCAGGGTGCGGCCGGCCTGTCCACCGGGCTGATCTACCCGCCCGGCATCTACGCCGACACCGAGGAGATCGTCGCGCTGGCCGGAGTCGCCGCGCGTCACGGCAAGCCATACGTCACCCATCTGCGCGACGAGATGTCACAGGTGGAGACCGCCCTGGAAGAAGCCCTGGAGATCGCGGTGCGCTCCGGCGTCCCGCTGCAGATCTCCCACCACAAAACCGCGGGCCGGCACGCCTGGGGCGCCACACTGCGCACCCTGCCTCGGCTGGAACAGGCCCGAGCCGAAGGGGTGGACGTGCTGTGCGACGTCTACCCGTACACCGCGGGCAGCACCGTCCTGCACGCCATGCTGCCACCATGGACGAGCGAGGGCGGCGTCGGCGCCCTGCTGGAACGACTGCGCCGGGCCGATACGCGCGACCGGATCCGGACGGACATCGCTCAGGGCGTCAAAGGGTGGGAGAACACCGTGGGCAACGGTGGCTGGGACCTCATCACCGTGGCCGCCGCGCAGGCGCACCCGGAGGCCGAGGGCCGCACCATCGCCGACCTCGCCGCCGGGCGCGGCGTCCACCCGGTCGACTACGCGTGCGACCTGCTGCTGGCCGAGCAGGGCGAGGTGACCATCATCAGTCACTCCATGCGCGAGGACGACGTGCGGCGGGTGCTCGCCAGCCCGCTGTCGATGATCGGCTCGGACGGCGTCCCCAAACCCGGTCGCCCGCACCCTCGTTGGGCGGGAAGTTTCGCCCGCGTACTCGGCCACTACGGCCGCGACCAGCAGCTGATCCCGCTGGAGGACGCGGTGCACAAGATGACCGGTCTGCCGGCCCGGCGGTTCGGGCTCACCGGCCGCGGTGTGGTCCGTGACGGCGCCCTCGCCGACCTGGTCGTCCTCGACCCGGCGTCGGTACGTGACACCGCCACCTTCGACCGACCGCTGCTGGCGCCCGAAGGCATCGATACCGTCGTGGTGGCGGGACAGGTCGCGGTGAGGGGCGGTTGCCCGACCGCGGCGCGGGCGGGGAAAGTGGTGAGGATCCGATGAGTCTGGCCCAAGTGGCCGCGGCGGTGCGGCGTTCGGCCGCGCTACCGCTCACCCTGGCCGTCGCCGCCGTCGACATCGACGGCGGCGAGACGACGGGGGCCGACGAGTGCACCGTGCTGCCGGTCGCGTCCGCCTCGAAGCTGCTGCTGCTCGCCGAGGTCTCGCGTCGGCTGGACACGGGGGAGCTGCTCGCCGACCGGCCCGTCGAGGTCCTCGACGAGGACATGGCCGCCGGGAGCGGGGTGCTGCGCCGGATGAGCAGGCGCGGCTGGACCGTCGAGGACCTGGCCTGGCTGACCGCTTCGGTCAGCGACAACACCGCCACCAACGCGCTGCTCCGCCTGGTGGGGCGTGAGTCCACGGCCCGGCTGGCGGAGGAACTCGGGCTCGACCGCCTCACACTGCACGACAAGGTCCGTGACATCCGTGGCCCTGATGTGCCGCCCGTCTTCGCCACCGGCACCGCACGGGACCTGGCACGGCTGGTGACTCATGCGATGCGCGGCACGCTGAGCTCCCCGGCAGCCTCCGCACGGCTCCTGCAATGGATGCGCGCCAACACCGACCACGGCCTGGTCCCCGCCCTGGTGGACCACGACCCGTATGCCCCCGGCTTCCCGAATCCCCTGCCCGACGGGCTTCTGGTGGCGAACAAGACCGGCACCGACACCGGGGTCCGCGCCGATGCCGGAGTCATCGTCGGTGCGCGCCGGTTGGCGTACGCCGTGGTGGCGCACTGGGACCCGGTGCTGGGCCCCAGCACGGAGCGGGCCGCGGTGCATGCCATCCGGGACGTCGGCCGCACCCTCGCGGCGTGTGCCCGACGCAGCGCGGGCGAATGAGCGCGGTACGCCCCACCGGTCAGGCCCACTGCATATCCAGCAACGCCCGGATCTCCTCGGCGGCCGACCGCAGCTCCGCGAGGAAGATCCGCAGCAGCGGGTTGCGGTTGGTGGGCCGGGTAGCGACCCCGATCCGCCGGTGGAGTCGGGGATGGTCCAGGCGGCAGACGTGCACACCCGTGGTGTCGCCTAGCCCGAGGGCCGGGACCAGCGCTATACCCATGCCCGCGCGGGCCAGGTTGATCGTGACCTGGTAGTGATCGCTGCGGCAGCGGATCCGCGGCCGGAACCCCTCGGCCGCACACGCGCGTTCCAGGACCGGTTCGCCGGTGTGGCCGCCGCGCGTACCGATCCAGCTCTCCCCCTCCAGGGCGGCGAGCCGGACCGCGGTGCGCCGCCCGAGGCGGTGCCGCAAAGGGAGGACCACCAGCTGCGGCTCGTCGAAGAACATCTCCACGTCCACGGCCGCCTGCCGGCACCAGGGGTCCAGCGGATGTTCGAAGACGACCGCCGCATCCAGCCGGCCCGCCTCCAGATCGGGCACCAGCTCGTGCGGCTGCCCCAGGATCAGCTCCAACTCGATCTGGGGCCGCTCGGCGGCGAAGACCGACAGCGCCCGAGGAAGCAGCTCCAGGCCCGAT
Source organism: Streptomyces sp. NPDC057565 (assembly GCF_042801455.1). Lineage (NCBI taxonomy): Bacteria > Bacillati > Actinomycetota > Actinomycetes > Kitasatosporales > Streptomycetaceae > Streptomyces > Streptomyces sp. NPDC057565. The sequence continues at coordinate 816,120 of NZ_JBHVFU010000001.1, read as the reverse complement.
GAGGCGAAGAAGCCCAGCCGCAGTACCCCGGCGTCGCCTTCGGAGTGCGCCCGCAGATCGTCCTGTGCGATGGCCATCAGGTCGGCGACAGCCTGTGCGTGCTCGGCCAGTCGCACACCGGCCGCCGTCAGCCGCAGGCTCTGCGGCTGACGTTCCACCAACGCCACCGCCAGCTCCTGCTCCAACCGGGCGAGTTGATGAGAGACGGCGGACGGGCTCAGATGCAGCGCCTGGGCCGCGGCCACGATGGTGCCCGTGCGGGCTATTTCCAGCAGGACGAGCAGTCGAGCACTGTTCAGCATCGGGTCAGGTTAGGCCGTGCCGACGCACCGCGCCGCCCCGGCACCCGACCCTACCGTCGCCGGCGGCGCAACGGGCTCGGCGGGTTCGTCCACGTCCAGACGCAGCAGGTCCTCCTCGGTCTCCCGACGCACCACGATGCGGGCGCGGCCATCGGACACGAAGACGACAGCGGAACGTGGCAACTTGTTGTAGTTGGACGCCATGGCATACCCGTATGCGCCCGTGACCGGCGTGGCCAGGAGATCACCCACCGCGAGCTCGGCCGGCAGGGCGGCATCCTCCACGATCACATCGCCGCTCTCGCAGTGTTTGCCGACCAGCCGTGCCCGCAGCGGTCGCGGTGCGCGGGGGCGGCGCGGCAGGAACACCTCGTAGCGGCTGCCGTACAGGGCGGGGCGCAGGTTGTCGCTCATGCCGCCGTCGATGCTGACGTATGTCCGCACGCCTTCGATGCGCTTGATGGTGCCCACCCGGTAGAGGGTCAGCCCCGCGCGGGCGACGATGGACCGGCCGGGCTCCACTGTCACGTCGCCGCCCCAGCCCGCATCGAGCACCGCGGTGCGCACCCCGGCCGCCCAGTCGGCGAACGAGGGTACGGTCTGCCCCGCCTCGTACGCGACACCGAGGCCGCCACCGACGGTGAGCCGGTGTACCCGTGCCTCCGCGGCAAACCGAGCAACGGCCGCGGCTCCTGCCGCGAGCTCCGACGTGTCCAGCACCTGGGAGCCCACATGCGCGTGGACGCCCTCCAGGATCATCGCCGGGGAACCGGCGGCCCGCCGCACTGCGGCTGCGGCGGTTCCGCCGACGAGACCGAAGCCGAACTTCGAGTCGTTGCCACCGGTGCGGATCGCCTCGTGTGCGCCTGCGGCGACACTGGGCGCCACCCGCAACTGGACCCGGGTGGGCGGCAGTTGTTCCTCTGCGTACAGACGCTCGATGCGGTCCATCTCGTCGAAGCTGTCGACCACCACGTGCCGCACCCCGGCTGACATCGCCGTGCGCAGCTCCGCCTCGTCCTTGTTGTTGCCGTGCAGCACGATCCGTCCGGCCGGAACGTCCGCGTGCAGCGCCACCCGCAGCTCGCCGCCGGAGGCCACATCGAGCAACAGCCCCTCCTCGTGGGCCAGTCGGGCCATGGCCGTGCACAGAAATGCCTTGGAGGCGTACGCGACGTTGCCCTGGCCGAAGGCAGCGACCGCCTCCCGGCAGCGTCGGCGCAGGTGCTCCTCGTCGTACACGAAGAGCGGTGTTCCCAACCGCTGCGCCAGTTCGGTGAGCAGGACGCCTCCGACGGCGAGCCCTTCAGGGCGGATCTCGGAAGTGAAGGGCAGCAGACCCGTTTCGATGGCTGACGACATGGTTCCCTCCCCGCAGGCCGGTTTTCCGCCATCCTGGGGCCTGCAGGAGGGGTCACAAAAGCGCATTCTTCTGTGGCTGAGCCTCATGAATTTCGACGGTCAGGTCGCGTCGAGGGTCGTGGGAAGGGCCTCGTACCGGGCCGGGGAACTTCCGTCACAAGGTTGTGATCAGTCCTCCTTCGATGACGACGTCCGATCCGGTGACGTTGCCCGAACGGCCGCTCGCCGGATCTCGGAGTGGCGGGCGGCCGAAGGGGAGTTCGGACGACGTGGCCGGACCGGCCGGCGTGGCCGGGACGTCCGCACCCGTGGGGTCCACCGCCGGCCCGGCCGCTGCTCCCACCGGGGGCGGACCGGTGTCCGGAGTCGTACTCCCGCACCGGAGTGGATGATTCAGGGAGCACGGAAGCGAGCAGGCGAGCACCATGGACTCCACTCCGCGAACCATCACGCCATTGTCCCCACGATCCTTCCGTCCGCGCGGGCGCGGACCGGGCGGGAGGGGGCGCGGGCTCCGCCGGTACGCCCTCGTCCCGGTGGCGGTCGCGTCCCTCGCCGTGGGCGCCACCGGCTGCGACGACGGCGCCTCACCCTCGGCCGAACCCGCGGGATCGAGCAGGTCCGCCCCCGGCAGCACCGCCCCGGATGTGCCCATCGCCCCCGGCGAGCCCGCTCCCACCAAGGCCGCCACTCCGATCGCCTCGGCTGCCACGTCCGCCCCGGCCACCGGCAGCGGTCCGGGGCGCTGCACGGCCGAGGAGCTGACCATGAGCCTGAGGCAGGGCGACGCGGGCGCGGGCCAGATCCACTACCGGCTCACGCTGGTGAACAAGTCCTCGGACTCCTGCACCCTGACCGGCTTCCCCGGGGTCTCCCTGATCAGGCGCGACGGCAGCGTGATCGGCACGCCCGCCGGCCGCGAGGGCGCCGCCGGCCGGGCCACCGTCATCGGGGCCGGCGGCTCAGCCGAAGTCACCCTGCACACGCTCAACCGGGGGATCAACGGCTCGAAGTGCTGGGACCGGCCCGACCTTCTCCGGGTCTACCCGCCCGGTTCCCGAGAGGCCCTGACCCTGCGCACCACCCAGCCCCTCATCTGCGGTGGCCTCTTCAGGACGACAGCGGTGAGCGGCTGACGGAAGGGCGACCGGCCGGGGTGGCCCTCATGGGGACGGGCCGCGTTCCGGCATGCCCCGGCACCGTCGGCGGGGAGAGCGAAAGCGTGTACCTCTCCCGCGTCGACGAGGTCACGCCGATTACGGGGAATCGCTCGCCGACGGCACTTCGGTCTCGGGGCGACGAAGAACACTGGTGATGTAGTCCGCAACGGCCGCCTCCAGACCGATGTCCAGCTGTGCGCGCTCGGACATGTACCACCGGTGTTCCAACAGTTCGTGATAGAGCTCGGCCGGGTCCATCGAGCTCCGGAGTTCCAGCGGAACAGCACGCACCGTGGGTCTGAACACCTCGCGGACCCAGCGGTGGGCAAGCACCTCTGCACGGGCGCCGAGCGGATCGCCCGGCGCGTAGTCCTCCTGTGTCGCCATCCAGCTCTCAAGATCGTTGAGGAGTCGTCGGGCCTGGTTCTCCTCGGCGTCGAGCCCGGTGAGGCGCAGCAGTTGGCGTTGATGATGGCCTGCGTCGACAACCTTGGGGACGAACGTGATCGTGTCGCCGTTCGGGGAGTTGGCGATCTGCATCTCGGCGACGTCGAAGCCGAGGTCGTTGAGCCGACGCATGCGACGTTCGATGTAGTGGTACTTGCCGGCCGGATAGACCGACGTACGAGTCAGCTCACTCCACAGCTCCTCGTACCGCCGGCAGATCTCGGCGCCGAAAGCGATCGGATCCACCGAGGGATGGAGCGCACCTGCGGCCTCCAGGTCCAGCATCTCTCCGCTGATGTTCACCCGGGCCAGATCGATGTCGTATTCACGCTGCCCTGTGCTGAGTTGGCTGTGCACCTCGCCGGTCTCCGCATCCACAAGGTAGGCGGCATAGGCGCCGGCGTCCCGACGGAAGAGCGTGTTGGACAGAGAGCAGTCGCCCCAGGCGAAGCCCGCCAGGTGCAGCCGGACGAGCAGTACGGCGAGTGCGTCCATGAGCCGGTGCACCGTGGTCGGGCGCATGGTCGTCTCGAACATCGAGCGGTAGGGCAGGGACCCGTTGAGATGACGAGTAATCAGCACCGGTTCCAGCGGTTCCCCGTCGGTGCCGGTGCGCCCGGTGACCACCGCGAGTGGGTCCACCGCGGGTATCCCGAGCCTGGCCAGGGTGCGCAACAGCTCGTACTCGCGTACCGCCGGCCGTTCGGCAAGCTCCTTGACGGCCACCACGTCGGCCCCCGCTCGTGCGTAGCGCACGACGTGGCGGGAGATGCCGCGCGGCAGCGTCACCAGATGCTTCTCCGCCCATTCCTCGAGCGGTAGGTGCCAGGGCAGTTCGAGAAGGAACGCGGGGTGTTCGGGGTTGGTGGCGTTGAACTGCAAAGCCATCGGTCGCCTCGCTGGTTCGGTGACGGGATCACCAGTGTGACGTAGCGAGTCGCGCGCCCCGTGACCAAGGCGAGGGAAGCGCACGCACAGTGATCGTGATCGGGAGCGGTCACTGCACTCCGTGCGGCCGGAACTGGATGCTGATGCGCCCTCCCACGGCCCGAGCGGTCTTGGGGATGGCGTGCTCCCAGGTCCGCTGACAGGAACCGCCCATCACGATCAGGTCGCCGTGTCCGAGCGACCGCCGGACGACATCGCCGCCGCGGCACGGGCGCAGCAGCAGGTCGCGGGGCGCTCCCACGGACAGGATGGCGACCATCGTGTCCTCGCGTGCGCCCCTGCCGATGCGATCGCCGTGCCAGGCCACGCTGTCGCGCCCGTCGCGGTAGTGGCACAGGCCGGCTGTTGTGAACGGTTCACCGAGCTCGGCGACGTAGTGCGTGGAGAGCGCCCGCCGCGCCTCGTCGAGGATGGGGTGCGGCAGCGGTTCGCCGGCACGGTAGAAGGCGAGCAGACGCGGGACGTCCACGACCCGCTCGTACATCTGCCGTCGCTCGGCCTTCCAGGGAACGTCCGCGGCCAGCTGTTCGAACAGGGCGTCGGCGCCACTCAGCCAGCCCGGCAGGAGATCGATCCAGGCGCCGTCGTCGAGCCCCGTTCTGCGGAGCCCGTCCAGTGGGTGCAGAAACGCGTCGTCGCCCTGATCGAACAGGGACCCCTGGAGCTGGTGCGGTGCCATACCTGCAGCCTACCCGCATTCGAACATGTGCACTATTAGGAAAGATTCCACACCTCCGCCTTCCGCGGGCGCCCGGACGTTTACAGGTGGGCGCTGCGGTACGGGCCGGACACCCTGCGGGGCCGCCCCGGCGGGCACCGGGCATCCCGCACGCCGGGAACAGCGGATGAATGCGCAGCGCACACCTCTCGACCCCCCTACCCCTTGGCTCTGATTACCGACACGTAGCGCATAAATCGTCTAAATTGGGGCACATGGGGTTGCGGCTTTCTGCGGTCGTGCCGGACGTCCGGGACCGCGTCGACACGGCTGCACGTGCACTGAGACAGCGTGACCCGGTCCGGCCGGGCCACGGGGACGGATACCCATGACCGACGGCCATCAGGGTCCCGAGGACCACGGTCCGGACCCCCTCGGAGACTTCCTCTCGCACTTTCTCGGCACCGGACAGGGTGGGGAGCCGCCCGACCCTCGGCGCATCGACTTGAGCCGTCTGTTGAGCGGTCCCGCACGGCAGCTCGTCACCGTTGCAGCGTCCTATGCCGCCCAGCACGGGAGTACCGACCTCGACACGGAGCACCTGTTGCGGGCCGCGCTCACCACCGAGCCGACTCGCCGCATGGTCACGCGAGCGGGCGCCGATCCCGACGCGCTCGCCGCTGAGATCGACCGGCAGGCCGGGGAAGGGCCGCGAAGCGACTCCATCGCCGTCACGCCGGCGGTCAAGCGCGCTCTGCTCGACGCCCATGAGATCGCGCGCTCCACCGGCGCCTCCTACATCGGCCCGGAACACGTGCTGGTGGCACTCGCCGCCAACCGCGACTCCACTGCGGGGCAGATGCTCAACGCCGCGCACTTCTCGCTGCCCGCCGGTGCCCGGGACGGCGTCGGGCCCGTGCCCGGAAGCGCCGGCCAGCGCACCGGCCCCGGCGAGCGGACCACCCCCAACCTGGACAAGTTCGGCCGCGACCTCACCGACCTGGCCCGGGAGGGCCGTATTGACCCGGTCATCGGCCGTGACGTGGAAATCGAGCAGACCGTTGAGGTCCTCGCCCGCCGAGGCAAGAACAATCCCGTCATGATCGGCGAAGCCGGAGTGGGCAAGACCGCCATCGTCGAAGGATTGGCCCAGCGCATCGCGGACGGCGACGTGCCGGACATCCTGCTCGATCGGCGTGTCATCCAGCTCGACCTCTCTGGAGTCGTTGCCGGTACCCGCTTCCGTGGGGACTTCGAGGAACGGCTCACCGGCCTCATCGACGAAATCCGCGCCCACTCGGGCGAGCTGATCGTCTTCATCGACGAACTGCACACCGTCGTCGGGGCGGGCGGCGGCTCCGAGGGCGGCCCGATGGACGCGAGCAATATGCTCAAGCCCGCGCTCGCCCGCGGCGAACTCCATGTCGTGGGGGCCAGCACGCTCGAGGAGTACCGCCGCTACATCGAGAAGGACGCGGCGCTTGCCCGCCGGTTCCAACCGGTTCTGGTGCCCGAGCCCAGCCCGACGGACGCCGTCGAGATCCTGCGTGGTCTCCAGGACCGCTACGAAGCCCATCACCAGGTCCGCTACACCGACGAGGCACTGCTCGCCGCCGTCGAGCTGTCCGACCGCTACCTCACCGACCGCTATCTCCCCGACAAGGCGATCGACCTCATGGACCAGGCCGGCGCCCGGGTCCGGCTGCGCGCCTCCACCCGCGGCACCGACATCCGCGCCCTGGAACGCGAAGTCGAGCAACTCACACGGGACAAGGACCAGGCCGTCGCCGCCGAGCAGTACGAGCGGGCGACCGAGCTGCGCGACCGGCTCGCCGACCTCGAACAGCGCATCGGCAAGGCAGACCACGCGCCGCAACCGCGCAGCCATGTCGCGGAGGTCACCGTCGAAGACATCGCCGACATCGTGTCCCGCCAGACCGGAATTCCCGTCAGCAGCCTCACCCAGGAGGAGCGGGACCGGCTGCTGAACCTGGAGCAACATCTGCACCAGCGCGTCATCGGCCAGGACGAAGCGGTGACCGCCGTCGCCGACGCCGTCCTGCGCTCGCGGGCCGGTCTGTCCGACCCCGGCCGCCCGATCGGGAGCTTCCTCTTCCTCGGCCCCACCGGCGTCGGCAAGACCGAACTCGCCCGCGCGCTCGCGGAGGCTCTCTTCGGGAGCGAGGACCGGATGATCCGCCTCGACATGAGCGAGTACCAGGAACGGCACACCGTCAGCCGCCTGGTCGGCGCTCCCCCCGGCTACGTCGGCCACGAGGAGGCCGGACAGTTCACCGAAGCGGTACGCAGGAACCCCTACTCGCTGCTGCTCCTGGACGAGGTCGAGAAGGCGCACCCCGACGTCTTCAACATCCTGCTGCAGGTGCTCGACGACGGGCGGCTCACCGACTCCCAGGGCCGCACCATCGACTTCAAGAACACCGTCATCGTCATGACCAGCAACCTGGGTTCGCAGGCGATCACCGGTCGCGGCGGCTCGATGGGCTTCGGCGCCGGCTCCGCGGACGCCGACGAGCAGGCCCGCCGAGAGCGGGTGATGCGCCCACTGCGCGAACACTTCCGGCCGGAGTTCCTCAACCGCATCGACGAGATCGTGATCTTCCGCCAACTCGCCGACCAGCAGCTACGGCAGATCACCAACATGCTGCTGGACGACTCCAGGCGTCGGCTCCACGCCCAGGACGTCACCGTCGAGGTCACCCTGGACGCCGTCGAATGGCTCGCCCAACGCGGCTACCAGCCCGAATACGGCGCCCGCCCGTTGCGCCGTACGATCCAGCGCGAGGTCGACAACCGGCTCTCCCGCATGCTGCTCGACGGCAGCCTGCAGCCCCACAGCCGCCTCCGGATCGATGTCGCCGACGGCGAGATGACCATCCGCAAAGAGGAAGAACCACAACGCCCCGCAAGCTGACCCCGAGCGGCGTCCCGGACAGCTCACTCCGACCCGCCACGTCACGACACGTGCGCCGTGGGTACAGCACCGCCCCACGCACAACGGCCGCAACGGCGCCCGGCGAAGCGGCCGGTCGCACCGTCCGTGCTGAAACCGTACGCGCCCGACGTTGTGGCGGGCCATCGTCGCGAAGGTCTCGTCGCTCCGCCGTCTGCGTCGATGGCGACTTGACAGTGCCGGAGTCACCGATGAGGCGGGACGGCGGAGAAGATCGCGAGTGCGCTGAGGAGATCGGCCCAAGGGCTGTCCCGTAATCCCTGGTGGATCAGCGCGCGGCGTCAGATGCGGTGCGTCGCAAGGCGGAGAAGCATCCTCATACTGGGCGTATTCGGGCGTTCCGACAACGCAGCGAGGTGCCGTAGCCGGCGTCGTGCGCCCGCCGGGGATTACGGGACAGCCCTTGGGTGAACCGGCGTGCCGGGGCGTGGCCGGACCTTCGGCCCTGTTCCGCACCGGCTCGTCCTGATCGATGATGACGTACCGGGCTGCCGTCCTCGGTACGCCACCGGCTGTCCCAGGAAGGGGTTTCCTATGCGGGAAACAACACCAGCGCAGTCCCCGCCGGACGACCGCTCCGTCCACGGCTCGGACGAAGAAGCCGATGTGATCGTGGTGGGGGCGGGGCCTGCGGGCTCGTCCGCAGCCTTTCACCTCGCCAAGGCAGGCATCGACGTCCTGCTTCTGGAGAAGGCCCGCTTTCCCCGGGAAAAGGTGTGCGGAGACGGCTTGACCCCGCGAGCGGTGCACCAACTCATCCGGATGGGCATCGACATCAAGGCTCCGGGGTGGACGCGTTCACGCGGTATGCGATGGGTGGCCGGTGAGCATCAGGTGCACATCGACTGGCCCGCCCTGGGGCGCTACCCGGACTTCGGCCTCTCGCGCAGTCGGCATGACTTCGACGACATCCTGGCCCGCCATGCCGTTGCTGCCGGAGCACGGCTGCGCAACGGGGTGAAGGTGACTCAGCCCGTGACCGACCGCGCCGGCCGCATCACCGGCGTCACCGCCACCGCCGGAGCGAAGGAGCCGGTGGTCTTCCACGCACCGATCGTCATCGCCGCCGACGGCGCCTCCGCCCGCCTCGCCCTCGCCATGGGCCTGCAGCGGGACAGGAGCAGGCAGATCGCGACAGCCGCCCGCCGCTACTACCGCAGCCCAGAACGGTCTCAAGAGGAGTACCTGGAGTTGTGGGCCGATCTCCGCTTCCCGGGGAGCGATCACTACCTGCCGGGATACGGTTGGATCTTTCCCATGGGAGACGGCCGCGTCAACGTCGGGCTCGGTGCGCTGCCTCACCGGCGGCACGGAATCGCGGACCTGCGGACCACGTTGGACCAATGGCTGGCCCGTACTCCTCACGCCTGGGGGCTGGATGAGGAGAACGCCGAGGGCCCTGTCCGAAGCGCGGCGCTGCCCCTGGGTTTCAACCGTCACCCCCTCTACACCCGGGGGCTCCTCCTGGTCGGCGACTCCGGAGGCATGATCAGCCCCTGGAACGGGGAAGGCATCGGCCAGGCCATGGAAGCCGGCGAAGTCGCAGCCGAGAGCGCCACCCTCGCCCTCGCCCTTCCCCCGGGCCCCCGGCGGGAGCGAGTGCTGCACAGCTACCCCGTCGAGATGAACCGCCGCTGGGGGCGCTACTACCGTCTCGGCAACGCGGCCGCCGACATCGTCTTCAGCCGTTCGGGCTTCCAACCGATCCTCAATCGGTACGTCATGGGATCGCCGTTTCTGCTCAACACCCTGGCCCGGATGCTCACCAACCTCACGGACAAGCCCTCGCACGACGTGATCGACCATGTACTCAACACCGTCGTCCGCCTGGTCCCTGCACCGCATGTGCGCAGACGCTGAACGGCCCGCCGACGGTGCCTCTCACGGCGTGGTCGTCCCGGCCCCACGCCGCCACGCCGGAGGAAGCCCGACCCATGGAGCCGACCGCGGGCCCGACGGCCCCCGGTCGAAGTCCGCCCGACGACGTGCGAGGTGTGAGCTGTACGGGGGCTGCCGCCCGTATGAACCGGCCCGGCAGGGGCCCCGTCTTGAGCGTGTGGTCCGGATGACCCGTCGCTCCACGCCGTCGCGTGCTCGGTGAGCTCAGGCGTTGGGGCGCTTGCCGTGATTGGCCTTCTTCTTCTTGCGGGCGCGTCGCTTGTTCCCTCGCTTGGCCATAGTCCACTTCTCCCAGATTCGGTGCATTTCGGGCGATCGTCAGTCTAGGTTCGACCGGATGCGTCTGCATCAGGAGCGTGGCCAGGACGTCGGAAACCCGTCTTCTCAGGGCACCCACTTGTACTTGTCACCGCCGACCCATCTCACGACCGCGGGATCGTCGAAGTCGATCCCGGACAGCCCCGCTTGGCGCGCCAGCCTGATCACATCCACCATGTCGTGCGCAGGCCCGGCCAACACTCCGTTGACCTCCACCATGCGGTACGGCGGATCGCCCGGCACGACACCGAGGACGACGACGGGGGTGGGGTGGAACGCCTCTCCAGCATCGTTGGTCATGCCTACAGCGTGTGGCAGGAGCGCGCCGCGCACATGTCCAGCGGACCGATCGTCCCCGGTGATGCCCCTGTCCCACCTACCGGCTCGCGGGCCTCATGCGCCGGGGCCATCCATGTCGTCCTGCAGCAGGCGACCGGTTACGAGGCCCCATTCGGCCGCCCGCCGACAGGGAACGGCGCCCGATGACGCACTCCGACTTTCAGGTCGGCGGTCTCGATGCCGCGGCGACCCAGCCGGCCACGCGCCTGAACAATACCGGCACCGCACGTCACTGAGAGTTACCTAAGTGTGGCAGGCGTGGCGGCTGCTTCGAGCAGTCACGCCTTTCGTGTGGTGTTGCAGCGTCAGTTCTCCTTGAACCCCACGTAGTTCTCCGCGAGGGAGGCCGAAGCGGCCTCGGAGCGGGCGACATAGCGCAGGTGCGAGAGGCGAAGCGCGCGGTCGAAGTCGGAGTCGGCGGGGTCGCTGTGCAGCAGGGTCGTCATCGTGTACGAGAAGTGCTCGGCCCGCCAGACGCGGCGCAGCGCGTTCTCCGAGTACGCGTCGAGCAGCGACTCGTCCCGGTGGGTGTGGTAGCGGGTCAGGGCCTGGGCGAGCAGGGTGACGTCGGCGACGGCGAGGTTGAGGCCCTTGGCCCCGGTGGGCGGAACGATGTGGGCCGCGTCGCCGGCCAGGAAGAGGCGCCCGTGGCGCATGGGCTCGGCGACGAAGCTGCGCATCGGGGTGATGCTCTTCTCGGTGATCGGGCCCCGCCGCAGCGTCCAGTCGCCGTCGACGGCGAAGCGGGTCTCCAGCTCGTCCCAGATGCGCTCGTCCGGCCAGTTGTCGGTGCTGTCGTCCAGGGCGACCTGGAGGTAGAGCCGGCTGACCTCGGGCGAGCGCATGCTGTGCAGGGCGAAGCCGCGCTCGTGGTGGGCGTAGATCAGTTCCTCGCACGAGGGCGGAACGTCGGCGAGGACGCCGAGCCAGGAGAAGGGGTACGTCCGTTCCGTCACGGTCAGCAGGTCGTCCGGCACGGAGCGACGGCCGATGCCGTGGAAGCCGTCGCAGGCGACGACGATCTCGCAGTCCAGGGTGTGTTCGGCGCCTTCGTGACGGTAACGGATGCTCGGGCGGTCGGTCTCGATGCCGTCGACGGACAGCGCCTCCGCCTCGAACAGGACGGTTCCGCCGTCCTGTTGGCGCCGGGCGATGAGATCCTTCACCACTTCGGTCTGCGCGTAGACCATGACCGACCGGCCGCCGGTGAGGGACGGGAAGTCGATGCGGTGGGAGCGCCGGTCGAAGCGCAGTTCGATGCCGTGGTGCTCCAGGCCCTGGCGGTCCATCCGCTCACCGGCCCCGGATTCGCGCAGCACGTCGACGGTGTCCTGTTCGAGGATGCCGGCGCGCTGCCGGCGTTCGACGTAGTCGCGGCTGCGCAGTTCGAGGACGACGTTGTCGATGCCCTGCTGGTGGAGCAGGTGGGAGAGCAGGAGTCCGGCGGGGCCGGCTCCGATGATGCCGACGGTGGTGCGGGGCATGAGGGTCTCCGTGGGAGGTCAGAGGTGAAGGGCGTCGTCGGGAAGCGGCCGCGGCCCGGGGCTCGGCGGCGACGGAACGCCCGCGGGGCTGCCGGTCGCAGGGGCTTCCCCCGTCTTCACCGGCGCGGCAGTCCGGTGCATTACCTCGTCGGCGGTCACGCCGGGGGCGGTCTCGACGAGTCGCAGTCCCTCGTCGGTGATGTCGAGGACGGCCAGGTCGGTGATGACACGGTGGACGCAGTTCCGGCCGGTGAGCGGCAGCGTGCAGGTGTCGACGATCTTGGGGGTGCCGTCCTTGGCGGTGTGCTCCATGAGAACGATCACCCGGCGGGCGCCGTGGACGAGGTCCATCGCCCCGCCCATGCCCTTGACCATCCTGCCGGGGATCGCCCAGTTGGCGAGGTCACCGCGGGCGGAGACCTGCATGGCGCCCAGGATCGCGGTGTCGATGTGACCGCCGCGGATCATGCCGAAGGAGAGCGCGGAGTCGAAGAAGGCGGCGCCCGGTACGACGGTCACCGTCTCCTTGCCCGCGTTGATCAGGTCGGGGTCGACCTCGTCCTCGTACGGGTACGGGCCTACACCGAGGAGTCCGTTCTCCGAGTGGAGGACGACGTCGACACCCTCGGGGAGGAAGCTCGGCACGCGAGTGGGCAGTCCGATCCCGAGGTTGACGTACGAGCCGTCGGTGAGCTCCCGGGCGGCTCGGGCCGCCATCTCGTCCCTGGTCCAGCTCATCGGGTGCGTACCGTCCTTCGCTCGATGCCCTTGTCGGCAGCCTGTTCGGGGGTCAGTTCCAGCACCCGCTGTACGAATACACCGGGGAGGTGGACCTGGTCGGGGTCCAGTTCGCCGGGCTCCACGAGCTCCTCGACCTCGGCGACGGTGATCCGGCCGGCCATGGCGGCGAGCGGGTTGAAGTTGCGGGCCGCGCGGGCGAAGACGAGGTTGCCATGGCGGTCGCCCCGGGCGGCGCGCACCAGGGCGAAGTCGGTGGTGATGCCGTGTTCGAGGACGTACGCCCTGCCGCCGTACTCGCGTGTCTCCTTGGGCGGGGAGGCGACCGCCACGCCGCCGTCCGGCGCGTACCGCCAGGGCAGTCCGCCCTCGGCGGCCTGGGTGCCGACGCCCGCCGGGGTGAAGAACGCGGGGATGCCGGCCCCGCCGGCCCGCAGCCGCTCGGCCAGGGTGCCCTGCGGGGTGAGTTCCAGCTCCAGTTCGCCGCCCAGGTAGCGGCGGGCGAACTCCTTGTTGTCGCCGATGTAGGAGCCGGTGACCCGGCTGATCCGTCCGGCCGCGAGCAGGATGCCCAGGCCGCCGCCGTCGACGCCGCAGTTGTTGGAGACGACGCTCAGCCGGCCGGAGCCGTGGGCGTGCAGGGCGCGGATCAGGACGTCCGGTACCCCGCTCAGTCCGAAACCTCCGACGGCGAGCGATGCCCCCTCTGCGATGTCCGCCACCGCTTCGGCAGCCGTCGCTATGACTTTGTCCATACAACGACCCTTTTCACTCGAGGTTTACCGTAAGGCTGTTCGCCTAATGAACTTTCGTTCATACTTGGCGCGGGCTGAGTGTCCACCCACGCTTCGGGCTGTGTCAACGGCAGCGGGTACGGTTTCCGCACGGTGATCAGCCCGCGACGCTCCGAGGAGGTCAGACGATGTCCCAGCTCACCGAGGTGACGACGGCGCCCGAGGCCGCGATGGCGCCCGACGAACTGGTCGGACCGCTGGAGCGCGGACTGGCCGTGCTCCGCGCCGTGGCCGCGGGACCGGGGACGCGCCATCGCCCCGGAGATCTCGTCCGCACCACCGGGCTCGCCCGATCGACGGTCGACCGGGTCGCCACCACGCTCGTCCGCCTGGGGTTCCTGCGGACCGAGGACCGCGATCTGCTGTTGGCCCCGCGCTCGGCGGAGCTGGGCAACGCCTATCTGGCCGGCTGCGCCCTCCTCGAAGCCCTCCGCCCCCACGCCGTCACACTCGCCGACCAGCTCGACGAGTCGGTGTCGTTGGCCGTCCCGGACGGCGACGGGGTCCGCTTCATCGCGCAGGCCGCTCGCCGCCGCGCCATGGCGATCTCGTTCCGGGTCGGCGATCTGTTGCCCGCCGAACGCTGCGCGCCCGGCGCCGTGTTCGCCGCCGACTGGGACGACGCACAGCACGAACAGTGGCGCGCGCGGCGTCGGCGCGACCCGCTGGACACCGACTTCCCGGCGCTGCCGCCCCGCCCGGCCGGGGCGGAGCCCACGTCCTCAGCAGTGGAGGCAGACTTCCTCGATCGGGTACGGCAGGCACGCGACGACGGCTTCTCGACGGACAGCCAGCTGATCGAGCCCGGTCTGATCGCCGTCGCGCTCCCCGTCCGCGACGCGGCGGGCGCGGTGGTCTGCGCCGTCAGCGTGGTCAGTCACACCAGCCGGCACAGCATCGAGTCGCTGACGGCGCGGGTCCTGCCCCCGGTACGCGCGGCCGTCGCCGCCATGGAGGCTGCCCTGCGCGCACCGTCGGCCACCGAAACGCCGGCCACCGCAGCGGCGGTCCACCCGCCCGACTCGGGCAGCGCACTCAAGGAGGAACTCGGCGCCGGCTTCCTCCAGTCGCTCGCCCGGGGTCTCGACGTGCTGTGCGCCTTCGGCTCGGTCGACGGCCCCGCCCGCCTGACCGACCTCGCCCGCCTCACCGGGCTCCCCCGCGCCACCGCACGCCGGTCGCTCATCACGCTGCGCCACCTGGGGTACGTACGGGAGGACGCGGACGGTTTCCGGGTGCTGCCGCGGGTCATGGAGCTCGGCTACGCGCGACTCTCGGGTCTGACGCTCGCCGGGATCGCTACCCCACACCTCGCCGAACTGGTCGGCAGGGTCCACGAGTCCGCGTCCGTTGCCGTGCTCGACGACGACGACATCCGCTACGTCGCCCGGGTCGCGAGCACCCGGATCATGCACATCGACATCACGGTGGGCACCCGGCTGCCCGCGTACGCCACATCGATGGGCCGGGTGCTCCTCTCGGCCCTCCCCGACGGCGAGCGCGCGGCGAGGTTGGCCCGGGTGACACCCGAGGCGCTGACGCCCCGCACGGTGACCACACCCGAGGCACTCGCCGACGTCGTGACAGCCACCTCCCGGCGCGGCTACGCCTGGGTGGAACAGGAGTTGGAGGAGGGGCTGCGTTCGATCGCGGCACCGGTCACGAACGGCCGCGGCCATGTGGTGGCCGCGGTCAACGTGGCGCTCCACGCCGGCCGCGCCACCGGCGAGGAGAGCCTGGCCACGCTCCTCCCCCCTCTGCTGGAGACCGCCGCGCGGATCAGCGCCGACCTCGCCGCGGTGGGCCGCTTCTCCCCCATGCCCACCGGCTGATCCTCACGGCCGTCGGACCCGGGCGCGACGGTCCCGGGAGCCGTCCGCCGGAACGCTTGTGGTGGGCAGGCGCGCCGCCATCGTGTCCGGCATCAGGTCCAGGGCGAAGGGATAGCCGCTCTCGCTCATGCCGGCGGCGAGCAGGGGGCAGGCAACGGCGATGTTCGGGTACGTGTCGGCCGGCGTATTGCCGTACACCGCGTGCCGACGGTCGCGTGGCTGCAGCAGCTCGCCGCTTCAGCGCGTGCACCTCGTGGACTGCGCCGTCATCCGTCCACTCCTTGCCACGCGCGTTCGCCCGCCGTTCCCTCGCGCTTTGCCCGTGAGCCAGTCCAAAAGCTCCCCTTGTTGTGGATCAAGGCCATACCATGCGCTTGCGAAGCGCGCGCCGCGCACAGGAAGACGGGGGAGGCGCGATGTCCGGGACAGCGCATGACGGCATATCCGACGCCATGTCGAGCGGAGCATGGGGCACGCTTCCCGCCGCTGTGGAGCTGTACCACCTGAGGCCGGACGGAGGCATCGGGCTGGCCGACCGCGAGGGCGTGCGCGAGCTGGGACCCGAGCGGGAGTTTCTGCGCTTCATCGATGACGGGCAGTTCGCCCACTACCTGGTGGGCGACGCGGCGACCTCCCCCGAGCGCCCCTCGAACGCCACGGTCAAACTCGGTGTCGTGGGGCCGCGCAGCGCCTTCACCCCGCATGCCCACGGCGGTGAACACTTCGTCCTCAGCCTCGGCCATGCGGCGTGCGGCCTCTATGACGCGGACCGCGACCTGGTGACCGAAGTCCCGCTGACTCCCGGGATGTTGATACGGATTCCGGAGATGATGCCCCACTCCTTCGCGAACCGGGGCACCGATCCGTTGACGATCCTCGCGGCCAACACCGGTTACGGGATCGACCACGAGGACTACGCGATCACCGCCGGGGAGGCCGAGCGCCGCGCCGCGGGCGCCACCCCGATGGCCGGCCAGGTGGCCGTAGCCGCAACCACCACCGACTATCGCGCCCTTGCCGCCGCCCTGCGCGACATCGAGCGCCATCAGCAGGATCGCGGCATCGCCCCCACCACCGTCCGCGAGCGCCTGGCCGCACGACTGCGCCGTGTGGCGACCGCACTGGAGGTCCGCCGGTGATCTGTCCGCACTGCGAGAAGAACCTGCTCCGCAAGGAGCGCCCCAACAACACCTGCTCCCACTGCAGGCGCAGGTACGCGCTCGACCCCAAGACCAACTCCCTCGGCCTGAGCGACCTGCGGGTACGCAGGATCGTCGCCAAGGTGACGGAGGAGGGCAGGATCGCGGTGGCTCCGGACCAGTTGTGGTACGCGCTCTCGCGCAGGCGCCTCAAGGACGGCAACTTTGCGCCGGGGTGTGCGGGTGCCTCGCTCGTCGCGGGCCTGGTCGTCGGCGTCTTCGGCCTCTTCACCGAGATCGCGTACCTCTTCCTCGCCTCGGGCGCCCTGCTGCTCGTCTCCGCGGGCTTCGCCCTCGCACGAGCCGCCGGTGCGGGCCGGGGCTACCCGGTGATGAGCCGTGCGGCATTCCGTTCGGAGGCGCTCGCGCCCTGGCGGAGCGTGTATGGCGAGCTGCCGCCCGGGGTGATCGACGCTGCCCCTCCCGTTCCTTCTCGGGCCAGAAAACGCGCGCCCTCCCGCGCTCAGCCCGGCGCCGTACTCCTGTGCCCCGACCGCTCCATCAGAGCGTTCCTGATCACCGACGGCCTGCCCGCCCGTTACGGGATCGCGCTCGCCAAGGATCTCGACGCGGTCCGCGCCCTGCCCACGCGGGGCCCGGTGATCGTGCTCCACGATGCCGACGCGCACGGAGAACTCCTTGTCCGGCACGTCCGCGCGAGTCTGGGGCAACGCACAGTGATCGACGCCGGGTTGCCGCTGCGCACCCTCCGCCGTCTGGCGCAGGCCGTGCCCTACCGCGACAAGCAGGAGAAGCCCGACCAGGAGACCATGGCACGGCTCACCGCGCTGGGCGAGTTCACCGGGGAGGAGCTGAAGTGGCTGGGAAAGGGCTGGTGCTTCCCGCTCGTCGGCGTGCCCCCCGCCCGGCTGCTCGCCGCCGTCACCCGGGTCGCCGAACAGGCCATGGGGAGCGTCGATCCGGAACGGCGTCGCGCCGCGTCCGTGGGGTTCATGACCTGGCCGGGTTCGGCAGCCCAGGACCACGCGGGTGAGCGATGATCTGCCCCCGCTGCGCCGCCTCGCTGACGCGCAAGCAGCGCAGCGGCAGAATCTGCGCGCACTGCGGGAAGCGCTTCGCGCTCGATCCCGCGGTGCACGGCAAGGGCATGCACGACATCCGTATCCGGGGCATCGCGGAACGCGCCACCGATCACGGCCGCCTGAAGATCACCCTCACCCAGCTCTGGTACCTGTCCCGCAGCCGTAACTACGCCTGGGCCGGGCGCGATCCGGAGGGTGTACCGGCGAAGATCCGCTGGCTCGTGGCCCTGCCGGTGGCAGCCGCCCTCGTCGCATGCGCCGTCCTGACCGGCGGACTGCTCGCGTTCCTCGCCGGCGCCGCCGCGTGCACCGCCCTCGTCGTCGCGTCGTCCATGCGGTACCGCCCCGGTCAGTTGCCCCATGGGCAGATCATTCCTGCCGAACAGACCTTCCGTGCCCTGATGAACGGCTCCTGGTCGGCGACCTACGAGGGTCTGCCCAAAGGCGTCGTCGACGACGCGCCCCCCGTGCCCCGGCCGCGCGGGGCGAACCGTTCCGGTGCGTCCGTTCCGGTGTCCCGGCCCAAGGCCGCGATCCTCTGCACGGACCACGTGGTCGCCCTCTTCCTCACGGCCAACGGCATCCCCGCCCGTCTGGAGGCCGGCCTCGTCGAGGTCGGCGACGCCGACGGAACCGGAGGGCGCCCCACCGTCCTGGCAGCGGCGCTCAGCGCGCTCGCGCAGTATCGCAGCGGGCTCCCGGTGGTCGTCCTGCACGACGCCGATCCGCAGGGCGTCCTGCTGGCGCCGCTCATCCGTGGCGCACAGCCCGACCGCGTCGTGGTGGACGCGGGCCTCCCCGTCTCCGCGGTCAGGGGCAAACAGGGCTTCGTGCGGCTCGCCCGGCCCGATCCGCTCGCCGACGCGGAACAGCTCCGCACGGTCGCAGGTCTGCCCGAGGCCGACGCGCAGTGGCTCGGCGAGGGCTTCTGGAGTCCGCTCGCCGCCGTGCCACCGCGCGTCCTCGAATCGATCGTCGTCCGGGCGGTGGAACGGGCCCTGGCCGCCCCGCAGCCCACCCCTCACGAGGACCTCACCCACGGTTTCCTCACCTGGCCGCAGGCGCCGCGGACCCCGAGGACCTCGCGGGCACGGGGTACCCGCCCACCCGGCACCGGCACGTACAAGAAGAAGGGCACCAGTTCCGCATGACGCCGCGACGCCTCCAGGCTCCCGGAATCGGGACCCCCATGGCCCAAAACCCCCGCACCGGCCGCGGGCCGGGCGCCCGTTTCCTCGACCTCGCGATCACCGGCGCCGCCGCGCGCGCCGCAGGCCCGGGGGGCATCAGATTCACGGAGCGGCAGCTCTACTACGAGACCTGCCGTGTCCTGAGCCCGGCCGCGACCCTGCTCCCCCGCATCCCGCGCACCCCGGCCCCTC
The DNA here is from genome assembly GCF_042801455.1 of Streptomyces sp. NPDC057565. Classification (NCBI taxonomy): domain Bacteria; kingdom Bacillati; phylum Actinomycetota; class Actinomycetes; order Kitasatosporales; family Streptomycetaceae; genus Streptomyces; species Streptomyces sp. NPDC057565. Next base: position 797,241 of record NZ_JBHVFU010000001.1, on the reverse strand, counting down.
CCCTGCGGCTGCCCACGTTCACGCGTGCGCTGGAGGCACGGGGCCGGGAGACCGTGGACGGCCTGCTCCCACCGGTTCCGTCCCCGCCGCCGACTGCGCCACGGCCTCCGTCGGTGCCTGATGCCGCCGAACCCGACCTCCACGCCTACGGGTTGCCCCGTCTCCTCGTCTGCCAGGACCGCTCGATCGCCCGGATGCTGCTCGCCAACCATGTGCACCTGGAGGCGGCCTGCCCCGTCCTCGCGGCGCCCGACGCCCTGCCGCTCGACCCGCGCCTCGTCGCGGCGCTGGAGCGGGCCGAGGGCGCGACGGTCCATGTGCTGCACGACGCGAGCCCGGAGGGCATCGGGCTCCCGGCGCGGGTCAGGGCCGCTCTGGGCCCGGTCCCCGGCGTGCGGGTCACGTCGATCGGACTCGTGCCCCGGCATGCGGCAACCCTGCGCCTTCCGACCGGCCGCGGCCCGGCACCGGCTCCGCCGCCGGCCCCCTGGCCGCCCGGGCTGCGGCCCGAGGAGGCTTCGTGGCTGGCGCGGGGACGGTTCACGCAGGTCGCGGCCGTGTCACCGCCCCGCCTGGTGCGTACGGTGCTGCGCCTCACTCGGGGACCGCGACCGCCCCGGAACTCCATGTGGACCGAACTGCGCGGGCTGCGTGCCACGGGTTTCCTGACCTGGCCCGCCTCGTGATCCGCCGCGTCACCCGCCCATGAACCGCGCGGTGACCCGTCCGGGCGAGCTCTCCTTCCCGCGGCCACGACCGCCCCACAGACCCGAGGAACGCACACGATGATCCGACCTCAAGAGATCGGCTACTTTGACGAGCTACTCGCCGACGGCAGCGTCCACCGGCGTTACGAGGACGGCCGGGAGGAGTGGCGCCACCGTGAGAGCTCCCCCAGTGGTCTCGTGCGCTGGCACGACAACCGGAATGCCTCCGGCACCGACGAACTCCTCGGCAACCGCATCATCAAGCGGGTCCTCGCCGACGGCGCGGTGACGTACGCCCGGGACATCGGATACGGCCGCACCCTGTGGGGCCGCGGCGAGACGGTGATGGTCAACCGGACGTCGTTCGGCGGCAGGGTGGGCGTCATGCTCGCGGGCCTGGGCGTAGCGGGCCTCGCCATCACCGCCGCCCAGCTGCCGCCGCTGAGCATGAGCCCGGAAGAGGAGGAGGAGCTCCGCCAACAGCAGGCGCAGAGCCAGTCGTCGTCCTCGGGCGACTCGGGCGGGGGCGGCGATTCCGGGGGCGGCGGCACGGACGACTGGGACGCGGGCTGGGACGACAGCGAGGACACCTGGAGCGACGACGACTTCGGCTGAGCCGGCCGCGTCGGCACCACAGGAAGCCGTAGGAGCGGCGGTAGCAGTACGGAACACGGAACACCGAGGAGAGGAGCGCCCATGGCACGCTTCTGCGTCTGCCTGTCCCCGACCACGCGGCAGGCCCGGGCCCATGTCGAGGCGATGGGTGCGGCCGGGAACGGCCAGGAATCGATGGACGTCCCCGGGGCCGACCTGGGACTGATCGCGGACGAACCCGGCCGCGCCGAGGGCCCGTTCACAGCATCCGGACTGACAGCGGTGGGCGAGGTCACCCTCCATAACCGCCCGGCCCTGCTGTCCGCGCTGCACGCCGAGGGGATCCCCGTACCCGCCCGCTGCTCCGACGGTGAACTGCTTCTGCACTGCTGGGCGCGGCTCGGCGACGCGGGAGTGGCTCTGGCCGAAGGCATGTTCGTGCTGGCCGTGCTGGACGGCACGGACCTGATCCTGATCCGCGACCACGTGGGCGCCCGGACGCTCTTCTACGCCCGTGCCGAAGGAGCCTGGGCGGCCTCGACCTCGCTGAGGGCGCTGAGGCGCTGGCCCGCGCTCGGCACGTCGATGAATCTGTCCGCGGTCCGTTCCTTCCTCACCTTCGCCTATCTGCCGGGCGAGGAGACGCTCCTGACCGGCGTGCGGGAAGTCCTGCCCGGGCGGGTGCTGCGGCTGGCGAAGGACGGCACCGTCACCGAGACCGTGCACTGGGAGCCCCACGAGCACATCGCGCAGCCGGTGCCGCAGGATCCGACGGAGCATGTCCGGGCCCTGCGGGCGCTCCTGGAGCAGGCGACGGCCGAGAGGCTCCCGCAGGCGGAGCCGGCTGCGGTCCTTCTCTCCGGCGGGATCGACAGTTCCCTCGTCACCGCTCTGGCGACGAAGCTCCACAGCCATCCGGTGCACACGTACTCGATCAGCTTCGGCGACGAACTCCCCAACGAGCTGGGGTACTCGGGCCTCGTGGCCGCCCACTGCCATACCCGCCACCGGGTCCTGAACGTGTCGGGGAAGACGGTGGCCTCACGGCTCGCGGAGGCGGCTGCGCTCCTGGACAGCCCGGTGGGCGATCCGTTGACGGTCCCGAACCTGTTGCTCGCGGAGGCCGTGGCCGCGAACGGCGCGTCCGTGGTACTCAACGGCGAGGGCGGCGACCCCGTGTTCGGCGGCCCGAAGAACCTCCCGATGCTCGTGCAGGAGATGCACCGTGAACCGGGGGCACCCTGGGACGAGGACCGGGCGACGGCGTATCTGCGCTCGTACCGCAAGTGCTGGACGGACCTCCCGACGCTACTGACCCCGCAGACGCTGGACGCGCTGCGGGACGCCCCCCGCCCCCAGCGGTTCGTGGAGCCGTATCTGGCACCGGGCGCCGACAGCCCGCACCGCATGGGCCACCTCCTCAATCAGCTCCTGCACTGCAATCTGCGGACCAAGGGGGCGCACCACATCCTGACGAAGGTGGAGCGCCTGACGGCGTCGCAGGGCATCGAGGGCCGGGCACCGCTCTTCGACCGCCGGGTCGTCGACCACGCGTTCGCGACGCCGCCCACATACAAACTCCGTGGCTCCGCTGAGAAGTGGATCCTCAAGGAGGCCGTGCGCGACCTCCTCCCCGACACGGTCGTCGACCGCCCGAAGAGCGGGATGCGGGTGCCGGTGCAGCAGTGGCTGACGGGTCCGCTGCGCGACCTCGGAAACGATCTGCTGCTGAGCCGACAGTCGGCCCACCGGGGCCTGTTCCGCCCCGACACGATCCGCACCTGGATGAAGGGCGAGGGCACGCTCCTGCCCCGTCACGGCGGCAAGCTGTGGCTGGTGCTGACACTGGAACTGTGGCTGCGCGCGTACGCGTTGTGAGGAACGAACAGCAGGAAGCGACGAGCGGGAACCAACGATGAACAGTGAACTCACCGACCCTCGCACCGGACGCCCGCGCGGCACGGCTCCCGTCTCCCGCGAGCCCGAGGTGGCTGCGGCGGTGGCGGCCGCCCGTACGGCGCTCGGCGCATGGAGCGCCCTGACCCCCAAGGACCGGGCGCGACGCCTGGACCGGCTGGCGACACTGATCGAGGACAGTGCGGCGGAGTACGCGGCTCGTGAGCGGGCCGGTACGGGCAAGCCGGACGCGGAGACGGCGGGCGAGATCGAGCAGGTGGCGGACCTGTTCCGCTTCTTCGCGACGGCGGCACGGACCCGGACAGCCCCGGCGGCAGGCCGGTTGGTGACCGGTCACGAGAGCTGGGTGCGCTGGGAGCCGATGGGCGTGGTCGGGGTGATCGTCCCCTGGAACTATCCGCTGATGATGGCGGCCTGGCGCTGCGCCCCGGCACTCGCCGCGGGCAACACGGTGGTGGTGAAACCGGCGGAGACCACTCCGGACACGCTGGAACTGTTGGCGGAGCACGCCTCACGGACCCTGGGCGAGGGCGTGCTCCAGTCGCTTCCGGGAGACCGGCGGACGGGTCGGCTGCTGGTCGAGTCCCCGGTGGACATGGTCGCGTTCACGGGCAGCGGGCGGGCGGGCCTGGATGTGGCGGCACGGGCGGGGACGCGCCGGATCAGCCTGGAGCTGGGCGGTAACGCCCCGGCCGTCGTTCTCCCGGACGCCCCGGCGGACACGTATGCGTCGCTCGCGGAAGCGGCCACGTACAACGCGGGTCAGAGCTGCGCGGCGCCGGCCCGCGTCATCACGCTCACGGAGAACTACGAGGAGACGGTGACCCACCTGACGGAGGCGATGGGGGCCCGGCTGGCCGGCCGTGACTTCGGCCCGCTCAACAACTTGGACCAGGTGGCGCGTTACGACTCACTGGTCGCCTCCTCGTCCGCGAAACGACAGCTGGCGGCGGACCTCGCCGTCCCGCCCGGCGAGGAGCACGGCCACTGGCGTGCGGCCCTTCTCCTGGCGGATCTCCCGCACGACGACCCGACGGTCACCGAGGAAGTCTTCGGACCGCTCCTCACGGTCCAGCACGCGGACACCGTGGAGGCGGCCCTGAGCCTGGCAAACGGTGTCCCCCAGGCCCTGGCGGCCAGTGTCTGGACGACCGATCTCGGCACGGGGCTCGATCTCGCGGCCCGCCTCGACGCGGGCGAGGCCTGGCTCAACTGCCATCTGGTGCAGACGGCGGAGCTCCCGCACGGTGGGCGTGGCTCGTCCGGCCACGGCACGGACCTGAGCACGCTGGCACTCCAGGAGTACCAACGGCCCAAGACGGTGACGGTGCGGCTGACGCCCGGCCCGCGCGAGAGCTGAGGCAGAGGGCGCGCTGCCCGCCCAGTCGCCCTGGATTCGCCACCATCACCAACGTCGACGATGTGGCCGGCCCGATGACGGGACAGCCCTCGGACCGGCTGCTCGTCAGGGGTCCGTCGGGTGCCGACCCACTCACATCCGATGCTGAGGCCCCGGTGGCGAAGCAAGCCATTCGGTGTATTTACTGAGATGGTGAGTACGTAGCCCCACCGGCTCCTGAAGCAATGCGACAGGGTTGAACACGGCTGTACCCGTACTGGCAGTTGTGGCACACATGGCGATGGTCTGCGTCGGCCGGGAGAACGGCATCCGATCGACATCCGCCACAGCAGCGGGCAGCCGATCGTGCTGATCCGTGGCGACGCGGACCGCATCCTTCCGTACGAGAACACCACCAAGCGGCTGCAGCCGCTGATCAGGGGGCTCACGTCCGTGGCGGTGGAGGCAGCCCGCACAACGTCGCCTGGACACACCCGGACGTCGTCAACCCCGCCCTGCTGGACTTCGTGAAGGGATGAGCGGCCTATGACGGGAGTCACCGGTCCGGCCCGGAACCTCCGTGGTCTCCTCGCCGGGGCTGCCGCGGGCGCTGCCGGGACCACGACCCTGAACGCAGTCGGTTACCTGGACATGGTGATCCGCGGCCGAGGCGAGAGCACGACACCCGAGGTCACCGTGGAACGGCTGTCGGAGACCTTTCACGTTCCGATCCCGGGCGACGGGGACGTACGGAAGAACCGCGTCAAAGGACTGGGCCCCCTGACCGCCGTGGCAGCAGGTGTGGGCATGGGCGCCGTGCTCGGTCTTGCCCTTTCCTGCGGCTGGCGACCGGGCAACGCGGTCCTGACCGCCACGGCGACGACCGGAGCGCTGATCGGAACCAACGGCCCGATGACCGTGCTGCGCGTGACCGACCCGCGGACGTGGTCACGCTCCGACTGGGTCGCCGACATCGTTCCGCACGTGGCGTACGCGCTGGTCACCGTCGCCGTCGTCAGGGGGCTGGAATCGGGACCGGCCGATCACGCGGGCGAGATCCGTACGGGAATACGGCAATGCGGCACCGTGCTCCGGCACGCCCTGTGCTCCTGACCGACGAGCACGCGGCGGGCGAGCGTCGATGGGTGAACGCTGAGGTGCTGTTGGCCTCGAGGGAAGCGAGAACGGGATGACCGCATGGGCGATCTCCGGCACACGGCGTCGAATACTGCGCGCACACGTCACCGTCGCCGGATGCGCACTGGCCCTGTGCGCATCCACGGCAGCTCCGGTTGCCGCGGAAGGCGACACGACCGTCACGAAACCCACCGTGGTCCTGGTGCACGGTGCGTTCGCGGACGGCTCCAGCTGGGACGGGGTCATTCCACGCCTCGAGCGCAGCGGCTACACCGTCCTCGCGCCCGCCAACCCGCTGCGCGGCCTGTACAACGACTCGACCTACATCGCCTCGGTACTCGACAGCATCAAGGGCCCGGTCGTGCTGGTGGGCCACTCCTACGGCGGCGCCGTGATCAGCTCGGCCGCGGCCGGCAACCCCAGGGTGAAGTCGCTCGTGTACGTGTCGGCGCTGATGCCCGACGTGGGCGAGAGCGGCATGACGCTGGCCGCACGGTTCCCGAGTGAACTGGGAACCGCCACCAGGTCCGTCCCGTACCGGGAGAGCGGCCGCAGCGGGACCGACCTGTACCTCAAGCGCGACAAGGTCCACCGGGTCTTCGCCGCCGACCTGCCGGAGAGCGAGGCGAATCTGCTGTGGGCCACCCAGCGACCCGCCGCTACGACCGCGTTCTCCGAGAAGGCCAAGGTCGCGGCCTGGAAGCACATCCCGTCCTGGGCGCTCGTCGGCCGACAGGACAAGACCATCAACCCGGATCAGGAACGCTTCCAGGCGAAGCGCGCCGGTTCGCACACGGTGGAGATCAACTCCTCCCACGTGTCCTTGATCGCCCATCCCGCGGCGGTCGCCGACCTGATCCTCCAGGCGGCCGGAGCTCCCTCCGCCACCCAGCCGCCCCGGGCGGCCACGGGGTCCGCGAAGGACCTCCGCGCCACGGCCCCCGTCGCTGGCTTCGCGGGAGCGTCCCTGGCCGCCGGCGCAGGGGTCGTCCTCCTCGGACGCCGACTGCGACGCACCCGCCGCTGACGGCGGGCCGACACGGAGCGCCCCACACGCGTTCTCCTCTTCGGGGCAGACGAGCGGTTGCGAGCCGAGCCGTGCCCCGGCTCGGCTCGTAGGTTCAACGCAACAGTGCTTCACCGAGCTGACCACCGCTCACGACGGCGTCGTCACTGCAGATTCCACGCGCCGCACCCGGCCGTCCCGGTCCGGCTCGCCCCCATCGACCGGATGCGCTTCGCGGGAGCGACCCGACCCGCGCAGGGACGACAGTTCGGCCGTCAGCCAGCGGAAGACCTGCGGCACTTGGCGTTTCCACACCGCAATGGTGTGCGGCCCACGCGCCTCGACCACCACCACCCGCGTCGGGGGTGCTGCCGCCCGCCGCAGCGCGAGGCCGTCACGGTAGCCGTCGTTGCGCCGGCCCGAGAGGTACAGCGCGACGCGCGGCGGGACGGTGGCGTGGCGCAGGATCCACAGTGGGTTGTTGACCCGCCGCAGCTCCGGGTCCCCGCCCGTGAGGGAGACCCGCTCGGCGGCCGGATCGTTGTATCCGGAGAGGCCCACGGCCGCCCGGTACCGGTCGGGGTGGGCGAGCGCCATCTTCACGGCGCAGTGTGCGCCGGCCGAGTATCCGGCCACCGCCCAGCCGCCCGCACGCCTCTGCGCGCGGAAGGTGTCGATCACCATCTGCCGGACGTCCACACTCAGCCAGGATTCGGCGTCCACGACACCTGGCACGTTGGCGCACCCGGTGTCCTGGCCTGCCAGCAGATTGGTGCGCGGCTCCACGAGGATGAACGGGGCGATCTGCCCGCTCCGCATCCCGGCCTCCAGCTGCGACTGCACCCGCAAGCCGCTGAACCACGCCTTCGCCGATCCGGGGAATCCGCCGAGGAGCTCGACCACGGGGAACCTCCGGTTCTGGAAGGCCGGTTGGTTGTACTGGGGCGGCAGCCACACGTACACCTCGCCGCGCACCCCCGACACCCGACCGCTCAGCCGGGTGACGCGGACGCCCCGGCCCATCCGGGCGTCATGCGCCGGACTGAAATCCTGGACAACCCTCGCCTCGTTCGCCCGTCGTTTGTGGTCCCCGAGTCCGTCGCGCCCGAGGTCCGGCGCGGCGACGATGTGCTGTCCGGTGCCGAGCAGATCGGCCCAGCTGTCATACAGGCCGTTGCTGTTGTTGACCATCACGAAGACGCTCAGCACCGCCGACGCCTGCGCGAGGACGACCATCATCAGCCGCAGCGTGCCGCGCACCAGGGCGGGGCCGCGTAGCCGGGACCACAGCAGCAGGGGAAGCAGCACAGTGACCACGGCCAGCGCGATCGTGGCCAGGAAGAAGGGTGTCCCCGTCAGGCTCATCACGCCTGGGAGGATGCCGTACGCACTGCGCCGGTTACCCGCTTTTCCACCTTTTTACCTCGAACGCGAGAGACTGGGGAACGCCGTGTTGACGCCAGGAGCCGTCGACCCGTGTCCTCCTGGCCCGGTCTCCCTGCGCGCGGGTGCACTGCCATCCCCGGACGAGTCGACAGGCGGTGGCCCCGCGAGTCAGTTCGTGACGGTTCGAGAGCTGGAGCTTTGGGCAGGCCGGATGGCCCCGGCGCCGTTCTCGGCGGCGCCGGAACCGCAGCGCGGGTAACGGACGGGGCACTCGCGGCAGACACCGCCGCCGCCGAGCGGCGCCGGACCTCCACACCACCGCCGGGCAGTGGAATCGCCCTCGGGGCGGGTGTCGGTGATGACCGTGACGGGCTCCCTCGGCGCGGCTCCGTCGGCATCGCGACCAGCATCAGTAGGGCACCGTGTCGCACAAGGTCTCCGCCCAGGCAGAGGCGCCGTACTTGTTGGCCGCGCGCACCGTGACGCAGATCTCGTCACCGGAGTACGGACCCTTGATCGTGTAGCTGGTGCTGCTGGTCGAGTAGGTGGTGTCGACGTTCTTCTCGGTGAAGTTGCTGCCCTTGTTGGTGTAGTGGATGTCGTACCTGGTCGCTCGGGAGATCGCCGACCAGCTCACCTTGATCGGCATGTCGCACGCGCCAACACAGGAGTTGGTGTACGCAGCCTTGTAGCTCGTCATGGCGGGCGGCCGCGAGCCGGAGGACGAGCCGCCGGAGCCGGCCGAATTACCGCCGTCCGAACCCGAAGGGGCGGACGACCCTGTAGAGCCGGACGCGCCGCTGGTGCCGGTGCTGCCACTGTCGGAGCCGCTGTCGCGATCGGTTGAACTGCCGCTGCTCTTCCGGGCGTTCGGCTCCTCCGGCCCGTCCTTGTCACCCTGCCCCTTCTCCCCGCCCTTGCCGTCGTCCCCGCCCTTCCCTTTTCCTCCATTGGAAGATGAACTACTGGGAGTTCTCGGTGAGTTGATGCCAGCCGGAGTGGCACTCGCACTGCTTCCCGGCGGCTGGGCGTGCGTTCCGTCCCCGCCGCCCTCGAAGGGCTGGAGCAGGACGGCCGTGCCGCCGCCGACGGTGATGACGGCGACGATGGGCAGAACGATGAGCCTGCGGCGCTGGCGGGGCCGCCGTTCGTGCTCCCGCCGTCCCGTCGTGGTGTCGTTGTCCGCCGGGACGACTTCGGGAGGCCCGCCCTTCGGCCGCAGCCCGACGGTCGCCAGGTCCACGGGCTCCTCCCGCAGCGGCGCCGCCTCGGCGTCGAGCAGCCGTGCGGACTGCTGCGCGAGGTGCGCGACGACGCCGGCAGGCAGCCAGGCCCCGCGCGCGGCACGGGGACGGGGCCGCTCGGGATCCTCCAACAGCTCGTCGACGTCGGGCCGTTGGTCGATACCCTTCGTCAGACACCGGGCGATGAGCGCCCGCAGCGCGGCGTCCTCGACACGCGTCAGGTCGGGCTCGCCCTCCACGATCTGGAACATCACCGCGTGTTGATTGCTTGCCCCCTGCCCGAACGGCAGCTGCCCCGTCGCCGCATAGGTCAGCACGCACCCGAGGGTGAACACGTCGCTCTTGACCCCCGCGCGCTGCCCGCGCACCTGCTCCGGCGACATGAACCCGGGAGAGCCGATGGCCATCCCCGTACTGGTCAACAAGGACTCGACGGACGTCTCGAGCGCCCGCGCGATCCCGAAGTCGATGACCTTCGTACCGTCCACGGTGAGCATCACATTGGACGGCTTCAGGTCGCGGTGCACGATCCCGGCGCCGTGAATGTCCTTGAGTGCCTTCAGCAACCCGTCGGCGAGGAAGTGCAGGGACGCGGCCGGCAACGGCCCGTACAGTCGGACGACTTGCTCGAGCGAGAGCCCGGGAACGTACCCCGTGGCGACCCACGGCGGTTCGTCGCCCGGACCCGCGTCGAGCACCGGCGCCGTGTACCGCTCACCGACCCTCCGCGCCGCCTCGATCTCCCGCCGGAACCGCGCCCTGAACTGCTCGTCGGACACGTGCTCTTCGTGCACCACCTTCACGGCTACGGTCCGCCCACTGTCCGACCGCGCGAGGAATACCCGCCCCATGCCGCCGGCACCAAGCCGCCCGAGCAGCAGATAGGGCCCGATGCGCGCGGGGTCGCTCACCGCGAGCGGCTTGATACCCCCGTCGATCCTGTCGTCCCGCTCGTCGCGTCCGTCCCCGTTCGTACCGCGCATGATGGTGTGACTCCCCCGCTCTTCCCGCCTGATCAACGGCGTAACTCGGGTGAGGATAGACGTTGTTGATGTACCTGGCGAAGTTGAGGGACGCGCTGTTCGAGTGGGTCGGTTCTCACCTGGCCCTTTCATGCCGGTATCCCTGCGGGCCGGTACTGTCGGAGCCGCTGAACAGGCACAACGCCAGGACATCGTTGACCGGTTCCGGGCTGATCTCTTCAGTCAGCACACCGAGGTCACGGCCGTTCAGGGTGTGGGCGACGGGTAGAGGGTGCTCGCATTGTTCCGGGGCTTCGGCCTGTTCCTGCCGCACGGGCCCTCCGCGAACGCTCGGATCAGGTTCTCCGTCGCTCGGGTGACGAACCGTCCGGTGCGTGCGTCCATTCCATGGTTGCGTCCGTTGTCCGGAGTTCCGGCCATGAGGGCCTCGACCCATCGCATCGTCCCGGACGCGAAGACGCCCGATCCGCTCGGCACGGTGTAGTACGCGGAGTCGGAATGGCTGGGCGTGCCCTTGTAGAAAAGAGGGGAGTGTGCAACGACCTCAAGCGGCGCCGGGGCGGGCATCCCCGGCGTGACCCGGTCGTACTCCACCCCGACCAGATGGTCGAAGGAGTCTCCGCGCCTGACCCCGGTCCCTTCGAAGAGCCAGTGGTCGTCAGCATGGACCACATACGGAGCGTCGACCGGATAGCCCTCGTAGAGGACGCCGGTGAGGGAGGATTCGGGGTCGGCTCCGGGCGGCTGTCGGAAGTCATGGGTCGGCATGGCCGGATGGTCGGTGAGGTACGGATCCGCCCGGTAGTCGGATTTGTAACAGACCACCGTGCGGGCGTCGCCGGTGGGTCCCCGCTCCAGCCTGATCCGGCGGAAGCAGGCGTTGGCGCCGAGGAAGGCCACATTGGTACCGGAGTCACGCGCCCGGGTCACGTGGTCCCGTTGCTGTGGGCTCCAGTACTCGTCGTGGCCCAGGGAGAGCGCCGCCCTGGCGCCGTGAAGCACGCCGGGTTCGCGATGGACGTCCACCCCCGTGGTGTAGGCGAGCGGAATGCCCAGCCGCTCCGCGAGAACGACCACGGCCCTCTCGTAGACCATGAACTTCTCGGCGCCGCTGCGGTCATAGGGCCGGTCGAAGCTGACAGCGAGCGACCGTGTCCCGTACGCACCGTCCTCGCCGCGATACAGGCTGTACCCGCCCCATGCGTTGTACGCCTGCCAGGTCGACGCCGCGTGCATCAGCACCGTCCTGCCCGCGCCGGATGCCGAACGGACGATCAACGGCACGTAGCGCTGGTGGCCGTTGTCCGCTTCCAGCCGGAGCAGGTACGCGCCCTCCGGCCAGCCGTCGGTGCGTACGCCGAGCGTGCGCTTCCAGTCGGCCCGAACTGTACGAGTCGCCTCCAGCAGTCGGGGCCGGGCCTGGACCGAGCCGGCGATACGGCGCGAACGCCACACCAGGCGCGCCTGCTGTCCCCCGTACCAGCCGACCCGGTAGGCCGAGACCCGGAAGCCGGACGCGGTCGTGGAGACGTACAGACCGAAATCCTCGCCCGGCAGCACGCTGACTTTGTCGGTGTATCCCTGGACGGCCTCGGGCGTTCCCTCCGAACGGATACGCCAGTCGGGGTTTCCCTCACGGGTCCGCTCACCGTCCCCCGTGGACCGGCCGGAGTCGGGCGGGGTCGTCTCGGTGCGTGGCTCCTTGGCAACGGAGGAGCGGCAGCCGGCCGCCATCGCACCAGCGACGGCAACGGCGAGGAAATGCCTGCGCTCCAGACGACCGAGCACCTCGGCGTCCTGCCTGTCGGCCTGCTCCATGTCCTCCGCCAAGTGTTCTCTGCCGCGGCACCGTCACAGCCGATCGTCACCCGCCACGCGCTCGCGGACGAGCCGAACCGGGCACACGGGTCAGCGCCCGTGGTGAGCCCGACCATGCGCAGGGCCGCCCCGGTGACCGAGGGGGTGCGGACGGACACATCACGACATGTGGTGCGCCCGCGATGCTCCTACGGTGGAGGCATGCGGGTGCTGGTGGTCGAGGACGAGGTCCGCACGGCGGAGCTGCTGCGGCGCGGGCTGACCGAAGAGGGGTACGCGGTCGACGTGGCCGCGGACGGTCCGGACGCTGTCTGGCAGGCAGCCGAGGTGCCCTACGACCTGATCGTCCGCGTGCACGTCAAGCTCAGCCACGCGGGCGCCCAGCACCTGCGCGTGGCCCACGGCAAGACCCTCTCGCCCATCGTCCACGTGATGGTCACTTGACCTCGAACTGACTCGAAGCGACGCCTCGCGGTCTGGACCTCGACAGGTCGAGACCGCGACGGTCCATGAACGCGTCCCAACCGTGGTTTCGCCCCCTCCCCCACCGCGCACCGGGTGGCCGGGGCGCCGGAAACGACGAAGAACGGCGACGTGCCGTTTTCCACCGACCGGGATGCGTACGACTGGTCCGAGCTGCTGTTCCGCACCGCCCCGGAGCCTCTCCCGGTACAGAGGCCACCCAGGCACCATCGGCGTTCCCCGTATGGTGCATGCGTCAAGTTCTCACTTCTCGCGTCATCCGTGCCGGAGGATTCCGTGACCGTGGCCCCTCGTCTCGTCTCCACCGTCGCCGCTCCGCTGGACCGAGCGTCGGCGGACGCTCCGCAGGTGCTGTATTGGCCTGGCCGCAGGGTACTTGTGCAGCGCGGTGACACCGAAGTGGTCGCCCTCGACCTGGACGGGGCCGGCGCGGGAGAGGCCACCGAGGTCCGCTTCCCGGCTCCCTGGCCGCGCGACTTCGGAACAGTGACGGTGTCGCCGGACCGGGATGTCGCGGTGTTCGCCGGCGTGCACGCGGTGCGCTCGGTGGAGGCGTCCGGCGCGACGCGGTGGGAGGTGCGGCATGGCTGCTGGGACGGCAGCTGTCCCGTGCTGCACACATCCTTCGCCGAATACGCCGACGACAGTGGCCACTTCTACGCGGACATGGGGTCGATCGCCGTCTCCGCGGACGGCAAGCTCGTCTGGGCGCACGTCCGCGGACCGTTGAGCGACGACGAGGCGGCGGACTACGAGGAACTGTGGCTCGTCCTGGACGCGGCCGACGGCAGGGTCCTGGGCCGCGTGGACACCGGGACCGTGGCCTCCGGATCGTTCCACACCCCGCACCCGGACCCGGCACAGATGGGGCTGAGCATCGGCGAGGGCGAGGAGGGATCGCCCTCGCTCTGGGGACGGTGGGACGGGCAGCGGCTGAATGCCGAACAGATCGACATCGAGACGATCCTGCTGACGGTGAATCCATCGGGCCGGAACCTGCTGTCCGTTCCCCTCGATCAGGGATCCCTCGACCTGCACCAGGTGGAGGGCGGCGCGGTTCTGCGGACACTGGACGCGCAGGGCACCGTGCCGCCGCACCCGCGGAGCACGGGCGAGGACCGGCTGTACTGGGACTTCGAGGCGGCCTTCGCGGACGAGGACACCGTCGTCGCGGGCACCGCCGAGTGCGACAAGCAGTACGGCACGGTCCGCCACTGGCTCGTCGATGTGCGGAGGATGTCCCTGCGCGGCGAGATCACCTACCCGTTCCCTGTCTCCGGGCCTGCTCGCTCGGCGGGGAACGGAACCTGGTACACGGTCTCCGAGGACCGGACGTCCCTGCACCTGTGGCAGCGGGCCGACGAGGACTGACCGGATGTGGTACGGCCCGCCAGTGGAAACTGGCGGGCCGCGGTCCTGCCTGGGCGTTCAGCCCCTGTTGCGTGCGGCTGGGCCTCTCGTTCGGATCTTGCCGGACCAAGCCCGACGTCAGATCGCGTCGAGCTCGACCTCCTCGTAGACCCGCTGCCACCAGGTGGCGACGTCGTCCCTGAAGGCATCAGGGTCCTGGCTGCGGAGCCCGTCCCTGATCTTCAGTCCGAAGGCGACGCGGGCCGCCTCGGCCGGGTCGTCCTCCTCCTCGGGGTCGTCCGGCTCCAGGTCGTCGAAGTCGTCGAGGTGCTCGCTGCGGTGGTCCCAGGCCGCCAGGGCGTCGAGGAACGCGAGCAGCGAGCTGTTGACGAAGCGGGGTTCGGGGAGGGCCGGGTCCGGGATCACGACCCGGCCCTCCGCGTCGAGTACGTACTCCAGGGCGTGCGAGGACTCGTGCCGGCCGAGTCGCCAGTACGGCCCCTCCCCCGCCTTCGCCACCTGGGTGAACGCGGCGCCCTGTTCGGACGGGTAGAACATCCCGTACACCTCGTTCGGCAGCCCGTAGGTACGGGCCACCTCCAGAGCCTCACGCACGGGCTGCGGCCACTCGCCCGCCGCCGCGACCGTATCCGCGTCCAGGTCGAGGATGCCCTCCTCGTCCCAGGACTCGGGCGTCAGCCACTGCAGTACGTACTCCACTGGTCGTTCCCTTCGAGAAAATGGCCGGCAGAAGGTGATCGAACACCTGCTTGCCTCAGCGCACCACCCAGGCTACGGAAGCAGGCCGATCCGCTCCCTGTAGGCATGGGCAAGCGCCAGCGACTCCGTGCAGAGACGGTCGACGGCGGCTACGTCGATGCCGTCCAGGGCGGTGGCCGCACGGACATCGGCGAGATCGTCGACCTGGCGCCGGATCTCCAGTTCACGGAGGTCCACCGGATCGTCGCCGTTGCGCACCACGGGGATCATCTCTTCCAGGGCGTCCGCGAAGGAATGCATCGCGTCCAAGGCCTCCGCGACCGTTTCGGCGCTGGAATCCGGATCGTCCCACGCTTCGAGCACGTAACCTGCGATGTCCAGGACGTCCAGTCCCCAGGCACCCGGGCCGTCCGGTTCCTCGATGTGCTCACCATCGGGCTGAACGATCTCGTTGTACACCTCCAGAACTTCCGCGAGTTCGTCCGTGGCCGGCTCTCCGGAGGCGAGGGCCCTGGAGACGGCCACAGCCCGCTGGAAGAAGGCCTCCGAACCGGGGAAGGGCTCGGAGAATCGGCCCTCCATAGGGAACAGCGAGACCCTGTGCAGAGCGAGCGACGCGATGACCGCCCGCCCCGCGGGGCTGACCTCGGCCAGCCCCGCGGACGTTACTTCAACTTCGGACATCTTCCCTATCCCCTACCAAGCGAACGACCGGGCGCCGGTGAGGGCATCCCCACTCGGTGTCTTCCGGAACTTGTTGAGGATCACAGTCTTCCAGTGAGTCCCCACAAGGCGGGCAGCGCCCACGGTGTCGCTGAACGGTTGGAACAGCTCGTTCTGGCACCAGGGGCAGACCGGCCGGTTGGCGGCGCCGGCGACAGGAGTCCACCCCATCTTCTTGATGTGGGCAAGAGCGCTCACTTCCGCATCCCCGGGAATGACGTCGGCCAGAATCTCCGAGCCGTCCGTCTTCATCGCGTTGCGGATCTTCGGGTCCACGATGCGGTCCCCGCTGGATGCGAGGACATCGACGAAGGTTCCGTCACCCTTGTCGGCCCTGATCATGGCCGTGGTGCGCTTGCTCTGGGCCTTCTTGTTGAGCTTGCCGTGCATCTGCTGCACACGCTTGTCAAGATCCTTGGCGATCTGTTCGTTGCAGTTGTGGACAAGGACCCTGGCGCCGCCCGCCAGCACGTAATAGTCGTGGACGGCGTCCACCGTGAGGTTGTGGACACGCTCATGCCGGGTCGTGTGCGAAACCGCGGTGATCTGCACCCACGTGCCGGACGAGGTCTGCAGCCACATCCCCGACTTGAGGGCGTCCGCCCTGGCCCAACGGCCGACGTCCGGCAGCCAGTAGAGGTGAGCCTCGGTCGACGTGACCTTTCCGGTGGCCTCGCCCTTCTTGCCGTCGGTGTCGACGGTGACGGTGACCAGGCGCTTGGAGCCCTCATGGCTGCGAACGCTCAGCACCTCGCGGGACTGGAGGTCGCCACGCTCGACGTCCGAGGCCAGGACCTGGTCGCCCTCGGTCAGCTTCTCGATGGCCTTGGTGGAGCCGTCCGCGAGGACCACCTGGGTGCCTGGGACAAAGCTGTTCTTGCAGGCCTTGGGGGCTGCCGGTTCCTTCGGGGCCGAAGGGGCATCGGCTCCGTCGGCCTTGCGGGCGGTGCTGCCGGCGTCGACGGCCGCCTCGGCCTTGTCCTCCGCCTTGCGGACGTCATTGGCGGTGTCGAGTGCTTCGACTCCCTTCTTGGCGTACTTGCCGGCCTTGACGGCGCTGGCGCCGTAGCCGACGAGCGGAATGGCCGAGGACATCGACAGGGCCGCGTCGACGTAGTTGCCTTCGGCGGCGTACCAGATGCCGTTGGCGACGTCGGCGACCTCACCCACGACCGGGATCAGGCCCACCACGTCCAGCGTCGCGTGACCGATGTCGGAGAGTGAGAGCCCGAAGAGGTGCCCGTCGAGTTCGATGAAGCTGATCGGGTTGCCACCGGCGAACGAGTACCGGTTGCCGGTGAACGGATCCGATGCCAGCGACATATCGGCCAGCGCGCCACCGTACATGTCACGGGTCAGGAACCGGTTCAGCCCCGGGTCGTAGTTGCGGAATCCCATGTCGTACGTGCCCGACGCCTTGTCCCAGCGGGACGAGCTGAAGCGGAAGGCGTTGTACGAGTCCTTGTCGGGGTTGGCCGCGTCCGGCTTGTCCGCACCGGTCATCTGGGACTTGTCGTCCGATCCGTAGGCCGTGTAGCCGTACGTGGACCGGGTGTTGCCGCTCTCCTTCGTGATGGCCTCGACGTCACCGCGCGGACTGGTGACGTACTGCGAGTACTCCTTGGTCCCGTCGTCCTTGTGCTTGATCTGCGTGGCACGCTGCCCGGACGCCAGGTACTGGTACGACTTGTCCGCTTTGCCGTTCAGCTCCTCGCGCAGGACCAACTTGTCGATGCCGAGGTAGGTGAACGCCGTCGTCTTGGCCTGCGCGCCGGACGTCGTCTGCGACACGGTCCGGTCGAACGGGTCGAAGACGTAGGACGTCGTCACCGCGGCGGCGCCCGATCCGGCCCGTGTCTTCACGGTCCGGTCGAAGCCGTCGTAGTAGTACTTCTGCTCCGTCTGGCCGCCACTGCTCACGGTGTCGACACGGCCGAGCGGGTCGTAGTTGTAGGTGGAGGTGACGCCGCCGGCCGAGGTGGACAGCAGACGGTTGCGGTCGAAACGGGACGTCTGGGTCTGCCCGTCGACCGTCTGCGACACGATGTTGCTGTTGCTGTCGTAGGTGTACGACTCGGTGGAAGGAGCGTCACCGGACTTGGCGACCTTGGCGATCCGGTCCTGCGGGTCGTAGTCGAAGGTGTAGGTGTTGTTGATGTACGCCGAGTTGTTGTCGGCATTCATCAGCTTCAGCACGTCCTTGGAGCGGTTGCCGTTGGGCTCGTACTCCAGGTCGTGCTGGGCCACGACGGTCCCGCCCGACGTCTTCTCCACGGACTGCTTGACCGAGCCGTCCAGGTAGTACGTCAGGTCGAGCACGTTGCCGTTGGGCTTGGTCTGCTTGAGCAGGAGTCCGCGGGCCGTGTACGTCAGATTGGTGATCTGCTGGTTTCCGGCGGTCGGCGAGTCCCCGTTGGTCACCTTGCTGACCAGGTCCCGCGCGTCGTAGTCCACCTTCGACCAGGTGAGGTCATGCGTCGTGGAGACGGGGTTGCCGATCTCGTTGTACGCGAGGGACGTGGTGTTCTTCACCGTGCCGGCCGCCACCTCCTCGACCTTGGAGACCTGGTTGAGGCCCTCGTAGTCGATGCGATAGGTGTCGATCTTCGCGCCGGGCGAGTTGTCCTTGACCTCCACCATGTTGGCGTTGGCGTCGTACTTGTAGGTGAAGTCCTTCTTCTCGTTGTCGGTCTCACCCGTGTTCGAGCGGACCAGCTTCACCGAGTCGGCGAGGACGGTGCCGTTCGCCTGGTCGGTCACCGTGACCTTCTGCGGGCCGTCCTCGACGAACGAGTAGCTGCCGAGCGAGATCCAGGATCCGGCATTCTGGGTCTGGTCGACGGTCTTCGTCGCGGACCCGCCGTCGTGGTCGACCGTGAACTTGGTGTTGCTCGCGGCGCCCGTCAGCTTCGGATGGCGAACGAAGACCTCGTACGTGCCGTCCTGCGGGATGTTGAGCTGCCACGCGAACGTGTCGTCGCCGGTACCCGCGGGATGCGAGTAGGTGTCGTAGCCGTACTGCGACTCGGCCTGGGTGCGCGACCAGTTGCCCTGGAGCGCGGTGTTGTTGAAGTCCGAGCTGTCGACGACGACAACCTGCTTGCCGACGGGGATGCCGTCGTCGGAACGTGCCTTCTGGTTGCCCGACTGGTAGAAGTCCCAGGTCATGGTGCGCTGCTGGGAACCACCCGCCGAGGTCAGGGTGTTCTTGGTCTGCTGGCCCAGTTCGTTGTAGTCGTAGACCGTGGTGATGTCCCACGGGTCCTTCGATGTCCTGGTCCAGCCGTTGTCGTAGTAGCTGTAATCGGTGACGTTACGGACCGTCTGGCCCTCGGACGGAGGCGCGGACACCGAGCTGAGGTTGCCCACCGAGTCGTAGAAGTAGAACGTCGAGTCGGGGGTGTTGTAGCGGGTGTCCGCCTTGCTGTACGCCGACCGCTCCTCCTTCACCCGGTCGAGCTCGTCATAGACGGTCTCGGCGGTGAAGTCGGTGTCGTCGCCGGTGGTGGCGACACCGCGTGGGGTGATCGTCCTGGTCTGGTTGCCGACCTGGTCGTACTCGTACTTGGTGGTGCGGTAGCTGATGGCCCCGGAGGCGTCCTTGCTGAGCGGAACCTTGGATTCGACCAGGGCTCCGCGCTCGTCGTACGACGCGAGGGACTCATTGCCTTCGGGGTCCGTGGTGCCGACGGTGCTGCCGTCGAGGTCGAACCGCTCCGACGACTCGTTGCCGAGCGCGTCGCTGGTCCTGACGACCCGGTGGTTGAGGTCGTACGTGTAGGTGTTCGTGTAGTCGTTCGGATCGGCGGTGGCGTTCTTGCGGGGGTCGACGACCTTGA
This sequence comes from Streptomyces sp. NPDC057565, assembly GCF_042801455.1. NCBI lineage: Bacteria > Bacillati > Actinomycetota > Actinomycetes > Kitasatosporales > Streptomycetaceae > Streptomyces > Streptomyces sp. NPDC057565. The sequence goes on along the minus strand of NZ_JBHVFU010000001.1, from coordinate 777,995 downwards.
TGACGTTTCCGACGTTGTCGTACACCGAAGTGGCCTTGCCACCGTTGGCGTTGACGACCTCGATCGGCTGGTAGACGGGGTCGTACCTGGTCGTCGTCGTGTAGTCGCCTGCCGTCGCCGTCGTGTTGCCCTTGGGCTCCGTGATGGTGAGCGGGTTGCCGACCTTGTCGTACGTCGTCGTGGTCCTGCGGGCCGGATCGGTCGGTTCGTCACCGGGGACGTTCGCCTCGGTGATCTGATCGGCTTTGTCGTACGCCGACGTCGACACCGAACCGTTGGCCGCGACGACCTTGGTGATGTTGTCGTTGGCGTCGTACTCCGGAGCCGGAGTGGTGATGAAGTCACCCGCCGCCCGGTCCTTGGGCTCCTTCTTCTCCAGCGGCCGACCGAAGGTGTCGTAGGCCTGGGTGACCTGCGCTCCCTCGGCGTTGGTGACCGTGAGAACGTTGCCTCGCTCGTCGTAGTCGAACGTCGACGGGTTGGTCAGCGGGTCGATGATCGTCGCCGGGTAACCGGAGGCCCGGAAGTCGCGGTTCTCCGTGGCGTGACCGTTGGCGTCGATCGACTTCGTCAGCTGGCCATAGGTGTCGTACTCCGACCTGGAGGTGTAGTCGCCCACGGTGGACGTGGCCACACCCTTGGGGTCCGTGACCGAGGTCAGGTTGCCGCGGGTGTCATAGCCGAACTGCCACGTACGGCCCTCCGGGGACTTCTTCTGGAAAAGGTCCGCGATATAGCCGTTCAGGCCGGTGGAGTAGGTGAAGGTCTGCGCAGGAGTGCCGTTCTTGTTGGCCTCGGCATCCTTCTTCTCCAGTGGGTAGCCCGTCTTCGGGTCGTACGACCACGTGGAGACGGCGCCATTGGCCTCCTCAAGACGCGTGACGTTGTTGTCCGCGTCCCAGGCGAGCTTCGAGGCCTCCAGCTTCGCGTTGGTGATCTCGGTCGGGCGGCCGAAGCCGTCCATGAGATGGGTGGTGGTGTTGTTCTCCGCGTCCTTCACCTTGGTCTCGATGAACGAGCCCGCGGTACCGTCCGGATCCCGGTACGCGTAATCGGTCGCGAAGGAGAGCCGGTCCGTGATCGTCTTGGTGTTCCAGTGGAACTTCGGGTCGTCCCCGGTCTGCGGGTAGTAATAGTCCAGCGAGGTCGAGTTGCCCCGCGGGTCCGTCACCTTGACCAGCTTGACGTTCTTGTTGCCCTGCGTCGCGTCGTAGACGAACCCGAAGACCTTGGGCTGGGCGGAGCCGTCGCCGTCGGTCAGCTCACCGAGGAGCCCCTTGTCGGAGTAGACGAAGGAGATCTTCCGCCCGGAGACATCCGTCATCGACTTGACGTGGTCGATGATCTTCGGGTTGGTGAGGTTGCTGCCCGTGACCTTCGTACCCGCGTCATTGATGTACGGATACGACTGGCCCTTGGCGTAGTACTCGACGGTGAGGGACTGCCGCCCCGTCGGATCGGTGAGGTAGCGGAGGAACTTGGTGGGCTTGTTGTTGGACTTGCGCTCCTCGTAGGTGTAGCTCTGCGTGTTGCCGTTCTTGTCGGCGATCGACGTGAGGAAGCCGTCGCAGTCGAAGAAGAACTGGGACCGGTCCGGGCGCGTCAGCGACCAGGCCTTGGGGTCTCCGTCCTTGTCCGGGGTGCAGTCCACACCCGAGCCCTGCTGGAGCAGGTAGTGCACACCCGCCGGGGCCTTCCATGTGCCGTCCGGCTGCTTGCGGAAGACATGCTCCGTGCCGTCGCCGTCCGGGAGGGTCACCTCGGTCGGGTTCGGGTTGGGGTGGAAGTCCAGCGCCGCACCGAGCCGCAGCGGCATGGCGGCCTGCGCCGACCAGCCGTGGCCGAGCACCGTGTCGGAGGTGTCCTGCGAGTTGTACGCGAAGCGCACCGCGGTCTGCAGACCGCGGCCGGGGTTGGTGAAGGCGTTGTACTGCCAGACCGTGTTGCCCGCGTACAGGTTGGTCATCAGCGAGCTGCCGGCACCGGTGTTCTTGCCCGCATACGAGTAGAATTTCTCCAGGCCGAGCTGGTTGGACGTCGGGTCCTCGACGCGGACGTTCTGCGCGAGCGGCGCGATGGAATCCGTCGCCGACAGCCAGGTGCCCGCCGTGACGTTGCGCAGATCCCATTTGAGGACGTAGTCGAGGCGCTTGTTGCCCGAGTCCGAGTTGATCGGAGCGCGCAGCGCGGCCGGTATGGTGACCGACTCTCCCGGATGGACGTCCTTGGGCAGTGCCGTGCGCAGCTGGTTCCCGCCGGTGGTGGCGTCCGTGCCGTCCGGCAGGGTCCAGGTGTAGGAGAGCGACTGGTCGGCGGCCCGCCACACGGAGGTGGTGGTGTTGGTCAGGGTGACATCGACGGTGTAGTCGTCGCCCGGGATCATTCGCGCGGGGGTGTACGGCGCGAAGTACGTGGACTCCGTCGACTTGTCGATGTAGGTGACGACGAGCTGCGGGCGCAGCTGCGCCTCCTCCGCCTCCGAGGAGAGGAAGACGGTCCGTTCCTGCGGTCCCGTCGCCGACTCGTCCTGGAGTCGGAGCGTCAGCCCCTTGTTGCTGGCCGGGTTCGTGACCCAGTTCTGTGCCAGTGAGGTGAGGTACCAGCTCTGGCGCGCGGGGTCGTTGGTGACCGTGCCGACCGTGTCCGCGACGGCCGCGTCCATGTCGCCGCCCGCCGTCGTCCACGGGGTGGTGGCGGTAGCGTTGTTCCAGGTGGCTGCGGTCTCGTCGAAGTCCTTGGTCAGACCGTGGGCCTCGTACACCGCACCGCCGGTGCCCGTGGTGGTGGTGGTGAAGCCCCACAGGTCGAGCTGGGCCTCCAGGACCCGTGAGCTCGCCGGGATGCCGGACAGCGGGAACTTCAGCAGGGACCGGGTCTTGCCGTACGTGGACGAGTTGTTGCCCACCGACAGCCAGGTACGGTTGATGCCCGAGTCGGAGAGCTGGTCGTGACCGGTGGTCGGCTGGGCCGAGGTCAGCGTGGTGTCCGTCCCGGTGCCTTGGAGCACCATGGTCGTCCGCCCCGCCTTGGGCAGTCGGACGATCTGGGTCGGGGCCGGGATGATCTGCCCGTCCTTCGTCTTCACCGCGACCATGTAGTAGAAGACGTTGCCGAACGAGTCGGCCGAATCCGCCGGGGTCGGTGTGGCCGTCGAGTCCGTGAACGCCGTCCGGTCGTTCGCCACGGGTGAGACGAGGGTCTGCGAGGACGGGGTGAAGGACTGGAAGACGCTGCGGTGGACCTGGTACTCGACGATGTCGTCGCCGGTCGCGGTCGACGGGTCGGTGTACGCGGGCCAGGTCAACTCCGCGCCGGTGGAGTGGATCACCTGCGGGGCGTTCACGTTGACGCCCTGCCGGCCCCAGGTCAGGACCAGCTTGGGGTAGTTGGCGACCTCGCCCTTGTAGGCGTACTCGGCGGCCTCGTACCGTGGGCCGCCCTTGGGGCCGCTGGTCGCGGACTCGTCCCCGGCCTTCACGACGAAGCCGTTGTTGGCGTACGTGCCATCGATCCAGGACTGAACGGTCTTGGTCACCGGGAAGCTGTGCCAGGTGTTCAGCTCACCCGGCTTCTTGGTGACGACGCCGCCCTTGGTGAAGCGGACCGCGTCCGCGATGACCGAGGTGGAGGCGGAGGCGGGACCGTCACCGAGGACGATCTTGCCCGTGGTGCCCGCCTTGAACGGGTGGGTGCCGAGCGTCTTCCACACGCCGGCCGTGCCCGCGCTCTGGTCGACCGTGTACGCCTTGGTACCACCGTTGTAGGTGACGGTGTACGGCGCGTTTGTCGCACGGTCCGAGGCCGGGATGTAGTGCGTCTCGACCTGGTAGTTGCCGTCCTCCGGGAGGTTCGGCTGCCAGGTGTACGACTCCCCGGCGACGGTGTCCTTGTTGTACAGGTAGTCCTGGTTGACCGCGTACTGGGTGAACGCGGTGTTGGTGGAGGCGGGCCAGGCACCCTGCGCGGCCGTGGTGCCGGCGTCCCGGTCGTCGACCAGGACCGAGGTGCCGGACAGCTCACCGGTGATGCCGCTGGCGCTGTTCCAGGTGGCGTTGGTCTCGCTCCACGCAGTGGTGGCGCGGTGCGCCTCCAGCTGTACCTCGGTGTCACCGGTGGTGTGCGTCTGGTCGTAGTAGAGCCTGAGGTCGGCGGAGTCCAGCTTGGTGCCCGCGGGCACCCCGGACAGCCCGAACTTCAGCAGCGCCCTGGAGGAACCCGTGGGCGTGTTGCCGACCGAGAGCCGCCAGTTCCCGTCGTAGTTCGTCGTCGGCCCGTCCGACGAGATCATGACGTCCTGGGACTGCGTGGACGTCGGCGAGATGGAGATCGTCGGGTCCACGACCACCGGGTACTGACGCCCGGGGGCGGCCAACCAGTCGGCGTCGGGCCGCAGGACGAGCGCGTACAAACCGTCCTTGCCGGTGAGCCGCTGGGTGACGGCGTCGCTGCTCCGTGTCCCGTACGGTGAGGCGGCGTCCTTCTTCGCGTCCGTCATGAACGGGGCGGGGATGGACAGTTCGGCCCGTGAGGGTCCGGCGCTCTCGCTGAAGAGCGCGACGGAACCGTTCTTCCGCGACGCGGCAGTCAGCCCGTGGGTGGTCAGCGTGAAATCGTACGTCGGCGAGGCGGCAGGCCGCCCGTGGAGGACGATGCCCTCCTTCACGGTGCCGTTGCCGACCCTGTACGTCAGGTCCGTGCCCTTGCCGAAGGCGTCGCGGTAGGTGACGGTGTCGCCGTCGACCTGCGGAACAAGCTTCTTGGGGTGCGTGGCGCCCTTGAGGCCGACGCTGACCCAGTGGCCGGCGTCGACCTCGAAGCGGACCAGCTCGTCGGTGTTCTCGCCGAACCAGGTCCGGGCGGTGTTGGTGGTGTTGGCGTAGACGAAGCCCTCGCGGTCGCTGGGCACGACCGCGGTGTCGATGGCTTTCCACTGCTTGGCCTTGCCCTTGCCCGTGGCGTAGTGGGTGGCCACGCCCGACACCTCGGACTGGACCCGACCATCGGAGAGCTGCCAGTAACGGGAGTTGGGCGTCCGTCTTTCCGCTAATTCCTTGATGCGCCGTGGCTTCTTCGCCTGCTTCGATGCGGCGAGGTGCTCATTGCTGGGGACGGCGGTCTCCGGAAGGCGGGGCGGTTTCGCCTCGCGCTTCTCGTCATCGTCGTCGAACCAGCCTCTGAGGCCTTCGACGAAGGCTCTGCCATCGGCCGGAGCGGCGAAGGCGGGCTGGGGCGCGACGGTCGCGACGACCGCCATCACCCCACTCACCGCCAAAAGCCGCCGGGCTCGTGGTCCGAACATGCTGTTCCCTTCCGCGGAAAAGAATGTGCGAGCCCCGCCGACACCACATGCGTGCCAGAAACAGACACTTCGCAGGAAGAAGCGCCTTCGGGGCAGTTCTGGGTCGCAGTGGAGCCGGCCGCCGGGTGACGGCCGTCAGCGGCGAGTTCTACAGGGGTTCGCGTGGTACATGTCAAGCACTCAGACGAAGGCGGAATTCTGCTGACATCCCGCGATGTGCCGTTCTCCGGGTGAATTCGTTTCGCCCCATTCATCCGGGCGCCGGCAGCCGACCGGGATTCCGATGTATGGCCGCACCGTTCCGTACGGAATTCACCGCAGGAAGGCCGGTCTCATGACAACCGCGGACGAAGAGGCGCGGGTGCGCTCCGTACCGACGCCCGAGGTCATGCACGAGGCCACAGGGACCGGGGCGGCCGAACTCCCCTGCCTCACCCGCCGCGAGTCCAGGCGGACGGCCGTCGAGAAGCGCGTCACGCTGCCGTGGAGGAGATCCGTCCGGGTGCCGCGGCGCATCACCATCGGGTGACGTCTGAAGGCGTGGACTGAACGGCACTCGGCCGGACGCACCGACGAGCAACTCGCGGGGCGGACGGCGCGGGCAGGAACGGCTTTGGCGGGGCACTTCCTGAACAGGAAAACAAGTTCACTTCTGTTCGCTCCGGCCTGGGCATATAAAAGCGCAATCACCCGGATGCGACCCCGATCTCTACTCCGATCGGCCGAATGCTCAGCAGCTCACTTCGTCAGCCCGGACCCTCTCGCCTACAGTTCCCGCGTGGCCGGTATGCCGTCGGCCGAAGGAGCGTTGAAGTGGCGAACAGGGTCACCGTCGGACCGGCTGATTCCGACGATTCGTACGAGGACGAACTGCCGGCAAAGCAAAAGCGGCCAGGCAGCATCGTCGTGAAATGGGCGACTACCACCGATCACAAGACGATCGGCACGATGTACCTGGTCACATCGTTCGCATTCTTCGTCATCGGCGGTGTGCTGGCGCTCTTCATGCGCGCCGAGCTGGCCCGTCCCGGCACGCAGATCATGTCGAACGAGCAGTTCAACCAGGCGTTCACGATGCACGGCACGATCATGCTGCTGATGTTCGCGACGCCACTGTTCGCCGGGTTCGCGAACTGGATCATGCCGCTGCAGATCGGCGCGCCCGACGTGGCGTTCCCGCGGCTGAACATGTTCGCGTACTGGCTGTACCTCTTCGGCTCGATCATCGCCGTCAGCGGCTTCGTCACCCCGCAGGGTGCGGCCGACTTCGGCTGGTTCGCCTACTCCCCGCTCTCGGACGCCGTCCGTTCGCCGGGCATCGGCGGCGACCTGTGGATCATGGGTCTGGCCTTCTCCGGCTTCGGCACGATCCTCGGTTCGGTCAACTTCATCACCACGATCATCTGCATGCGCGCACCCGGCATGACGATGTTCCGGATGCCGATCTTCGTGTGGAACGTCCTGCTGACCGGTGTGCTGGTCCTGCTGGCCTTCCCGGTGCTCGCCGCCGCGCTCTTCGCGCTGGAGGCGGACCGCAAGTTCGGTGCGCATGTATTCGACGCGGCCAATGGCGGCGCGCTGCTCTGGCAACACCTCTTCTGGTTCTTCGGCCATCCAGAGGTGTACATCATCGCCCTGCCATTCTTCGGAATCGTTTCCGAAATTATTCCCGTATTCAGCCGCAAACCAATTTTCGGATATGTCGGTCTGATCTCCGCGACGATCGCCATCGCGGGCCTGTCGATCACCGTGTGGGCACACCACATGTACGTCACCGGCGGTGTGCTGTTGCCGTTCTTTTCTTTCATGACGTTCCTGATCGCCGTGCCGACAGGGGTGAAGTTCTTCAACTGGATCGGCACGATGTGGGGCGCTTCGATGTCCTTCGAGACTCCGATGCTCTGGTCCATCGGCTTTCTGGTGACGTTCCTCTTCGGTGGTCTGACCGGCGTCATCCTGGCCTCGCCACCGTTGGACTTCCATGTCTCGGACTCGTACTTCGTCGTCGCGCACTTCCACTACGTGGTGTTCGGCACCGTGGTCTTCGCGATGTTCGCCGGATTCCATTTCTGGTGGCCGAAGTTCACCGGCAAGATGCTGGACGAGCGGCTCGGCAAGATCACGTTCTGGACGCTGTTCGTGGGCTTCCACGGCACGTTCCTGGTGCAGCACTGGCTCGGTGCGGAGGGCATGCCGCGTCGTTACGCGGACTACCTCGCCGCCGACGGCTTCACCGCGCTGAACACGGTCTCGACGATCTCCTCGTTCCTGCTCGGACTGTCGATGGTGCCGTTCCTCTACAACGTGTGGAAAACCGCGAAGTACGGCAAGCCGGTCGAGGTCGACGACCCGTGGGGCTACGGCCGTTCGCTGGAGTGGGCGACCTCCTGCCCGCCCCCGCGGCACAACTTCCTCGCGCTGCCACGGATCCGCTCCGAATCACCGGCATTCGACCTCCACCACCCGGAGATCAGCTCCATCGAGGAGATCGAAAGACATCCGGCCGCGGCGTCGGCGGCGCCGGGGGACGAACAGGAGTGAGGACACGTGCCGGAGGACAGCGTGTTCATCGGGGCTGACATGGAGGACGACGGCCCGCTCGCCGGGCTCGACGACTATCTTCTGTCGAGTGCGGAGGACGAGGAGGCACGCCGCCGGGCCACCCGGTTCACGGAGCGGCTTCCCTGGCTGACGGCTGCCCAGCGGGCCGACATCGAACGCGCTTTCGCCGCCGACTGGACTGCCGCTTCGCGGGCGATCGACGCCCGGGTCTCCGCTCGGTCGGCCGAACTCGTCATCGAGTACGCCACCCGCTACCGGTTTCTGAGAACGCGCTGCCTGTTGGCCGCCACAGCCTGCATCGGCATGGTGACCTGCGTCTTCGGCGTTGCTCTGCTCGTCGCCCGCTGACGTCCTGACGAAGTCCGGAGGGCTCAGCTGCATCGTCAGCTCGGTCGCGGTGCACAACGAGGTCGTGCGCACCCGCCCCTGCCTGGCAGAGGTGCTGTACCGGCCCTGGCGGCGCGACCGACGCTCCGGGGACGGGCCCGACAGCTTCTGTCGGGCCCGTCCACACCACGGACAGTGCAGGTCGGCTGTCCACGTCCTATGGCCCCGACTACATGCGTTCGGCGCTGCGAGGCGCCCGCGTGCCGCCGTTCAGCCCCGCGCAACGGGAGGCGAAGGAGCTGCTCGACCACCTCAACAGCGATCGCCGCTTCATGCTCGCCATGGACCTGCGCCCGGGCGACATGCAGTTCCTGAACGACCACGTCACCCTGCACAGCCGCACCGAGTACGTGGACCACCCCGAGCCGGGGCGCCGCCGCGACCTCATCCGACTTTGGCTGAGCACCGATCAGGACCGGCAGGCGCCGTCCTGAAGGAGCGCAGGCAGAGGTTCCGGCATGAACACCGTCTGCAAGGACCGTCCCGACTCGGGTGAACTCGGCGCCTCCGGCCTACGAGGAAACACGTCCTTCCCCCGGACCGACCGCCACGAAGGACTCCTCGGAGACCGAGCTCCGTTCTGGGCCCACGACATGGTCGCCTTCCTGTCGTGGTGACAGACGGCCCGGACAAGCCTCATCATCGTTTCCGCTCAGGATCCGGACGCCGCCACCTGCCACGCCTGATTCCGCCGCCCAACCGCCGAGCCGGAGGACTCAGCGGGGCGGCTCGGTACAGGTGGCGCGGGAGACCAGGTCGATCCAGCCGGCTTCCAGCCGCTCCAGGGGCATCCCGCACTGCTTCGTCAGATGGTGGATCAAGGCAGGGTCGAGATATCCCATCAGCGCCTGGGCGAGCAGGTCACAGTCGGCATCCGGCACAATCTGCCGCAGCAGAATCGTGACGTGCGTGACGAGCGCCCGAAGCGAGGGATGAGCGAGCCGACGAGCCGCTTCCGGTTGCGCTGCCAGTTGCAGGTCCAGCTGCTCGGCCGACCGGCGCATGGCCGCCACGCCGAACGCCCGCAGCCGCTCGACGGGCGGCGCCCCAGGGCCAAGCGGCGGCGGCCCGGCGAGGAAATCGGCCTGCAGTTTCTTCGCGGAGTGGTCCAGCAGCGCCATCAGCAGGCCGGTGCGGTCACCGAAGCGGCGGAAGACGGTCCCCTTGCCCACAGATGCCGCCTCGGCCACCGCTTCCATCGTGACCCCGGCCGCACCGTGTTCCGCGACCAGCCGGCCGGCCGCCTCCAACAGCCGGGCGCGGTTGCGCGCGGCGTCGGCGCGCAGGCACGGTTCGTCCGCACCGGAGCCGACTTCGAGCAACTGCGGCTGGTCTACGGGCTCCTGGTGCTTCGGGAAGGGCGGCAGGGCGCTGGACATGAAGACAGCGTAAAGCATCGGGAAGAAACTGGACCACGGTCCGGTTAGTCTGGTAGGAATCTAAACGGACCTCGGTCCGGATCGTGACCCTAATGTTTCAGACCTTGGAGCTCCTATGTCTGTTCGTATCCTTGCGCTCGTCGGCAGCCTCCGCGCCGGTTCGCACAACCGCCAGCTCGCCGAGGCGGCCGTCAAGCTCGCTCCCCAGGGCGCCGAGGTCGAGCTGTTCGAGGGGCTCGCCGACATCCCCTTCTACAACGAGGACATCGACATCGAGGGCAGCGTCCCGGCCGCCGCGGCCAGGCTGCGCGCGGTCGCGCAGAACGCCGACGCGTTCCTGCTCTTCTCCCCCGAGTACAACGGCACCATCCCGGCCGTCCTGAAGAACGCCATCGACTGGCTGTCCCGCCCGTACGGCGCCGGCGCCTTCGGCGGCAAGCCCGTCGCCGTGGTCGGCACCGCCTTCGGCCAGTACGGCGGCGTGTGGGCGCAGGACGAGGCCCGCAAGGCCGTGGGCATCGCCGGCGGCAAGGTGATCGAGGACGTCAAGCTCTCCATCCCGGGCTCGGTGACCCGTTTCGCCGAGACGCACCCCGTCGACGACGCCGAGGTCGCCGCGCAGCTGACCGAGGTCGTCGCCCGGCTGCGTGGCCACGCGAGCGAGGCCGTGGCCGCCTGATCCCCACCGCGCACCCCGAAGGGGTCCGAGCTGCCACAGCTCGGGCCCCTTTGCGTGTCGTAGGTCCACCTGCTCCGCATCGGACGTCTACCCTCCAGAACCCACCCTCCTGAGGCCGCGGCCGCCCGCGACGACCCGCGCGGCTACTCCAGCGCCGCCCGCGACCGCCGGGCGGCGCTGGCCACTGACCCGGGTGCGTTTTACGGCCCCGCGTTACCCGGTTGTGGTCGCAGAGTGGGGTGCAGGTCACTCAACGTGATCGGCGCGAAGCGGCGGGACATCCCCCGCCGACCGCTGCTCCTGGTGAGCCCGCCGGGACCGGCAACGTTCTCGTGGGACGTCATCGCCGGGTTCACGCCGGCCTCCCTCGATCCGACCCGGCTGAAGATCGCCACGGGGACGCCTGGGCTGGTGTGCTCCGACAACGCCCCGTACTGCCCGAAGGGTGCCGCCGAGGTCTTCGGCCGGCCGCTCGGTTGCGGCATCGACCTGCTGGTGGGCGCAGGGCACGTGGCAGTCCCGGACGGCTATGGGCCCTGGCCGTCGGTACTGGACCGGTGCCTGGATTCCACATCCTTCAAGGGTTGGCCGGCCGTTGACGGTCAGGGCGCTCGGAAGCGAGGACCTCACGAATGACATGGCGGGCGTTGGCGGAAATGATCGGGTTTGTATTGCGGTAGTACGGGAGTTGGATGACGGCCATGGACAGGGCCCAGCCGCGGCCGCGCATCCACGTAGCGTCGTCGACGTCCACGGCGTCCCGGAACACGTCCCTGGCCGAGGACGGCAGCAGGTTCCACGCGGGGATCAGATCGCAGGCGGGGTCGCCCACCCCGACAGTGGCGAAATCAATGACCGCGGTGAGCCTGCCTCGCGCGACGAGCAGGTTGCTCGGCATGAGGTCGGAATGCGCCCACCGGGGTGCTGCGCTCCATGACGGCGCGGCGAGCGCGTCCTGCCAGGCGGCCACGGCAGCGTCGGCGTCGAAGAGTTCGTCACAGTGGCGCAGTTCCTCGATCGCGGCGCGCGTCTCGGCATCGACGGTCGCCAGAGGAGCCCCGCGGTAGGCGCTGGGACCGCCTTCGACGTGGGTGTTTCGCATGGCCCTGATGAACTCGGCCAGATCGCATGCCAGGAGCTCGGGCTCGACGAGGTGGCCCTCGACCGGGTTCTCACCTTCGATCCACCGGTGTACCGACCAGGCCCACGGATATCCCTCGGCGGGTTCTCCCGTGGCGACCACGGTCGGAACAGCGACGGGCAGAGCGGGCGCGAGCGTGGGCAGCCACCGTTGCTCCCGCTCCAGATCCTCGACGCCTCCCTCCCTGAGGGGAAGCCGGACGGACAGCGTGTCACCGAGCCGGTACACCGCATTGACGGTACCCCCGGAGGCGAGCCGCTCGACCGGCAGATCCGCCCACTGCGGAAACCGCCCGCTGACGAGCCTCCTGACGAGGTCTGCGTCGGTGTCCGTCTCATCAGCATGCATCTTGACCATCCGTCAAAGAAATCTCCCGGGTGCTCCAACCGTCAACTGATTTCGCCCTCGCGACGCGCGTCGCCGGGCGCTGAGCCATGCCCATCCCTTCGCCTCACCCCCGCGATCTCCGCCTGAACGGGTGATGGACCAATCCGCCGGTCGGTCGGCTCCGAATGACGGGCGTGACGATCTTCGGTACCACTCCCGACTCGTGGCGCGGCCGCCGCGCTCGCTGACGGTTGCCGAGCTCGTATCGGCCACCGTCGGACCCGAGGCAGGCTCGGTATCCGGGGCGGCTTCATGGCCTGCCCCGGCCCCCGGGGCCGGGGCAGGCGGAGTCCGGGGGCACCGTGTGGCGCACCGTCACATGTTGATCATGTGCCCGGCGAGCCCGTGTACGGCCTCCTTGACCGCCTCACCGAGTGTCGGATGGGCGTGGACATTGCGGGCCACCTCATGGACCGTCAGGTCCCACTGCTGGGCCAAGGTGAGCTCGGGCAGCAGTTCGGTGACGTCCGGGCCGACGAGGTGGCCACCGATGATCTCGCCGTACTTCGCGTCGCTGATCAGCTTCACGAAGCCCGTCATGTCGCCCAGGCCGTGCGCCTTGCCGTTCGCGGTGAAGGGGAACTTGGCCACCCTGACGTCGAAGCCCTTCTCGCGTGCCTGAGCCTCGGTCCAGCCGAAGCTCGCGATCTGCGGCTGGCAGTAGGTGGCACGCGGGATCATCGGGTAGTCGAGCTCCATGGTCTCGGCTCCCGCGATGGTCTCGGCCGCCACCACACCCATCGCCTCGGCGGCGTGCGCGAGCATCAGCTTCGCGGTGACGTCGCCGATCGCATAGATGTGCGGAACGGATGTGCGGCAGCGGCCGTCGACATCGATCGCGCCGCGCTCGGTGATGCGTACGCCCGTGCTCTCCAGACCGTAGTCGGTGACGTTCGGTGTGAAGCCGATCGCCTGCAGAACCTTGTCGGCCTCCAGAACCTGCTGCACGCCGTCCTTGCCGGTGACCGTGACGCGGACCTGCGGGCCGGACTCGTCGATCGAATCGACACGGGTGGAGGTGAGCACATCGATGCCCAACTTCCTGTACTGCCGCGCCAGTTCCGCAGAGACGTCCGCGTCCTCCAGCGGCGCCATCCGGTCCAGGAACTCAACGACGGTGACCTTCACGCCGTAGTTGTGCAGGACATACGCGAATTCGACGCCGATGGCGCCGGCGCCCGCGATCAGGATGGACTGCGGCAGGTCCTCGGCAAGGATCTGCTCTTCGTACGTCACCACGCGAGCGGTGCGGCGGGTCCCGGGCAGCAGCTTCGGAGTCGCTCCGGCGGCGATGATGCAGTGGTCGAAGGTGATCGTCCGGGTCGAGCCGTCGAATTGGGCCACGTCGAGCGTGTGCGAGTCCACAAACGCGCCACGGCCGCTGATCTCCGTGATCCCGTTCTTCTTCATCAGGTAGTGGACGCCCTTGACCCGGCCGTCCGCGACACGACGACTGCGCCGGAACGCCTCGCCGTAGTCGAAGGACACCTCCCCTTCGACCTTGATACCGAAGGTCTTCGCCTCGCGCGTGACGATGTGCGCCAGTTCGGCGTTGCGCAGCAAGGCCTTGGTGGGAATGCAACCGACGTTCAGACAGACGCCGCCCCAGTATTTGGCCTCGACGACGGCGACGCGCTTGCCCAGCTGGGCAGCGCGAATGGCGGCGACATATCCGCCTGGGCCCGCTCCGAGTACGACGACGTCGAAGCGCTCACCCTGCTCATCCATGGAAATTTCCTTTCTGATGGGATCGGCCCGGCCTCCGTTGAGAGCCGACTCATCCTGGTCGAACAGCCTGTGAGCCCGGCTCGGCGGCTGTGGTTTCCGACACCCGTCCGCGGCAGGAATCACCCGGAAGGCAATGCGGACGATCGCTCGGCAGGTCACCTCGTCGACCGCCTTTCCGTCTCCAGCAGCATCCTCCATCAGCCCCCAGGGCGCGCTCCGGCCTGCACGCCGCTCTCCCGAGCCGACCTCTTCGGCCCTTCCCTCGGTCGGCTTCCGAAGCCTCCGCGGCAGGGTCACGGTTGTCCGTATCCGGCTTCGGCTCAGGTGCTGACTCATGGCTCGATCGCGACGAGTCCGCGGCGCACGATGGCCCCTGCCCACGCCATCGCCCTGGCTCGGCAGGTTCTGCGTACACCGACACGGCCGGCCCGCGGCATGTGGTGCTGTCCTGCACCACCGCCCGCAGCCGACCGCCCCGAATGGCCTCGTATCGCGCACGGAGTCAGCCGGATAGTGTGATCGCCGGGCGGCGGCGGTAGGACGACAAGGGACGGGGACAGTGGCCGAAGGTGCGGCAGGGACCGGGGCACTTTGGTGTCGCGGCGTGTGTCCATTGCGGGCGTCCGGTGTCTCCCGGCGCCACTGCGTCGAAGGACGGCACTGAGCGCCGACGGCCCTCGCCCGTCGGACGGCGCTCCCGTCGCGCCGGATGCGGCAGAGGCCTCCCTGCTCACGTTCCTCGGTCTGGAGCCGTTGGAGGACGCCGTGTACCGGCTCCTCGTCGACCGGCCCGACAGTGAACCCGCCGCGCTCGCGGGCGAGTCGACCGGGCGTGTCGAGGAGGTCGCGCGCGCCCTCGACGTCCTGGTGGAACGGGGTCTCGCCAGCACCCAACCCGTCGGCGACGCCGTCCTCCGGTACCGGGCCTCCTCCCCCGTGCTCTCTCTCGGGCCGCTGCTGGAATCCCGGCGGGCGGCCTTGCACCGCGTCGAGTCGCTCGTGACAACCCTTGCCGAACGTCACCGTTCCGCCCAGGCCCACGCCTCGGGAGCGCCCATCGAGGTGCTGTCGGGGGCGGCTGCGATCCGGCGCAGGCTCCTGCTGATGCAGGATCAGGCCACCATCGAGGTATGCAGCATGATTCCGCTGCACGATTACCACGCGGTGATCACTTTCGAGGACAACCACGACGAGATCGAGCACGTGCTGATGCGGCGCGGGATCGCCATCCGGGGCGTCATCGATCGCGACTGGCTCGAACGTCCCAAAACAGCGGCGACCATAGCCACCTATGCAGCCCAGGGCCAGTACATCTCCGTCGTCGACAAACTGCCCATCAAGCTGATCATCGTCGACCGGCGGATCGCCCTGCTGCCGCTCGCCCCCGGCCACGAAGGCACCGACCCGGTCGCACTGGTCGTGCACGGTACCGGACTGCTCACCGCGCTCAGTTCGCTCTTCGAAACGTATTTCGAGAGGGGTTGGCGCCTGCTTCCCTCCGACACGGATCCCAGAGACGGGCACACCGACGGAGCCGAACTCGACGCCGTGGACCGCCAGATCGTCTCCCTGTTGTACGTGGGACTGACCGACGCGGCCATCGCCCGTCAGCTCGGCATGGGGCACCGTACCGTCCAGCGCCGCCTGCAGTCCCTCATGGTCAAGGTGGGGGCAGCCACGCGTTTCCAGCTCGGCTGGCACGCGGCGTGCAGCGGCTGGCTGGACGAGACGGACTCGCAAATCCCTCCGAACCGGAGTGAAAACAACGCCATGTGAGGCGTATTTACGCCGCGGCGTGTTCACGCCAGAGACATCTCTTGTACGCGCCACCGACCGTGCCCAAACATCTAGGCACCGACCGCGTGGGGCTCCCGTACCTCACGCAATTGAGCGATTTCACCCATCAGCGCGATAGGGGAGGATTCACGTGTTCCCGACACGTCACAGAGGGCTCCGCCATGTCCTGGCCGCCGCAGTGGTCGTCGCGGCCACCGGCTCGACGCTGCTCACGTCACCGGCCTGGGCCGACGAGGAAGCACCGCCGGCCACCACCGTGACCGGCGACCGGGTGCCCGTCGCGCCCGCCATGACTCAGCGTCTCGACGACACCGTCCGTGAAGGCACTCCGGCCCAAGCCGCACGGGCGCACCTGAAGGCCCACGAGGGCACCTACAAGGTTCCGGTCACGGACCTCCAGACCCTGAGCACCAGCAAGGACGGCAAGCAGTCGTCCGTCCGCTTCCAGCAGAAGCACAACGGGGTGCCGGTCTTCGGCGCCGAATACGCCGTGCAGACCGAGGCGGCCGACGGCGGTCAGAGCGTCACCTCCACCACAGGCACCCTGTACACGGACCTGTCGGTCTCCACCACGCCGAGCGTGTCCGAGGCCGCCGCCGAGAAGCGGATGTTCTCCCTCGACCGGAATCTGTCGCGGGTCAAGGGCGCCAAGACCGAGGGCCACGGCCTGATCGTCCTGCCGGACGCCCGAGGCGGCAAACTTGCCTGGCACTTCACCGTCACGGGCGGCGAGGCCGACGGCAGCCCGGTGCGCCAGGAGGTGTACGTCGACGCGAACATCGGCGGCATCGCCCTCTCTTACAACAACATCGACGCCGCGGACGCCACGCCGGCCAAGGGCACGGGCGTGCGCGTGGACGGCTCCGAGGCGGAGCTGGACATCAACAAGGAGACGGGCGGGTCGTACACGCTCGTCGACTCCACCCGGGACATGTACGCGCGGACCGGCGGCCAGATACGAACCTACGACGCCCAGCGCAAGAGCTACACGCTCGTGGCGGGCGGCCCGGTCACCGAGGATGTTCCCCTGGCGACCTCCGCGAGCGACCGGTTCGACGCCACCAACACGTCGTCCGGCGCCGTCGACGCACACCTGAATGCCTCGAAGGTCTACGAATATCTCAAGGACAAGCTCGGCCGTGACGGCGTCGACGGCAAGGGCGGCACGATCTACTCCGTCGTCAACGTGGCGAGCAACGGCAAGGACTACGCCAACGCCTTCTGGGACGGCTCCAAGATGGTCTACGGCCACATGAACGGCGTGCCGCTGTCCGTCGGCCTGGACGTGGTCGGGCACGAGATGACCCACGGCGTCACCGAGCACACCGCCGGCCTCGTCTACCTGAACCAGTCGGGCGCGCTCAACGAGGCGATCTCCGACTACTTCGGCAATGCCATGGAAACCGCCGACAAGGGCATCGCGATGAGCGACCCGACGTCCGGCCTCATCGGCGAGTACCTCTGCAACGGCACCAAGCCGCTGGAGGAGTGTGCGCTGCGCGACCTCAACGACGGCCGCAACGCGCAGAAGGACTACGAGCCCATCACGCTCGACATCGACAACGGCGGTGTGCACTACAACTCCACCATCGTCGGTGGCGCGCTGTGGGACATCCGCAAGAACATCGACGCGAACCTCGCCGACCGGATCATTTACCGGGCGAGCCAGAACTATCTCACCCCGCTGTCCGGCTACACCGACATGCGCAATGCGGTCACCCTGGCCGCGAAGTCCCTGAAGGTCTCCGCTGCCGACCTCGACGCCATCGGCCGGGCCTTCGACGGCCACGGCATCGAGGAGGGATGGGAGCAGAAGGCCGGCACCCATGACGGCACCACCATCGGCGCCGACGTCCTGCCTGCCTACGAGGTGTACAGCGGCGTCGACGAGCAGGCCACGCAGATCAGCGGCGACGTCTACGCCATCGGCCACGGCGACGCGATCGCCTGGGACCAGGGTGGCGCCGCCTTCGGCATCACGGTTGGCCGGTTCAGCAAGCAGAACGGCGATTCCGCGCACGAGCTGGCCCAGCAGAACGCCTACCTGCTCGACCCGTCCCTCGACAGCGACCGCGTCGTCTTCACCCGGATCACCGCCGATGGCGTCGGCATCTACCAGGCCGGCGACAAGGGCCAGGGCGAGATCAAGAAGCTGGTCGACACCCCGGACACCGACGAGACCGAGCCGGTCACCGAGAACGGCGCCCTCGCCTACATCAGCACCACGCCGGACGGCGAGCAGGACGTCATGCTCCGCAAGGCCGACGGCACGACGGTCAACGTGACGCCCGAGGTCGGAACCCAGGCCTCCCACCTGGCCATGAAGAACGGAACCATCGCCTGGGCCGGCGGTGACGGCACGTACCTCCACCTCTACGACATCGCCACCGGCACCACGCAGAAGAAGCGGATCGGCGGCTTCCTGTTCAACTACATCTCGGACATCCAGCTCACCTCGGACCGCGTCTTCTACCGCGTGACGAACGGCTTCCTGATCCCGAGCACCACGCTGGGCTCGACGCCGGTCAACGACGTGAACCAGATGGCGAACCTGCGCTACCCGTCGAGCCTCTACGTCGCCCAGTTCTCCGTGAACGACAACTACCTGGCGTACTCGACGTACAGCCTCTGGGGCGCCCTCGGCGCCTGGGACGGTCCCACCAAGGTGAAGGTCGCCAAGACCTCCGACGTGCTGGCCGGTCTGAACAACTTCAGCCGCGTCTCCTGCTCCTCCGGCTCACAGCTGGCCCCGTCGCTCGGTGACGGACAGCGGATCGCCTGGCTGGACACCACGGCCGCGGCGACGGACGTGGTGACGCGCGAGACGTTCGCGGGCACCTGCGAGTAACATCCGTCAACTCGCCGGAGGCGGTCACCGGATCTTCCGGTGGCCGCCTCTTCGCGTACAGGTGTCGGCCCGCAGCCTCACGGGACCCCATGCTCGTGATCAAC
Organism: Streptomyces sp. NPDC057565; assembly: GCF_042801455.1. Lineage (NCBI taxonomy): Bacteria > Bacillati > Actinomycetota > Actinomycetes > Kitasatosporales > Streptomycetaceae > Streptomyces > Streptomyces sp. NPDC057565. Next base: position 759,684 of record NZ_JBHVFU010000001.1, on the reverse strand, counting down.
CTGGCAGCAGCACAACCGGAGTACGAACGACACAGCTGCCGGACCAGATACCTCCTTTGACATACCTATGACACCAGACCTAATATCGCGGCATGCCCGATTCCCGCACGCCCGCTCAGGACATCGACCGCGTAGCCTCCGCGCTCGCGGCGTGCCTGCCTGCGCTGAATCGGTCCCTCGATCGCCGGGTCGCCCGGGATTTCCCGAAACCCAAGCCACCTGAGGGTCAGCTCGCGCTGCTGCGGTTCGTCTCGCAGCAGGAGGGCGCCACGGTGCGCGAAGCCGCCGACGCCCTTCTGATGCGGCCGAACAACGTCAGCGCCCTGGTCTCCCAGCTCACCGAGAAGGGGCTGCTGGAGCGCCGGCGGGACGCCGGCGACATGCGCATCGCGCATCTGTATCCCACGTCGAGGGCGCGACGGGAGCTGGCCGAAGTCCGGCGCCTCGAGGGTGAGCACATCTCCCGCGCCCTGCAGTCCCTCACCGACGGTGAGATGGACGCCCTGGGTTCGGCAGTGGGCGCGTTGAATTCGCTGGCGCGACACCTGCATCCCGCGCCCGCGCCCGAATAGATCCCGCAGTCCCCCGCCCGGGACGCGACCCACCGCGCGCACGACTGTCTCTGTGCCCGCGGAGCCTTCCCCTGCCCGGAGACGGAACGCTCCGGCCGCCCGCGGCGGCCGGGGCGCAGCGCGTTCTCCCATCCTTGCTCCGGCACCACTCTCGACAGACAAGGCACTTCCATGCCGTCCACCACCATGGATCACTCGTCCCAGCCCGCTCACTCCCCGCCCCAGGCGGTGATTGAGCGGGGGCGTCGCTCCAGCCCCTGGCTGACGCTCCTGGCGGTCGCCTTCGGCCTCTTCATGGTCCAGCTCGACGCCTCCGTGGTCGCCATCGCCAACCCGGAGATCGGCCGCGCGCTCGAGGCGTCCACCGCGGACCTCCAGTGGGTCACCAACGCCTACCTGCTCGCTCTGGCGGCTTCCCTGATCCTGGGCGGCAAGCTCGGCGACCGCTTCGGCCGGCGCACCTACTACATGGTGGGCGTCGTCGGGTTCACTCTCGCCTCGGTCGCCATCGGTCTGTCGGGCTCCATCGACGGCGTCATCGTCTTCCGGGCGGCACAGGGCTTCTTCGGGGGTCTGCTGATGCCCAACACCCTGGGCCTGCTGCGCGCCGTCTTCCCCCCGCGTAAGTTCGGCATGGCCGTGGGCATATGGGCCATGGTCTCGGCCGTCTCCACGGCGCTCGGTCCCATCGTCGGCGGTCTGCTGGTCGAGAACGTCAGCTGGGAGTCCGTCTTCTACGTCAACGCCCCCATCGGCGTGATCGCGATCCTCGTCAGCGCGGCCGTGCTGCCGCAGAGCAAGAACTCCAGCGCCAGCCATCGCTTCGACGTCCCCGGCGTCATCCTTCTCGCACTGGGCCTGCTGTGCATGGTCTTCGGCGTCGTCAAGGGCGAGACCTGGGGCTGGACTTCCGTCGGCACCCTGGGCGTCGTCGCAGTCGGCGTGCTGATCCTGGTGGGCTTCGGCTGGTACGAAACCCGCGTCGAGCACCCGCTGCTTCCGATGCGCCTGTTCCGCATCCGGGCGCTGACCGTCGGCACCATCGTCACCGCGCTCAACTTCTTCGTGATGCTCGGTGTGATCTTCTTCGTGATGCTCTACCTCCAGAACGTGCGCGGCTTCTCGCCCGTGGAGGCCGGAGTGCGAACGCTGCCTCTCAGCCTTGCCTCGTTGGTGGCGTCCCCTCTGGGGGCAGCGCTGACAGGCCGCTTCGGCTCCCGGCTCTCCATGCCGCTGGGCATGGTGCTCCAGGCCGTCGCGACCTTCTCCATGCTGACCTGGGACACCGGCTCGTCGTACGCCACGATGTGGCCGCCGTTCATCGCGCTCGGCCTGGGCGTCGGCACGGTCCTGTCCGCCTCCTCGGACGCCGTCGTCGGTCAGGCCCCCGTCAAGGAAGGCGGCGTGGCGGGCGGCCTCCAGGCCACCGCTCTGCAGATCGGCGGCGCGCTGGGCACCTCGGTGCTGGTCTCGCTCATCAGCAGCCGGGTCGGCGCCACGCTCGTCGGCGAGCTGACCGACGCCGGGGTTCCCCCGGCCGTCGCGGGCGGGCTGGCAGATGCCAAGGACGCGGTGGCCATGGGCATCGCCCCGGTTTCCGGTTCCATGTCCGACCAGTTGAAGTCGGCTGTGGTGGAGGGCAGCAGTCAGGCGTTCATGAACGGTATGCACACCGCCGCTGCCGTCACCGGCGTCCTCTGCCTGCTGGGAGCCGTCATGGCGACGCTGGGGTTGCGCGGCACCTCCCGGCCCATGCAGGGCTGAGACCCGGCGCTTCGCCAAAAGCACACGGAAAGGTGCCCGCCGACGCGGTGGGCACCTTCGGGGGTCCGCACATCGATGTCCGGCCGGGCACGACCGCGGGCCTACGCTCCCGCGGCGCGCTCGATCAGGAGATGGCGGGGACCTCTCAGCACCGGGCTGCGCCGGTACGGAGGCGGGTCCTCGACCAGACGGGGGTCGACGAGGTGGCGGAGGAGCGCGTCGAGCGCGATCTGCGCCTCGACACGGGCGAGCGGGGCGCCGAAGCAGTTGTGAATGCCGCTGCCGAAGCCGAAGTGCTGATTGTCCTCGCGCATCGGGTCGAAACGGTCGGGGTCATGGAATCTCAGGGGGTCCCGGTTACCGGAAGCCAGCACGAGGATCAGGGGTGCGCCCTTGGGGACGGTGATGCCCGCGACGTCGATATCGGTGAGCGGTGAGCGCTGTGGCAGAAAGTGAACGGGGGGCTCGTAACGCAGCAGTTCCTCCACCGCCCTCGGAAGGAGTTCGGGCGCGGCGCGCAGCTGCTCCAGGATGTCGGGGTGGCGCAGCAGTGTGAGCATGCCGTTGGTGATCAGGTTGACGGTCGTCTCGTGACCGGCGATGAGCAGCAGTACCGCTGTGGCCATCAGTTCCGGATGTGTGAGGCGCCCTTCGGGTCCTTCGTCATTGGCAAGGGCGGAGAGCATGTCCCCGGTCGGGTGGCCGCGCCGCTCTTCGGCGAGTCCGCCCAGATAGTGCGCCATCGCCATCCGTGCCTCCTGAGCCGAACGCCGACGCTGCTCCGGGTCCTCCCCGGGCGTGGGGTCGAAACCGGCGATGATCGCGTTCGTCCAGGCGCGGACACGGGGCACATCCTCCTGGGGCACGCCCAGGAGCCGGCAGATCACGGTGACGGGGAGCGGGTAGGCGAAGTCGTCGACGAGGTCGATCCGGTCCTTGTCATGGAACGCGTGGATCAATTCCTCGGCGATCCGGGTGATGTCGCCGTGCAGGGCGTCGATCCGTCCCGGGGAGTGCGGCGGGCCGAAGGGGCGCATGGCCAGGCGGCGGAGCCGGTCGTGTTCGGGGTCGTCGACACCGATGAAGGACGGCGGCAGTTCGTCCGACCTGGCCAGAGCGGCGTCCGGGTCCGGCTCCATTCGGTTACGGAGGTCCGAGCTGACCCGTGGGTCATGAAGCAGGGCGGCGATCTCATGGTAGGTGCCCACGAGGTAGCTGCCGTTGTCCTGCCGCACCACCCCGCTCTCGCGCAGTTCCGCGTAGAGCGGATACGGGTCGGCGCGGTTCGCGTAATCGGTGATGCGCTCAAAGAGGGTGTCCGGGGGCATGCGTGGGGCTCCTCATCGACAGTGGGCGGCGGTCGGGGGCGGTTCGTGCCGCACCAGAGTCAGGTGCCTGTCCGGCAGATGACCGGTGAGAGCCACAGTCGGGCCGTGCGAGAGCAGCTGTGGGGACGGCACGTCGGAGGGGACGGGATCGAACGCCCCGGGCCGGTCGGCGGCACCGGGCGCGGGAGGAAACGGTGCCGCCGTCTCGATGAGGTACTGGTAGTGCTCCAGCCACTTGGCGCGGTTCACACTGACCGCCGCGGTGATGCGTCCCCGGTAGCCGTAGACGGCGACGAAGCGCCCCTCGCGCAGCGAGCCCTGGGCGATGACCACGTGGTCGGAGAAGGTCGGTACGCCCACGGACTTGATGTTCAGTCCGAACTGGCTGGACCAGAAGGCGGGCACGGTCAGGTGGGGCCGCCTGCGTGGCCCCGGGCTGATCATGTTGTGGGCCGCCACCTCGGCCTGCGCAACCGCATTGCCCCAGTGTTCGAGGGACAGCATCTGATACTCGAAGAGCGGGTGCGGGAAGCGTGCCACATCTCCGGCGACGAAGACATCGTCGGTGACGATCCCGTACATGTCGAAGGCTCGGCACCCCGCGTCGCACGCGACGCCGCGGGGGCCGGCGGCCAGACCTGATCCGTCAAGCCATTCGGTGTTGCGGACGGCGCCCAGCGCGACCACGGCGACATCGGCGTCGATCCGGCCGCCGTCGGAGAATTCGGCGCCGGTGAGCCGGCCGTTGCGGCCCTTCAGCGCGGTGACGGTCACACCGCAGCGCAGGTCGACGCCGTGCGCGCGTTGCAGCTTCCCGGCATAGGTGCCGAGTGTCCCGCCCAACGCACCGACGAGGGGCGAAGGTCCGCGTTCGGCGACCGTTACGTCGAGACCGAGCTCCCGGCAGGCGGAGGCGATCTCAGAACCGATGAATCCGGCGCCGATCACCAGCACCCGGCGCGGTCCGGCGTCGAGGCGTTCGGCGAGGCGGGCCGCATCGTCGTTCGTACGCAGGGTGAGTACGCCGTCCAGGCGGGCTTCGTCGGCGTTCGGCCAGGGTCGGGCCCGGGTTCCGGTGGCGATCAGCAGCCGGTCGTAGGCGAGCTGTTCGCCGTCGGCGAGCATCACCCGCTTCTCGATCGGATCGACCCCGACGGCACGTGCACCGAGCTTCCACCGGGCGTCCACCGCACTGCGGCTCGGCAGTGCGACGTCCTGCGCGCGCACCCGCCCGAGCAGCACCTGCTTGGACAGCGGTGGTCTGTCGTACGGGGGGTGCGGCTCCTCCCCGACCAGGGTCAGCGATCCGGCGAAGCCTTCCTCGCGCAGCGACTCGGCGGCGCGCAGACCGGCCAGCGACGCACCGACGACGACGATCCGGCCCTCGCCGATCACGAGGCGCCGAGGCCGGCCGGCTCACCGACCAGGATGGCCTGTACCGGACAGGCCGCCTCCGCGCGTCGGACGCGCTCACGTTGATCGTCGGGCACGCTCGGCCTGAACATCAAGGACTCCTCGCCATGCAGTTCGAACACCTGGGGGGCGAGAAACACACATTGCGCGTAACCCTGGCACCGATTGAGGTCGACAACGATCTGCATTTCGGTCCACTCCTCCGTGCCACCGTTATCTCTGTCCTATTACCTGCCGGAGTGCGACGCCAACGGTGCTGAGCCATGCGGGTGCGCGCCGGCCGAAGGAGCAGGGAAGGCAGTGGCTGCAGCAGACCGTGCGTCAGGGAAGCACCGGTCCGATGCGCCCACGGCGCGCGATGACAATGCGTCCCCGCAAGCCTTCCGTCGGCCGGCGCCCCGGTGCCCGAGCGATTCGTCGGCCCAGCCCATCGGTTCGCCGGCATTCCGCCGGGAGCCGTTCGTCAACGGCATGTCGCGGCATTCAGTCACGGCAATGCCTGTTGATAATGACGCGTCACGGCAGAGCGGCGATGGGAGCCCGATGCTGGGCCGACGACTGCGCATCGGACTACTGGTGCCCCTGCTCGGAGCAGTGAGCGCATGCGGCCGTACCGGCGAGCACAGCGAGGATGCTTCAGCCCGCGTCAGAGGGTTCGAGTGGCTCCTGCCGCCTGGGGCACGCGTACGGCCCTGGGCGCCGCCGCGGCTCACCGGAGTCCGAGCCCGCGGGCGCGGTGCATCGGTCGACCGGCGTCGAAGGCCGGCTGCCCCTCCCTCTCGTCCGGGGCCATCAGAAATCCCACCGCCCGACGACCGCCTCCGGTGAAAGCACCGAGCGGGGCCTTTCCCTACCCGTACGCGCGGATACGCAGGCCGGCGCTGTGGCGCCGGGCAAACCGAGGCACCCAAGAGGTCGTCGAAGCAACCAGAAAGGCAATGCCATGGACGAGCAACAGGCAGCCACCGGAATGATTGCGGGTCGTGATGCAAAGCTCGCACTTCCGGTCGCGGACACGGTGGGCTGGGGTCCGCTGGATGTACGAGCGGTGGACACCGTGCGCGTTCTGGCCGCTGACGCGGTCCAGAAGGTGGGAAACGGTCATCCGGGAACCGCGATGAGCCTGGCCCCGCTGGCCTATCTGCTGTTCCAGCAGGTGATGCGCCACGACCCCGCCGATGACCAATGGCTGGGACGCGATCGATTCGTGCTCTCCTGCGGGCACTCAAGTCTCACTCTCTACATCCAGTTGTACCTCAGCGGGTACGGACTGGAGCTGCAGGATCTCAAGCAGCTCCGCACCTGGGGCTCCGCAACGCCGGGGCATCCGGAATACCGCCACAGCCGGGGCGTGGAGGTCACCACGGGCCCCCTGGGCCAGGGGCTGGCCGCCGCGGTGGGGATGGCGCTGGCGGCACGGCGCGAGCGCGGGTTGCTGGATCCCGACGCCCCGCCGGGTGAGAGCCCATTCGACCATCACGTGTACGTCGTCGCCTCGGACGGCGACCTCATGGAAGGAGTCACATCGGAGGCGAGTTCGCTCGCCGGTCACCAGGAACTGGGCAACCTGGTCGTCCTCTACGACTCCAACCACATCTCGATCGAGGACGACACCGAGATCTCGTTCAGCGAGGATGTCGCCGCGCGCTACTCCGCGTACGGATGGCAGGTGCAGACTGTCGACTTCACGCACACGGGCTCCTATGTCGAGGACGTCGACGCCCTCGCTGCGGCGATCACGACCGCCAAGCAGGACACTTCGCGGCCGTCCATGATCGTGCTGCGTACGGTCATCGGCTGGCCCGCCCCCACGAAGCAGAACACCGGCAAGGCCCATGGCTCAGCGCTCGGTGACCAAGAAGTCGCCGCCACCAAGGCCTTGCTGGGCTTCGACCCGGGTCGAAGCTTCGTCGTGGAGGACGAAGTCCTGGCCCACGTCAGGAAGGTGCGGGAGCGGGGCGCTGCTGCGCGTCGCCAGTGGGAGAGCGTGTATGAGAAGTGGCGCGCCGCCCAGCCTGACCGGGCCGCGCTGCTCGACCGGTTGCGCGACCGGCGTCTGCCCGATGGCTGGGCCGACAAGCTGCCGACTTTCCCCGCCGACCCTGCCGGAATGGCCACGCGCAAGGCATCCGGCGAGGTGCTGACGGCGCTGGCGCCCGTCCTGCCCGAACTGTGGGGTGGATCCGCCGACCTTGCGGGGAGCAACAACACCACGATGAAGGGGGAACCCTCCTTCATCCCGGTCGGCAAGCAAACGGCCGAGTGGAAGGGCAATGCCTACGGGCGGACGTTGCACTTCGGCATCCGTGAGCACGCCATGGCCGCAATCCTCAACGGCATCGCGCTGCAGAGTCTGACACGTCCCTACGGCGGCACATTCCTCGTCTTCAGCGACTACATGCGTCCGGCTGTCCGTCTGGCAGCGCTCATGCGGCTCCCGGCCACCTACGTCTGGACGCACGACTCCATCGGGTTGGGCGAGGACGGGCCCACCCACCAGCCCGTCGAGCACCTGGCCGCGCTACGGGCGATCCCTGGCCTCGACGTCGTACGGCCGGCTGATGCGAACGAGACCACTGTCTGCTGGCGCACCATCATCGAGCATCAGGACAGGCCGGCCGGTCTCGTGCTCACCCGGCAGCCGCTGCCCGTCCTGGAACGGGGCACCGACACGCATGCCCCGGCCGAGGAAGCGGCCCGCGGCGCGTACGTCCTCGTGGACCGTGCCGACGGGCAGCCCGACGTCGTCCTCGTCGCGACCGGCTCGGAAGTGCACATCGCCCTGCAGGCGCGTGATCTGCTGGTCGCCGAAGGGTACGAGGCACGCGTGGTGTCCATGCCGTGCCGGGAATGGTTCCATGCTCAGCCCGTTTCCTATCAGAACGCGGTACTGCCGCCCGCTGTGCGGGCCCGGGTGAGCGTCGAGGCGGCCGTCGGTCAGGGCTGGCGCGACATCGTGGGCGACGCGGGCCGCATCGTCAGTCTGGAGCACTTCGGCGCCTCCGCCGACTATCGGCGTCTCTACCAGGAATTCGACATCACGCCTCAAGCGGTGGTTGCTGCAGCCCTCAGCAGCATCCGTGCGGCCTCCGCGGCACGGTGAATGCCAGTGGAGAGCGGCACGCCTAGGGCGTGTGTCGGAAGTCCCGCCTGCCCGGCGACGCCCGGCACGCACGCTCGCCGCGTTGTCGGGTTCGCCCAAGTACGTCCCGTACGAGGACGGCCCTCCGCCCTGCGATCGCACGCACCGGACGCCGCCAGGCCCACCCTTCGGGCGGACGGCGGGACTTCCGACACACGCCCCAGTGCCTCTCCCGGCATTACGGGACAGCCCTTGGTCAGGGTCTGTCGTCGAACTGCCGCTGTCCGGCCGGAGGCAGGTACGTGCGACGACAGCCCCTGGGGGACTCCTGGCCACCGCGAGGGTGGGCCCCCCGGCTGACGACCACTTCGTCCTGCCGGAGTGACATGCCGGACGTGCGTTGCCACGTTGTTCACGCTCGGGTCATCGCGACCCTCGTCACGTGTCGGCGTATGCCCGGAGATCCCACCCCCCGAAGGTGCTCGTGCACCTGGCGGACCGCCGTCGCGCCCTCCCCCACCGCGGAGGCCACCCGTTTGACCGAACCGCTGCGGACGTCGCCGACAGCAAAGAGCCCCGGGAGACCGGTCTCCAGGGCGAGCGGGGCACGGGCAAGGTGGCGCCAGAGGTTCGCGGGAACGTCGACCACGTCCTGGCCCGTGCGGATGAAGCCCTGCGGGTCCAGGCCGACAGCCGCGTCGAGCCAGGATGTGGCGGGGTGCGCGCCGATGAAGACGAACAGGGCGCGCGCTGCCAGCACCTGCCGTTCGCCGGTTCTGTTGTCCTGGACGAGAACGGACTCGACCCGGTCGCTGCCGGCGACTTGCCGGACCTCGGTGTTCACGCGCACATCGATCCGGGGGTGCCGTTCTATCCGGTCGATCAGGTAGCGGGACATGCTCTGGGTGAGGTCGCCGCCACGTGCGAGCAGATGCACCGCGGGCGACTGACGTGCCAGGAACAACGCGGCCTGGCCGGCGGGGTTGCCGCCGCCGACGACGGCCACGGGGTCCATGCGGCAGTTTCTCGCCTCCCAGAGGGTGGCGGCATAGTGGACCCCGGCTCCTTCGAGCCGTTCGACGCCGGGCGCGGGCAGGCGCCGGTACCGGGCGCCGGTCGCCACCACGACGGTGTGGGCGGAGATCGTGGCACCGTCGGTGAGCGTCACGACGTGGGACCCGTCCCGCTGTTCCAGGCGCGCGGCTTCGGCGGGGACGGTGATCCGGGCGCCGAACCGGTCGGCCTGGAGAGCGGCGCGTTCGGCGAGTTCGGTTCCGGAGATCCCTGCGGGGAATCCGAGGTAGTTCTCGATCCGGGAGGAGGTTCCGGCCTGACCGCCGGTGGCCACGGCTTCCAGGACGACCGTGGCCAGTCCTTCGGAGGCCCCGTACACGGCCGCGGCCAGCCCCGCGGGCCCCGCGCCGACCACCAGCAGATCGCAGACGGCTTCTGTGGGGGTGTCGGAGCGCAGGCCCATCACCCGTGCCAGCTCGGCGTCGGTGGGGTTGCGCAGCACCCGGTCGTCGTGCCAGACGACCACGGGGGTCTCCTCGGGTGTCACTCCCACACGGCGCAGCAGCGCCTCGGCCTCGGTGTCCTTCTCCAGATCGATCCAACGATGCGGGAGCCGGTTACGGGCGGCGAACTCGAGCAGCCTCCGGGTGTCCGGGGAGAACGCGGAGCCGATGACCCTGAAACCGGTGGCCATCCCGGCCAGCAGTGTCCGGCGCAGGAAGTAGGCGCGCAGGATGAGGTCGCCGAGCGCGGGTTCGCGGACGAGCAGGTCGCGCAGTTCGGCCGAACCGACCACCAGGACCTCACCGGGGGCACGGACCACGGCGCTGAGGAAGGCGGCCTGACCCTCGCGCAGGCCGAGCTCGCCGAGGAAACTCCCCGGACCATGGAGCTGGTAGGTCCTCTCGTGACCGCCATGGTCATCCACCACGGCCACCGTGCCGCTGAGGACGACGAAGAATTCCTGACTGGGTCTGCCCGCCTGATAGAGCAGTTCGCCTTCGACGGTCGGCCACCACTGTCCACAGGCGCTCAGCACCTGGATCTGGTCGCCCGTCAATTGCGGGTACGCGTCATGCGGCGTGGGCGTTTCAGCGGTCACAGTGCACTTCCCTTGGGGCGGATGAGAGCGGGAGAGCTCAGACCATGGCTTCGTGGACGAAACACCAGCGCCAGTCCTCACCGGGCTCGAAGGACCGCGCAATGGGATGTCCGGCCGTCTCGGCATGTCCGCGGGCATGGCGCATCGGGGACGAGTCGCAGCATCCGACATGGCCACAGGTGAGACAGAGCCGGAGATGGACCCAGGCGGAACCGAGGCGCAGGCATTCCTCGCACCCCTGCGGGGTCCTGGCGGTGACGGGTCGGACCAGCGAGAGGTGTGGGTCGGGCGGGATGGTCATCGCGACCTCCAGGGTCGGTCAGGCGGGCTGGGCGCTGTCCGTCAGTGCCTGCTCCACCCACTGGCGCAGCACCGGAGCCGACGCCGCGCCGGCCTGGCGGGCGATGGTCCGGCCCCGGTCGAGAACCAGCAGGGTGGGGACGGCCTGGACCTCGAAGCACCGGGCGAGCGCCGGTGACTTGTCGATGTCGACCTTCACAAGTTTGATGCGGCCGGCCAGGTCGTTGGCGACCTTCTCCAGAGCGGGGCCGACCATCCGGCAGGGGCCGCACCAGGTGGCCCAGAGATCGACGAGGACCGGCAGACCGGCCTGCTCGGCGACGGTGCCGAAATCGGAGTCCCCCGCTTCGGCGATCCAGGGCAGCGGAGCTCGGCAGTTGCCGCACCGGGGGCGGCCCTGTGCGGCGGCGGGCACACGGTTGGTCCTGCCGCAGGTGCCGCAGCGGACGGTGTGACTGACCGGGGAGGCGCTCATGACGACTCCTGCGGCTCGTCCTGGAGAGTGAAGGTCAGTTCGTCGTCCTGGGCGTCGACCAGGATCGTCACGCCCTCGGTCGCCTCGCCGCTGAGCAGCGCGCGGCCGATCCTGGTCTCGACCTCGTGGGAGATGAACCGGCGCAGCGGACGGGCGCCGTAGACCGGGTCGTAGCCTTCGGCGGCGATGAGGCGGCGGGCCGGTTCGGTGAGGACGAGGGAGATGCGCTGGTCGGCGAGGCGGCGGCGCAGCTCGTCGAGGAGCAGGTCGACGATGCGTTCGATCTGCGCCAGGCCGAGCGGGTGGAACAGGACGATGTCGTCGACACGGTTGAGGAATTCGGGCCGGAAGTGGCTGTTGAGCTCGCCCATCACGAGTTCCCGTACCTCGGGCTTGATGTCGCCGGCGTCGGTGGCGTCCTCGAGCAGGTACGGGGATCCGAGGTTCGAGGTCATGATGACGACGGTGTTGCGGAAGTCGACGGTTCGCCCCTGGGCATCGGTGATCCTGCCGTCGTCCAGGACCTGGAGCAGCGTGTTGAAGACGTCGGTGTGGGCCTTCTCGATCTCGTCGAAGAGGACGACGGAGTACGGCTTGCGGCGTACCGCCTCGGTGAGCTGGCCGCCCTCCTCGTAACCGACGTATCCAGGAGGTGCGCCGACGAGGCGGCTCACGGTGTGCCTCTCCTGGTACTCGCTCATGTCGAGGCGGATCATGTTGCTCTCGCTGTCGAAGAGCGCGGCGGCGAGGGTCTTGGCCAGCTCGGTCTTCCCGACGCCCGTGGGGCCCAGGAAGATGAACGAGCCGATCGGCCGGCGCGGGTCGCGCACTCCGGAACGAGCCCGGATCACGGCGTCGGCGACCAGTTGTACGGCCTCGTCCTGGCCGATGACCCGCTCGCGCAGGATCTCGTCCAGGCGCAGCAGTTTCTGCCGTTCGCCTTCCTGGAGCCGAGTGACGGGGATGCCGGTCCAGGCGGAGACGATCTCGGCGATCTCTTCGGCGGTGACCACCTCGCGCAGCAGTCGTGTCTCGCCCTGTTTGACGGCGAGTTGCTCCTCTTCGGCGGCAAGGCGGCGTTCGAGCTCGCTGATGGTGCCGTAGCGCAGCTGGGCGGCGCGGTTCAGGTCGTAGGCGCGTTCGGCTTCCTCGGCCTCCTGCCGGGCGCGTTCCAGTTCCTGACGCAGTTCCTGGACGCGGCGGATGGCCTGACGTTCGGCCTCCCACTGGGCATGTTTGGCGTCCGCCTCGCTCCGCAGGTCGACCAGTTCCCGGCGCAGGTCGTCCAGGCGGGCACGGCTTGCCGGGTCGGTCTCCTCGGCCAGGGCCGCCTCCTCGATCTCCAGCCGGGTCACCCGACGGGTGAGTTCGTCCAGTTCGGCCGGCATGGAGTCGATCTCGGTGCGCAGCCGCGCGCACGCCTCGTCGACCAGGTCGATGGCCTTGTCGGGGAGGAAGCGGTCGCTGATGTAGCGGTGACTGAGGGTGGCGGCGGCGACCAGTGCGCCGTCCTGGATCTTGACGCCGTGGAAGATCTCCAGGCGCTCGCGGATCCCACGCAGGATGGAGATCGCGTCCTCGACGGTCGGCTCGTCCACGAGGACGGTCTGGAAACGGCGTTCCAGGGCGGCATCGGACTCGACGTGCTTGCGGTACTCCTCCAGTGTGGTGGCGCCGATCATGTGCAGCTCGCCGCGGGCCAGCATCGGCTTGAGCATGTTGCCCGCGTCCATGGCGCCCTCGGCGGCGCCGGCACCGACGACGGTGTGCAGTTCGTCGACGAAGAGCAGGATCGAGCCCTCGGCACCCTTGACCTCCGCCAGGACGGCCTTGAGGCGTTCCTCGAACTCGCCGCGGTACTTGGCTCCGGCCACCAGCGAGCCCATGTCGAGCGAGAACACCGTCTTGTCCCGCAACCCCTCCGGTACGTCACCGCGCACGATCCGCTGGGCCAGACCCTCGACGATGGCGGTCTTGCCGACGCCGGGTTCGCCGATCAGAACGGGGTTGTTCTTGGTCTTGCGGCTGAGGATCTGGATCACCCGCCGGATCTCTGCGTCCCGGCCGATCACCGGGTCGAGCCGACCGGTGCGGGCCTCCACCACCAAGTCGCGGCCGTACTTCTCCAGAGCCTCGTAGGCGGCTTCCGGGTTGGCGGAGGTGACCCTCTGGTGGCCACGCACCTGAGTGAGGGCCCCGAGGAAGGTGTCCTTCGTGACGCCCTGCTCGGCGAGCCGTCGGCCGGCGGCGGTGGCCGAGCCCTCGTCCACCAGGGCCAGAACCAGGTGCTCGGTCGAAACGTATTCGTCCTTGAGGCGTTTGGCCTCCTGCTCCGCCGTGTCGAGCAATCGGGCGAGGCGCTGGGTGACCATCACCTGGCCGGGGGCGGCGCCCGGTCCGGTGGTGCGCGGGCGCTTGGCGAGATCGGCTTCGACGGCGCCCCGCAGCGCGGCCGGGTCGGCGCCGGCGCCGGCGAGCAGCCGGGTCGTCAGGCCGTCCTGCTGATCGAGCAACGCCAGAAGCAGATGCTCCCCGTCGACCTCGTTCTGGCCGAGCCGCACCGCCACGCTCTGCGCTTCCTGCAGCGCTTCCTGGGACTTCTGCGTGAGGCGGTTCATGTCCATTGCGTTCGCTCCTCGGCGGCTCGTTGGCTGCGCCGCAGCGCCCTCTCCAGAAGATCGATACGGTCGAGCAGGTCCAGCACGACCCCGACGGCCGCGTAGTTGAGCGACAGACCGGCCCGCAGTCGCTGCACGCGGGCGATGGCCGTCGGAGCGGTGGTACGGAACCACAGTCGCCCGTGGGCGTCCCGCTCGGCGTCCAGCAGCCCGAGGGCCACGAAACGGCGGACCAGGTCGGGCGAGAGGCCGCTGCGTCGGGCGACACCGGACAGGGACAGCTCGTAGGGGGTGCTCCGGCAGATCCGGACCAGGGGATACTGGGCGAAGGCACGGCCGTGTGCGGCGTCTTCGCCGGGAGAACGCTGATCGTCACTCATGCCTGCTTCCTCGGGTCGAAGGTCGAGGCCCCGGCCAGTTCCCCGAACAACTCGCGTTCGCGCGGGCTCGGCGACGAGGGCACCATCACCTGGATCTCGGCGTAGAGGTCACCGGCGGATCCCTTGGGGTGGGGCATCCCCTCCCCTCGCAGCCGCAGCCGCCGGCCGGTGGAGGTCCCCGGGGGGACGTGGACCTTGGCGGTACCGCCGGGGCCGGTGACCGGCACGGTCGCCCCCAGGACGGCCTCCCAGGGTGTGACCGGCAGATCGACGTGGATGTCGCGGCCGGTGAGCCGGTACCGGGGGTGGGGGGCGATACGGACCAGGAGGTAGAGATCCCCCGCGGCGCCTTGGCCGCGGCCCCGGCCGCCCTCCCCCGCGAGCCGGATGCGCTGCCCGTCGACGACACCCGCGGGGATGTTCACGTCGTAGCTGCGCTCCCCGCCGGGGCCACCCAGGGTGATCTTCCGCCTGCCACCGCGGTAGGCCTCTTCCACGGTGAGGGTGAGCTCGGCCTCCTGGTCGGCGCCGGGTGCCGGCCCTGACCCGCGGCCCGCCCGGCCGCCGAACACACCCCCGAAGAGGTCCTCGAAGTCGAAGCCGGCGGTGTCGAAGTCCCCTTCCGTCCAGACCCGGGCGCCTCCGCGGCCCGCGCCCCGGCCCCCCTGGAAGGGGCCGCCGCGGTACGCTCCGGCCCCGCGGAAGCCCTGCGCCGCCGCGACCCTCTCGTCGTAGTCCTCCGGGATCTGCCGGAAGTCGGCGCCGAACCGGTCGTACCTGGCCCTGGTATCGGGGTCGGAGAGGACTCCGTACGCCTCGTTGATCTCCTTGAAGCGCTCCTCGGCGGCCGGATCCTTGTTGACATCCGGGTGGTGACGGCGGGCCAGGGTGCGGAATGCCTGCTGGATCTCGGCCGCGTCGGCCGTCCGGGGGACGCCCAGCACCTCGTAGTAGTCGCGTGCCATGGCGGCTTACTCCTGCTTCCGGCTGACCGCTACCGCCGCCGGTCGCAGTTGGCGGTCGGGGTCGCCGTAGCCGGGGCGCAGCACCTGGACGACGGTGCCCGGGGCGGCGTCCGGGTCCTCGACCACGGAAACCACCTCGTGCAGCACGGGATCGAAGGGGACACCGGTCTCGTCGTGGCGCGGATAGCCGAGGCTCCTCAGGACGTCCAGGGCCTGATCGCGCACCGCCTGCACACCGCGGACGATCGTCTCGGGGTCCGCGTCGGCGTGGGCGAGGGCCAGTTCGAGGTTGTCGACGACCGGCAGCCAGGCGGCCGTGGCCCTGGCTCGTTCCGCCTCCAACTCCCGGGGGCGGTCGCGGGCATACCGCTTGCGGAGGTTGTCCAGATCGGCGAGGGCTCGCCGCCACCGGTCCTCCAGCTCCTCGGCCTCGAGGGCGGACGGGCCCTGCGGTGCGGGTGCCTCTTCCTGCGGATGCTCCGTCCGAGCTGCGTCCCCGGCGGGAGGTGCCTGGTCATGTTCCGACATGACGTCACCTCAGCCCCGGTCGAACTCGGCGTCGATGACGTCGTCGTCACCGGACGGCCGGCCCGAGGCGGACGTTGCGCCCTGGTCCGCGGTCTGTGCCGCCGCGGCGGAGTGGGTGGCCAGTGCGGCGTAGATCTGCTGGAGTTCGGAGCCGACGGCGCGGGCGTGGTCCACGGGTGCCTCCTCCTTGACGGCGGTACGCGCCTCCTCGATGACCATTTCGGCGCGGGCGCGCTCGTGCTGTGGCGCGGCGTCACCGAGTTCTTCCAGCCGGCGCTCCACCTGGTACGCGGCGGCGTCGAGTTCGTTACGGGCGTCGATGGCCTGGCGCAGCGCCTGGTCGGCGGTGCGGTTGCGCTCGGCCTCCTCGATCATCCGATCGACCTCGGCCTGGTCGAGGTTGGATCCCTCGCTGATCGTGATCGACTGTTCGGCGCCGGTGTCCTTGTCCTTGGCGCTTACCTTGAGGATGCCGTTTGCGTCGATGTCGAAGGTGACTTCGATCCGGGTCTGCCCGCGGGGGGCGGGCCTGAGGTTCTCCAGCCTGAAGCGGCCCAGCACCCTGTTGTCGGCGGCCAGTTCGCGTTCCCCCTGCAGCACCACGATGTCGACGGCCGGCTGGTTGTCCTCGGCCGTGGAGAAGACCTCGGACCGCCGGGCGGGGATGGTGGTGTTCCGCTCGATGATCTTCGTCATGACACCGCCCGCGGTCTCCACGCCCAGTGAGAGCGGAGTGACGTCCAGCAGGAGGACGTCCTTGACCTCGCCCTTGAGCACCCCGGCCTGAACGGCGGCGCCCAGCGCCACCACCTCGTCCGGATTGACGCTCATGTTGGGGTCCTTGCCGCCGGTCAGGCGCCGTACCAGAGCCTGCACGGCCGGCATACGCGTCGACCCGCCGACCAGGATGACCTCGTCGATGTCGTTGTCACTGATCTTCGCGTCGCCCATCGCCTGCTTGACCGGGGCCAGGCAGCGCTCCACCAGATCCGCAGTGATCTGTTCGAAGGTGGAGCGGCGGAGGGTCTCGGTGAGGTGTTTGGGCCCGGAGGCATCCGCCGTGACGAACGGCAGACTGACCTGGGTCTGGGTGACCGAACTCAGTTCGGTCTTCGCCTTCTCGGCCGCCTCGAACAGGCGCTGCAGGGCCTGCGGGTCCTTGCGCAGATCGATGCCCTCGGTCTTCTGGAACGCATCCGCCAGATGGTCCACCAGCCGGCGGTCGAAGTCGTCGCCGCCCAGGTGGGAGTCGCCGGCCGTGGACCGGACCTCCACCACACCGTCGCCGACGTCGAGGATGCTGACATCGAAGGTGCCACCGCCGAGGTCGAAGACCAGGACTGTCTCATGGCCCTTCTTGTCCAGACCGTAGGCCAGGGCTGCGGCGGTCGGCTCGTTGATGATCCGCAGAACTTCCAGACCGGCGATCTTTCCCGCGTCCTTCGTGGCCTGTCGCTGAGCGTCGTTGAAGTAGGCGGGTACGGTGATGACAGCCTCCGTCACCCGCTCGCCGAGTGACCTCCCCGCGTCCTCGGCCAGCTTGCGCAGCACCTGCGCGCTGATCTCCTCCGGCGCGTACTGCTTGCCGTGCACCCCGAAGCGGGCCACCCCGCCCGGTCCCTCGACCACGTCGAAGGAGACCGCCTTGGCCTCCTCGGGGACCTCGTCGAAGCGACGTCCGATGAACCGCTTCGCGGAGGTGATGGTGCCCTTGGGGTTGAGGATCGACTGCCGGCGTGCCAGCTGTCCGACCAGGCGCTCGCCGGTGTCGGAGAAGGCGACCACCGAGGGGGTGGTCCTGGCTCCCTCGGCATTCGGAATCACGGTGGGCTCACCGCCCTCCCAGACCGCGATGACCGAGTTGGTGGTGCCGAGGTCGATGCCTACTGCCTTGGCCATGGGATTCTCCTCCGTCGCGGCACTGACCGAACGCCGCGGCTGCCGGGATCACGATCCCGCTCGCGGCCCCACATGGGGAAAGGGTGGCGCGGCGGCGCACCCGTTTCCCTGCCCCGGCAGGACCAATCCGGGCAGGCCCGCCCGCCCCGTGAGGTCAGGGCGTCCGCAGGGCCGGCTGAGGTGGCCCGACGCCGGACGGCGTAGCGTGAAAAGCGGAGAGCTGCTGTGTCGAGACACGAATGGATCTCCGATGGATGCTGTCCGCTCCGGATCATCGACGGTGTGTGGTGTGCGCCCGAACCCGCAGCGCTGGGCCGGCCGGCACACGTTCCTCCGTCTCACGACGGCGATGTTCGACGCGACCGACGGACGTGAGGTGGTGTGGGCGGCCATGGCGGCGATCGCCGTCACCGGGCCGTTCGCGGCAGAAGCGGCCTATGCAGCTCACCACGGCGTCGCGCAGCGGTGCCGCCGGTGTTCCACGGCCGGCTCCGGTCATTCCCCGCCGGGCATCGTGGCGGCGAACGCCACGGCGGCCGAGCCTGCCGTGACGGACGACGAACCGACGGCGGCCGACGGCGTCGACCGGTGGATCGCTGCGCTGGAGGGCGGCAGCGGGCGCTGGGACGACCAGGACGGCCACTGCCTGTGGGCATTGGCGCTGCGCCACCGCGGGCGTTGTCTTGGCTACCTCGTCGTTCGCATACTGGACACTCCCTCGGCCGAGGAGGCCGCCGACGCCGAGCTCCTCGCCCGGCAGGCCGCAGCCGCACTCGCGGGACTGGGCCGGCCATGGGAGAAGTCCACCCACGCCGAGAAGGAACAGTGGCCGACCGCGGAGGAGCCCGGACCGGGGGTCGATCTCAGCGCCACCGTGTCGGCCCTTTCGTACCAGAACGCCTTTCACCGAGCCCTCACCCGTGTCGGGGCGTCCGGCAAGGGTGAACAGGGGATGCTCCGGGCCCTGCACGATCACACGGGATTCTCCGCACTGACCGAGGATCCCTTCGGCAATCTGCGGGCATGGGCAGGTCCCGGCCGCGGCGGATCGCGCCCCGGGTCGGCGAACCGGTCCCGGGACGAGTTGCTGCGGCAGGTACGGCGCCGGCAGGGCGCCGTCCGCGACCGGGACCGACTGGTCGTCCCCATCGAGGCGTCGGGCGACCTGCTCGGACTGGTCGCCCTGGTGGATCCCGACCGACGGGCGGGGAAGCTGGACACCGCGGCGCTGGAGGAGACGGGCCTGGCCCTGGCCCCCGAGCTCGCCCACGAGCGCGCTCTCGCCGAGCTGGAGCCGAGGCTGCGCCACGACCTGGTCGAAAGGCTGATCTCCGGTGAGGCGACCGACGGCGTGTTCGTCCATGCGGCCGCCCTCGGTCACGACCTTCACGGGCCGCACCGCATCGCCGTGCTGCAGTGGGACGGAGCAGCGGCGGAGGTGACGCTGGACGATGCCGTCGCGCGGGCGGCCCAGCGCCTGGGACTGGATGTGCTCATCGGTGCCCGCGGGACCACCACCGTCGTCCTGGTGGCGGGTCCCGATCCCGGGGATTCCTTGTACCGAGCCGTGGCGCAGGACCTCGGCACGGCGACCGGGGCCGTCGGCATCGGCAGCCGCTGCGACCTCTTCACCGATCTGCCGCACTCCTACGACGGGGCCGTCCGTGCTCTCACCGTACGGCGCAGATCTCCGGAACCGCACGGCAGCACCAGCTTCGAGGACATCGGCATCTGCCGCATGATGGGCACCGGGGACGGCGAACGGGAGACCGACCGCTTCGTCAGGGAATGGCTCGGAGCTCTTCTGGAGTACGATGCACGGCACCACACCGACTTGGTCACCACGCTCTCGCGCTACCTGGAGAGCGGCGGCAGCTACGACACCACTGCCGACGTTCTCCAGATCCACCGAAGCACCGTGCGCTACCGCCTCCGGCGCATCCGCGAGATCACCGACCACGATCTCAGCGATGTCGAGACCCGGCTCAACCTGCACGTGGCCACTCGCATCCGCAACGTTCTCGGCAAACCAGGAACGGCACGAACATCGCCTCGGTCGACATCCCCTTGACTGCCCTCGGGTGCGAGGGGCACCAATCTGCCGTCGCTCGTCGGTGTGGTGCCATGTCGTATCCCCTCCGGAGCCCGCCCCCCGCGCTGTGCCGCACGACCGCCCACGGCCGTGCGGCGTCCAGCTGAAGTCCCTTACCCGGCAAGGCCGGTGTCGGCCAACATCGGTTCCCGAAATTCCGCAGCTCAACCCGCGGGCAGCTCCGAGGCAACGACGATCACGCCTCAGTATGATCGCCTGCTTATGGACATGAACGCAGGAATCGAGCTGATCGCCGTTCCGCCGGGGCGGGTGACGCTGTCGGACCGGCGCACGCAGCGGAGCTGGTCGACCGAGCTCGCTCCCTATCGGTTGGCGGCGTTCCCGATCACTCAGGCGCACTATGCGCAGGTCACCGGTCAGCGCCCGAGCAGCGCGCAAGGCGACCGGTTGCCCGTCGAAGGCGTGTCCTGGTGGGACGCGGTCCGATTCTGCAACACCCTTTCCCAGCAAGAGGGGTTGGCAGCCGCCTATCGCCTCCGCACTGACGCCGACGGCATCGAGTGGGACGCATCTGCTGACGGCTACCGGCTGCCTACCGAGGCCGAGTGGGAACACGCGTGTCGTGCCGGTACGGCCGAGGCGCGGTACGGGCACCTCGACGAGATCGCCTGGCACCGCGGCAACTCCCGCGAGCGGATTCACGACGTGGGTGGCAAGCAGCCCAACGCGTGGGGCGTGTACGACATGTTGGGCAACGTGTGGGAGTGGTGCTGGGACATCTACGACGCGGAGGTCTACGACAGCTACCGGGTCCTGCGTGGCGGTGGCTGGTTCGACGAGCACTGGAGCTGCCGGGCCTCGGTGCGGCGTCGCAGCCACCCGACCTTCCGGATCGACGACGTGGGATTCCGCATCGCGCGTTCCGTGCTGCGCTGACGTGCGTCAGGTGCGGCGAATGCTTCGCCCGCAGGACCGGCGCAGTGGTCCATCGGCGCCGGTCCATGCGGTGGGCCGCCTGCTGTGTCCGGCCGAGGAGGTGGGCGCGGCTGCGGCCGCCTGGACCGGGCCGCGCAGACCCGAGGACCGGCTCGACCGCACGGTCCTGACCTCCCCCGACATCTCCGCGGCGGTGAACCGGCTCGGGATGGCGACGCCGTCGCATGCGTCCCGTCAAGGGAGTACGTGCCACCCGGCGGAGGCTCAACTGCCCGAGTCGGCACCGACGGCGTTGCGCCAGACGGTCACGTCCAGAGTCATGTATGTGCTGGGCGAACCCTCGGCCGAGAAGCCCTGGACCGTCAACAGCCCCATGTGTCCCGTACCTGTGGTGACACAGACCTGCCGTCCCTTCGAGAGCTTGTTCAGATAGAGGTTCTTGGTGAACCGGGTGTCCGCGCGGCAGGCAGCAAGCGAACCCTCCTGCCCCGGATCGAGCAGCACCAGGTTCCCGTCCTGGGTCTCCGCGTCGAGGTATCCGCCGGTGTCGTAGGAGAGTTCGTACCCGCCGTCTTCGCCCTGCTGGGGCCGGACGTCGTCGTCCCCGAGCGTCAGGTGGTAGCCGGCTGTGAGGTTGATGCCCTTGTAGACGGCGGGCTTCGGTGCGGGCTTCGGTGCGGGCTTCGCATCCGGCTTCTGATCGGCCGTCCGGTCCCCGCTGTCCGTCTGCTCACCCTTCGACGGTCCGCTGCCCTGCGTCTGCTGTCCCTCTTCCTTGAGCAGGAAGTACGCAGTGCCGCCACCCCCGATGCCGAGGACCAGCGCGGCGGCGAGGGCGATGACCGCGCCCCGCTTGCCCGCCCGCTTCGGCTGC
Source organism: Streptomyces sp. NPDC057565 (assembly GCF_042801455.1). Taxonomy (NCBI): domain Bacteria; kingdom Bacillati; phylum Actinomycetota; class Actinomycetes; order Kitasatosporales; family Streptomycetaceae; genus Streptomyces; species Streptomyces sp. NPDC057565. The sequence continues at coordinate 738,381 of NZ_JBHVFU010000001.1, read as the reverse complement.
CGGGCCGCCGGATGCATGGAGGGTCCGGGGTACACCTGGGCGTGCGCCGGCACCTGGGTAGGGGCGTAGGCGTGGGCGTGGGCCTGCGCCCGGACAGGCGTGGGGTACTGCTGAGGGGCCGGCTGCGGGGCGGGCGGTCCGTAACCCGGGGGCGGGGTGGCCGGCGCCACCGGTGTGGTGGGCGAATAGGCGGCGGACGGCAGGGAGGCCGGCGGCGGCGGGGTCTGGACCGGGGCGGGGGCCGCCGTGCGCACGGTGATGTCGGCGGCGACCACGCCCGGCAGCCAGTCCTCGGGACGGCGCAGCACCGTCTCCGCGTTCGCGGACTGGCAGAGCCCGATGACCTCGGTGATCGACGGCCTGGCCTCGGGGTCCTTGGCGAGGCAGCGGGTGACCAGCTCGGTCAGTCGTTCCGGGACGGCGGTGAGGTCGGGCTCCTCGTGGACGATCCGGTAGAGCACACCGTGCGAGGTCCCCTCGCCGAAGGCGGGCGTTCCCGTCGCCGCATACGCCGCGACCTGGCCGAGCGCGAAGATGTCGGTGGCCGCGGTCACCCTGCGCCCCGCGGCCTGCTCGGGGGCCATGAACGACGGGGTGCCGATGGTCACGCCGCTGCCGGTGAGGGAGGTCGCGTCGGCGGCGTAGGCGATACCGAAGTCGATGACGCGCGGCCCGTCCGCGGCGAGCAACACATTGGACGGCTTGAGATCGCGGTGCACGATGCCCGCGCCGTGGATGACGTGCAGGGCCTCGGCCATGCCGGCGATCAGCAGCAGTACCGTCTCGACAGGCAGCGCCCCGTGCGCGACGACCGCATCGGCGAGCGACGGGCCCGGTACGTACGCGGTGGCCAGCCAGGGCTGCGCACCGTCGGTGTCGGCGTCGATGACGGGCGCGGTGAACAAGCCCTGCACCCGCTGCGCAGACTGGACCTCCTGGGCGAACCGTCGCCGGAACTCGGGGTCCTCCCCGAATTCGGGGCGGATCACCTTGATCGCCACCGGCCGCCCGCCGGGCGTGTACGACAGATACACCTTGCCCATGCCGCCCGCGCCGAGCTTGGCGGCCAGCCGGTATCCGGCGATGGTGGTCGGATCGTCTCCCCCGAGCGGCTGGAAAACCTGAGAGGAACTGCTCCGGTCCTGCTGCTGACCACTCATCAGCCTACGTCTCCCCCACGGATTGTCACTGTCGAGCGGCACCCTATCGAAGGACGAGCCGTCTCCGCCCGCCAGGATGAGGCCGGCCAGAATCCGGACCGCACGCCGACGGTGCAGGAGTCGCAGCGTGCCGGGCAACTTCGGCCCGCGCACGGTGGTGGCCGCCACGTACAGCACGGGCAGGTCCGCCCGGACGGGTCCCTGAGTCCACAGGACGATGAAAGCGGTAGAAAGCAGGCGTAGGCTGGCCGAAACGCCGATACACCGCAAGGGGCGACGGAGGCGGCGCATGACCGACCCTTTCGGCTTCCTCAAAGTTCCCCGCCGGCCCGCCCCGGCACGCCCCGTCGATGAACGGCTGAGCGACTGGGACGAGGTCTACGCGGGCCAGCCACGCCTTCCACTCGTGTCCGAGCAAGCAGGACGCTGCATGGACTGCGGCATACCGTTCTGCCACCACGGCTGCCCGCTGGGAAACCTCATCCCCGAGTGGAACGCTTACGCGGCACGGGCCGACTGGCGGGCCGCCGCCGAGCGCCTGCACGCAACGAACAACTTCCCGGAGTTCACCGGGCGGCTGTGCCCGGCGCCGTGCGAGGACGCGTGCGTGCTCACCATCAATGCCGATCCAGTGACGATCAAGAACGTCGAACAGGCGATCGCCGACCAGATCTGGGCGCGCGGGTACGCGACACCGCAACCGCCCGAGCGGCTCAGCGGGAAGACCGTCGCCGTCATCGGCTCCGGACCCGCCGGACTGGCGGCAGCGCAACAGCTCACCCGCACCGGTCACACCGTCGCCGTCTACGAGCGGGCGGACCGCATCGGCGGGCTGCTGCGCTACGGGATCCCCGCGTTCAAGATGGAGAAGCACCATCTGAACTGCCGCATCGAGCAGATGCGGGCCGAGGGAACCAAGTTCCGCACGGGTGTGGACGTCGGCAGCGATCTCGATGCCACCGAACTCAGAAGACGCCATGACGCGGTGGTCGTCGCCATAGGAGCCAGGGGACAACGTGAGCTGCCCGTCCCCGGTCGCGAGCTGGCCGGCATTCATCAGGCCATGGACTATCTGACCCTCGCGAACCGGGTGAGGGAGGGCGACTACGTCTCGCCTCCTGTCACCGCCGAGGGCAAGCACGTCGTGATCATCGGCGGCGGGGACACCGGGTCGGACTGTCTCGGCACCGCCCTGCGCCAGGGCGCGAGCTCCGTGGTGCAGCTGGATATCAATCCGGAGCCCGGCGAGACCCGGCGGGACACCGAGCCGTGGCCCACATATCCGAAGGTCTATCGGATCTCCCACGCCCATGAGGAGGCCCGGGGGCGGAAGGGCGCGGATCCGAGAGTCTTCGCCTCCGCCACCCTCCGTTTCGAAGGGGACGGGGCCGGCCACGTGCGCGGACTGCGCCTGGCGAAGGTGGAGCCCGTCGTCAGAAGGCCGCGACCGGGCACCGAGCATCTGATCCCGGCGGATCTGGTCCTGCTGGCCCTCGGCTTCTACGGTCCCGAACGGGGCACCGGCCTCATGAAGCAGCTCGGCCTCACCCTGGACGACCGGGGGAACTTCGCCCGGAATTCCGCCTTCACGGCCGAGACGGTCGAGCAGGCCGCGCGGACGGTCCCCACCAGGACGGACGGGGTCTTCATCGCCGGTGACGCAGGGCGTGGCCAGTCCCTGGTGGTGTGGGCCATCGCGGAGGGTCGGTCCGCCGCAGCCGCGACGGACCGGTACCTGAGTGGCTCCACCGTGCTGCCTGCCCCCATCGCGCCGGAGGACAGGCCTCTGGCGGCATGAGCGCCTCCGACGTGACCGTGCCGGTCGGGACGGAACGCGGCTCGGGGCCGGCCGGAACGCCTCGGTGTTCCGCCGATTCGGCACACGCATTCAGCCGGTCGTCGTCCGCCGTCCGACCGCTCCCGGCGCCGTTACGAGCCGCGGCGCACCCGTGCGGCTTTGCGGGCCTCGGCCATCTTGCGGGCCTCGCCTCCGCGGCGGGACCCGCCAGCGGCGCGCCCTGACTCACCCCGGGCCGTGCCCATGCCACGGAACGGGGCGTGGCCGCCGGCGGGACGCGCCGCGGCAGGACCACCGTCGAGAGGAAGGCCGGACGGAACTCGGGCACCGGTGATCCGGCTCAGTTCCGCCTCGCCCGAGCGCACCTTGGTGATCTTCGGCGTAATACCGGCGTCGGCCATCAGTCGGCTCATGTCGCGGCGCTGGTTCGAGAGGACCAGGGTGACGACGCTGCCGGATTCACCGGCACGGGCGGTGCGACCGGCCCGGTGCAGATAGTCCTTGTGGTCGCTGGGCGGATCGACGTTGACCACCAGGTCGAGGTCGTCCACATGCAGGCCCCGGGCGGCGACATTGGTGGCCACGAGCGCGGTGACCTGACCGTTCTTGAACTGTGCGAGGGTGCGCGTGCGCTGGGGCTGGGACTTGCCGCTGTGCAGCGCGGCAGCGCGCACACCGCTGGCCCGCAGGTGCTTGGTCAACTGGTCGACCGCGTGTTTGGTGTCCAGGAACAGGAGCACCCGTCCGTCCCGGGCCGCGATCTCGGTCGTGACGGCGTACCGGTCGGCGCCGTGGACGGTCAGTACATGGTGTTCCATCGTCGTGACCGCTCCTGCCGGCGGGTCGACCGAGTGGACCACCGGGTCGTGGAGGTAGCGGCGGACCAGGTGGTCGACGTCGCGGTCCAATGTGGCGGAGAACAGCATCCGCTGGCCGTCGGGGCGCACCTGGTCGAGAAGCTCGGTGACCTGGGGCAGGAAGCCCATGTCACACATCTGGTCGGCCTCGTCCAGGACGGTGATGCGCACCCGGTCGAGGCGACAGTCCTTGCGCTCGATGAGGTCGTGCAGGCGTCCGGGAGTCGCGACGACGACCTCGGCCCCGGCCCGCAGTTCGCCGGCCTGCCTGCCGATCGACATGCCGCCGACCACCGTGACCATCCGCAGCTTCAGCTCCCGGGCGTACGGGGTGAGCGCCTCGCCGACCTGCTGGGCCAGCTCCCGGGTCGGTACGAGGATCAGCCCGAGCGGCCGCTTCGGCTCCGCGCGCCGGCCCGCGATCCGCGTGAGCAGAGCCAGACCGAAAGCGAGGGTCTTGCCCGATCCGGTGCGGCCCCGGCCCAGGACGTCCCGGCCCGCGAGGGAATTGGGCAGCGTGACGGCCTGGATCGGGAACGGGTGGTGCACGCCGAGGCCGGTGAGCGTCTTCAGCAGGGCGGGCGGAAGATCCAGATCGGCGAACGACGCGACTGCCGGCAGGGCCGGGGAGATCGTCTCCGCCAGGGCGGACTCGTCCTGCGGGGTGTGCGTGCGAGCTGGGTGCTTCATGGCGAGCCTTCCTCGATGTGCGGCACGTATCGAGGAATTCCCGGCAGGCGCAGAAGCCGGCAAACCGCAAGAACGGGCAAATGGAGATGATGGGATCCGAGCAACGGTAGCAGCCCGGGCCCACCACGAGCGCGCCACCTCGATCAGCCGTCGGCGGACCGGCGCGGTGTGGGGAATGACGACGGATCCGGGCCGCTGCAAGGGCCGGGCGCACTCGCGCGCCCCGGCCGCCCGCTCGACGCCGCCGGGCCCACCCTTCGGGCGGACGGCCGGACTTCCGACACACGCCCTAGCGGGACACGCCGGTGCGCTGTTCCAGGGCGTGCAGGGCCTGCTCGGCCCATGTGACGTTCTCCTGCTCGAAGGCCCGGCCCCGCATGAGGGTGAGGTAGGGGCCGATGCGCTCGGCGTGGGCCAGGTGCTCCTGCTCCGTCCGCCCGTCGAGCAGGCGGTCGCGGAGCCGGTCGTAGCGGGCGAGCTTGGCCCTGGCCCACTCCAGCCGCTCGGTGATGGCCGCGCGCACGGCGTCGGGGTCGCCTTCGTCCATGGCATGCACCTTGACCATCAGTTCGTCGCGGATGGCCGTGGGCCTGGGCAGCTCGGCGGTGAAGTCGCGCAGGGCTTGGCGTCCGGCCTCCGTCAGGGAGAACAGCCGCTTGTTGGGACGCCGTACCTGCTGGACGAGCCGGGCCTCGATCAGGCCGTCGGACTCCATCCGGTCGAGCTCCCGGTACAGCTGCTGTGGGGTCGCCATCCAAAAATTGGCCACCGAGGCGTCGAATCCCTTGGCCAGGTCGTACCCGGAGGCCTCGCCGTCCAGAAGTGCCGCGAGTACCGCATTGCGCAATGCCATGACAGCAGCCTAACATCCGCACCTAATCAACTATTTGCCTATGAGAGGTGCGGGGATGCATCCCTTCCGCAAGGCGGTCGAGGCCGAGGACCACGCCGCGATAGAGGCTCTGCTGGCCGAGAATGTCGTGTTCACCAGCCCTGTGGCGTTCAAGCCGTACCCCGGGAAGGCGATCACCGCGTCGATCCTGCGTGGAGTCTCGCGAGTCTTCACCGACTTCCATTACGTACGGGAGATAGCGGGAGCCGACGGCCGCGACCACGCCCTCGTCTTCAAGGCGAAGGTTGGCGACCGGGAGATCAACGGCTGCGATTTCCTGCACTTCGACGAGGACGGCAAGATCGACGACTTCATGGTGATGGTTCGCCCCATGTCGGCCGCGCAGGCGCTGGCGGCGGCCATGGGCGCCGAGTTCGAGCGGATCACCCGGGAGGCGGCGGAGGCGATGGGCGCCTGAGGGGCGCACTCATGCGCTCGCCGTCGGACTCCCATCCACCAACTGCGCGCCCGTGTACGGGGCGTCGAAGTAGCCCGCCGGGGTGCTCACAGGAACACCACTTCGCGGGGGACACAGAGGGTGAACGAGCTCCTCGGGCGGCAGGGTGGCCGCCTCCGGGCGAAACAGCCACGGTGCGCTCACCGAAGGGTTCCGAGCATCCCGTGAGAATCATCCGTCAGCGCGAGTGGCGGAGCATTGGGTCGGACCTCACCCTCGCCTCTGCTCGGTCGGTGGCTCGGGAACGGGATCGCTGCCGTGCGGACCGACTGTGCGGAAAGTGCAGGGCGCATCCGGGGGATCCCCGGGCGCCTGCGCGGGCGCCCTCCCGCTGAGGATACAACACGCACCCGGCACCTATGAACTGGGCGCCGTCACCTGCCGATGAGGTCCTCCAAGGGTCCGGTTGACGGTGCCTCAGATCGATGTGAGAGATTGTCACTCCACTTATGAAGAACCGATTGACGGATCGGTGGCGAGAGAAGTGGCAGATGGCAGATGCGGGGTCGAAAGGTCATGTCAACCCGCTGCCGCGGCAGCTGTGTTGGGCGTATGCGGCGCCATGACAGGCGTCCGAGGAGGCGAAGATCCGGTGATAGCATCCCGGCATCTGTGATCTTGATCCATTTGACGCAGATGCTGATTTGTGATCGGCAGCATGCTCTCCGCGTAACAGCAGGTGAACCGTGCCGATCAGCTGTGTTGCGGGTCCTCGCGAGGTATATCCGCAGCCGTCCGCATGCCATGCGCCGGGAAAGGTTTCCATGAATCGAGACGCACTTGTGTGGTGCTTGGTTGCGGTGGCGGCGATAGCCGTGGTCGCGGTCGTGGCACTCGTCGCCCGCAACAGAGCACTGGGGGCGAAGAAGCAGCACACCGAGGCCGAACTGAGGCGCGAGCTCCTCGCGTCGGACAGCCACCTGCACTCAGCGCGCGCCGAGCTGCAGAGGTTCCGGAACGAGCAGGACGCCACGCTCCGCGAAGCCAAGGAGGCGGCGGAGGAGAACACCAAGGCCGTCCTCAAGGGTGCCGCCAGCTTCCTGCAGAGCCTCGCAGCCGAGCAGACGACACTTCTGGACGGCATCCAGCACAAGTACGGCGGACACGCCGTCCTCAGCGACCTGTTGGACGTCAACCACGCCAACGCCCAGATGGCGCGCAAGGCTCAGGGCATCGCCGTCATGTGCGGTGCGCCGCTCGGCCGTCGCAACAGGCCCGCCAGCGTCTACGACGTGGTGCGCAGTGCCCAGGGCCAGATCCGCAACTTCCACCGGGTCGCCATCATGCAGCAGGCCGGTCTCGCCCTGAAGGCGTCCGCGGTCGCGCCCGTCGCCCTCGCCGTGGCGGAGCTGCTTGACAACGCGGCCAGCTTCTCGCAGCACGACGCGCCGATCGAGGTGACGTTCCAGCGCGTCCAGAACAACCTGTGCATCGTCATCGACGACGCCGGTGTCAGCATGAACGACGAAGAGCGGCAGCGGGCGACCGCACTGCTCTCCGGAGAAGTCGCCCCCCGTCTGTCGCAGCTCGGGACTCAGCCGAAGTTCGGCTTCCCGGTCGTCGGCCTGATCGCGCGTCAGCACGGTTTCAAGGTGGACGTCACCGGAGTCTCCCGATACGGCGGCGTCAGGGCCGTCGTCCTCTTGCCCGAGGAGCTGTGGACCATGGAGGAGATGCCGCCCGCCCAGGAGGCTCCGGTCAGCAATATCCGGCGCGCCACCGAGAGCCGGCCCCAGAGCGCGACGTCGCGCACGCTGAACGGTCTGCCCAAGCGCGGCGCACGCCAGGCGGCCATCGCGAGCGTCCCCGATCCCGACACCACCTCGCCGGCGCCGCGGAACCCGGGGGAGACCGGCCGCGCTTCCGGGCGCAGCCTGGGGGCCTTCCAGCGCGGCACGCTCTCCGGCCGCAACCTTGACGCCACCTCGTTCGAAGGATCCGAAGACGCATGACCGCAGACCTGTCGTGGATGCTCGAGGACATCGTGCACAACGTGCCCCGTGCACGCCACGCCGTCCTGCTGTCCGCGGACGGCCTTCCACGCGGCGCGACCGAAGGCCTGGCCGAGAAGGATGTGCGCACCATCTCCGCCGCCATGGCCGGGATGCAGTCGCTCAGCCGGGCGGCGGCCCACTTCGCCGGACCGGAGGAGGACCGGCAGTGGAACCAGACAATCATCGAGTTCTCGCATGGCTGGAGCTTCCTGATCGGGGCAGGGCAGGGCGCCTACCTGGCCGCCGCAGCCGCGCCCGATGTGGACATGCAGCAGATTTCCTTCCGCATGCACCGCCTTGTCGCCCGGCTGGGCAACAACCTCACCTCGCCGCCGAGGGTGAGCGCCGGGGACGCAGGAGGTGCGCGGGAGAGCGCCCCCCGGCAGCAGAGCGCCGGTGACGCGGGATTCGTCCTGGTCGAGCTCGACCAGGTGATGTCCGAGGTCAAGGGTGCCCGCCACGCGGTGCTGCTGGGATCGGACGGCCTTCCCCGCGGGGCGACCAGCGGGATGAGCCGCGACCTCGCGGACACAATTTCCGCGGCCATGACGGGCATCCACGCCTACAGCCGGGTTACCTCCCAGTTTGCGGGGGTCCTTGAGGACGCGGAATGGCGTCAGACGGTCATCGAGTTCCAGCACGGCTGGATCTTCCTGATGGCGGCCGGCCCCGGTGCCTTCCTGGCCGCTGCCGCCGAACATGACGTCGACATAGAGGAGTTCACCACGCGTCTGCACGAGGTGGTTCCCAGACTGACCGCGGCGGCAACACCGGGGAAGGGGACAGACCATGCCTGATGGGCCCGAGCAGGATGAAGAGCTGGAACTGACGTCGCCGTTAGTCCCCCTCTTCGTGATCACGAACGGACGAGCGCTGCCCCCGGACCACGAGTACGAGCACACGACGCTCGTGACGGTGGCAGCAGAGGACGGAGCGGTCGCGGCGCGCACGCTGTCCCCGGAATCGGGGCAGGTCATGGACCTGGTCGCGAACGGCTTCCTGTCCGTGGCCGAGGTGGCAGGGCACACGCACCTGCCCTTGGGCATCGTCCGCATCCTGCTGGCGCAATTGGAAGAGGACAGTCTCATCCTCGTGAGGAGTCCGATTCCGCGCGCCGAACGTGTCGACAAGGAACTGGTCAGCGCCGTGCTTGAGGGCCTGAAGAATCGATTCGGAGCGTAACGCGTGTACCTGGGATCAGCTGTCTCCCACGCGGTGAAGATCCTCATAGTGGGGCACTTCGGGGTCGGCAAGACCACCTGCATCGGCAGTCTCTCCGAGATCGAGCCCCTACGGACCGAGGAAGAGATCACCGAGGCCAGCGTGGGCTTCGATGACCTGTCGGGCACACCCGACAAGAAGACCACCACCGTCGCCATGGACTTCGGCCGGCTCACCCTGAGCGACACCCTGGTGCTCTACCTCTTCGGGACGCCCGGCCAGGAGCGCTTCAAGGAGATGTGGGAGGAACTCTCCCGGGGCGCCCTGGGCGCGCTGGTCCTCGTCGACCCGGAGCGACTGCACGAGTCCTTCCCCGTCCTGGACCTCGTGGAGCGTTTCGGCCTGACGTACGCCATCGCCGTGAACCACTTCGACGGCACCACGAACTACCCGCTCGACGAGGTGCGCGAGGCCCTGAACCTCACCGCCGAGACCCCTGTCGTGGAGTGCGACGTACGGGACGAGAACTCCTCGGCACAGGCCCTCATCACCCTCGTGAAACACCTCATGTCCCAACTCGGCTAGGAGCGCAGGAATGCAACAGCCACTTGAGCCGCAGGAGATACCTCCCGGCTGCCCCGCGCACGGGAACGTCCAGATGTACGGCCCCGCGTTCGGAGCCGACCCCGACAGCCACTACGCACAGCTGCGTTCGTTCGGTCCCAGTGCGCCCGTGGACATCGCCCCCGAGGTCCAGGCCGAGCTCGTCACCAGCTACGACGCCGCTCTGTACGTCCTGCAGAACCCCGCCTCCTTCGTGCGCGACTCCCGCCGCTGGAACGCCCTCAACGAAGGGCGCGTCCCGGCCGACAGCCCGGCACTGCCCATGATGGGTTACCGCCCCAACGCGCTCTTCAGTGACGGTGCGGCACATGCCCGACTGCGTCAGGCCGTTACCGACAGTCTCGCCACGGTCAACGAGCACCAGCTCATCCGGCAGACACAGCAGTCCGCCGCCTACCTGATCAGCCAGTTCAGTACCGACATCCGCGGCCAGGCGGAGCTGATGGCCGAGTACGCCCAGCCGCTGCCTCTGCTGGTCTTCAGCAACCTGTTCGGCTGCCCGCCCGAGATCGGCGACCGCGTGATCGCCGGGATCAGTGGCATCTTCGAGGGCACACCCGGGGCCGACGAGGTGCTCGGCGGGGCGCTCACCGAGCTGATCGCCCTCAAGCGGCGGCGCCCGGCAGCCGACCTCACGACGCGTCTGATGGGGCACCCGGCCCAGCTGAGCGACGAAGAGGTGCTGCACCAGCTGGTCACCCTGCTCTCCGGTGGCACCGCGCCGCTGGCCGCGACCATCGGCACCAGTAGCGCCCTGTACCTCGGAGAGGAATGGCAGGCCGGCCTCCCGGTCGAGGACGCGGTCTCCCAGACCCTCTGGAACTACGCGCCGATCGCCAACTACGCGGCCCACTACCCGACTCAGGACGTCGAGCTCGGCGACAGGGTGATCCGGGCCAACGACCCGATCCTGATCTCGTTCGCCGCGGCCAACACCGACCCGAAGCTGACCGAACACCGCGAAAAGCTCAGCGCCAAGGCGCACTTGGCATTCGGAGCGGGCCCGCACGCCTGCCCCGCCAAGGACCCGGCTTTCATGATCGCCGTGACTGCCGTCGAAGCACTGCTCAACCGGCTTCCCGACGTCGAGATGCGTGTCCCGTTCAAGGCGCTCACCTGGACGCCGAGCCCGTGGAGCCGCTCGCTGGTCACCCTCCCGATCCGCTTCACCCCGAGGGCTGTTCCCCAGGCAGCCGAGTCGGCCGGATCGAACGCGGGCCAGATGCCCCAGCAGCAGGCAGCCGCCTCCTCGCCCTCCACCGCCGCACCCTCGCATACGAACGCCGGTGTCGCGTCGCAGCCCAAGGGCGGCCTGTTCAGCCGCTTCCTGGCGTGGACCAGGGGCGAGTGAAGCAGAGTGATTTTAGTAACCTTTTGAGTACTCAGGGGTAGTGGATGCTTTAACGATCTTGTGGGTATGCATGGCGGCGGTTCTCAGAAAGGAGCCGCCACCATGGGCGTTGCCACAACTCCGTCGTACGACCGCCGGGCGTCCGCCTCCCTCTTCTCCCGTCTGCGGACGGCCAGAGGGCAGGCCGACCCCTTCCCGATATACGCCGAGCTCCTCTCGCGGGGCGAGGTGGTGCCCGCCCCCTGGGGCGGCTCCGTCGTGACGGGCTTCGCCGCCTGCGACCAGGTTCTGCGCAGTCGGCAATGGCTGGAGCCCGACAAGAGATGGCGGGAGCGCCAGGGGCCCGGGACACGCTGGAACGCACCCTCCTCACGCGAGATGAGCAACACACTCGCCGCGCTCAACCCCCCGGACCACACCAAGGCGAGACGGGCGGCGGGCACCTTCGACCGAGCCACTGTGGAGCGCATCGGCCGCAATGTGAACCGGACCGCGGATCGGCTCCTCGACGCCTTCACGGAGCGAATACGCACCGGTGAGGCGGACTTCTCGGAGCTTGTCTGCGAGGAGCTGCCGGTGGCCACCATAGGCGACTGGCTCGGGCTGCCGCAGGCCGACTGGCCCAGACTCAGACAGTTGACACATGATCAGGTATTCACCCAGGAGCTGCTGCCGTCGGCCAGCCAACTGGCATTGTCCGACGCGGCCACGGCCGAACTCCGCACCTATTTCACGGACCTGGTGCGTGACCGGCGCGCCCACCCCGGTGATGACCCCGTCACCCGATGGATCCAGACGTGGGACGCGATCGAGCCCGACCAGGACAAGGCCGACGAGGCGGTCTACTTCCTGGTGCTGTTCGTCCTGCTTGCCGCCCTGGAGACCACCGCGACCCTCCTCTCGACGATGACACTCCGGCTCGTCGAAAGCCCGGAACGCTGGGACATGATCGCCGACAACCCGGGCCTCGTACCCGGGTTCGTGGAGGAGACGCTCCGCTACGACCCGCCCACCCACGTGATCAGCAGGGTCGCCTCGCAGGACTCCGTGCTGGGAGGCGTCGAAATCCGCCGCGGCGAGATGGTCCACCTCATGGTCGGAGCGGCGCACCGAGACCCGGCCAGACACAGCGACCCGGACCGGTTCGACCCCGAACGCACGCCCGGCCACCTCGCATTCAGTGGCGGCATCCACTACTGCCTCGGCGCGCCGCTGGCCCGCCTCGAAGCCCAGACCCTTCTCCGCCAACTGATCCGGCGCCTTCCCCGCCTCACCCTCGTACGCCCCCCGTCGATGGCGCCCCGTGTGGCGTTCCGACGCCTGCTGAACCTGGACGTAGCCCTCGCATGACCGAATCGATCCCCACTCCCGCACACGCCCGGACCGCTCCCAAGGCGATACGTGCTGAGCAGGACGGCCCCGTACTGCATGTCCGCCTCAACCCCTGGGGACAGGACGACACGTTGGACGCCGCAGTCCTCGACGACCTCGCCACCCTGCTCGACGACCTCCACGACAGACCCGACGTCCGGATCCTGACGCTGTCGTCACTGGGTACGGACTTCTGCCTGGGTGCCGACCGCAACGAGTACCAGGAGGCACTGGCCGCCGATCCGTCCGGAGCAAGTCTGCGGCGCATCGCCGACAAGGCGCACCGCCTGTGCCAGGCCCTGGAGAACACTCACGCGGTCACCATCGCCCGGTTGCACGGGCGGGTCATCGGCGCGGGTCTCGCCCTCGCCTCCTTCTGCGATCTGCGCGCCGGTGCCGACACCAGCCGCTTTCGCATGCCGGAGGTCGGCATAGGGCTACCGCCGGCGTGGGGCGGGGCGATGGGACGCCTGGTCTCCGAGGCCGGCACCTCCAGGATTCGCGAGCTCATGCTCACCTGCGACGTCTTCGACGCCGACACGGCCCACCGTATCGGTCTGCTCCATCGGACCGCCCCACTCGACCAGCTGGACAAGGTGATCGATTCCTGGACCAGGCCCCTCGTCCGGCGCTCGCCCGAAGCACTCGTCCTGACCAAACGGATGCTGGCCGGCTACGCACGGGCGGACAGGACGGCAGACGTCTCCCTGCTCGACTCCCATCTCCTGGCAGCCACTCTCCAACAGCACGCAAGGGGCTGATCCTCCCAGGCTGATGCGAGCGTCCGGCCCGCCACGGACCGCCGAGGCATGGGGACGGCCGGGTGCCTCGGCGCGGCGAGGTACCCGGCCACTCACGATCGGGGCGGGTACCTCGCGCTGCGCTCGCAGCCCCAGCGGCTGGTACTCCAGCTGGACTTCGGTGTATGTCGGCGAGCGTCCAGCGCTGCCGGGTGGGCTCGTCGCCGTCGAACTCCCGGACCGCCGGCAGGCGGGCGGCAGCCCCGTCGTAAAGCCGCGGTCCTTTGGCGTCGTCGCCGCAGGAGAGCCACTGCCGTGCCTCGTCGCCGGGGTTACGCGAACTCGACTCCGGGGACGCTTCCCTGGGGCGAGCACGCCGGCCGGGCGGGGGCCGTATGAAGCCGGCTGACCTTGATCCCGGCCTGCGGCCCGCGCTGCTCGGCTCTGGTCGAGCCGGAAGAGCGCGCGGACCCGATGTCGCCGCCCGCGTCAGCCGGTGGCGGGCGAGGTGCCCAGAAAGCCGGACAGGGCGTCCAGCAGCCTGTCGACGTCCTCGGCGCTGTTGTAGGGGGCCAGACCGATCCGCAGTCCGCCCTCGTCGCCCAGTCCGAGCCTGCGGGATGCTTCAAGCGCGTAGAACGAGCCGGCCGGAGCGTCGACACCTCGCCCCGCCAGATATCGCGAGGCGACCGCGGCGTTTCGGTCCGCCAGGGTGAGCAACAGGGTCGGCGTGCGGTGAGCGGCCCGGGAGTGCACGGTGACACTGCCGAGGGCGGCCAGTCCTTGCTCGATACGGGCCCGCAGGGCGTCCTCGTGGGTCTCGATCGCCTCGAAGGCGGCGAGCAGCCTTTCCCGTCGGGTGCCGTCGGTGCTGGGGGCCAGTTCGGCGAGGAAGTCCACCGCCGCGCGGGCACCGGCGAGCAACTCGTAGGGCAGCGTTCCCAGTTCGAAGCGCTCGGGAACCACGTCGGTGGAAGGCAGGAGCTTGTCCGGCCGCAGCGTCTCCAGCAGCTCGGGGCGGCTCGCCAGCACGCCGAGGTGCGGGCCGAGGAATTTGTACGGCGAGCAGACGAGGAAGTCCGCACCGAGGCCGGGCAGGTCGACGGCGGCGTGCGAGGCGTAGTGCACCGCGTCCACATGCAACAGCGCTCCGGCCCGGTGTACGAGGTCGGCGATGGCCGGGATGTCGGGGCGGGTACCGATCAGATTGGACGCTGCGGTGACGGCGACCAAGCGGGTGCGCGCGGAGAGCACCTGTGAGATGTCGTCCGTCGTCAGCTCACCGGTGGCCGGGTTGAAGTCCGCCCAGCGGACGGTGGCCCCCACCGTCTCGGCCGCCTGGATCCAGGGGCGGATATTGGAGTCGTGGTCGAGCCGGCTGACGACCACCTCGTCGCCGGGGCCCCAGTTCTTGGCGAGGGTGCGCGACAGGTCGTAGGCGAGCTGGGTGGAACTGCGGCCGAAGACGATGCCCCGCGGATCGGCGCCCAGCAGGTCGGCCAGCGCGCGGCGGGCGCCGGTCACGACAGCCTCCGCGTTGCGCTCGCCCTCGGTGGTGAGACCCCGGTTGGCCAGCGGGTTGGCCAGCGTGTCCGCGATGGCGTCGATCACCGGTTGAGGTGTCTGGGTGCCGCCGGGGGCGTCGAAACGGGCCGAACCCGACTTCAGGGCGGGGAACTGGGCGCGGACGGCGTCGACATCGAAGCTCATGCGTACTCCTGTAGGCGAGATGACGAGGTGAGCGCCACGGTACGGGGTGCGGGAGCACGGCTGCCGGTGCGGGGAGCCCTGCTTGCCCGGGACCGCTGCGGCGAGGGGTCGAGGAACGGGGCTCTCTCCCTTCCGCATGTCTGCCGCCGGTCCTTCGGGATCCCACAGCAACGCCCGGCAGGCCTCGCTCTTCGACGCGGAGCTGCTGACCGCCTCGGTGGCAACGGCGCAGACGGCGCGGGCGCGCTGAGCTGCCGGACCCCCGGGGCATGAGTGAGGCCCGGCACGCCTTGCGCTGCCGGGCCTCACTCATATGCACACGGATCAGAAGAAGACTCCGCAGCGCAGCAGGACGTTCGCGTAGGGCCGCGCCTCCCCGGTGCGTACGACCAACCGCGCCCCCGCCGACAGCGCCTTGAGCTCGTCGTGCGGCACCAGCTGCAGATCCGGCAGGCATCCGGCCAGCAGTCCGGCGGCCGCCGGATTCGCCTCGCGCACCTCGCACGCGGCTGTCGCGCCCTCGATCACCAGCTCGTCCAACAGCCCTTCGAGCACATCGGCGAACGAAGGTATTCCGGCGCGGAAGGCCAGATCGACGACCCGCGGACCGGCCGGGACGGGCATGCCCGCGTCGCAGACGAGGACCCCGTCGCCATGGCCCAGCTCGGCCAGTGCCCCCGCCAGATGACGGTTGAGAATTCCGGCCTTCTTCACAGCGCGGAAACCTCCTCGGCGGTCGGGAAGGACGCCTGCGCGCCTTCCCTGGTAACAGCTGCGGCGCCCACCCGCACGGCGAAGGCGGCAGCCGTCGCGATGTCCTCGCCCAGGCTGAGCCGCCAGGCAAGGGCGGCGGTGAAGGCGTCACCGGCACCGGTGGTGTCCACGGCGTCCACCCGGGGGCTCGGGATCCGTGCCACGGCGTCCGTACGGCCGTCGGCGACCAGCGCGCCGTCCGCGCCCAAGGTGATCACCACCGACTGCGGGCCGAGGGCGAGGAGTGCCCGGGCCCAGTCCTCGGGGCCGGGCCCGGCGGAAGCGCCGAGCACGAACCGGGCCTCGTGCTCGTTGACGACCAGCGGGTCGCAGGCGGCGAGTACATCGTCGGGCAGCGGCGCGGGTGGCGACGGGTTCAGAACGAACCGGGCGCCCGGCGGCCGGGTTCGTGCGACCTCGGCCACGGTCTCCAGGGGGATCTCCAGCTGTGCCGAGACGACCCGGGCGCCGGCGAGCAGGTCGGCGGCGGCGCGGATGTCGTCGGGAGTCAGCCGGGCGTTGGCCCCCGGCGAGACCACGATGCTGTTGTCACCCGACGGATCCACCGTGATCAGCGCAACCCCGGTGGGCGCCCCGCCGACGAGGACACCACCGGTGTCCACGCCGGCCTCGCGCTGCGATTCCAGCAGCAATCGACCATGGGCGTCGTCGCCCACCCGGGCCAGCAGAGCGGTCTTGGCTCCGAGTCGGGCCGCGGCGACGGCCTGGTTGCCTCCCTTGCCGCCCGGATGGACGGCAAGGTCGGAGCCGAGCACGGTCTCTCCCGGCGCGGGGCGCCGCTCGACGCCGATCACCAGGTCGGCGTTGGCCGACCCTACGACCAGCAGGTCGTAGTCGTGCATCGCTGTCCTTCTTTCACTGGGATCCAAAGGTGGGTGGTCAGGAGAAGTCGGCGACGTTCTTCTCCGTCACGACCTTCACGGGCACCTTGACCATGCTGTCGACCTTCTTGCCGCGCGCGGCCTCGACCGCGTTCTGCACGGCAATCTTCCCGAGCTCCTTCGGCTGCTGGGCCACCGAGGCGTACAGCGTGCCCGTCCCGACCGCCTTCAGTCCGTCGGGGGTGCCGTCGAATCCGACGACGTCGACGGATGTGCCGGCCTTGCTGCCGAGCGCCTTGACCGCGCCGAGCGCCATTTCGTCGTTCTCGGCGAAGACGCCGGTGACTCCCGGGTGGGACTGCAGCAGGTTGGTCATGACGTCCAGGCCCTTGGTGCGGTCGAAGTCCGCGGGCTGGGAGGCGACGACCTTGATGCCCGGGTACGCCTTGATTCCCTCGGTGAAGCCCTGCCCGCGCTCGCGGCTGGCGGAGGTACCCGCGGTGCCCTGCAGGACGACGATGTCGCCCTTGCCGCCGAGCTTCTCGGCCAGCGCCTTCGCGGCGAGCCTGCCGCCCGCGACGTTGTCGGAGGCGACGAGCGTCGCGGTGTCCGCCTTGTTGACGCCGCGGTCGGCGGCGATCACCGGGATGTCGGCCTTGTTGGCTGCCCGCACCGCGGGTCCCACCGCATCCGAGTCCACCGGATTGACAATGATCGACTTCACGCCCTCACCGGTGAAGTTCTGGAGCTGGTTGGCCTGCTGCGAGGCGTCGTTCTGCGCGTCCGTCACCGTGAGGTCGATGCCCGCGTGCTTGGCCTCCGCCTGCGCGCCCGCCTTCATCTGCACGAAGAAGGGGTTGTTGAGCGTGGAGAGCGACATCCCGACCTTGGTCGTCGTACCGGAGGAGCCGGGGTTGAGGAAGGACACGGCCGCGACCACAGCCGCCACGCACACCGCGGCGATCACGAGTTTCGCCGCTCCCTTGCCGCCCGAACCGGATGCACCGGGGGCTGCCGACGTCGGGGACCCGCCGCCGGCACGCCGACGCACCGTGTCCAGCAGGACGGCGAGCGCGATGACCACACCGATGACGACCTGCTGCCAGAAGGCCGAGACGGACAGCAGGTTGAGCCCGTTGCGGAGCACGGCGAGTATCAGCGCGCCGATCAGCGTTCCGGACGCCTTGCCGACGCCACCCGCGAGGCTGGCGCCGCCGATGACGACCGCGGCGATCGCGTCCAGCTCGTATCCCTGTGCGGCCT
This sequence comes from Streptomyces sp. NPDC057565, assembly GCF_042801455.1. Lineage (NCBI taxonomy): Bacteria > Bacillati > Actinomycetota > Actinomycetes > Kitasatosporales > Streptomycetaceae > Streptomyces > Streptomyces sp. NPDC057565. The sequence goes on along the minus strand of NZ_JBHVFU010000001.1, from coordinate 720,718 downwards.
GCGGCTGCGCGGAGACCAGGCGGGAGGCGAGGACGATGCCCGCGACGGCGGCGAAAAGGCCGGACAGTGCGTAGATGACGAGCTTCTGCCGCTTGACGCGGAGCCCCGACAGCCTGGCCGCTTCCTCGTTGCCGCCGATCGCGTACATCGAGCGGCCGATGTAGGTGCGCCCGAGGACGAGTGCCGTGACCAGTCCCATCGCGACCATCACGAGGACCGGAACGGGCAGCCACCCGCCGAGCGTGTCGCCGAGCACCGAGACGGAGTCGGGGAAGGCGATCGGGCTGCCCTGAGAGATGACGAGGGACAGGCCACGGCCGATCGAGAGCATCGCCAGCGTGGCGATGAACGGCGGCAGTTTCCCGTACGAGACGAGGGCGCCGTTGACGAGGCCGCAGGCGATGCCGGTGGCCACGGCGAGAATCACCGCGATCCACACGGGGACGCCCTCGGACGTCGCCATCCAGGCGAGTACGGTCGCCGAGAGCGCGGCCACCGAGCCGACGGACAGGTCGATGCCCGCCGAGACGATGACGAAGGTGACACCGAACGCGAGGATCGCCGTCACGGAGGCCTGCACACCCACATTGAGCAGGTTCTGAGTGGTCAGGAAGTCGCCGGAGAGCAGCGACATCGCCACCACCAGGACCACCAGGGCGCTCAGTGCGCCATTGTCGAGCAGGATGCGGCGGAGCGCCGAGGCGCCACTCGCGCCCGTATTGCTCTTGAGCGTGTCAGTGGCCACGGGAGCCCTCCACTTCATCGTTCACATCTGGGGTGTTTGTCACGGACGGGGCGCTGACGGCGAGCGCCATCACCGCGTCCTGGGTTGCTTCGTGTGCGGGCAGCTCGCCGGCGATCCGGCCCTGCGCCATGACGAGCACCCGGTCGCTCATGCCGAGGACCTCGGGCAGATCGCTGGAGATCATCAGGACCGCGTGGCCGGAGGCCGTCAGTTCGTTGATGAGCTGGTAGATCTCGACCTTCGCGCCGACATCGATGCCGCGGGTCGGCTCGTCGAGGATCAGCACTCTGGTGTCGGCGAGCAGCCACTTCCCGATGACGACCTTCTGCTGGTTACCGCCGGAGAGAGTGCGGACGTGCTGACCGAGGCCCGCCATCCGTACGCCCAGCTGCTCGGCGATCCGGGCGGCGGCCGCGCGCTGCCCCTTGAGGTCCACGAGACCGCCGCGGCTGGCCGAACGCAGCGTGACCAGGCCGAGGTTCTCCTGCACCGAGGCGTCGAGCACCAGTCCCTGACCCTTGCGGTCCTCGGGTACGAGTCCGATCCCGGCGCCCATGGCGGCGTTCACGTCGCCCCTGCCCAGGCGCTCGCCCCGCACCTCGACGCTCCCGGCGTCGTAGGGGTCGGCGCCGAAGACCGCGCGGACGACTTCGGTGCGGCCGGCACCGACGAGTCCGGCGAGTCCGACGACCTCTCCTGCGTGGACGTCGAAGCTGACGTCGTGGAAGACGCCGCCGCGGGTCAGCCCCCGCACGGAGAGCAGCACATCGCCGGTCTCCGGGCGTTCACGCGGGTACTGCTGATCGATGCTGCGCCCGACCATGAGTCGTACGAGCTCGTCCTCGGGTGTCGAGGCGGGCACCTGGTCGATGCTGCGGCCGTCACGCAGAACGGTGACCCGGTCGCCGAGCGCCGCGATCTCCTCCAGGTGGTGGGTGATGAAGACGATCCCCACGCCGTCCTCGCGCAGCTGCCGGACGATGCGGAAGAGCTTGTCCACCTCCTCGCTGGTCAGTACGGCGGTCGGCTCGTCCATGATCAGGACGCGGGCGTCCAGGCTGAGCGCCTTGGCGATCTCCACCATCTGCAACCGGGCGATGCCGAGTTCGCGCACCTTGGCCTTCGGTGAGACGCGTACGCCGACCCGGCGCAGAAGCTCCTCGGCGTCCGCCTCCATCTTCTTGCGGTCGATCATCCCGAAGCGCCGCGGCTGGCGGCCGAGGAAGATGTTCTCGGCGACGGTCAGCTCGGGCACCAGGTTGAACTCCTGGTAGATGGTGGCGATCCCGAGCCGCTCGGCGTCCTGGGCGCCGTGGACACGCACCTCGTTGCCGTCGACCAGGATCCGTCCGCTGTCCGGGCGGTAGGCCCCGGAGAGCATCTTGATCAGCGTGCTCTTGCCTGCGCCGTTCTCACCGAGCAGGACATGCACCTCACCGCGGCGCAGGTCGAAGTCGACGGAGTCGAGCGCGACCACGCCGGGGAAGGTCTTGCGTATTCCCTCGATGCGCAGCAACTCGTCCTGGCTGCTCACAGGTTGCTCCTCTGGTACGAAGCGGGCTCGCCGCAGGACCTGCGTACGACGAGACGTGCGGGAAGGGTGACGGACTGCGGGGGCCGGCCCTCTATGACGTCGACCAGCGCCCGTACGGCGGCTCGGCCGAGGTCTCCGGTCGGCTGGGCGATCGCCGTGATCGGCGGATCGGTGTGGACGAACCACGGGATGTCGTCGAACGCCGCGAGCGCGATGTCCTGCGGAACCCGCAGACCGCGTGCGCGGATCGCGTCCAGTGCGCCGAGCGCCATCAGGTTGTCGGCGGCGAAAACCACGTCCGGCCGTTCGGGCAGGGCGAGGAAACGCTCGGTGGCGCGTCGTCCGCTGTCCGCCTGGAAGTCGCCCTGCCCGATGTAGGCGTCGGGCAGCCTGAGGCCGTGCTCGCCCAGGGCGTCCCGGAAGGCCTCGACTCGCTCGCTGCCGGTCGTGGTGGCGGCCGGGCCCGCGATGATGGCGAGCCTGCGGTGGCCGAGGCGGTAGAGGTGGGCGACGAGGTCTCGGACGGCGGGACAGCCGTCGGCACGTACGACGGGCACGTCCACACCGGGAATCCAGCGGTCCACGAAGACCATCGGGGTGCCACCGCGCGCGGCGTCGAGTATCTGCGGGGAGCCGCCGTCGGTGGGAGAGACGAGGAGTCCGTCGATCCGGCGGTCGAGGAGCGTGCGGATGTGGTGGTCCTGCAGCTCGGGCCGCTCGTCGGCGTTTCCGATGATGACGCTGTACCCGAGGGCGCGAGCCGCCTCCTCGACGGAGCGGGCCAGCGCGGTGAAGTACGGGTTGAGCACGTCGCTGATGATCAGGCCGAGCGTGCGTGTCTGGTCGGTGCGCAGCGACCGGGCGACGGCGTTGGGCCGGTAGCCGAGCGCGTCGACAGCGGCGAGGACGCGGGCCCGCGCATCGGGGCTGACGGACGGATGACTGTTGAGGACACGCGAGACCGTGGCAACGGACACGCCCGCCTCGGCTGCGACATCTTTGATGCTCGCCACTGCCGGACCACCTCCTTGTGGTTTCCGTGGGCCTCGAATCCAGGGACATCGCGGTCGGCGCCGAAGCCATGGAAACGATTACACGGACGATTGGAAACGATTACATGCCTCAAGAGCAACCCCCTACCCCTGCAGCGAGACCCAACCGTAACGAAAACTGCTCATATGAGCGCGCCTCGGGCGACGCCCCGGCGTGGTGGAACGGCCGCGCTCTGTAGCTGCACGTCTACGCCGCGTACGGGGGCGCGGCGCTCTTCGCCACCGAGCTGCGGGGCGGTTGCGCGACATCGGGCACGCGGACTCCCCTGTGGTCGCCCCGCAGGCGTGGATGTCCGCGCCGTTCGACTGTGGCGCCTCGATCGGCTGCGACCCGGAGCAGGTTCGCGCCGTCCGCATGCGGGCCGCCGCGCGACTCGCAAGGTGTTCCTCATCCGCCGCACAGGCCGGCAGCCGGACGACTGCTGTGGGCGGTCCGGTCGCCCCTTGCGGCGGGCACCGCCTCACCCCGCGCATCCGGGCGGGCGAAACGGTCACCCTCCGCACTCGTCGAGCGTCGCGACGCCGGGCGCGTTGCCGGCCGTGGTCGCCCGGAAGCTTCGGTGGCGCCTCCTCCGACGCCCAAGTCAGCAATTTCCGGCGACAGGTGAACCGGGGTCAGGAACCTCGGGGCATGGCGCCGCTTCGGGAGCTCCCTGCGGCAGCAGTTCCGCACAGCTGCACACGATGTCCTCGTCCGCCATGAATCCGACCCCGCCCACTGCACCCGATCGTCGCGGATCCGCACCACGACCGGCCTGCTCGCGTCCCCCATCCGGGCCCCGCCATGCGCGTCGTCCCCTCCCCCGTCTCCCCCTGCGGCATCGACATGCGCACGCAACTGGACCCAGCGGCTCCCTCAGGAGGAGGCTGTGCAACCTTGCCGCAACGTTGCGGGGAGTTGGCTGAGTTCACCGCACCGGCGCCGGACAGCGAAAGGTCGAACACGTGACCCCTTCGGACGCACCTCTCGTGGAGCTCACGCCCGCAGCCGCCAATCTGGTGCGACAACTGCGGGAGGCCCATGGACCGCTGATGTTCCATCAGTCCGGCGGCTGCTGCGACGGCAGTGCGCCCATGTGCTACCAGGACGGCGAATTCCGTACCGGAGACTCCGATGTGCTGCTGGCCTCGCTCGCCGTCGAAGGAGTGGCGGAGCGTGTTCCCTTCTGGATGTCGAGGAGTCAGTTCGAGGTATGGGCGCACACCCGGCTGATCGTCGATGTGGTGGCGGGGCGAGGCAGCGGGTTCTCGCTGGAGGCTCCGGAGGGCGTGCGGTTCCTGATCCGTTCGCGGCTCGTCGGTGGCTGATCCGCGGCGGGAGCGCGTCAGGGCTGGAGGCTGCTGACAACATTCGCCGTGGCCGTCAGTCCCTCCTGGATCGTCGGCCCCATGCTCGTACCCGCAAGGAAGAATCCGAGCATCGCGCAGACGATCGCATGCGAGGGTTTCAGTCCGCCGTTGCGGAGAAAAAGGACCGCAAGCATCAGCAGAAGCAGCACCAGTGAGATCGAAATGGCCATGGCCAACCTCCTCCGCCGCGCCGGAATGCGGCATTCGGCCGCCAGTGTGGCGCAGCGGAGGGGCCATCCGGCGGACTGGCGTGTCCGCCATCCGGGTGTTGACTGGCTGTCACCTTCTCCGGCCGTACGGCCCGTCAGATGCCGCCCCGGGCACCCTTCTCCTTCGTGCGGAGGAAGAGTTCCAGCCCCGTCAGATCGTCGGTGTTGAGGTGGTCGACCCCGGCGGCCAGCAACTCGTTCCAGACGGCGTCCCGCTGGGGGCCCGCCACGTCGGGCGTGGCCCAGAAGCGCACACGCCGGCCCTCGCGATGGGCGGTGGTGACGAGGGCGCGGAGCCTGTCCCGTTCGGCGAGGGGGAAGGGGCCCGCGCCCAGCCAGCTGAAGCTCTGGGTCCAGTTGCTGCTGATGAGCGGGATGAACGAGGCGGTTGCCGCAGTGCCGAGGTCGTCGAGCCGGCCGTCGTAGAAGGCGAGGCGGGTGCGCTGCGCCTCCATGGGGACGCGGGCGGCCCGGTCGCCCGATATGACAGGGGTGACCGCGCCTGCGCGGACCCGGCCGTCGTGGTACGAGGTCAGCATCCGGCGGTAGCGCTGAAGCTGCCGGTCGAGTTCGAGGTAGGCGGCGGCCCCGTCCGTCTTGATGTCGATGAGCAGCTGTACGGGCTCGCGGTGGCCCGGGTACACGGCGCCGTGGTTGGCCCTGACCCTGGCCAGCAGCGGGTCGAGGTAGAGCGACGCGAGAGTGCGGGCGGGGTCGAGATCGGAGGCCTCGTGGGCGACGAGGAGTTCCCCGTCCACGAGAAAAATGTCTGCTTCGACGCTGGTGAACCCGTGGGAGAGCGCATCGTGGAGGGGGTGCGTATGGAGGTAGTCGTTGTGCGCGTGGGCCTGCCGGAGGGGGCGCGGGTGGTGGCGGGCGACTGCAGCGGGCTGCGCAGCCGCGGCCGACTGAAGGGGTACGGCTGCGCCTGCGGCGACCGTGGCGAGAGCGGTGGTGACGACGCGGCGGCGGGTCGGGAACGCCATGGATTCTCCCGGGTTCAGGGTGCGGGCCGGACGGGCGGACCCGACCGAGTATGGGCCCGGGTGACCTCTGCCGGGCAGGTACCTGCCAAGAGTTGATCCGGACGTCGTCCGCCCGTCGGCTGGTGTTCCCCGGCCGGGCCGGGGTCGTCCAACCCGGGGTGGCGCCACCGCGGTTCTGGTTACCGCCGCTGCAGCTCCACAGGTTCAGCTGCGCCTCGGCGCTGCCATCGGGAATGGACGACCAGGAACCGCCCGCCCGGAACGACGAAGGGGCGGGGCTGCCACGCACCCCCGCCCCACGTCCCTTTGTTCGCAAGGCCGTTGCTCTACGGTGCGGGCAGCTCCATCAGCTCGGCGATGGCGTCGCGGTGACGCCCAGCCGTGCCGTACGCGATCGAGTCGGCCTTGGCCCGCTTCAGATACAGATGCGCGGGGTGCTCCCACGTCATGCCGATGCCTCCGTGCAACTGGATGCACTCCTCCGCCGCGCGGACCGCGACTCCGGAGCAGTACGCCTGCGCCACGGCCACCGCGAGCGGCGTGTCGGGGCTGCCGGACGCCAGAGCGTCGGCGGCGTTGCGCGCGGCGGCGCGGGCCGAGACGACCTGGAGCCAGAGCTGCGCCATCCGGTGCTTGAGCGCCTGGAACGAACCGACGGGCCGGTTGAACTGGTGCCGGTCGCGGGTGTACCGGACCGTCTCGGTCAGGCACCATTCGGCGAGACCGAGCTGCTCGGAGGCGAGCAGTCCGGCACCGGCGAGCAGCCCCCGGTGTACGGCGGGGCGCGCGGCCTCCGCGTCCGCGAGGCGGGTGCCGGTGGCCGCGGTGAGGGTGACGGTGGCCAGCGGGCGGGTCAGATCGAGCGCGACGAGCGGCTCGACGGTGACGCCCGTGGCACCGGCCTCGACCGCGTACAGGCCGTCGCTGGTCGGCACGAGCAGCAGATCGGCGGCGGCCGCGTCGGCGACCGCGGTGACGATCCCGTCAAGGGTGCCGGTCACCGTCACGGTCCCGACCGCTGCGGAGAACGGTACGGCGAGGACCGCGACCTTGCGGCCCGCCGCCAGCTCACCCAGGAGTTCGCCGACCGGTCCGTCCTCCGTCCCCAGTGCGAGGAGTGTCTCGGTGGCGACGACCGCGCTGGTCAGATAGGGGGCGGGGGCGACGCTGCGGCCCAGCTCCTCCAGGACCACCGCAGCCTCGCGATGGCTTGCACCCTGACCGCCCAGCTTCTCCGGCACGAGCAGCCCCGCGGCGCCGATGTCCGCGCCGAGTGCCTTCCAGAGCTGCGGGTCGTACGGCGTGTCGGACTCGATTCGGGCGATCACCGTCGGCGCGTCGGCCCGGTCGGCGAGCAACGACCGTACGGCGGCCCGCAGATCGTCCTCGGCCTCCGAGTACAGCAGATCGGGCGCCACGGTCTCTTCGGTCTGTGCTGTCATCGGGACAGGTCCTTCCAGGCGACGTCCTTGTCGTTGCGCGGCTCGGCTGGCAGCCCGAGGACGCGTTCGGCGACGATGTTCAGCAGTACCTCGCTCGTACCGCCCTCGATCGAGTTGCCCTTGGACCGCAGATAGCGGTAGCCCGCATCGCGTCCGGTGAAGTCGACCAGCTCCGGGCGACGCATGGTCCAGTCGTCGTACAACAGCCCCTCGTCGCCGCGGAGTTCTACCTCCAGGCCGCTGATCTCCTGGTTGAGACGGGCAAAGGCGAGCTTCATGCCGGAGCCCTCGGGGCCCGGCTGTCCGGCGACGAGTTGCTGGCGCAGCCGCTCACCGGCGAGCCGGGCGACCTCGGCCTCGACCCAGAGGGTGAGCAGGCGCTGGTGGAGATCGTGGGTGCGCAGTTCGGGATGTTCGCGCCAGGTCCTGGCAACGGGGCCGATCATGCCGCCCTCGCGCGGGATGCGGGATCCACCGATCGACACACGCTCGTTCATCAGGGTGGTCTGGGCGACCTTCCAGCCGTCGCCGACCGGTCCGAGCCGCCTGCTGTCGGGGATGCGTACGCCGGTGAGGAACACCTCGTTGAACTCGGCCTCGCCGGTGATCTGGCGCAGTGGCCGCACCTCGACGCCCGGGTCGGTCATGTCGCAGATGAAGTAGCTGATGCCACGGTGCTTGGGCAGGTCAGGGTCCGTGCGGGCGATGAGGATCGCCCAGCGGGCCACATGGGCGCTGGACGTCCAGACCTTCTGCCCGTCGACCACCCAGTCCTCGCCGTCCCGGACGGCGCGGGTGCCGAGCGCCGCCAGGTCGGATCCGGCGCCCGGCTCACTGAAGAGCTGGCACCACACCTCCTCGCCGACCCACAGGGGCCGCAGAAAACGCCGCTTCTGCTCGTCGGTGCCGAAACCCAGGATGGTGGGGGCCGCCATGCCCAGGCCGATGCCGATGCGGCGCGGGTCGTTGTCGGGGGCGCCCGCGGCAGCGAGTTCGGCATCGACGACGGGCTGCAGTGAGCGCGGCGCGTCGAGTCCACCGAGCCCGGCCGGGTAGTGGACCCAGGCGAGTCCGGCGTCGAAGCGGGCCTTCAGGAAGTCGGTCCGGTCGGTGGTGGCCGGGGGGTGGGCGGCGAGCAGTTCGCGGGTGAGGCGGCGGAGTTCGGCCGCGTCGACGGTCGTCATCGGGCACCTCCCGCAAGGACGACGATCCGGCCGGTGCTCGTGCCGTCGGCGACACGCTGAACGGCGGCCGCCGCCCCGTCGAGTGCGACACGCTCGCTGATCAGTGGCTTGACGACGCCCTGCGCCGCGAGCGCGGTGAGCTCCTCGTGGCAGGCGCGCACCGCGGCCGGGTCCTTGGTGTTGTACAGACCCCAGTGGAGTCCGACGATCGAGTAGTTCTTGACGAGAGCGTGGTTGAGCGCAGGGGTGGGAATGACGCCGCTCGCGAATCCGACGACGATCACCCGGCCCTCGAAGGCGACGCACTTGACGGACTTGACGTACGCGTCGCCGCCGACCGGGTCGTAGACGACATCCGCCCCGCGTCCGCCGGTGAACCCCTTGACCGCTGCGACGATGTCCTCGCTGCGTCGGTCCACGACCAGGTCGCAGCCGAGCTCATGGGCGGTCTTGGCCTTCTCGGGGCCGCCGACGACACCGATGACCTTGGCCCCGGCAGCCTTGCCGAGCTGGACGGCCGCGCTGCCGACTCCGCCCGCCGCGGCGTGCACGAGAAGAGTCTCGCCCGCCTGGAGGTGCGCCCTGCGGTGCAGTCCGAACCAGCCTGTCTGATAGCCGATGTGCAGGGCGGCCGCCTCGGCGTCGTCCAGGGCTTCCGGGGCCGGCAGGAGCGCCGCCTCGTCCGCGACGACGTACTCGGCGAATCCGCCGTTCGGCAGGGCGGGAGTGGCGAGGACCCGGCGCCCGTCCGGCGTCTCACCGCAGATCTCCACGCCCGGGGTGAACGGCAGCGGCGGCCGTACCTGGTACTGGCCGCGGCAGAGCAGCGCGTCGGGGAAATTGATGTTCGCCGCGAGCACCTTGAGGAGCACCTGCCCATCGCCTGGTGTGGGCCGGTCCGTCTCTTCGAGCCGCATCACCTCGTTCGGCTCACCGTTCCGGTGCACTCGCCATGCCTGCATGAGGGGCCTCCACAACACTGTCGGCATTTCCACTGCTCCGGGGCATACTAAGCGGTCGCTTGCCTCTCTGGGAACAACCTGCCCGGACCGTTTCGACCGGACCGGGACATGACTGCGCGCCCGGCATGCCCCGGGAGGTACGGGGATGCCGGGCGCGCGGTGGGCCGGAGCAGGACCGGCCGGCGTCATGGGCCTCCGGAACGGCCCCTCCTGGTTACGCGTTCAGCCGACCACCAGCTCGGCGATCTGCGGTGCAGCGGACCCGGCACGCCAGGCGAGACGTACCGCATCGGCCGTCCGCCCGGTCGCATTCACCCTGGTGTAGGGGCCGTCGAGCGCACCGACGGTCCTCCAGATCCCGTCGGTGCCCCGGAGCTGGATGTCGGCGAGGGCCTCCGACCCGGCCGACTGCAGAACGGTGACGGACCCGACGGAGCGCGCGGAGCCGAGCCCCAGCTCCAGCGCCTCACCGGCCTCGGGCGCGCGCGCCGCCCGGTAGACGGTGCCGAGGTCGCCGTCGGCCGCCGCACGCAGGGCGGATCCGGCGGCGGCGGGCGGTCCGCCGGCCACCGCACCGCCCTCCGTCTCGATGGCGAACTCGCGTACGACGAGCCAGTTCGTCTGGCCCGCGGTTGCCCGCGCCCGCACATAGCGGACCTTCGTCCCGGCGGGGGCGGTCGCGGTGACGTCCGGCTTTCCGGAGAAGGCGGTGAGCTGCTGCCAGGTCTGCCCGTCGGCGGAGTACTCCAGCACCCCGTCGTGGAGGTAGTCGCCAGTGCTTCCCGGCTTGGCCATGGCCAGGGTGATACCGCCGATCTCCCTTACGCGGCCCAGGTCGACGGTGACCTGATCGCCGGCGGCGGGCGCACCGTCGCTCCAGAAGTACGTGGAGTCGTCGCCGTCGAGCATCCGCGCGACGGTGTTGGTCTGATACGTGCCGAGGCTGGTCGATGCCGTGGGCCTGCCGCTCACACCGATGATCCGGTCGTGCTCGGCGGTGGCCTTGTCGAGGAATCCGTCCAGCACCCCGTTGCCGACGATGACCGGCACCTTGCGGCCGTCAAGTCCCGTGTAGGTGAAGGACTTCGCCTCGGCCACCAGCGCGGGCAGCTGCTGGCGGAGCTCCCACGCCTGCGCACCCTTTCCGGCGCGGGCCGCCTCGACCATGCGCAGTGCCGTCCGGGTGGCGGTCGCCCAGGACTCGGTGGCGTCCAGCCAGGGGCCCGAGTCGTCGATGAAGCCGCGGTCCGGGAGGCTGCTGCGCAGGCGGCCCGGCGCGTTGCCCAGGTCGCGGAGCACGGAGGTGAGCCGGTCCGCGTCGCCGGACTGCCAGTAGCGGGCGAACTCGCCCGCCAGGTCGGGTGCCTCCTGCTTGTTCAGCGCCGAGCTGTAGTTGATGTCGGCGAAGGCCCGCAGCGCCTTCTCGGTGCGGGCGTCGCCGCCCGCGTACTCCTTGAGCCCCCGCAGCCACGAGCCACGCTCGTCGTAGGCGGCGTCGTTCCAGGAGTAGTCCGCGACCGTGTAGAGCGAGAGCTTGGAGGCGTACGGCTGGATCATCGGGTTGGCGGTGATCCCGGCCAGCTCGCCCGGCAGCCCCTTCTCCCGGCCGTTGAACGGCCCGAGCAGCAGCCGGTTGGTCACGTAGTCGTTGACGGGATAGTTGTCCCAGGTCAGGATCGGGTGGTTGAAAACCGTGCGGGCGGCCTTGGCCTGGGCAACGGTCATCGTCGGTGCGATGACGCCGACGCCCGTCCACTCGACGAGGACATTCGGGTCGAGCTGCTCGGCGAGCGCCTTCTTGTAGGCCGTGGCCGAGACGTTGTAGTACTCGGTGGGCACCATCTGAAGCGGCTGGGCACCCGGGTGCGTGGCGATGAACTCCCTGTTCACCTTGTTCAGGAGATACGCCTGCGCGGCGCCCGCCGCACCGCCGCCGGTCCCCCATTTCGCCTTGTCCGCCGCACAGTTCCAGTCGGTGTAGCTGATGTCGTCGAGCGGGACCGCGAAGGTGCGAACGCCGATGTCCCAGATCGCCTGGAACTTGTCGACGAGCGCCTTGGCGTCGGTGTCGGAGCTGTAGCAGACGGAGAGTCCGGGCGAGAGGGCGTAGGTGAACTCGACGTGCCGTTGCACGGCCCGGTCGGTGAGTTCCTTGATCTGCGCCAACTGCTCCGCGGGGTACTGGTCGCGCCACTTCTCGCGGAGGTACGCGTCGTCCTTCGGCGAGTACACATAGATGTTCATCTTGTGCTCGCCGTAGTAGTCGAGCTGGTCGAGGCGGGCCTCGTGCGACCACGGGGTGCCGTAGAAGCCCTCGATGACGCCGCGCAGCGCGGTGCCCGGCCAGTCGCGTACCGCAAGCCCGTCGACCTCGGCGCCGGGGTGGCTCTGCCGGGGCAGGATCTGACGGAGGGTCTGGGCGGCGTAGTACGTTCCGGTGGTGTCCTTGCCAGCGAGGACGATGCGGTCGGCGCCGACGCCGAGGACATACCCGTCGGCGGGCAACGCGTCGGGGCCCTCGATGTGCTGGTCCGCGAGGGCGGCGGAGACACCGACGTGAACGGTGAGTCCGCTGCCGCCGGGTCTGTCGCTCCGTACGATCCGCTGCGCACCGGCGCGGCGCAGCGCGGCTTCGACAACCTTCACGGAGGGCTCGTCGGAGGTGTCGCCCGTCACCAGGGTGACGGTGGGGCTGATCGTGACCCGGTCGGACCGGGTCCTGACCGACTGCGGGGTCGGGGTGATGGCCGGAGTGCTCTGGCCGGTCACGGCGTTCCCCGGGGCATCCGGACGGCCGCCGTCGGCGGCCTGGGCGGCCGGCGTGGCGGTGAGCAGGCCGCCGACGAGCAGACTCGCGGCCGCGCCGAGCGCGGTGAGACGGGGTGGGCGAGGCGTCACATGTCCTCCATGGGTCACTCAAGTCACCAGAGTCGCGCAACACAACGAGACCGAATTCAACATCATGGCGCCAACATGTCAATGGTCTGGACAACATCAACGCCTGGACCTGGTGTTTTACCTCTCGACGGGGGGTATCGATACGGCACGACGGAGCACCGCTCCCCCGGACTGACCGCCCCGCCGCCGTCCGGCGCACCGCACTGCCGCCCGGCACGTACGACTCCACGGTGGTGCTGTGACCGGCGGGCTCGGGGGCCGGGAAGGCGACAGTGGCGGCGAGCCAGGACGTGGGGCCTTCTTGCCGATCGGCCTGGGCGGGCAGCGTTGCGTGTGAGGCGCCTGCGCTCGCGGACTCCTGCACTCACCACAGGCCGTTGGCTACTTTGTGCCCACCGTACGCAGTGCGGCCAGGACCAGCGTGCGGGTGACGGTGATGACCTCGGCGATGCGCACCTGCTCCTGCGGCCCGTGTGCCCACCGCACTTCGCCGGGCCCGTACTGGAGTGTGGGGATGCCCTGCGCTCCGTACAGCCGCAGGTCGCTGCCGTAGGGTGCGCCCTGCTCACGCGGTGGCCTGGCGCCGGTGATGTCGGCGTGAGCGCGACCGACCAGCGCCGCCAGCGGATGTCCGTCCGGCAGCCGGCCGCTGGCGAACTGGCCACCGGGCCAGGTCACCGTGGCCGGATGGGTGCGCAGCCAGGAATCGGCGGCGCAGACTTCGGCGATGCAGTTCTCCAGTTCCGTGCGGGCGTCGGCCGGATCCTCGTCCAGTCGGACGCCCAGTCGTCCCTCGGCTACGAGGAGGTCGGGGACACTGCTGGCCCAGTCACCGGCATGGACCGTACCGACGGACAGTGGATACGGGATGGCGTAGGCGGCCATCAGCGGGTGCGGGTCGGCGTTGCGGGCGGCCTCCAGACGGGCCAGTGCACGGTGGAGGGGGAGGTAGGCGTCGAGGGCGCTGACCCCTGCGTAGCGGGTGCTGCCGTGGGTTGCCTGGCCGGGGACCTCGATGCGGAAGGTCAGGGCTCCAGCGTTCGCTGTCATCAGCGTGCCGCTGGTCGGTTCGGTGATGATGCAGGCGTCTGCGGTGTGACCGCGCCGGAGCGTGCCGAAAGCGCCGAGCCCGCCGTCCTCCTCGCTGACCACGAAGTGGGCCGCGAGACGGCCTCGCAGTCTCACCCCGGCGGTGCGGATGGCTGTCAGGGCCGCGAGCACGGACGCCAGCCCGGCCTTCATGTCACAGGCACCGCGACCGTGAACGACGTCCCCGGCGACCCGGGGTACGAACGGGTCGCCCGCCCACCTGGCCCGGTCGCCGGGAGGTACGACGTCGACATGGCCCTGCAGGACGAGAGTCGGTCCGTCGCTGTCGTTGCGTGTGGTGCCCGCCAGTCCCCACGCCTCGTCCCTCGGGGCCTCGGCGCCCGGGTAGGCGGGGTCCGCGCGCAGTTCGGGCAGGTCCATGGACCACAGGTCGACGTCGAGGTCCAGCCGCTGAAGGTGCCGGGCCAGCAGGTGCTGCAGTTCGGATTCGGCGGCGCTGCCTGTCACGCTCGGCACGGCGAGCAGTTCCAGCAACGTCCGGGCGACTGCGGCTTCGTCCACTGCGGCAAGCGCGGCTGCTTCAGCATCGCTCAGGGGTGCGGTCATGGCAGTGCTGCTCCTCAGGGCTGTCCCGTAGCAGATCGACGTCAGGTCGATCCGGAGACTATGGCCGCACTTCCGGCGCAAACAATCCCCATCTACTGCTGTCCACCAGCGATTACTTGCAATATCAGAGGCATTCCGGTCAATCATTGCGCACTTATCGGTTTCGAATCCTCCGGAGGCGCCCGTGGACCCCATCGACGAAGCGATCATCCGCTGCGTGCAGCGGAACGCACGGTCCACGTACGCCGAGATCGGCAGAGCCGCCAACCTGTCGGCGCCGGCAGCCAAACGACGCCTGGACCGACTCGTCGCCACCGGCGCGATCCGCGGCTTCACGGCTGTTCTCGATCCGCAGGTGCTCGCGTGGCGGACCGAAGCCTTCATCGAGGTCTTCTGCCGGGGCAACCCCACGCCCGCGGAGCTGCGCCGAGCCTTGGAGGACGTCCCGGAGGTCGTCGAGGCATGCACCGTTTCGGGTGCCGCGGACGCCGTTCTCCACGTTCTCGCCGAGAGCAGCACGCACTTGGAACAGGCCATCCAGCGAGTGCGCGCGACCGAGCCGGTCGAGCGCACGGAGAGCGTCATCGTGCTGTCCCGGCTGATCAAACGGCCGCATCCGTGACGGCCGTCGACCGGAATCGCCCGGCCGGGTGGCCGTGCGGCTCAGGACGCGCGCCAGCCGCTCCAACGCAGGACTGAGATCTCGACCATCGGCCCGTCGGGAGGACGGTCGGCGTACTGCCAGTATTTCGCCGTGAGGAGGCCGACGCGCCGGGCGGCCTCGGGGAAATGGTCCGGTGGGGGGAGCACACGGGCCTCACCGTCGGCCCGCACCCACCACAGGCGCTCCCAGTCCTCCTCGTAGTGGTCGGCCAGCAGACAGACCATCGGATTGGCGGCGATGTTGGCCAGACGTTTCAGCTGCGTCGTCCGTTTCGGTTTGTGGTCCACGGCCAGCATCATCGTGTCGCCGTCCAGGGCGAACACCACCGGCACCAGGTGCGGGCGGCTGTCGGTGCCGGTGGTCGCGAGGTGGGCGATGCGCGCCGCGGCGAACCGCTCACGTGCCTCAGCGCTCGTCAGAGTGGGCATCGCACTCCTTGTTCCGGCATCTCAGCGGTACCGGGCAGCTACTTCGGCCAGCCGGTCGAGGTGCTCCAGCGTCTCCCGTTCGGGCATCGTCGGCACGTAGAACAGCAGCCGTTCGACGCCCAGACGGCCGTAGCCCTCGATCTGCTCGGGCTCGTCGGGAGCCGCGTACACCGTCACCGGCACCTCTCGTTCGGCACGGGCGTGCAGTCGCTCGATCTGTGGACCGAGCTCCTGCGGCGGCACGCTGTTGGCCAGCCACGCGTCCCCGAGCTGCGCCACCCTCGGGAACGCGCCCTCGCCGCCGCCGACGTAGATCGGCGGATGGGGACGCTGCACGGGTTTGGGCCACGCGAAGACCGGATCGAAGTTCACGAACTCGCCGTGGAACTCGGCCTTCTCCGTAGTCCACAGCTCTCGCATGGCGCGCAGCCGCTCGTCGGTGAGCCGACCACGGGTCGAGGGGTCCGTGCCGTGGTTCCTCATCTCCTCACGATTCCAGCCGACACCGATACCGAAGATCACCCGGCCACCGGAGATCAGATCGAGCGAAGCGACTTCCTTCGCGGTGATGATCGGGTCCCGCTGCGGAATCAGCGCGATGCCGGTGCCCAGCAGCAGCCGCTCGGTCACCACTCCGATCGCGGTCAGGGCCACGAAGGGGTCCAGGGTGCGGTAGTAGATCTCCGGCAGCTCACCACCGCCCGGGTAGGGCGTCCGGCGGTCGGCCGGGACATGGGAGTGCTCGGCGATGAACAACGAGTCGAAAGCACGTTCCTCAAGGGCGGTTCCGAGCGAGGTCGGGCTGATCCCCTGGTCGGTGATGAAGGTTGAGACTCCGAACTTCACGGCGGCTCCGTCGAGGCTTGAGTACGGGAACGAACGGGTGGCACAGATCTGTTGACTACCCGCCCCGGGCGATCCCGCTCCCATGACCACCCGGGAGAACCATCGCGGAGCACGATTCGGGCTTCGCGGTTCGCAAGAGAGCGTCGTGGGGCGTCCGGACGCGTCCGAGAGGCCCCGACCGCTCCGGAACCCCAGCGTGGCGTCGAGCGGATGCCACCCCTTCCCATGACTGACAGCCTGTCAGATCGTGGCGCGCGACCAAGCGTGCGGCCCTCCGCAGGGGACGGGAAGGGCCGCTCGCCCGTTGCGGAGCAAGCTCGAACACGTACGTGCGGCATGCCGGCGGCGACCGCACCGAACGCCCCGGGGGACGGCGCCCGCGAGGTGGCCGCGGCGATGTTCCGGCAGCGCCCGGTGCCGTGACGCACGCCCACCGCTCACGCTCACCCGGCGATGCCCTGCACCCCACCTCCGGGTCGAACGATGTCGGTACGCGCCTCACTGCGAGCGGCGAGCACCTCGGCGGCCTCGCGCCGCCGCCGGGCCGGGCAGGAAACAGCCGCCTGTCGTTCCCTCGGTCACACCGAGATCCAGAAATACCCCCTGGGGTATTTCTGCTAACCTCGGTGAGAGATACCCCCTGGGGTAAACCGTACGGAAGGAGTCATGCCGTGTTCTTCGTCGACCCCCTCGAGACCGCCGGCCTCGGCAACCGCAGCTATCTGGCGGGCGGCCGGCACTCCGCGCTCGTGGTGGACCCGCCGCGCGACATCGACCGGGTCATCGCCGCGGCAGCACGGCGCGGCGTGCGGATCGCCCTGGTCGTGGAGACACATCTGCACAACGACTACGTGACGGGCGGCCTGGACCTGGCGCGTGCCACCGGGGCCCAGTACCTGGTGCCCGCCGCCGCACCGGTCTCCTTCGACCGGGTGCCGGTCGCCGACGGGGACACCACCCCGGTGGACGAGGGACTGACGCTGCGCGCGATGGCCACCCCCGGGCACACCCCGCACCACACCTCGTACGTACTGGAGGAGGACGGTCGCGCAGTGGCCGCCTTCACCGGCGGTTCGCTGCTGATCGGCAGCGTGGGCCGGCCCGACCTGGTGGAACCCCGGCTGACCGCAGCGCTGGCCCGCGCCCAGCACGCCTCCGCGCACCGGCTCGCCGACGAGCTCGACGACGCCGTGCCCGTGCTGCCGACCCACGGCTTCGGCAGCTTCTGTTCATCCGCGCAGGCCGACGGGAACACCACGACGATCGGCGCCGAGCGGGCCCGTAACGACGCGCTCGTCAAGGACGTGGACACATTCGTCGCCGAGCTGCTCGCCGGGCTGGACGACGTCCCCGCCTACTACGCGCACATGGGCCCGGCCAACGCCGCGGGTCCGCGTCCGCTCGATCTGACCCCGCCTGCCCCGGCCGACGCCGAGCAGATCGCGCGGCGGCTGGCCGCAGGTGAGTGGGTGGTGGATCTGCGCAGCCGGGTGGCGTTCGCCGAGGGGCATGTAGCCGGTTCGTTCAACTTCGAGGGCGAGGGGCAGCTCGCCACCTATCTCGCCTGGCTGATTCCGTGGGGCAGGCCCGTCACGCTGCTGGCGAGCAGCGCCACCGACGTCGCGCACGCCCAGCGCGAGCTGGCCCGGGTGGGCATCGGCCGCCCGGTGGCCGCCGCGACCGGTGACCCGCGGTCCTGGGTCCGCACGGCGGAAGAGCTGCGCTCGTTCCGCAGGTCGGACTTCGCGGGCCTGGCCGCGGCACGCGAGCGCGACGACCGGCCGGTGGTTCTCGATGTCCGCAGGGACACCGAACGCCGCGCCGGCGCGATAGTCGGGTCGGTGCACATTCCGGTGCACGAGCTGCCCAAGCGGCTCGACGAGGTGCCGGACGGGGTCGTGTGGGTGCACTGCGCGGGCGGGATGCGGGCGGCCATTGCGGCGTCGCTGCTGGACGCCACCGGCCGGGAGGTCGTCGCGGTCGACGACGGGTTCGGCGCGGCGGAGGCCGCCGGCCTGACGCTCTCGGATCCGGCCGTCGATGCCCCCGACGGGGATACCGGCACCGCACCGGCCACCGCCTGACCATCGGACTCCCCGTCCCGCACTTCTGGAGCACTTCCCCATGTCTTCCCTGATGTCCTTCTTCAGGCGCGGCCCCGGCCGTGTCACCCCGGCCGAAGCCCTGCGCCGGACCGCCGATGGTGCGGCGGTCCTGCTCGACGTTCGCGAAACCTCCGAGTGGAATGCCGGACACGCCCCGGGCGCCGTCCATCTGCCGCTCTCCCGGCTGGCCGCCGGGCAGTCGCTGCCTGCTTCGGCGGCAGGCCGCCCGGTGGTGGTCATCTGCCGTTCCGGCAACCGGTCCCAGCAGGCCGCCCGCATTCTCGCCGGACGCGGCACCGAGGCCGTCGATGTCACCGGCGGCATGACCGCCTGGGCGGCCGAGGGACTGCCTGTCCGGAACCGTCACGGAGCGGCGGGCACCGTCGCATGAGCACCCTCATCCTGGCCCTGGCCGCCGGTGCCGTGGTCGGTCTGGCACTGGGCGGGCTGGGCGGCGGCGGCAGTGTCCTCGCCGTCCCCGCGCTGATCTATCTGCTCGGCTTCACCCCGGCCGCGGCCACCACCGCAGCTCTGCTGATCGTCATCGCGACCTCCCTGACCGGACTGGTCGCGCACGCCAGGGACGGTCACGTCCGCTGGCGGACCGGCGGTCTCTTCGCCGTCGCCGGCATCGTGCCGGCGGCGGTGGCCGGGGCCCTGTCGGTCCGGATTCCGGCAGGGGTACTGACGGCGGCGTTCGCGGTGCTCGCGGTGGTGGCGGCAGTGCGGATGATCCGACCGCGGGCGCCTGAGCGGTGCGAGGCGGCTTCGGCCGGGCCGAACACCGCGGACGCCGCCGACCGTACGGGCGCCGGGCGGGTCGCCCGCGCCGGAGCCGGTCTCGGCGCCGTGACCGGGTTCCTCGGGGTCGGCGGAGGATTTCTCGCCGTGCCCGCACTGGTCACCGTCCTCGCCGTGCCCATGACGGCGGCGGTCGGCACCAGCCTGCTCGTCATCACGGTGAACTCCACGGCCGCCCTGGCCACCCGCCTCACCACGCCCACCTCGCTGGACTGGGCGGTGATCGCCCCGTTCACGGCGGCGGCGGTCCTCGGTGCGTGGGACGGGAAGCGGCTGGCCACCAAGGTGTCCACGGCCGCGCTCCAGCGGATCTTCGGCGCTGCGCTGCTCGCCGTGGCCCTCTTCATGCTGGTCGATGCCGTGGCCTGAGCCACGGCATCGACCCCGGATCCGGGCTCAGGCCAACGAGAGGAAGAGCTTCTCCAGCCGGGCGCGCATCTGGTCCCGGTCGGCCGGCTCGGCGCCGTCGTCGGCCATGCAGTGCTGAAGGCCCGTCGCAATGATCGCGAAGCCGGCCCGGTCGAGCGCGCGCGAAACGGCTGCCATCTGTGTGATGACGTCCTCGCAGTCCCGGCCCTCCTCGATCATCCTGATGATCGCGGCAAGCTGGCCCTGAGCGCGACGAAGGCGGTTGAGTACCGACTTCAGTTCGTCCGCCGCCATGTCGATTTCCACACATCCTCCTCCGAATACCCCAAGGGGTATTCTACCCTGTCCGGGGTACGCCCCGGCGACGAAAGGAAACATCCCTCGTGACCAGCCCCGCCTCCCTCTCCCCCGCCCAGGCCGCAGCCCGGATCGCGGAGTTCACCGTCATCGACGTGCGGGCCCCGGGCGAGCACGCCTCCGGGCACGTGCCCGGCGCGCTGAACATCCCGCTGGACCGTCTCGAAGAGGCGCTGCCCGCCCTCAAGGCTGCGGCAGCCCGCGGATCCCTGCTCGTGGTGTGCGCCTCCGGCGTGCGTTCCACCCGCGCCTGCGACATCCTCGCCGCGGCGGACATCGACGCCGTCACACTGTCCGGCGGCACGTCCGCCTGGGAGGGCGAGGGCCACGACCTGGACCGTCCCGCCGGCGCCCGGGCCACCTGGCCGATGGAGCGTCAGGTCCGGTTCGCCGCCGGTTCGCTCGTGGTGGCCGGTCTGCTCATGGGCCGGCGTTTCCCGGCCGCGCGCTGGCTGTCGGCCGGCGTCGGCTCCGGTCTGGTCTTCTCCGCGGTGACCAACACCTGCGGAATGGCCGCCGTCCTTTCGAAGCTGCCGCACAATCGGCCCCCGCGCTCGGCTGCGGACTTCGACGCCACGCTGGACGCCCTGCAGGGCTGAAGCGGTCCGGACGCACCCGTACGGCTGGAGCCGGTCACGCCACACGCGTGACCGGCTCCAGCCGCGAACAAGCAGGTCAGAGCTCATCCCGGACAAGGGCGAGCAGTCGGTCGAGCACTCGCGGTCCCCCGGCGCGCAACCCGTCGTGCTCGAACTCGTTCGTCACCCACGTGCGCAGTCCGCGGATCGACGCGGCGGTGCGCAGCGCGTGCTCGGTGTCGACGTACATGTCGTCGTGATAGACGGCCGCGGCTACCGGTACGTCATTGGCGGCGAGGCGCTCGGTGTCGTACAGCTCGGGCCAGTCGGTACGGGAGGCGAGCAGTTCGGCGGTCTCGCGCATCGGGCGCAGGGCCGGGTCCACGTCGAAGTGCCAGGGGTGGATGCTCTCGCCGGTGAAGAGCACGGGCGCGTCGCCGGCCAGGGCGGTGGCGGCGTCGAACTGCGGGAACTCGGCGCGGACCCGCTCGGCGGCCCAGCCGGTGGGCTCCTTGCCCTGGCCGTAGATCGCCTCGTGCATCAGGGCGTACAGCGGGTGGCCCGCAAATGAGTTGGCGGTGCGCATGGCCTCCTGGAACGTGTCGGAGAGCTCGGTGCCCAGCGGCGTGCGGACGAAGGCGTTCTCCAGCAGGTAGTGCAGCTGGTGGCTGCCGTTGCCGCCGCCCAGCATGATGCCCAGGGACTGGAATCCCTCGGGCGTCAAGCGGTGTCCGGCACTCTCCGGGCGGTGCTCCAGAAGGTACGCGGCGACCTCACGGGCGCGCTCGACGTCCTGCGGGTAGCGGGCGTAGTGGGCAGCGACCTTGCGCGCGATCCGCGGGTACGCGGCCCGGTACACGTCGTCGGCGTGGGCGTCGAGCGAGGGCAGTCCACCGGTGATCAGGACGGCCTCGAGCCCCTCGGGGGCGGCCGAAAGATAGCGGACCGCGCAGAAGCCGCCGAACGACTGGCCGAGCACGGTCCACGGGGCGCCGCCGGTCAGCTGCGGCCGGATCAGCTCGCAGTCGCGCACGATGTTGTCGGACCGGAAGTGGGCGAGATAGTCGGCCTGCTCACGCGGGCCGCCGCGCAGCGGAAGAGTCTGTCGGTTGGCCGGCGTGGACAGCCCGGTGCCGCGCTGGTCGAGCAGCAGCACCCGGAACTCCTCCACCGCCCGCCCCAGCCAGGCCTCGGTACCGACGAAACGACGGGCACCGAAGCCGGGTCCGCCCTCCAGGTACACCAGCCACGGCAGCTCGTCGTCGACCCTGCCGCTCGCGACGGCCTCCCGGCCGAAGATCTCGATCTGCTCGCCGCCCGGATCGGCGTGATCGAGCGGGACGGTGAAACAGCGGTCGGTGAGAACCACGCCGGGCTGCCGGTAACTGGTCACAAAGTGCTCCTGAATCAGACGTATCACGGACAGTTCAGCACACGCCCGTGACTCCGACAGCCGCGGCCCGTGTGCGACGCGCCCGGGGGGCTCCTAGCGTGCAGTCATGATCCGGTTCGAGCAGGTCAGCAAGGTCTATCCGGACGGAACAACCGCGGTCGACGGGCTGTCCTTCGAGGTCGCCGAGGGGGAGCTCGTCACCCTTGTCGGGCCGTCGGGCTGCGGCAAGACCACCACGATGATGATGGTGAACCGGCTGATCGAGCCGACCTCGGGCCGGATCCTGGTGGACGGCGAGGACATCGCGGGGATCGACCCGGTGCGGCTGCGCCGCCGGATCGGCTATGTCATCCAGCAGGTCGGACTCTTCCCGCACCGGACGATCCTCGACAACACCGCGACCGTTCCCACCCTGATCGGCTGGAAGCGGGGCAGGGCCCGGGAGCGGGCGGCGGAACTGCTGGATCTGGTGGGACTCGACCCGAAGACATACGGCTCCCGCTACCCCGCCCAGCTCTCCGGCGGCCAGCGCCAACGGGTGGGTGTCGCACGGGCGCTGGCCGCCGATCCGCCGGTGCTGCTGATGGACGAACCGTTCGGCGCGGTCGACCCGGTGGTGCGGGAACGGTTGCAGAACGAGTTCCTGAGTCTGCAGGCAGCCGTCAGGAAAACGGTCCTGATGGTTACCCATGACATCGAGGAAGCGGTCCGGATGGGCGACCGGATCGCGGTGTACGGAGACGGGCGCATCGAGCAGTTCGACAAGCCGGCCACCGTGCTCGGCACACCGGCGACGCCGTACGTGGCCCAATTCGTCGGCGCTGACCGGGGACTGAAGCGACTGTCGGTCACCACGATCGAGCGGGACGACCTGGAGGAGCCGCCGATCGCCCTGCTCGACGAACCCGCACGCTCGGCGGCGGACCGGCTGAACGGCGCGGGGGCCCGCTGGGCGGTCGTGCTCGGCGGCGAGGGCGAACTGCACGGCTGGGTGCCGGCGGACGCACTGCGGATCGCCGGGGAACACGGCACGGTCGGTGAACTGGCGCGCCGGATGGATGCGTGGGTTCCGGTGGGGGCTCCGCTGAAGCAGGCGTTCAGCGAGATGCTGCAGCACGACGCCGGGTGGGTGGCGGTGCTGGACGGGTCGCGCTTCCTCGGCGTACTGACTCCGGCGAAACTCCACGAGGCGCTGCGCCGGTCGGTGGACGCGGACGCGCGTGGAGTGGGGCGCGACGAGGTGCAGTTCGACTCGGTGGCGGACGCCTGACGGACCGGTGGGCCGGTGCGACCGGGGGACGGCCGCTGCCGGACCACCTGGTACCGCGACCAGGCCTACTACTCCATTCCCTGGCGCGGCACATGGAGCAGCGGGAGGCAGCGGCCCCGCGATGGTGCACGGCATCCATCGCGAGCCGTCGGCGGTGACGGCATGACCGAGGCACTGGAACTCGTCCACCGCCACGGCGACCACATCGCGGTCGCGGTGGCCGGCCGTGGGGTGGAACTGATGCGGTACGCGTACCGGCCGGAGGCGCCGAAGCCGTACATCCATCCGCTGCGCACCCTGTCGGACCGGGTGGTGACCGACTACCGTCCCCGGAGCCACGCTGAGCCGCCGCTACCGGGTGCTGGTCGCGGACGGTGTCTGGGACCGCGAGCGGATCACCGCACGGATCGCGGAACTCCCCTGGTAGGTGCGCGCACGCCGCTCAGCTGCGCGGAATGAGCTTCTTGGACTCCAGGTAGTTCCGGGCGACGTCCTCGGGGAGCCGCCGCCAGCTGTCCACCTGCTCGTTCATCCGGGCGAGATCGGCGGTCGTCAGCACGGTGTTGAGCCGGTCCAGTGCGTCGCGTACGCCTGGGCTTCCCGCCCGGGACCGGTTGACGACGGGGACGAGGTAGTCGGCGTTCTGCAGATGTTTGTCGTCGGCGAGCAGGACCAGCCCGAAGTCGTCGAGGGTGGCGTCGGTGGTGGTGGTCAGGACCATCTGGTCCCGACCGCTCCGGACCGCCTGTTTCGCCTGTGTGGTGCCGACGCCCTTGGGATCGACGGCGGCGATGTCGATGCCGTACGTCTTCTTCAGTCCCGGAGCACAGTAGGGCCGCTGCACGCATTCGTCGCCCGCGGCCAGCCGTACGGGAAGCCCTGACCTGCCCAGGTCGCTGAGCGTCCTCAGCCGGTGCTTCGCCACGTACGGGGCGGTGACCGCGAACGCGTTCTGGTCGACGGCGCGGCCCGGGTCGAGGACGGTGAGACCACGGGGCGTGGCGAGGGCGCGCAGGGCCCGCATGGTGGTGCCGAGGTCGGGTGAGCCGACGGGGGTGGCATCCGCGCCGCTCTTCTTCGCGTTCAGCCAGTCGGCGAAGGTTGCGGCGTACTCCGGTACGACGTCGATCTGGCCGCTCTCCAGTGCCGGTTCGTAGATCTCCCGGTTGGTGACGGAGATGACCTTGGTGGAGTAGCCGGCCCGGTCGAGCAGCAGTGCGTACATCTGGGCGAGCAGGTCGCTCTCGGTGAAACCCGCGGATCCGATGGTGAGGTGTTTGCTGTCGCCCGGCGGACCAGTGACCTGGCCCTGGTCCTCCAGGGCGGGCCCGGTGGTGCACGCGACCGCGCTCAGCAGCAGCGCCAGGAGTACGGGTACGGTCCGGCCGTCCCTCATCGGGATTCCTCGCCGCGCACCCAGTCGGGGGCGAGCCGCTGCCCGAGCTCGAAGCTCCCTTCGACGATCAGGGCGACCACGGCGACGAGGATCGCCCCGGCCACCACCTGCGGGGTGGAGGCGAGGTTGAAGCCGGCGGTGATGATGCGGCCGAGTCCCCCACCGCCCGCCAACGCGGCCAGAGTGGCGGTGGCGACGAGCTGGACGGCCGCGATCCGTACACCGGTGAGGATCAACGGCAGGGCGAGCGGCACTTCGACCCGCAGCAGCAACTGCCGCCCCGTCATGCCCATGCCTCGGGCCGCCCGCACGACATCACGGTCGACCTCCCGCATCCCCACGTACGCGTTGGTGAGCAGCGGCGGGACCGCGAACAGCACCAGGGCGATGACGGTCGGCCCTTCGCCGTACCGGCCGATCGGGGTGAGGAGCAGCAGGACCAGGACGGCGAAGGTGGGGACGGCGCGGCCGATGTTGGAGATGTTGACGGCGAGTGCCCCGCCCTTGCCGAGATGACCGAGGACGAGAGCAGCGGGCAGCGCGGTGAGGCAGCTGATCAGCAGGCAGACGACGGTGAGGACGAGGTGCTGTTCGAACCGGTGCCAGATGCCGTTGTCGCCGGTCCAGTGGGCGGAGCTGGTGAGCCAGGACCAGGTGTCGGAGAGGGTGTTCACGACTGCCTACGGGTCCACGGGGTCAGCAGCCGCTGCGCGCCGAGCAGCAGCAGGTCGGCGGCGACGGCGATGACGACGCAGAGGACGGACGCGGTGAGCACCTGGGCCTTGAAGTAGGTGTTCATCCCGGAGTAGATGAGATTGCCGAGCCCGCCGTAGCCGACGATCGCACCGACGGTGACCAGGGAGACCGCGGAGACGGTGGCGATCCTCAGCCCGGCCATGGCGGCGGGCAGAGCGAGCGGCAGCTCCACGGCGACAAGGAGCCGGACCGGCCCGTAGCCCATGCCGCGCGCGGCATGCCGGGTTTCCTCGGGTACGGCGCGCAGTCCGGCGAGGATGTTCCGTACGAGAAGGGTGAGGGAGTAGAGGACGAGCCCCGCGACGACGAGCGAGGCGGAAAGTCCGTAGACCGGCAGCAGCAGCGAGAACATGGCGAGCGACGGCACGGTGTAGAGGATGGTCGTCACGCCGAGGACCGGTCCTGCCGCCCAGCGCAGGCGACGGGCGGCAAGCGCGAGCGGAAGGGCGATGAGCAGTCCGACGCACACGGAGACCGCGGTCAGCTGGAGGTGCTGGAGGACGGCGTCCCGGAGGATTTCGCGACGGCTGGTCAGATAGGCACCGCAGATCCAGTCATTGCGCGCGAGGCAGTCGTCGGGGGGCGCGGTCACGAGTCCATTGGAGCGCGGGAGCCGGGCACCCGCGCGTCTTGATCGACTGTCCGTGGAGCGGGCGTACGGGGCGGAGGGCGGCGCCCGGAGCGGCTGCCGTCGCCGCTTCCCTCGGGTGACCGGGCGGGTCCGTTGCCTTGTGCCATTCAGCCTGCCGCCCGCCTCCGCCAGACTTATGATCACCGTCCCGCGCCTTCGCGGGCCTGCGTTCACCTGCCGCACCCCGCAGCCGCAGCGCAAAGGACGCCCCCGCGTTCGGACAGCGGATCAAGGTGGCGGTGGAGGCGTCGAGCACCCGTTGAGAGCGCTCGATCCACGGGCGCGCGTGATGCGGGAGTCGAAGCGTCGTCGGACATCCGTACGACCCAATCGGAGCGACGGACACGGCACATGGGTTCTCGTACGCACCTCGCACGCGAGGCGATGGGGTGAGCCGCACTTGCTGCGTACGGGTGGCAACCGCGCGCCCGTCGTCGGGTGAGGCCGCGCGTGACGGTAAACCATGAGCAGGCCTCACCTTCTTCCGTACCCACAGAGGAGCCCCCGCATGGGGACACCCGGCCATGCCGACGACGCGTACGGCTTCGACCCTCTGGACGCGATGCACAGCGACTGCACGCTGCAGCGCGCGATCCGAGGAGAGTCCCTCACCGTGACCACAAGGGATTTCCCTGGGGATGTGACGAAGCTCCTGGTGGATGAGTTGCCGGGCAACATCATCCACCAGGAGCCTCGAGTGCCTGTCCACCCCTCTGCCATCGACCTGCCCAGCTCTGCCCCGGGGATTCCTGACGTCGGAGTTGACGGCGCATCGGCTGTCGGTCGGGACCCGGTGGCGGCGTCCTTGTCCGACGCGACGCCCCTTGCTGCCCCTGGCCGACCTCCCGGAATCCCCGGACCGATTCCGACGGGCCGCGGGTTCCAAGCGATGCGGGTGGCGCGGTTACCACCTGTAGTGGTCACCGATCACCCGGAAGCTGCCCACGACGCCATCGTTGGCGAACAGGCCCCCCTGGACCGTGGGGGTCACGACGCCGTGGGTGGCGCCGTGGGGACCGACGGTGGCAACCGGAGAGCCGTTGTCGCAGGTGGACCCGCGATAGACCTCAACAGTCTTCCAGCTGTCGTTGCTGATGCTGAAGCTGCTTGAGCCCAGTCCGCTGGCCGCGGTGATGCAGCCCTCGGAGGCGGCGGAGTACGTCCGATCGTTGAATTGGATTTGTCCGTCCCCTCCGCCGTCGTAGCCACGGTCCGAACCGCGGTCGTAGCCACCGTCGCGACCCCCATCACCACGACCCCCGTCATCACGGCCTCCATAGTCGCGGCCCCCGTCATCACGACCCCCGTCATCACGGCCTCCATAGTCGCGGCCTCCGTCATCACGGCCTCCATAGTCGCGACCCCCGTCATCACGACCCCCGTCATCACGGCCGCCGTTCCCGTTCCCGTAACCGCTGTCCCCATCAGGGAGCGTCTCAGTGGGGGCGGCCTCCGGGACGGACGGCACGGACTTCGGGACGGCCGGGGCGGCTTGAGGGACGGACGGGGCGGCTTGAGGGACGGACGGGGCGGCTTGAGGGACGGACGGGGCGGCCGGGGCAGCCTTCTGGACGGACGGGGCGGCCTGGGTGGACCCGTCGGCCGAGGCATACGTGATGCCGGTGACGGCAAGGACC
This sequence comes from Streptomyces sp. NPDC057565, assembly GCF_042801455.1. Taxonomy (NCBI): domain Bacteria; kingdom Bacillati; phylum Actinomycetota; class Actinomycetes; order Kitasatosporales; family Streptomycetaceae; genus Streptomyces; species Streptomyces sp. NPDC057565. The sequence continues at coordinate 693,469 of NZ_JBHVFU010000001.1, read as the reverse complement.
GATGCGCCTACTGCGGCGGCGGTCACGGCGAATTTGCGCGTGGTCATGTCACTTCTTCCTGTCTCAGAGACGCCGGCCGTACAGCCGACCCGTAACGAAACGTACTAATCTCCCCCTTTGACTGTCATATCGGGCATATCGAAGGTGTGACACCAGGGGGCCGACCGGGCGTACGCACGAGAAGCGGCAGCCCGAGCTGGTCAGTCAGCCGGGGCGACGGACCCGCCGGCGGCGAGAGGACGCGGTGAGCCGCAGCGGTCGGAGAGCGGCTCGACGGGCGAAGCAGTGGTCATTCCGATCGCGCCCACAGACGGATTGGGCGGCCCGGCGACTCCCATGGATGACCTCCCCACAAGGAGAACCGGTCGTGAGGAGTGCACTGCCCTGCTCATCATGAAGCAGGCCCGCAGGACCTCCGTCGTCCTGAAGGAATCAACACAGACGAAAGTGCTCGGCCGGGTCGCCCCAGGGCAAGCACCTCAGCCGGTCGTTCATCCCCCCAGCCGACCCAGCACTCTGAGAAGATCGGGCCATTGCTCCTCCGGTTGGGAGCCGGTGAGCTGCATGTAGTGCGGCCCTGCCACCCACTCCAGGAAGAACGTGGTGAAGTCGTCGGCCGCCCTCTCGAAGACGGCAGACTTCCACCATTCGATCCCGGTGTCGGGGAAGTACCAGACCGCCCCCGTCGAACGGTTGACGAAGATCGGTTCATCGGAGACGACGCCGGGGCAGAACCATTCCTCGCGGCCGAGGCTGACTTCGGCCCCGTCGACCGGATCCGCGTAGAACTGCATGCTGCCTACCGTCGCGGCATCGAAAACGGTGACGTCTCCGCACGTGCCCCCGTCGCATATCGCGAGGAACTCCCGGTACCGGTCCGGCAGGTCGGCTCCGATCCTCTCGGGCCGGGCCCCGGCGGGCAGCGAATTCAGCATGCTCCACTCATTGCGCGTAGCGGTCGTTGCGCGCAATTCCTCCACCACCCGCCGGAGTTCGGCAGTCACCTCGTGTTCCCCTACCATTCGATCTCGATCTCAACCTTGATGGGAGTGAAGCCGTCCGGGCAATTGATCTGCGGCCCGATCTGCTGGGGCCGAATGCGCCGGTTGGGGCTGGCACATGGCATCGGAACTCGACTCGCGATGCCGACTGTGCCCGACCCCCCGCACTGCGGCGAACGCGGACATCGGGCGATCGAAGTATGCCGGTACAGAGGCGTGAACTACCAGGACATGCGCAGGTTCCGACTACTGATCCCTGGTCCGTCGCACAACAGCGCGAGGGCCGTCCAAGTCTCGGCTGCGGTCTATGTCTGCTCGGTGGACTGCTGGGCGGCCTCGCGTTCGCCGGCGCTGACCAGCCCTGTCTCGTAGGCGACGATGACGGCCTGGACACGATCACGGAGTCCGAGCTTGGCCAGGATGCGGGCGACGTGCGTCTTGACGGTCGCCTCGGCCAGGTGGAGACGGGTGGCGAGTTCGGCGTTGCTCAGCCCTCGGGCCAGCAGGCCGAGGACCTCCAGTTCGCGCGGGGTGAGTGAGGCGAGGTCACGGTGGAGGGCGGCGGTGTCGCTGCCACGCCGGGTGAACCGCTGCACGAGGCGGCGGGTGATGGCGGGCGCGAGGAGAGCGTCGCCGGTACGGACCATGCGGACGGCTGCGGTCAGATGCTCAGGGGTAACGTCCTTGAGGAGGAAACCGCTGGCCCCGGCGGACAGTGCCGCGTAGACGTATCGGTCGAGGTCGAAGGTGGTCAGGATGATGACGCGGGGTTTTTCGGGGGCGCCGGTGAGGATGCGGCGGGTGGCCTCCAGGCCGTCCATCTCGGGCATCCGGACGTCCATCAGGACCACGTCGGGACGTGTGCGGCGGACCGCTTCGACCGCTTCGGTTCCGTTGGTCGCCTCGGCGACGACGTCGATGCCGTCGGCGCCGAGGATCAGCCGGAATCCGGTACGGACCAGGGTCTGGTCGTCGGCGAGGAGCACACGCAGCGGCTCGGTCACGGTGTCTCCAAGGGGATCAGGGCCTCCACACGGTAGCCGCCGGTCAGGCGTCGGCCGGTGTTCAGGGTTCCGTCGTAGACGGCGAGGCGCTCGCGCAGGCCGATCAGGCCCCGGCCGCTTCCGGCGGCCGCGCCCGGGTGTCCACCGGTGTCGGTGACTTCCACCCGGAGCCGTTCCGGGCCGTATTCGACCGTCACGGTGGCGGTGGCGCCGGACGCGTGCTTCACGGTGTTGGTCAGCGCTTCCTGGACCACGCGGTAGGCGGCGAGTTCGAGGCCGGGCGGGAGGGGACGGGGCGGGCCGGTCACGGTCAGGTCGACGGGCAGTCCGGTGTCCCGGACCCGTCCGACCAGCGTTTCCAGCTGGTCCAGGCCGGGTTGCGGGGCCAGCTCAGCCGCCGTATCGGCCAGGTCCGCACCTCCGTCCGTCCCCTCGCCCTGGTCGGCCATGGTGAGCAGTCCCATGACGTGGCGCAGCTCGGTCATGGCCGCCCGCCCGCCCGCCTCGACGGCGAGCAGCGCCTCGCCGGCCTGCTCGGGGGAGGTTTTCATGATCTTGCGCGCGGCGCCCGCCTGGATGATCATCACGCTGACGTTGTGCGTGACGACGTCGTGCAGTTCACGGGCGATCCTGGCCCGCTCATGCTCGACGGCCCGGCGCAGCGCCTCGGCCTGTTCGCGTTCCAGGGCGGAGAGCCGGGTGCGGCCCTCGTCGGTTCGGAGTTTCCAGGTACGCAGGCCGACGGCGGCCACGGCCATCGGGACCAGGATCAGCAGGGCGATGTATTCGTTGGGGACGATCGGTGTCACCGAGTTCCCCGAGGTGCCGACCAGGACGACCGACACCGGCAGCGCCGCCAGGGTCACCACCCGGTACGGGCTGTAGACAGCAGCGCTGTAGACGGCGATGACGAACGCGTAGAAGGTCAGCCGCAGGACGCTCTGCGGTGTCGCCAGTGTCGCGGCCGTCACGATGCACAGCACGGCGAGCGGGTAGCGGCGGCGCAGCGCCAGGGCACCCGAGGCGATGACCGCGAGCGTCACCATGAAGGCCATGCCGCCGGGACCGGACGGGCGCGGCACGACGCGCTCCACGCCGGGTGCAATCTCACGCACCACGACGTTATTGGCGTTGTCGATGCCGTAGTAGACGGTGGCGATTCCGAGTGCCAGTGCCACCAGCGCGTCGAACTGCCAGGCGCGCCGGGTGGGCCGCAGCAATGGACCGCTCGGAAGCCTTGCGTCGCGGACCGTCCGGCGGGCGGCTTCCCGCAGCCGCTCCAGCGTCGTACGTACATCCATCACCGGTTCATTGTCGCCGCCGGGCGAACTCGCGGAGTCCGTCCCGGTGGCCATTCCCACCGCGCCGGATACACCACCCGCCTACATCGCAGGGATGACGTTTCCGGGGCTCATCCCAGTGCGGTACCGCAATGGGTTCGGGCGGGCGACGTGTGCGGGCCGGGCCCGCTCCTAGCGTTCACGCAGCCGACTGCCCGTACCCAAGGAGCCTCTCATGACCATGCCGGTGATCGAACTGCGCGAGGTGAGCCGCCGATACGACGACGGCCCGCCCGCTCTGCACGAGGCGTCGCTGACCGTGCAGCCCGGCGAGGCCGTCGCGGTCCTCGGCCCTTCCGGCAGCGGCAAGTCCACGCTGCTCAATCTGATCGCGGGCCTGGACCGGCCCGATGCGGGGACCGTCACCGTGGACGGGGTGCGGGTGGACCAGTTGAGCGAAGCCGGATCGGCGCTCTACCGGCGGTCGAAGATCGGTATGGTCTTCCAGTTCTTCAACCTGCTCGACGATCTGACCGTCACCGACAATGTCGTCCTGCCCGCGCGCCTCGCGGGTATGGCACGTGGCGAGGCGGACCAGCGGACGGCGGAACTCCTGGAACTGCTGGGCCTCGACCGGCACGCCCGCGCCTACCCGGGGCGGCTGTCCGGCGGCGAGCGGCAGCGCGTCGCGGTGGCCCGGGCGTTGATGAACCGGCCGGCGCTGCTCCTGGCCGACGAGCCGACCGGGGCCCTGGACACGGCCGCCGGACAGGACGTCAGCAGGCTGCTCACCGGCCTCAATGCCGAGGGCCAGACCATCGTCGTGGTCACCCACGACCTGGCCTTGGCCCGGTCCTGCACGAACCGTACGGTCCGGATCGCCGACGGCCGGATCACCGAAGACGTCCGGTCGCAGACCGTCGCCTCGGAGGCCGTCCGATGAGAGCGCTCGGCAAGGTGGTGCGCTCGGGGGTGGGGCGACGCCGGGTGCAGACGCTGGTGATCGGGCTCGCCACGATGATGGCGGTGGCCACCTCCGTCCTGGGCGGATCGCTGCTCGTGGTCTCCGGCGCGCCCTTCTACGACGCCTTCGCCAAGCAGCACGGAGCGCATCTGTCCGTGCAGTTCGACGCGGGCAAGGTGAGTGCCGGGCAGCTGTCCGAGTCCAAGGACGCCGAAGGGGTGAGCAGTGCGGCCGGGCCGTTCGGTACGGCGACGGTCACCCCGCGGTCGGACGGGGCGGGCCCCGGGTGGCCGATGACCGTGGTCGGCCGGGGCGATCCCGGCCGGGACGTGGACGAGGTGGCACTGCTCGAAGGGCGGTGGCCCACGCACTCCGGCGAGATCGTGCTGTCCGCCAACTCCTCGCTCTTCCCGACCATGGGCATGAAGATCACCTTCCCCGATCTGTCCGGCGGTCCGACACTGACGGTGGTCGGTGTGGCCCGCTCGGTCACGCAGACCGCTGACGCCTGGGTCGTTCCGTCCCAGATGCCGGCGCTCACCGCGCCCGGCAGCGGCGGCTACCAGATGCTCTACCGCTTCACCGACGCGGGCACCGCCGCGCAGATCACCGCGGGCGGCAAGGCCGTGACGGAATCCCTGCCGCCGGGAACGGCCGTCGGCGAACAGTCATGGCTCACCGTCAGGAAGACCGCCGAGCGCGACACCGCCCCGTACGTCCCCTTCCTCATCGCGTTCGGCGCCCTGGGCCTGGTCATGTCGGTACTCATCGTCGGCAACGTCGTCGCGTCGGCTGTCGGCACGGGAACGCGCCGCATCGGCATCCTCAAGGCCGTCGGCTTCACCCCGGCCCAGGTCGTGCGGGCCTACGTGGGCCAGGCGCTGATCCCGGCCGGTGTCGGCACGGCCCTCGGTGTCCTCGTCGGCCACCTGCTCGCCGTCCCCGTACTGGCCGAGACCGAGGAGGTCTACGGCACCTCGTCCCTGGCCATCGCCCCCTGGGTCGACCTGGCGGTGATCGCCGGGGTGCTCGGCCTGGTGGCGGCGACCGCGTGGGCGAGTGCCTGGCGGGCTGGGCGGCTGCGTACGGTCGATGCGCTCGCCGCCGGGCGTAGCGCTTCGGCGGGGCGCGGCCGGTGGGCGGCCCGCCTGACCGGACGGCTGTCGTTGCCGCAGCCGGTCGCCCTGGGCCTGGCCCGGCCCTTCGCGCGACCCGCCCGCGCGCTGGCCATGGGCACGGCGATCCTGTTCGGCGCCATCGCCGTCACGTTCACCGTGGGGATGGGCGCCTCGCTCGGCCAGGTGATGAAAGCCAGGGCCCACGACGCCGCCGATGTCACCGTGCCCGAGCCCTTGCCGGACTTCGGACCCCGAGGCCCTGGCCCCGAGAAGCAGCCCAAGGCCGATCCCGCTGCAGTCGCCGCGGCCATCGAGGCCGCCGCCGGAACCGGAAAGTACTACAGCGCCGCGACGGTGCGGGCGACCGTGTCCGGCCTGACCGGCACCATCGACGTGATCGCCTTCACCGGCGACGCCTCCTGGGGTGGCTACACGATGGTCTCGGGCCGCTGGATCGACAAGCCCGGCGAGGCCGTGGTCCCGACCCCCTTCCTGGCCGCCACCGGCACCCGCATCGGCGACACCGTCACCCTGAACGGCCTGGCCGAGCCGGTCACGGTCCGGATCGTCGGCGAGGTCCTCGACCCCCGCAACGACGGCATGCAGGTCTTCACCGACGCCTCGACCCTCACGGCCGCACATCCCGACCTGACGGAGACGAGCCATCACATCGCGGTCACATCAGGCACCGAGGTGACCGGCTACGTCGACGCGCTGAACAAGGACCTGGCACCGCTGGGGGTCACCGCTCGGGCCGGCGGGCTCGACGCCGGCGGTGACATGGTCGTCACGCTCAACGCGCTGTCCGTCATCCTCACGCTGATGCTCGTCGCCGCCGCCGCGCTCGGCGTACTCAACGGCGTGCTGCTCGATACCCGCGAGCGCGTCCGGGAGATCGGTGTCCACAAGGCGCTCGGCATGACCCCCCGCCAGACCGTCGCGATGGTCCTCACCTCGGTCGTCGGGACCGGACTGGTCGCGGGCGCTCTGGGCGTGCCGCTCGGCGTGGCCCTGCACGGCTGGGTCATCCCCGCGATGGGCGAAAGCGTGGGGCTCCGCCTCCCCGGTTCCGTCATCGCCGTCTACCACGGGGCCGAGCTGCTCCCGCTCGCACTCGGCGGCCTGCTCATCGCCACCCTGGGTGCGCTCCTGCCCGCCGGCTGGGCCGCCAGGGCCCGAACCGCCACGGCCCTGCGCACCGAATAGGAGGCGAGGTTCAGAGCTCGTGCCTCCGGACTGACCGGGACGGTGACGATCACCTACACCGACGGAACCACCGCCTCCTCTCCGGTCACCGTCCCCGACTGGGCGAGCAGCACCGTTCCGCAGAAGGCAGTGGTCGCGGCCCACGGCGACAGGGTCAACGGCAGCGGGCGTGCGCAGAGCACCCGTGTCGCAAACCTCTACTCCGTCGCTGTTGACGTCGATCCGCACAGGCAGCCGGCATCGGTCACGCTGCCCACCGGGCCCCGCTACATGGGTGCGAAGTCACCGGCCCTCCATGTCTTCGCCCTCGCCACGGACGGACCGGACTCGGCGTCATGACCAGGCCAGCAGTTCCTCCACCGGCCACGAGGTGACGACCCGTTCGGCGGGCACGCCGCACTCCTCTGCCCGGGCGCAGCCGAAGATCTGCCAGTCGAGCTGCCCCGGCGCGTGCGCGTCGGTGTCGATCGCGAACAGCACGCCTGCGTCGACGGCCCGCCGTAGCAGTCGTCGGGGCGGATCGAGCCGCTCCGGACGGCTGTTGATCTCCACCGCGGTGCCCGCCTCGGCACACGCGGCGAAGACCTCGTCCGCATCGAACTCCGACTCCGGGCGTCCCCGGCCGGTGATCAGGCGGCCCGTGCAGTGCCCCAGTACGTTCGCCTGCGGATGGCGCACGGCCGCGACCAGCCGGCGCGTCATGGCCCGAGCGTCCATCCGCAGCTTGGAGTGCACGGACACGACCACTACGTCGAGCTGCTCCAGCAGTCGGTCCTCCTGGTCGAGGGAGCCGTCCGAAAGGATGTCGCACTCGATGCCGGTGAGCAGCCGGAACGGTGCCCACTGCTCGTTGAGTGCGGCCACGACCTCCAATTGGCGGCGCAGCCGTTCGGGCGACAGTCCGTTCGCCACGGTCAGCCGGGGCGAGTGGTCGGTGAGGGCTGCCCACTCGTGCCCCAGCTCGATCGCCGTCCGTCCCATCTCCTCGATCGGACTTCCGCCGTCCGACCAGTCGGAGTGCAGATGGCAGTCGCCACGCAGCAGAGCGAGCAGCGTTTCACCCCCTTCCATGAGGGGATCCGCGGCGGCGGCCTCCAGCCGCTGGAGGTAGCCAGGGATTTCCCCGGCGAGCGCTTCACGCACCACCTGTGCCGTCTTCGGCCCGATGCCCCTGACCGACTCCAGCGACCCCGACGCCACTCGTTCCGTGATGTCGTGGCCCGTCATCGCCCCCACCGTGGCGGCGGCCTTACGGAACGCCTGGACGCGGTACGTGGCAGCCTGGTCGCGCTCCAGCAGGAAGGCAATCCGCCGCAGGGCATCGACCGGATCCATCGGCACCTCATTTCCGGCCCCGGCACGACGGGGCTGCGCCGCTGTTCCCTCCACGTTGGCACAGCCCGGCAGCGGGCGGCATCTTGTGCACGGACGGTGGCCCGAGTCCGGTGAGGTACGTGGCATGGGTGCGCATTCCGCCGAATTCGCCCCTTGGGCAAACCGATCACCAAGCGGGTCGGTGGGTCACAGGAAAAGCGCCGTGGTCATGGCGTCAGGCGATGATGTTCCCGCCGTGCCAGGCCACGACGAAGCCGGTATCGAGGCCAGGTAGAGTAGGAATCTTCGGCCGGCGGAAGCCCTCTGGAGTACCTGAAGGACGTACGCCCCCGATGAATCGTGACGAGGCTCCCGCCCGACTCCGTCTCAGCGCTGCACTGGACGGCCTCGCCGTCACCTTCCGTGGCATGACCGCCCGTTCCGACGAATACAACTGCCCGTGTCACTGGGGCAGCGCGGAGGAACTCGCGCAGTTGAAAGTGCCGGGCCTGGAGTTGGACCCCGATCTCCTGCTTCGCACCTGGGATGCCCCGGACTGGACCGACCACGCGGCCGTGCTGCGTCGCATCCTGCCTCAGTTCGCCGCGGCACTTGTCCGTGGCCTCGTCGAACCACTCGGTATGGAGGAGGCCGGACGGTCATTCGCCCGAGGCCACTGGCAGCGCTGGCCTGTCGGGCAAGCCGCAGCGGTGCGGGAGTTCCTGCACGCCTGGTGGGCGCTCAGTCTCATCGACCCGGATCCCACCGTGCCGGCGTACGAGGTCCTGGTCCTGTGCGCCGAGGCGTCCGGCGAGCTCAGTCCCTGGCTCACCGTCTGGGCGGAACTGCGTCATCCCGTGGCCGACCAGAACCTGGCCGAGGCGGTAAGGGAGTGGGAGTACGACCTGGTGGGGGATCAACTCCCTTGGCACAGCCGTGAGAACAGGGATGAGATGTGCGCCGAGCTCGCCGCCTGGCTCATCCGCCACGCCCCTGACCGGCTGCGCGCCCACGGCGAATCCGAGGAATTGCTCCACCTGATACGGCTGCTCGGCCTCCCGGGCCCCGCCCGCTGGGAGGACCCGCACGCGCCCGGCTGCTGAGGCCCGAACCTGCGGCGCCGGTGACACCGCGGCGCTGCGGACGACGTCCTCCCCTGACACACCGGGGCCCGCCCGCGGCAGAACCCGTCGGAGGGCCACCAGGTGGTGGACGAGGACGTCGTGCGCCGGGACTGTATTCCCTTCTTCCCGGTGGCGCCCCGCTGTCTACGCGTCGGGCTGTTCACCTTCGAAGGGCTGCGCAGCCTGGGTGCTCCCGGGAAGCATCAGTTCTGAGTCCGCGTGGAGCGTGATGCGTACCGGTGTGAAGTCGGTGGCGTCGACCGACGACTCGCCGGTGCCGGGATTGCGGGCGTAGCGGGGATGGGCACCTCCGCTGATCTGCCAGCGAATACGGTGACCGGCGGCGAATCGGTGGGCGGTCGAACTCATCGGTACGGTGACCGTCGACGGCGCCTCCTCCACCGTCCGCAGCTGAGCCAGTCCGTCACAGACATTGATGGAACGACCTTGTGCGTCCACGTCGCACAGTCGGGTGAAGACATCGGCGTATCCGGTGTCCGTGGAGATGCTCAGCCGCGCGAAGACCGGGCCGAGGACGTCCACGGGCTCGGCCAGCGGCGGACCGGTGAACGTCAGGACGTCCTCTCGGGCTTCCAGGATGCTGTTGTCGCGGGGTCCGGCGGTACGGGAGAGCAGAGGGCCGCCGATGGACGGGGTGGGGTCGGCCGGGTCGTAGCGGATGGACGTCAGCGGCGTGTTGTCCGTGGGGGCCTGCTGGGTGAGATACTCGTCCGGGGCGGGGAACCATGACGTCGCGGCCGGGGTCGGCGGCCAGTCGTCGAGGTCCCGCCACTCGCCGGCACCACCGACGTGCACGCGCACTCCGGTGGGGCGCAGGCCGGAGGGGTCGGCGCACAGGTGCGCGCGCAGCCAGGCGAGGCTGTCGGCGAACACCTCGGGCCAGCCCTGTTGAAGTGCGGAGGTGTGCGTCCAGGGGCCGACGAGCAGTGCGGTCTCGCACCCGGCCCGACGCAGCCGGTCGTACTGCTCGAAGGTCTGGTCGGCCAGCGCGTCGTGCCATCCGGTGATCAGGCCGGTGGGCACGCTCAGCCGCTCCGCCGCTTCTCCCGGGGACGCGCCCAGCCAGTACGGGTCGTTGGCTTCAGGGTGCGTCATCACGTCGTCCAGCCAGGGCACTTCACCCCCCAGGGCGGACACGTAGGCCCCGCGCAGTGGCTGCGCGGTGGTGATGGCGCGCAGTCGACGCTGCAGGCGCAGCGTCGCCCTCACGAAGGGGCCGATCCCCCGATGCTGGTACGTCATGCCGACACCGACAGCCAGGGCGTTCTCCAGGCGGAGTGCACCGTCGGTGTGAAACAGGGCGTAGGGATCGTGCAGACCCACCTGCACCACCATCGCCTTCAGCTCCGGTGGTGGGTCCAGGGCGAGCGCCCACTGCACATATCCCAGGTAACTGGGGCCGACTGTGCCCAGTAGTCCGTTGAACCAGGACTGCTTTCGAAGCCAGGCCACCGTGGCCCGGCCGTCGTCGGCCTCGTTGCGCCACAGATCGAACCGGCCGCCCGAGCCGCCGGTGCCGCGGCAGCTTTGCAGGACCACGTGGAAGCCCTGTTCGGCGAAGAGCATGCCGTACATGGGTGACCACGGCATGCCCCTGCCGTACGGCGAGCGCACGACAAGGGTGGGGAAGTCCCCCTCTGCGCGCGGAAAGTAGTGATCCGTACGCAACGGGCTGCCGTCGGCGGCCGGGACCACCAAACCCGGCTCCCACCCGGCTTCGTGGCGCTTGGCCGGGAGATTGCGCCAGGTCGCCCTCATCATCCGTGCGGACAGCGGCGGCTTCCCGGAAGGCGGCGTCCAGGCCTGCCTCGGCAGGGCGTCGTGCGTGCGTGATGTCATCGTTGCCCTCCACTATTCTCGTACTGCGTACGAGAATAGTGGATGCTTGGATGGCTTCCACACGAGAGGCAGCGGCAAGGAAAGGAAAACGGAGATCGGTACCCCTGACGGCGGGTCCGGCGCCACGAGCGTCGACCCCCAAGAACTCTGGCTCCGCCCCACTCGGCCCCGCAGGGGGCGCAGGCCCACCTTCAGCCGCGAGGCGATCACAGCGGCAGCCGTCGCGCTCGCAGACGCGGAAGGGCTCGACGCGGTCACCATGCGACGGGTCGCCTCACAGGTCGGAGCCGGCGCCATGTCGCTCTACAGCTACGCCCCCGACAAGGAGACGCTGCTGGAACTGATGGTCGACCACGTCAGCGGCGAACTGCCGACGGCGGACGACCGCACCGGCGACTGGCGCACCGACCTGAAGGCCATCGCCCACCTCCAGCGCGCTCACATGCTCCGGCACCCCTGGCTGCCCACTGCCCTGTCGGCCCGCCGGACACCCGGCCCCAACACCCTGGCCTTCCTGGAACGCGCCCTCGCCGCCCTGCGGCCCACCGGACTGGACGGCGCAGCGAAGCTGGAGGTCTTCGCCCAGCTCACCGGATTCGTAGCCGCGCACGTCGCCCACGAGATCGCGCAGGCCGCAGCCGCGGGATCACCCGACCGGGCCGCAGCCGAGGCCCGCTACCTGGCCGCTGTCGCCGCGGACGGCCACCATCCGGAGCTCGCCGAGGCCCTCGCCGCACCCGGACGCCCGCTCACCCCGGAAGCCACGTTCAACCGGTTCCTCAACCGCCTCGTCGACGGCCTCGACACCGACTGATCCGGAAGCCCTCCGAGAAGGACACGTCGGCCGCAGCGCCGGGCACATGCGTACGCCCTCTGCTTGACCTGCGCCTGCCCCGCGGAGCAGCGTCGTCGCGCCTTCGGGAGGGAGGGAGCCTCACGCCCTGGCCTTCCCGTTGAGGCTTCCCACCACGATGTGCGGCTCGGGCGACTGCAAACAGCGCCACTCGGTGGAGTGCAGAACCAACAGGCCGAAAACGCCATCGGGCAGTGGCCGCGAGGTATGACGAACCGGCCGTCCGCCATGAGGCCGCCGTGCCGGTCGCCGCCATCCAGCATGGCCGCGACCAGCACTTTCGCAACAGACCAAAGGCATTGATCACGAGCGTCGTTGACACGTCGAGTCAGAACGGACCGTGGAGCGCGCCGAGCCGCTCGGTGAGCCGCAGATTCTCGGAGTAATCGACGGGGCAGGCGATCACTGACACGCCGTCGTCGGCCAGCGCCCGCTGCAGCACCGGCAGTAGCTGACCGGCCGTCTCGATGCGGTAGCCGTGGGCGCCGAAACTCTCGGCATAGGCGACGAAATCCGGATTGGTGAAGCGGGTGTGGCTGTGGCGTTCGAGTTCGAGCTCCATCTTCCAGGTGATCAGGCCGTACTCCTCGTCGACCAGTACGAGGACCACCAGCGGGATGTGTTCGCGAACGGCAGTCTCCAGTTCCTGGGAGTTCATCAGGAAAGAGCCGTCGCCCATCATGGCCAGCACACGCTGCTCCGGACGGGCCAGTTTCGCGGCGATGGCGCCGGGCAGCGCGAAACCCATGGTGGACAGTCCGTTGGAGACCAGGCAGGTGTCCGGCTCGTACGCCGGATACAGGCGGGCCATCCACATCTTTCCGGCGCCGGTGTCGGTGAGCACGATGTCGTCGCGCCCCAGTGCGGCTCGCACGTCGGCGACCACGCGCTGCGGCACGAGCGGGCATGTGTCGCTCCGTCGCCCGTACTCCAGCTCCTCGTTGAGCAGGGCCCGGATGCACGCGCCGGTTCCTGCCTCGTAGTCGAGGCCGTCCGGCAGCGCGCCCGCCAGTGCGTCCAGCGCCTGCGAAAGATCGCCCTCGACGCCGACCGTGACCGGGTAGTGCGCATCCACCTCGGCGGGAAACCGGTGCAGGTGCACGATGCGCTTGTCGCCGTCCGGATTGATCTTCACCGGGTCGAACTCCTGGACTTCGTAGCCGACGCAGATGAGGACGTCTGCGGTGTCGAAGCCGAAGTTGGAGTAGTCGTGCCGCATGAAGCCGACCGCCCCGAGCGCGTTCGGGTGGTCGTCGGGGAAGACGCCCTTCCCGTGGAAGGTGGTCGCCACCGGCACGTTCAGCCGCTCGGAAAAACGCATGAGAGCATCCGCCGCCCTGCCCCTCGCGGCGCCGTGGCCGGCCAGCACGACCGGTCGACGCGCCGTCGCGAGAACCTCCGCCGCCCGGGCGATCTGGGAGGGCGACGGCGCGTCGGCATGGACCGTGTCGACCTGCAGGGGGTTGAGCGGCTTGGTGATTCGTGAGGCCTCGATGTCCTCGGGGACTGCTACGAAGACCGCTCCCGGACGCTCGCTCTGCGCGGTCTTGAACGCCTTCCGTACCATCTCGGGCACCGCGACAGGGCTGTCCACGCAAGCGGACCACTGGGTGACCGGCGCGAACATCGACACCAGATCGATGACCTGATGGGACTCCTTGTGCATCCGGTCCAGCGATCCCTGCGCGGCGAGAGCCACGAACGGTGTGCTGTTGGTCGTCGCGTCCGCGGCACCCAGCAGGAGATTGATCGCACCGGGCCCCAGCGTGGCCGAGCACACCCCGGCCCGCCCGGTCAGGCGTCCGTAGATCTCGGCCATGAACGAGGCGCCCTGCTCGTGGCGGACCAGGACGTATCGGATGCGCGAGCCGTCCAGGGCATCGACGAAACGGATATTCTCTTCGCCCGGGATCCCGAAGACGTACTCCACGCCCTCGGCCTCCAGACAGCGGACCATCAGGTTCGCGACGTCCTCGGTCCGCGTCCCGGAGATCGGCGCGGAGGTGGGGTGGGCGTCCATGGGTCGAACGTATGCGCATGCCGCAGGGCGAACCACGCACCAACCCCCGGTCGGGTGAAGGGCACGTCCCTCAAGGGCCGGCCTGCCGGGTGCTCGGCTGTCGGAGTGATCGGCGGTATGCGGCTGTGCCGTATCGGTCGTAGCCGGATCCCTGCCAGCACGATGGTCGGTGTTGCGCCGCCGTGACGGCATGGCGGCGGACGCCAGGAGGATCTGTGACCACCCAGTCGCCCGGTGCCGACTCGTCGCCCGCTCGCTACGACAACCTGCGTGCCGTCGTCATCAACTGCACGCTCAAACGCTCACCCGAGGTCAGCAACACACAGGGGCTGATCGACAGGAGCCGGGCCGTGATGGAGGCGCAGGGCGTAGGCGTCGACGTCGTACGGGCTGTCGACCACGACATCGCGACCGGCGTATGGCCGGACATGACGGAACACGGCTGGGCCAGTGACGAGTGGACCGCACTGTACGACCAGGTGATGGCGGCCGACATCCTCGTGCTGGCCGGCCCCATCTGGCTGGGAGACAACTCGTCCGTCATGAAGAAGGTGATCGAGCGGCTCTATGCCTGTTCCAGCCTGCTCAACGAGAAGGGTCAGTACGCCTACTACGGCAGGGCGGGCGGCTGCCTGATCACCGGCAATGAGGACGGCGTGAAGCACTGCGCGATGAATGTGCTCTACAGCCTCCAGCACCTCGGGTACACCATCCCGCCGCAGGCCGACGCGGGCTGGATCGGGGAGGCGGGCCCGGGACCGTCGTATCTCGATGCCGGATCCGGCGGACCCGACAACGAGTTCACCAACCGCAACACCACCTTCATGACGTGGAACCTGATGCACCTGGCGGCCATGCTCAAGCGGGCGGGCGGGATTCCGGCGCACGGCAACCAACGATCCGAATGGAACGCGGGCTGCCGCTTCGACTTCCCGAACCCGGAACACCGCTGAAGCCAGAAGCCGGAACGTCGATGAAGGCGGTTCTGCTCCCGGTCCGGCAATCGCATTACCGGTGCCCTGATCGGAGCCACCGCCGCGGCCCTCGTCCTGTGGCTGCTGCCCCCGGCGGCGCTTGCGGTCGCGGGAACCGCCGCCCTGCTCCTCGGCATTCCGTTCCCGCAGACCCAGCCGATCCTCTTCACGGCCTGCACCGTTCTCATGAGCGTCGGCTCAAACGCCGACAAACTGCTTCTCGACCCGGCACACGTGCTGATCAAGTACGTCCTGCTCATGCTGGCCGCGCTGGCCACCGGGCTGCTCTTCGGCTTCGCGGTCGTCCCGGGCGTTCCCCGACCCGGCCTGGCGGACCGCCTGGCCCGGGCCGTCGAGGCCACCGCCGAACTCCTCGCCGCCGCAGCGTGCGTCGTCCACGGCGAGAAAACCGCCCCGGAGCGTACCCCCCGCGAGCTCACCGCCGCGGCCAGATCTCGGCAGGGGCCGGCGGCCGCCCACACCTGAGCCTGCCCGTTGCCGGTCAGCGGGACAGATCGGCGTCGGCGGCCTTCTTCAGTGCCAGCCGCAGCCCCTCCAGCGGCGGTACCCCGGACAGGCCCTGCGGGCTCCGGTAGACCCGGCAGGCCAGCCCCGGCTCCCGCCCCTCTTCCGCGAACGGATCGCGCCCGTTGACCAGTACGGTCGGCGAACCGGTGAATCCGGCCCGCTCCGCCTCCGCCCGGGTCGTGACGGTCCGGGTGACGAACGTGGTGTCGCCCAGGCCGACGTCGTCAAGCGCGCGGCGCAGCTGCTCGGTGGCGGGTATCTCGTTCGGGCAGTCAGGTACGACCAGGATCTCGATCTCCATGTCTCCAGGATCGCGCGCCGCACCGACAACCCCTCACGCGGGGGCTCGAAAATGTCAGCGGCTGCACCGGCGCGCGCCGCCATGAGCAGGCCCGCAAGGGCGAGGACCATCCCGGCCGCAAGGTGGGCGAACGCCGCGGTCGGCGTGATGGCGGTCCACAGCACGTCGGCCACGGCGGAGGAGGTGAGGCTGCCAAGCGCGTGGACGGCGGCGAGCAGGCCGAACGCGGAGCCGTGCAGATCCTGGGGGCAAGGGCTGCACCGGCGGCGTGCTGGGCTGAATCCACCGGAGACGGGCCGCAGAGCTGTGGCGTTCGGCACGGCGCATCGATACCAGTACGTCGACCGGCCCACCATCTGCCGCCCCTTTGGAGTCGATCACCCAGCCGGCGTGCACCGGGCAGGGCACCGTGACGCCGCGGTCCGCTCCTGGGCACGGCGACGGGGACAGGATGCGTACGGAATCCCGACGCGCCTTCGGGGGTTGACCGTTGAACCTGGACATGGCTTTTGCCGCTGCGGCCACGGTAATTGATGGGATGTCAGATGCGGTCTCATGGGCGATCGGACTGCGCCGTCCGAGGCCGGAGGTGGCGGCACAGGCTGTTGTAGCGATGCGGTCGGCAGAACAGGTCGACTCGCTCGCCACCCGCATTCAGGTGTGACGCCGGGCCGCAGGTCCGGGCAGGACGGTGACCTCGACCGGGGTGAGCGCGCCATGCTCGCCGGAGCACTCGACCACGACGTGAACCGGCGCGCCGCATGCGCTGTGCCGGATGTCCAGCACCGGCCCCTCGGGGTCGGCGACGTACGTCTCGCCCCACTGCCTGAGCGCCACGAGAACGGGCCACAGATCCCGCCCCTTGCGGGTCAGGCGATATTCGTGCCTGGTGCGGCTGCCCTGTTCCTGGTACGGGACCGTATACAGGATCTCGGCCGCGACCAGCTTGCGGAGTCGGCCGGCCAGGACCGCCTCCGAGACCCCCACATGGTGGCGGAAGTCATCGAAGCGGCGCACCCCGTTGAAGGCGTCACGCAGGATCAGCAGCGTCCACTTCTCGCCGACCAGGTCGAGGGTGCGCTGGACCGTACAGTTCTCCGTGCTCATCTCGAGCCACTTCATCTCGTCATGGTAGCCGCCTGACTCTTTTATTGACAGTCAGCTGTAACCAGAGCTAGCTTCATCAGACAAAGTCAGGCGAGGAGGCGCAGCCGTATGGGACGGTCACGTACGTACGAGTGGGAAGATCCAGCGATCCCGGCGGCCGCCGTCGGGCAGAAAACAGGTCTGGAGTTCCTGCGTGACATCGCCGCCGGACGGCTGCCCGCCCCTCCCGTCGGCACCACCCTGGCCTTCTCCCTCGACGAGGCCGAGCCCGGGCGCGTGGTCTTCTCCCTGATCCCGGGCGAGGAGCACTACAACCCCATCGGCAGCATACACGGCGGGATCTACGCCACACTGCTGGACTCGGCCGCCGGTTGCGCGGTCCACTCCACCCTTCCGCAAGGCATGGGGTACACCTCGCTCGACCTGACCGTGAAGTTCCTGCGCCCGATCACCGTCGACACCGGCAAGATCCGCGCAGTCGGCACAGTGGTCAGCAGCGGCCGCCGCACCGCCCTCGCCGAGGCACGGCTCCTCGACGGTGCGGATCGCCTCCTGGCTCACGCCACCAGTTCATGCATGCTCATTCCGGTGCCGACTTCCTGAACCCGACGTCACCTCGGGACAGCCCGACCCCGCATCGGAGCACTCACCAAGAGCGGTCGGCAAACCTCGGGCGACGGCGAGATCCCGGGAAAGGGTGTACTCGGGATGCCGCGAGCGGCCGAGGTGTGCGCACGTCCGCGACCGAGCACGGGCCACGCCGTCGGCCGACATTCTCGGCAGGCGCAGATGTGGGCTCAGATCGCAGCGGACGCGGCGTTGCGCAGCGCCGTGATCCCCTCGTCGAGGGCCGCATGGAGATGGCTGGAGCGACCGGTCGACAGCAGGATCGACACCCCTCCCTGGATGCCCGCCAGCAGCGCCGCCGCGGTCCGGTCTGCGTCGAGCGAGACAGGCACGTGCCCTGCCGTTTGCATAGCCCGGATCCCCGTCGCCAGGTACTCCTGCCACTGGCGCAGCAACTCGATCACGATCGCCCGCGCCCCTGGGGTGTTGCGGCCGATCTGCAGGAAAAGCGAACCGAGCGGGCACTGGTCACCCTGTTCCTCGTAGCGCGCAATGACCGTGTCACGCCACCGGTACCAGGCATCCCACGAGTCCAGGCACCCGAGGTGGGGTTGCTGGTCGTCGAGTACCTGGTCGGCCTCGAACTGCGCGACTGCGAGCAGCAGTTCGTCCTTGCCGCCGGGAAAGTAGTGGAACAGCTGGCTCTTGCTCGTACGGCTGCGTGCAAGGACATCGTCCAGCGTCGCCACCGCGACACCTTTCTCCCGCAGCACCGCGACGGCCCCCTGGACAATCCGGCCACGCGTCGCTTGTCCCTTGGCGGTCAACGATCCGCGCATCCCCGCTCCTCCCGTTGGACCAGTCAATCCAACGTAGCAAAATTGGACTTGCAGGTCCATTTTTTGGCAGACACCATCGGCCCCACAAGCCCTGCAAGAATTGGAGCCGATCGCATCATGAGCAACCGCCTGCAGAACAAGACCGCCCTGGTAACCGGCGCCACCAGCAACATCGGGCGCGCGATCGCCCTGGCCTTCGCCGCTGAAGGAGCACACGTCGCGGTGTCCGGCCGCAGCCAGGAGCGCGGCGAAGAAGTCGTCGCCGCGATCCGCACCGCAGGCGGCAAAGCGGACTTCCTGGCCTCGGATCTCGACGGCAGCGCGCCCGCCTCCCGCGCCCTCGCCGACGAAGCCGCCCGTGCCCTGGGCGGTCGCATCGACATCCTGGTCAACAACGCCGGCATCTACCCGAGCCCTTCCACGCCCGACACCGACGAAGAGACGTTCGACCTGATCTATGCGGTCAATGTCAAAGCGCCGTTCTTCCTGACCGCCGCGGTGGCCCCCGCAATGATCGAGGCCGGCGGCGGCGCGGTGATCAACCTGGGCTCGTGGATCGCCCGGCTCGGTATCCCGATCGGCGCCGTCTACAGTTCCTCCAAGGGAGCAATGGAAGCCCTCACCCGTGCCTGGGCTGCCGAGTTCGGCCCCCGCGGTATCCGCGTCAACGCCATCTCCCCCGGCGTGGTCCACACGGCGGAGCCGGCCGGGACCGGGGTCCACCCCGGCGACATCATGATGAAGGGCACCCCGGCCGGCAGCTTCGGACTTCCGGACGCGATCGCCAACGCAGCGGTCTACCTCGCCTCCGACGAGGCAAACTTCGTGCACGGCACCGTCCTCGACGTGGACGGCGGCCGCACCGGCGTCGCCGTCATCGCCCAATAGCCCGAACTCGAAGAGGCTTCATGGGCCGCGGAATCAGCCGCGTGATGCGGCGGCCGCATCGAGCGCCTTGCCGCTTGAGCACGGCGTGGATGCTCGGGGATCCATGGGTTGCGCGCGATCCCGTAGGAACGTCGGCGATCTGTTCCGTCAACTCGGCATCGCGGACCGCTCGGGGACCGGACTTGCCGATGCGGGGGCGCGGAGAGCGGTCCGGGAGACCGTCAGCAGCTCACACGCCCGTCTGGACAGGGTGAACACGCTGCTTCTCGGTCTCGCTGAACGGGTGCACTGTCGACCCGACCGCTTCGGGCACAGGATGTCGGGTCCGGCAGGGTGGGCCTCTCTAACGTGAGTGGTCGAAAGGGAAGGAGACGGGGGTGCTGGAGCAGCTCAACCAGGCCATGGAGCACATCGAATCGCATCTCGACCAGCCGATCGACGTGGCCGATCTCGCGCACATCTCAGTGACGTCGGAGTACCACTTCCGCCGACTCTTCTCCGCGTTGGCAGGCATCCCGCTGTCGGAGTACATCCGCCGTAGGCGGCTGACCGTGGCGGGTGCCGAGGTGCTCGCCGATGAGCGGACACTGCTGGAGGTCGCTGTGCGCTACGGCTACAGCTCGGGAGAAGCCTTTGCGCGTGCGTTTCGAGCCGTACACGGTGTGGGTCCGGGCGAGGCCCGGCGCACTGGTGCGGCTCTGCGCTCCCAGCCACGGATGTCCTTCCGCCTCATCGTTGAAGGGAGCAGCAGCATGCGATACAGGATCGTGGAGAAGGAGGAGTTCCGTGTGGTCGGCAAGAAGGCCCGCGTCCCGCTCGTCCACGAGGGGATCAACTCGGCGATCGCCGACTTCATCCGGGGCATCGACCCCGAGACGCTACGGCGTATCACGGCGCTGTCCGACCAGGAGCCCGAGGGGATCGTCGGGGCGAGCGACCAGCTCGATCCGAGCCGGGCCGAGGGGAGTGAACTCGACTACTACCACGGCGTGGTGACGCACGCTGAAGCTCCCGAGGATATGGACGTGCTCGCTGTTCCGGCGGGGATGTGGGCCGTCTTCGAGAACTCCGGCCCGTTCCCGCGGGCGCTGCAGTACCTGTGGCGGGATGTGTTCACGCAGTGGTTCCCGTCGAATCCGTACCTGAGCAGGCAGGGGCCCGAGATCCTGCGCGTCCGCCCGACGCAGGACGGGGAGCGGGCGGACGCAGAGTTGTGGATTCCCGTGGAACGATCCGCCGCCTGAGCGAGCACCACTCGGCGGCCCGGGACCGGACCCGGGCCGTCTCGAGCGGGAAAAACAGCGCGTCGACCGGGGCCTTGACCGCCAGGAAGTCCTTCGCCGGGTCCACGACGAACGCCGGGGCGTTCGTGTACCCGCCAAGGAGCTGCCTCAGCGCCACACCGACGTATCCCTCGGCAGGTGCCGGTCGCCGTCCTGCACCGTGCCCACCGGCCTGCGCCGACGAGCGGGCGGTCCAGCCCGATGGCGCTCCCGGCATCTCCCCACGCGCCGCCCAGACATGGGCCGTAGCTGCTCACCCCGGCACCCACCCCTGCGGAGCGCGGTGCTGAGGCGGGCGCGCGGGCGACGCCTCAGGGGCGGTTCTCCCTTCGGTCGCCGATCACCGACATCAGTAGCCCGTGGGTTTCCGCGTCGGCCGCCACGACAAGTCCGCGGCCTCCCTGCCCGATCCGGGCGCCGTCGATCCCGGTGACGACGCAACCGGCGGCCCGGCACAGAGCGATGCCGGCGGCGAAATGCACACTCTCGGACAGGTCGCCGCCATCGGTGACGTACGCGGCACGCTTGCCGGCAGCGACCCAGGCCAGCGCCAGCGTCGTGGACACGACCCGCGGCCGGAACCGCTCGATGAACCCCGGGTGGGCCAACAGGTCCACGGCCCGGAAGCCAGGTGCGTTCGGGAACGGCGGATCCAGGTTGACGTCGACCAGTTGGGTGGCGGACGTGGGCACCAGCTGCGCATCGGCCCCGTTGTGCCGTACCCGGGCGGTCTCACCGTCGGTGAAGAAGACCTCGCCGCTGAACGGGTCGGCCACCGCCGCCGCCCCGTCGCGCAGCGCCACGTTGACGGCCACCAGCATGTTGCCGACGGCGTAGTTCAGCGTGCCGCACAAGGGGTCCACCAGCCACTGGCGCACAGCGTCGACGGTACCCTGCTGCCCGCCCTCCTCGCCGAGCACAGCGTCCTCGGGCCGAGCGGCACGAATGACGCCGAGGATCGTCCTCTCGGCCTCGAGATCGGCGGCGGTGGCAAAGTCCCCGGCTCCCTTGTCGATGCGGGTGAGCTGCCGGCCGTACATGGTTCGCACCACGTCGGCGCCGGCATGTGCCGCAGCTATCGCAACCCCAGCGTCGTCAAGGCTCGCGTATGAGTTGATCATGCCGTGCATAGTATCGGTGGCAATTCCACCGGCAGCAGAAACTCGCTGTCGGCGACATGCGTACCGGGTGCCGTAGCTGTCTTCATGCGCCCGCCAGGGATGACGGGACAGCCCTTAGGCCGCCGTCGCCGTCGCCCAGGCGTACAAGTCCGTAGGTGCAGCGTTCCCTGAGGGTGTTCCGTGCGGCCTGCAAGCAGGTCGACACGGCCGCGGAGAGGCCGACATCAGCCACCCGTTATATCCGCTTGATCCCTATAGTCGGCAAGGTACGCATCCCCTGGATGCTTTCTCCACGACAAGGAGGGCCACCCCATGTGCGGCATCTCCGGCTGGGTGTCCTACCGGCGCGACCTGCGGCAGGAACGGTCCACCGCCGAAGCCATGAACGTCACGATGGCCTGCCGCGGACCGGATGCACACGGCCTGTGGCTCGACAGACACGCGGCGCTGGGCCATCGCCGACTCGCCATCATCGACCTGCCCGGCGGTGTCCAGCCGATGACGGAGAGCACGCCGGACGGCGATGTCGTGCTGCTCTACTCGGGAGAGGCCTACAACTACAGGGAATTGCGCGACGAACTGCGTCGAAACGGCCGGCGTTTCCGCACCGACAGCGACACCGAGGTCGTACTGCGCGGCTACCTGGAATGGGGCGCCGACCTCCCCGAGCGGCTGAACGGCATGTTCGCCTTCGCGATCTGGGACGGCCGCACCGAGCGGCTGCACCTGATGCGCGACCGGATGGGCATCAAGCCGCTGTACTACTTCCCCACCGACGACGGCGTGCTCTTCGGCTCCGAGCCGAAGGCCATCCTGGCGAACCCGATGGTGCCCCGCGAGGTGGATCTGGAGGGTTTGCGCGAGCTGTTCTCCATGGCCAAGACCCCGGGTCACGCGATCTGGAGAGGGATGCGGGAGGTGGAGCCGGGCACGCTGGTGACCGTCGACCGCTCCGGCCTGCGCACCCACCCCTACTGGCAGCTGCGCTCCGTCGCACACACCGACAGCCGCGACGACACCGTCGCGCGGGTACGCGAGCTGCTCGACGACATCGTCCGCCGCCAGCTGGTCTCCGACGTGCCGCGTTGCATCCTGCTGTCGGGCGGGCTCGACTCCAGCGCGGTCACCGCGCTGGCAGCCGAACAGCTGCGCGGCAAGGAGACCGTGCGCAGCTTCGCCGTCGACTTCGTCGGCCAGAGCGAGAACTTCGTCCCCGACGATCTGCGGGCCACGCCGGACACTCCCTATGTGCACGACGTCGCCAGGCACGTCGGAACCGACCACCGGGACATCGTCCTCGCCCCCGAGGGACTGGCGGATCCGAGCGTGCGCGCCGCAGCCGTGCGGTCGCGGGACCTGCCCCTGGGGCTGGGTGACATGGACCAGTCGCTGCTCCTGCTGTTCCGGGCCATCCGCGAGCACTCCACGGTGGCACTGTCCGGTGAGTCCGCGGACGAGGTCTTCGGCGGCTACGCATGGTTCCACGATCCTGCCGCACGAGATGCCGGCACATTCCCCTGGCTGGCGGCCCTGGGGCGCGAGCACGGCCGCGGCGGCAGTTCGGTGCTCGAGCCCGGGCTGCGCGAACGTTTGAACCTGGAAGGCTACGTGGCCCAGCGCTACGAAGAGGCCATGGCGCAGGTGCCGCGCCTGGACGGGGAACGCGATCCGCTGGAGCGTCGGATGCGGGAGGTGTGCTATCTGCACCTCACCCGCTTTGTGCGGGTACTGCTGGACCGCAAGGACCGGCTGAGCATGGCCACCGGTCTGGAGGTGCGCGTGCCGTTCTGCGACCACCGTCTGGTCGAGTACGTCTTCAACACCCCTTGGTCGATGAAGACGTTCGACGGCCGGGAGAAGAGTCTGCTGCGGGCGGCCACCGCGGACCTGCTGCCGCGTTCGGTTCTGGAGCGGGTCAAGAGCCCGTACCCCTCGACCCAGGACCCGGCCTACGCTGTGGAGCTGCAGACCCAGGTCCGCGACGTGCTGTCGGCAGGCAACAGCCCCGCTCTCGACCTGCTGGACCGCGGCCGGCTGCAGGAGATCATTGCCACCGAGCCCGGCCAGGTCGGCACCGCGGACCGCACCGGTCTGGAGCGGACACTGGACCTGGCCGTCTGGTTCGAACTGGAACGGCCTACGCTCACGCTCGGCACCGGCGGCTGAGACAGCCCCCGCCGGGTGCGTGGCAGGGCGGGGCCCATGGCCGACGACGGCGAAGCGGCCCGCAGTGCCGGACGGACGTCGCCACGAGAGAGTGGTGTACGAGCCGGGGTTCGTGCATTGCCGCAGTGCCAGGGAGGGCCTGCCGCGGGACGGTGCTCCGGGTGCCGGCCGCGGCCCTCGTCACGGCCTCGGCCGCCTGACCCGAGACAGGACCTGACCCCGGCCCACGGGACCCTGCCTCGGATCGGGTACAGCCGCTCCGGGTCAACAAGGTGTCGTGTGCTGCCTCCTCACCACCAGGCCCTTCGGGGCCTCGATGTGTGCCGTGCCGTCGGCGTCGACGGAGATGTCCAGCCTCCCGTCCGCGACAGCGAGCCCCTCGACCTTCAGCGGCCGGTAGGCCTCCGCGAAGCCGGGCGCGACCGTGAGTATTCCGCCGGGGACATCGGCGGAGAGACCCAGCACCGACTGAAGGATCATGATGGACGAGGCCGCCGCCCAGGCCTGCGGGCGGCAGGACGCCGGATAGGGCGAGGGCCGGGTGTCGGTCGCCGCTCCATGACCGGCGAACAGTTCAGGAAGCCGCGCGTCGAAGGACGCCGATGCGGTCAGCAGTCCCTCGGACAGGGACGCGGCTGCGTCCGGGAAGCCGGCCCTGACCAGGCCGTGCACCGCGATCGCCGTGTCGTGCGGCCAGATGGAACCGATGTGATAGCCGTACGGGTTGTAGGCCACGGAGTTGCTGCTCAGGGTCCGCAGACCATGGCCGGAGTCGAGGTCGGGAGCGCTGAGCCTGGCGGCCAGCAGGGCGCTCTCCTCATGGTCGAGCAGGCCCGTGCCCAGCAGGTGGCCGAAGCCCGAGGTGACCGAGTCCACCGGCTTCTTCTCCCCGTCGAGCGCCACGGCCGGGTACGGTCCGCGCTCGTCCTCCACCCAGAAGTGCCTGCGGAAACGCTCACGCAGCCGCTCGGCCCACTCCTCCCACCGGTCTGCGCCGTGGCGGTCGAAGGCGCGCAGCAGTGCCGCGCCGCCGCGGGCCGCCTCGTAGGCGTACGCCTGGACCTCGCACAGCGCGATCGGGGAGGTGGCGAGGCGGCCGTCGCGGTACTGGATGGAGTCACCCGAGTCCTTCCAGCCCTGGTTGGCCAGCCCGCGACCGGTGTGGTCGATGTACTTCAGAAAGCCGTCCCCGTCCGCGTCGCCGTGGTCGCGCATCCAGGCGAGGGCGGACTCCGCGTGCGGCAGGAGCTGTTCGACCTGTTCGGGCGCGAGGCCCCAGCGCCAGGAGTCGTGCAGCAGGGTGATCCAGAGCGGGGTGGCGTCGACCGTACCGTAATAGCAGGGCGGCAGGGAGAAGTTGTCGTTGAAGTTCTGGGTGGCGCGGCGCACTTCGTGCAGGATCTTGCCGGGCTGCTCCTCGGTGTGCCGGTCGGACTTCGTGCCCTGCCGGCGGGCGAGTGTGCGCAGCGTACCGGCGGCGAGACCGGTGCCCAGCGGCAGCAGCATGCGGGCCGCCCACAGGGCGTCGCGGCCGAAGAGGGTGAGGAACCACGGGGCCCCGGCGGCCAGGAACTGGTCGGCGGGATCGACCGGGTCGGTCAGCCGCAGCCGGTCGAGGTCTGCGGCCGACTGACTCAGCCAGTGGTCGAAGCGCCGGTCGGCGCTGCGCAGGACCGGTGTCCGCCAGGGCAGGCTGTCGGCCGGGGGCGCGGGGAACTGGTCGCCGTCCTCATGAGCCGCGTCGCAGTGCAGTTCAGCGGTCCATGCCGAGCCGGGAGCGAGTTCGATGTCGTAGACCAGCGTTCCGGCGGCCGGGTCGACGGCGGCAGGCCGCGGGTAGCCGGTGAGTCGTACCGCGAAGGTGTCCCTGGACCAACCGAGCCCGCCCTCCGTGACGTTGGCGATGACCGGGCTCGCGGCGTGTCCGGACTTGACGCGCTCGATCGGGGCGAGGTCCGTCCCGGCGGCGACGATCAGCCGGACATGGACATGTTGCCGCCCGGCGTTGGCGACTTCGAGGGTCTCCTCCAGATGCCCGGGGGTGACGTGGCGGCGCCGGTGCAGGGTGACGGCCGGATCCGGTGTCTCCTCGCCCAGGCCGCGCAGCACACTGCGAAAGGTCGCCCGGTCCGCTCCCTCGAAGGCTCCTCGGACAGGGGCGATCGCGACTCCGTCGGCCGCGACGGTCAGCCGGGCAAGGGCTCTGCTGTCGCCGTGGTAGAAGCCGTCGGCGGCACCGTCGATCTGTCCGTCCGCGTGGGAGATCGCGAAGCTCGGGGCGTACAGCGTCACACAGGCGTCATGCAGGAACGGCTGGAGGCCTTCGACCGCCGGGCCGGCCCCCGTGTCGGAGTTCGTCATGTCGTGGGTCTTGACAGTGGTGTCCAACAGAGCAGAACCTCTCAGGCATTGGAGCGTTCCAAGAACCCTAACGACGACTTCAGTGCGTTGACAACGGTTTTGGAACGCTCCAATGAACTCACCCGCTCGTACGACCGGTTCCGGAGACACTGATGCCCCGCTCGCCCAACTCCCCCAGACCCAAGGCCGGTTCAGTCACCCTGGCCACGGTCGCACGGCGGGCCGGAGTCTCTCCGCAGACGGTGTCGAACGCGCTCAACTCGCCCGAGCTGCTGCGTCCGGAAACCCTGGAGCGGGTCCGCCGCACCATCGACGAGCTGGGCTATCGGCCGCACCGAGCGGCCCAGACCCTGCGTACCCGATCGAGCAAGCTCATCGGGTACGGAATCCGTCCCACCGCCCCTGGCACCTCGGCCCCGGTCATGGACCGGTTTCTGCACGCCCTGTCCCAGACCGCCGACGAGGCCGGTTATCGGATCCTGCTCTTCGCCGCACCCCCCGGCAGCGCCGGTCTCGACGGATACGAGGAGCTCCTCGACCTGCACAGCGTGGACGGTTTCGTGCTGAGCGGCACCGAGCGGGGCGACCAGCGCCAGGCCTGGCTGGAAAAGCGCGGTGTGCCGTTCGTGGGCTTCGGCCGGATGTGGTCCGGCCGGCAGATCGGCGACTGGGTGGATGTCGACGGCGCCTCCGGCACGGACGCCGCGGTCGAGCATCTGGTGGCTCTGGGGCATCGCAGGATCGCGTTCCTCGGCTGGCCGCGCGGCTCCGGAGTCGGTGACGACCGTGCCATGGGCTGGCAGCGCGCCATGCAACGGCACGGCCTTCCGGTGCGTGGCAAGCGGGCACGGAGCATCGATGACATCGCCTCGGCGCAGGCCGCTGTCGGACCACTGCTGGACGCGGGCGCGACGGCCGTGATCGCCGCCAGCGACATGCTCGCACTGGGCTGCTACCACGCCGTGCGCGAGCGACGGGCTGTGCCGGGCAAGGATGTCGCGGTCGTCGGCTTCGACGACTCCCCCACGGCGGCCCTCCTCTCCCCCGGACTGTCCACCGTCGCCCAGCCGCTGGAGGCCGTGGGCCGCGAATGCGTCCGGCTTCTGCTGGCCCGGATGTCGGAACTCGGCACTCCCCCCGAGCGAGTCCTGCTCGAACCGTCCCTCGTCGTGCGGGACAGCACATCCGCGTCGGACGGCTGAACCACCCCCGTGCCTGTTGACGGGCCCCATTCACAGCACGCCCTTTCCGGGCAGCTGAGCCGCAAGCCTCATCCCACCTGGAGGAATTCATGGCAACCCGTACGGCCGTCGCCGCCCTCGCCACCTGCGCGGCGCTCCTGGCCGCCACCGGCTGCTCATCCAGCTTCGGCAGCGACAAGGAGCCGGCGCAGGACAAGGCCGGCAAGCAGAAACTGACGGTACTGATCGCCACCTCGGGGGACGCCGAGACCCAGGCAGTCAAGACTGCCGCTGCCGCGTATGCGAAGAAGTCGGGCAACTCGGTCTCGGTCGAGGTCGCGAAGGACATGAACCAGCAGCTCGCTCAGTCCTTCGCCGGGCACAAGCCGCCGGACGTCTTCTACGTCAACTCCGACCAGTTCGCGAACTACGCGAAGGGCGGCTCGCTGTACCCGTACGGGGACCGGATATCCGACGCCGACGACTTCTCCGAGCAGCTGCGCGGCTCGTTCTCGTACGACGGGAAACTGGTCTGTCTGCCGAAGGACTCCTCCACCCTCGCTCTCGCCATCAACACCGACCTGTGGAAGAAGGCCGGGCTGACGGAAAAGGACTATCCGAAGAGCTGGGAGGAGCTGAGGACCGTCGCGGACAAGCTCACCGGCAACGGCGTGACCGGCCTGGTCACCAGCGACGAGTACCAGCGGCTCGGAGTCTTCATGAAGCAGGCGGGCGGCTGGCTCACCGACCCGAACCAGCAGAAGATGACCGCGAGCGCCCCGGAGAACGCCAAGGGGCTCGACTTCGTCCAGTCCCTGCTCAAGTCCGGCTCGATGAAGTTCGCCAAGCAGGTGGACACCAGCTGGGGCGGTGAGGCACTGGGCAAGGGCAAGGCCGCCATGACCATCGAGGGCAACTGGCTCGAGGGCGGCATGAAGCTCGACTACCCCGACGTGAAGTACACCGTCGCGCCGCTGCCCGAGGGACCCGCCGGGAAGGGCACCCTCGCCTTCAGCAACTGCTGGGGAGTCGCCGCCGACAGCGCGCACCGGGCGGCGGGGGTCGACCTCGTGAAGTACCTGACCTCCGCGCAGCAACAGCTCGACTTCGCCGACGCGTTCGGTGTCATGCCGTCGCGGACGAGCGCGCTCAAGACCTACGCCGAGAAGAAGCCGGCCGCCAAGGCCTGGGTGGAGGGCAACGCCTATGCGCAGGGCCCGGTGACGATCGCCGGCTTCGACAAGGTGCTGAGCCAGTTCAACACCGATCTGCAGTCGCTGCGCACTGCCGACCCGAAGAAGATCCTCGCCGACCTTCAGCGCAACGGCGAACAGGCGATCGCGAAGGGCAACTGAGCCCCATGCCCATCCGCACGATGCGCGCCGGCAGTATCACCCGCACAACCGGCTCGCCCGGCGCACCTGACAGCGCACCCGGCAGAGCCGGTACGACCGCGAAGGTTCGCGCCCGGCGCGCGGGCCTTCGCGGGGAGGGCACCTGGGGCTGGCTGTTCGTCAGCCCCATGGTGCTCGTCCTCGGCCTGTTCATGGTGCTTCCCATCCTGATGGCGCTGTGGGTGAGCCTGCTGCACTGGGACGGACAGTCCAACCCGTTCTCCGGCCAGGCCGACTTCGTCGGCCTGGACAACTACCGGGCGCTGCTCACGCAGGACGGACTCGACCGCACGCTCTTCGCGACCTCCCTGCGTAACAACGCCTATTACGTACTGCTGACCGTCCCCCTGCAGACCGTGCTGGCACTGGGGCTGGCCCTGGTCGTCAACCAGAAGCTGCTCCGGGGGCGTGGCGCCCTCCGCACGACGTTCTTCTTCCCGTCCGTCACCAGCTCCATCGCCGTCTCAACGGTCTTCCTCTTTCTCTTCCAGGGCAGCGGATCCGTGAACACCATGCTGTCCTGGATCGGGGTCAAGGGACCGAACTGGTTCGCCGACCCCCGCGGGGTGCTCTCCCTGATCCTGGGCAGCCTGGGAATCGTCGATCCCGAGCGACCCACCGGAATGCTCGCCGATCACTCCGCCCTGGGACTGTCGTGGTTCGAGTGGCTCTCGGGCCCCTCGGTCGCGATGTGCACACTCATCCTGCTCGCCGTGTGGACCACCTCCGGCACCTTCATGCTGATCTTCCTCGCGGCACTCCAGAACATTCCGCGGGAGCTGGAGGAGTCGGCCGCCATGGAAGGGGTCAACCGCCGCCAGATGCTCCGGCATGTGACGCTGCCGGCGTTGCGCCCCGTGCTGTTCCTGGTCCTGACCCTGGGGCTGATCTCCACCTGGCAGGTCTTCGACCAGGTGTATGTGATGGGTCAGGGCGCTCCGGGCAATACGACGCTCACACCCGCCTTCCTGTCGTACTCCGCGGGCTTCGACAACGCGGACTTCGGGCAGGGCTCCGCGATCGCGTTCATCCTGCTCGCCCTGATCCTCATCCTGACCGCATTCCAGCGCTGGGCGCTGCGGGAGCGCGGCGCAAGCACCGGGAGGAACCGATGACCGCCGCCGGAACGGCCATACGGGACCGGCCTCAGCGCTCCCCCCACCGTCGCGGCCCGCGCGACCGCGGACGCCCTGTTCTGAGCCGTTTCCCCTTGCGGTGGCGGCTGGCGGGATACGCCGCGGTGCTGGGACTGGGTCTGCTCTATCTGCTGCCGTTCGCCCTCCAGCTGGTGACCGGATTCAAGACGGACCCGGACGCTGCCGCGCATCCGCTGGCCCTGCTGCCCACCACTCCGACCACAGCCGCTTACCAGCGGCTGCTCGGGCTGAGCCAGGCCGCCGAGGGGGTGCCCTTCCTGCGCTGGCTCGGCAACTCGGCACTCGTGGCGGTGCTGGTGACCGCGGGCCGGGTGCTGTTCGACTCCATGGCGGGATACGCACTGGCGCGGCTGCGCTTCTGGGGCCGCTCGGCACTGTTCGCCTTTGTGCTCGCAGTGATGGCGGTGCCCGGAGTCGCCCTGCTCATCCCGAAGTTCCTGGTGCTCAACACCTTCGGACTCTTCGACACCTACTCGGGCATGGTCCTGCCGTTGCTGGTGGACGCGGCGGGCATCTTCATCATGAAGCAGTTCTTCGAATCGGTGCCGCGCGAGGTCGAGGAGGCCGCGCGGGTCGACGGGGCGGGTGTGTTCCGGATCTTCTGGTCCGTCGTCCTGCCGATGGCCAGACCGGCGCTGATCACCCTGACGATCCTGTCGTTCCAGGGGTCGTGGAACGAGTTCACGCACTTCCTGGTCAGCACGCAGTCCGGCCAGTACGAGACACTCACCACGGGCCTGGCCCGCTTCGTCTCGGGCGGACTCGGTGGCGGAACGCAGTATCCGCTGAAGCTGGCGGCGGCCCTGCTCTCCACCCTTCCGGTGGCCGCGCTGTTCTTCTGCTTCCAGCGCTACTTCGTCAGCGGCGCCAACTCGGGTGCGGTCAAGGAGTGAGCGCCGGCCGGCCCGGATCACGCCTAAGCCGCCCTCGGGGCTCTGGTGTGGACGGACCGTCCCGCCGCGGCACTACCCCTCCTGCTCGCCCACGCCGCGGACGACAGGGCGAGGGTCGCGCTCTACGCGGCCACCCGGGCGGCCAGGTTCGTCGCCCCGTCCCAACTCGAGGCGGTCCTGCGCGCCGCGCTGCTTCCTGCCGACGACGGCGCGCTCGCCCCGGCGGCCAAGGTCACCAGTCGCAAGGAACTCGTCCGCCTGGCCGCCTCCCGGCTGCCCGTCAACACCGCCGCCGCGATTCTCGCCGAGGCATTCGACCTACCCGGGCAGCACCCCGACGTTCAGGCGGCTTGTGTCCCCGTTGCCGCCGAGCTGCTGCGTTCGCCCGCGGCCTGGCACCTGCTGGAACGCGCCGCCGACAGCCTGCCGGTCACCCAGGCCGCAGTCCTGCGCACTCGTCCGCACGAGCTGCGGTCCGACGACCGGTCCCCCTACGCGCGGCTGGTGGGCCAGGTGTCGGGCAGCAGCGACGTGGAGACCGCCGCCGCCGCGATGGGCCTGCTCGCGCGCTGGTCGCCGTGGTACCCCGAGGCCGAGCAGCTGTTGCTGGAGGCCACCGTCGACCTGGACAACCGCTCGTCCTGGCGCGCGGCGGCGGACGGGCTGGTGGCGCTGACCTCTTCGGTCGACAGCGCGGGCCCGCTGCTGGAGGCGCTGGGGCAGCTCATCACGGCCGAGGCCAAGGCCCCCGCACGCCACCTGGACGCGGAGGGCGACCGGGACCGGCCCGCCCGGCAGCGGATCAGCCACCTGGTCGCACGACTCGCGACTGCGGTGGCGACGGGAGGGAAGGGACCTCGAGCAGCGGCCCTGCGCGCATCCGAACTCCTGGGCGGGGCAGCCGATTTCCTGCCGGAGGGCACCCATCTGTTCGCCAAGGCCCTCGACCTCGACGCGGAACCGGCGCAGCTGCTCGCTGCGCTGCAACGTCTGGAGGCCCTGCATACCGGCCGCCCCGTCCTGGCCGCCCGTACGGCGGAGACCCTCCGCAACCGGCTCAACACCGCCCGTCGCCCTGGAGACCCGCTCGTGCTGCTGTGCGCGGTCGAGCGGCTCACGGCGAACGCCGGCTGCGCAGGCGGCCTGTTTGCTGTTGCGCTCACCCAGGCGCTGGGCGCCCGCACCGGCTGGACGCAGGACTGGCGCACCCAGCTCCGCGCCCTCCGACGCCATCCTCACCCCGACGTAAGAGAGACAGCCCTGGCGCTGACCACGGCGGTCGAGTAGCACCGGGCGCCATCGGAGTGGGTTGCGGCGGCCGGGCGAGCTGGGTGAGGTGGTAGCGGCTGAGGTAGTTGACCGCGTAGAACGGGTGAAGCCCGTCGGCCGTGCGGCTCTCCTGGGATGTGAACACGCCGGTGGTGTGGACGAGGGCGTCGATGCTCTCGTGCTGGATCAGGATGCTGCGGGCGGCGTGCTGTCCTCAGGCGCCGATGAGATGTTCCGCCTGGTCGCGACTGGTGTGGAGGGCCCAGTAGTCGAGGGCGATCTCGTCGGGCGAGCGGTGCGGGACACCTTCGGGGGCCTGGCTGCCGATCATGAGGTTGATGGCCACGTTGGCGGCGTAGATGCCCTCAGCGGCAAGGGAGTTGTGGAGGTTGACCGCCCAGTTCCGCAGGCCCGCCTGGGCGATGTTGGTGGTGGCGAGCATCGGGTAGGGGTTGATCGCGCCGCCGCCGGTGGTGAACAGCAGAGTGCCGGCCCCGGCCTGGAGCATCCCTGGCAGCACCGTCCGGACGGCGGTGACCGCTCCGTAGAGCAGACCGTCGATCTGCGCCCGGAGGTTGTCGACGGTCACCTCCTTGGGCGCGGTCATGACCAGGCCCGCGTGCGGGGAGAACTCCAGGACGTCGATCCGCCCGAACC
The DNA here is from genome assembly GCF_042801455.1 of Streptomyces sp. NPDC057565. NCBI lineage: Bacteria > Bacillati > Actinomycetota > Actinomycetes > Kitasatosporales > Streptomycetaceae > Streptomyces > Streptomyces sp. NPDC057565. The sequence continues at coordinate 661,039 of NZ_JBHVFU010000001.1, read as the reverse complement.
GCGCGACGGCGGCATCGAGCGCGCCGGCGAGCTGTGCGGCGTCGGCGACGTCGGCCGGGAAGCCTTCCGCGGTGATCCCGGCCTCGGTGAGTTCGGCGACCAGGGCGTCGAGCTTGTCCTTGGTACGGGAGATCAGGGCGACGTCGAAGCCGTGGCCGCCGAAGACCTTGGCGATGGACAGGCCCAGGCCCGGTCCGGCTCCGACGATGGCAATCGTGGGCATGCGTGCTCCTCGAGGGGTGATGCGATCCCGGCCGGTCGGCCGGGGCGAAGGAAGGGGGGCGCCGGGGTCAGTCCCGGTCGGCCGCAGCGGGGGTCGCCCCGTCCGGGGCCCAGTCCGTGGGACACGGGGCCTGGATGGCGCCGAGGATGCGCTGGGAGGCGGTGCCGAGCTGACGCTGCTGTGCTTTGGTCAGCGGGTCGAAGACCAGGCGGCGCACCGCGTCGACGTGGCCGGGGGCCGCGGCGGCGACCTTGTCCTGGCCCTCGTCGGTAAGGGTGGCCAGGGTGGAGCGCCCGTCGGAGGGGTCGGGGCGGCGGCGCACCCAGCCGCGCTTCTCCAGGCGGCCGACAACATTGGACAGCCGGGAGAGTGTGCTGCCCGCGTACTGGGCCACCTCGCTCATCCGCAGGGTGCGCTCCGGCGCCATCGAGAGCGCGGACATGACCACGTAGTCGAAGTGGCTGATGCCCGCGTCCCGCTGCATCCGGGCTTCCAGCGCGGCCGGCAGTTGGGTCAACACGTAGGCGAACGCGTACCAGTGCTGCTGTTCGTCGGCGTCGAGCCAGCGCGGCTCGGAGGCTTCCCGTGGATCTTCCATGCCTTCACCATACTTCAAGCATGAAGTGATCCGGAAGCATTTTTACTACAACCTTGAAGTTACTGGATGAAGTGGTGAGGGTCGACGAACATCTTTTTGTGGATCGTCACGGGTGTACCGACGGCCGTGTTCCTGCCGGCCGGGACGACGAATCCCAGCCGTACCCCGCAACAGCTCGCCGCCTACCGGCGTGGCTGAGCCGCGTCGCGGAAGCACACCATCGACCCGTCACACACGGCCCACGCCAGGCGCTGATTGTCAGAGGTGCACAGTACGGTCCTGCCATGGCACCCAGAATTGATCTGACGCTCGACTGTGCGGACGCGCAACTCCTCGCCGCGTTCTGGAAGACGGCGCTGGGCTACGTCGACGAGCCACCACCTGCTCCCTTCAAGACACGCGCAGAGTGGCTCGCGCAGTTCGACCTGCCGGAGGACGAATCCGAGGACGACGGCGCGTGGCTCTGCGATCCTGACGGGGTCGGCCCCCGCCTCTCCATCCTCAGAGTCCCCGAGCCCAAGACGGCAAAGAACCGGCTCCACATGGACGTCCGGGTGCCGGGACACGGCAGTCCCGACGAGCGATGGGCGCGGATCAAGGCAGAGGCCGAGCGTTTGGTGAAGGCGGGCGGGAGTGTCCTGGAGGAGTTCGACGGACACCACGTGATGATGGCCGACCCGGAGGGCAATGAGTTCTGTGTCGCCGCAGCCTCGGCGTGAAGCGGACTCCGCTTCGCCCCGGCGGCCAACTCTCGCGAGGGCAACGGGCCGTCGGGGCTCCGCGACGGGAAAGACGAGAGTCGATCCCGGAACGGGCCCCGCCCCGCGGATCTGCCCGGCCGGGCAGATCCCGGCTCCGGTCGTCAGCTGAGGTGCTTGACGACCGCGTCGGCGACGGCCTTCGCGCTGCCCGGGTTCTGCCCGGTGATCAGGCGACCGTCTTCCACGACGTAGGAGTCGAAGGGCTTGTCCGCGGTGCTGTAGTCAGCTCCCAGCTTCTTCAGCCCGTCCTGCAGGCTGTAGGGCACGGCCTTGTCCCGCTGGGCGAGCTCCTCCTCCGGCCAGGAGAAACCGGTGACCCTCTTGCCCTTCACCAGTGGTTCGCCGCTCTCGAGAGTGACATCGAGCAGGCCGCACGGCCCGTGGCAGACCGCCGAGACGATGCGGCCGGAGTCGTAGAAGCGGGCGATCAGGGATTCCAGCTCCTGGCTCTGATGGAAGTCGAACATCACGCCGTGACCACCGGTGAGGTAGATGGCGTCGTAGTCCTCGACGTCGGCCTCGGTCACGGACATGGTGTTCTCCAGCTTGTCCATGAACTCCCGGTCGGCATAACGCCGGCCCGTGCCGAGCTCGCCGAGCACGTCGTGAGCCAGACTCTCCGGGTCGAGCGGAACCAGTCCTCCGGCGATGCTGGCGATCGTGGACTCGAAGCCGGCCTGCTCGGCCACATCGTAGAAGTGGGTCAACTCGCCGAGCCACAGGCCGGTGCGGTATCCGGCCTTCTCGTACTCGCCGACGCTGGTGACGATGATCAGAATGCGGTTGGTGCGGTTGGTGTCGGCCATGACGGCCTCCCTGGTTGCTGGTCTCGGAGTGCTTCGGCGAACGTGGCACGGCCGCTTCGGTCGGCCTCGCCCCGGGCCTGGTGGACCGGACGGGACAGCAGCGACCGGAAGAGGTCCTGATCGCGGCGTTCGGAGCGGTCAGCCCGCTTCCTCGGTATCAACGATCTCGGCCTGTACCTGCCGGAAGATCCGCAGCAATCCACAGTGAACTGCGGCTACGCAATTGAGGGGATGGGTCGGCCCGGAGTCCCTTCGCCGGGCACGAATGGCCTCCCCTGCAGGTCGGGGGAGGCCATCGCTACCGCTGGACGCGAACGGTGCGTCACCGCGGCGGGAACTCGTCCTTCTGACTGCCGGCACGACGTCCCGGCCTGTTCTCGGCCGCGCGTCCGCCCTGCTGTATGGGCTCAAGTAGGCGTCGGACCTCGTCGTGCAGCCTACGGCGTTCCATGGGATCGCTCGTGTGCTCGGCACGCTCGTTCAGCTCACGGACCTTGTCCTGCGTCTGCTGCGCACGACTGGCGGACTCGCCTGCAACGCTCATGATCACTCCTGGGGACGGGAGGGGGTGGGGACATGTCGCAGCCAATCAGTGCCCTCTCCCCGCCGCACCCCGGAGGGTGACCGTGCGCAATCACTGCAGGTCGGTGTACCAACATGGCGAACCGGACAGTGCCTCCTGGTCGTGGTCAGTGGCTCTGGGCCGCCGGCTCTAGGACGAAGACGGGAATCTGCCGGTCGGTCTTCAGCTGGTAGTCGGCGTAGTCGGGGAACGCCTCGACCGCGCGCTCCCACCACACGGCCTTCTCTTCACCGGTGACCTCACGGGCGTTCATGTCCTGCCGGACCGGGCCGTCCTGAAGTTCCACCCGGGGGTCCGCCGTGATGTTGTGGTACCAGACGGGGTGCTGGGGAGCGCCGCCCTGCGAGGCGACCACGGCATACATTCCGTCGTGCTCGACCCGCATCAGCGGTGTCTTGCGGATCTTTCCACTCTTGGCTCCGCGCGTGGTCAGGATGATGACCGGCAGACCCCGCATCGTGGTCCCCTCCGTGCCGCCCGAGCTCTCGAACAGCTCGACCTGATCGCGGACCCACTGTGCGGGGCTCGGCTCGTACTCACCCTTGAGAGGCATGGAATCTGTCCCATCGTCGGCATACGGACATTCGGACACGCGGACATCGGCGTGTCCCACTGCACCGAGAACTCTTTCATCATTCCGCCGTCGCGAGGGCGCGGACCGTACGAGTGTCACAGCGGCAGCAAGACCGGGGTCAGGAGTCGGGCGGTCTCCGGCGCAGCTACAGCATGGCCTCGAATCCCGCCTTCGGGTCTCCGGCCTTCGGGTCTCCGGCCTTCGGGTCTCCGGCCTTCGGGTCGTGGAGACCGATGCCCGCCACCGGGGGACGACGGGGGCCGTCGGGAAGATCGTCTTCGGCGACGAAACGGTCTGTCAACTCCCGTGGCAGCAAGGACGCGTAGTCGTCCGGCAACCAAGCGGTGCAGCGCGGCGAACGGGCGGATCCGAGGACTCGCAGCGCAAGGTCCGTGTCGGCGCGGTCCGTCCTGACGGGGACCGGAACTGCGCAGACAATTCTGCGATGCGCCGCATCCGACGCCGTGCGCTGATCCACCGGGCACGACGGGACAGCCCCAGGCCGCCGGTATCGCAGTGACGTGCGCGCACTGTTCAACTGACGCCCAGGTCATACCTGTCGCACGTGCACACCCGCCGCAGTCAGTGCGTCGACCTCCGCCTCGGGCGCGGCCTCGTCGGTGACGACGGCGTGCAGTGCGGTGGCGGGCGCGACAAGAGCAAGGGCGGTACGCGAGAGCTTCGCGCCGTCCGTGACCGCGATGACACGGCGGGCCGACGCGATCGCGGCCCGCTTGACGGCGGCGTCGTCCAGGTCGTACGCGGTCAGGCCGTTCGCGGCGTTCAGTCCGCAGCAGCCGATGACCGCGGTGTCGAAACGAAGGGCGGCCAGCGATGCCTCGGCAAGCGGGCCGGTGAGTGCGAGCTCTCCCGGCCGGGGGCGGCCACCGGGCACCAGCAGCGTGAGGTCCTGCGCTCCGGTCAGTGCGTTCACCGCGTGCAGGGACAGGGGCATGACCGTCAGGCGGCGGTGCTCCAGCGCGCGGGCCACTTCCAGGCAGGTGGTGCCGCTGTCGAGGACGACGGACTCCCCGTCGGCGATCAGCCCGGCAACCTCGGAGGCGATGCGTCGCTTGGCCTCCAACCCCTCCGTCGCCCGCAACCCGAAGGGGGGTTCGTCGCCGCGCAGCAGCAGACTCCTCGCTCCTCCGCGGTATCGCTCCAGGACGCCCTGCTCAGCCAGGGTCTCCAGGTCGCGGCGGATGGTCATCTCCGACGCGCCGGTCAGGGCGGCCAGCTCCGCGACGCCGACACTGCCCGCGTCGCGTACCGCCTCGGTGATCCGTCTCAGTCGCTCTGCGCTCGCCACATCAGCAATAGAACATCATCGGTGTTCACAAAGCAACCTTTCGAACATCAAGCATGTTCGATATGTTCGTCGACATGGAGAGATCGCTGCGGACCGGCCGACTGGTCACGACCGCCTACTTCGCCCTGAACGGCTTCGTCCTGGGGATGTGGGTGGTCCACATCCCTGCTGTCGAGCGCCACGTGGGCATCAGTCATGCCGTGCTCGGCTGGCTGCTGCTCGTCCTCGGCGCGGGAGCCTTCGCGGGCATGCGGATCACGGGCCCGCTCACCGATCGGTGGGGCGCACGCATCGTCGTACCTCTGAGTGCGGCTCTGTGCAGCGCGGCCGTGGTCCTTCCAGGTCTGGCCACGGACACATGGACGCTGGGAGCCGCACTCGCACTGCTCGGACTCGGCAACGGCTGCCTCGACGTCAGCATGAACGCCCATGCCATCCAGGTCGAGCGCGGCTACCGACGCCCCGTCATGTCCGCCTTCCACGCCACGTTCTCCATCGGCGGCGTCCTTGCCGCGCTGGTGGGCGCGCGCACACTCAGCTGGGGCTGGAGCCCGGCGGCGACCCTCGGCTCGGTGGCAGTCCTCGGCCTCGCCGTCGCCGCACTCGCCGCCCGCGGGCTCCTGCCTTCCGAACACGTCCCCTCCCCTGTCGAGAAGGCTTCCGCCGGTGTGACGCAACCGGCGCACCGGACATCCCGCCGCATCTGGGCGCTGGCCGCGCTCGCGCTGATGCTCATGCTCTGCGAAGGGGTGGCCAACGACTGGAGCACTCTGCATCTGCGGGACGTCCTGAACGCCACCGCCGCCACCGCCGCCCTCGCCTACGGTGCGTTCGCGACCGCCATGACCATCGGCCGACTGCTGACCGACCGAGTGGCCATGCGCTTCGGGCCCGTCGCCATCCTCCGCTACGGGGCGGCCCTGGCCGCGGTCGGGCTGACGACAGCCACGTTCTCCACCTCGATCCCGCTGGCCCTGGTCGGCTGGGCCGTGTTCGGGGCCGGGCTGTCCGGCTGCATCCCCCAGCTCTTCAGCGCCGCCGGCCACGCCGACCCGGGCGCCGCCGGGACGAATGTCTCGCGTGTCGCCGGTCTGGGCTATCTCGGCATGCTGGCCGGTCCCGCCGTCATCGGACCGCTGACACACTTCCTCCCGCTCAACCTGACCTTCCTGCTGCCCCTTGGGTTCTGCGTCGTGGCATCGTGCGCAGCCGGCTTGCTCCGCTCGCCACGCAGCGCTCCCAGCCGGCTGGAGGCCGAGGCGGCATGACGGGCACGGACCACACGAGCCCAGGGTGCGGCACCCTGCGGCACTTCACGCTGAAGTGCGACGGCGAGACCCTGAGTTGCCTGGCAGCAGTCCCGCACATGTCGCATCCCACCCCGCTCGTTCGCCCCACAGCCGTACTCCTGCACGGCGCCGGTACCAGCGACACGTCACGCCTCACCGGTCTGCTGTCGGACTTCGCCGCTCGCGGACACCACGCTCTCGCCTTCGACTTCTCCGGGCACGGTGACAGCTCCGGTCGGCTGAGCGAACTGAGTCTGGAGCGCAGATTCGCCCAGGCCCGAGCCGTGATCGACAGCCGTGTTCCCGACGACGGCCCGCTGGTACTGATCGGATTCAGCATGAGCGGGCAGACCGTCGCCGACCTGGTGGCGCACTACGGATCCCGGGTCGTCTCCATCGGACTGTGCGCGCCGGCGGTCTACGCGCCCGAGGCATGGTCCGTTCCCTTCGGCGCGGGATTCACCGAGATCATCCGCACGCCGGACAGCTGGCGGCGGTCTCCGGCATTCGACGTCTTCCGCTCCCTGTCCACCCGCGCGGTCCTCGCCACACCACTCACGGACACGATCATTCCCCCGGCCGTGACGCACGCGGTGGCCGGTGCCCTGGCCACTTCGCGCTGCCGCTTCACCGGGCTCGTCCACCCCGAGGCCGATCACCGTCTGGGCCAGTGGTTCGCCGCCAACGCCGTGCCGCGCGGCCGCTTCGTCGACACCGTACTCAGCGACACACCCCCGACGTAGGGACCGTCCGCGAGACCAACGGCCCCCGACCGCACGGCGTCCCCATCAGCCTTGGCGGACGCGGGCGGCCGCAGCCCGAGGGGCGTCGCAGGGGCGGCCGACTCCCCTGCTCCGCCCGGCGAACTCGTCACGTCGCGGCACTAGGAAGTGACAGGTCCTCTCGCTACCCTCCGCGCATGATTTCCACCGTCGTCTGGGGCACGGGCAACGTCGGCCGCGCCGCGATCCGCGCTGTCGAGGCCCATCCGGCGCTCCAGCTCACCGCCGTGCTCGTCCACAATCCCGACAAGGTGGGACGTGACGCGGGCGAACTCGGCGGGCTCGATCATCCGCTGGGGATCGTGGCGGGCGACGACGTCGATGCTGTGTTGGCCACCGGTTCGCAGGCCGTCGTGTACGCCGCGTCCGGCGACATCCGCCCCGACGAGGCTCTCGCCGACATCACCAGGGCGATCCGGGCCGGGGCCGTGGTCGTCACCCCCGCGCTGTACGCCCTGTACGACCAGTTGGGCGCCCCGTCGGAGCTGCGGGATCCGGTGCTGGACGCCGTCGCGGCCGGTGGCGGCTCGCTGTTCGTCTCGGGTGTCGACCCCGGCTGGGGCAATGACGTACTCCCGCTGCTGATCAGCGGACTCGGCACCTGCGTGGACGTGATCCGCTGTCAGGAGATCTTCGACTACTCCACCTACGACCAGGAGGAATCGGTCCGGTACCTGGTCGGCATGGGCCAGCCGATGGAATACGAGCCTCTGATGCTCGCACCGACCGTCCCGACCATGGTGTGGGGTGGGCAGATACGGCTGATGGCCAGGGCTCTGGGGGCCGAACTCGACGACATCCGCGAGACGTTGGACCGGCGACCGCTCGACGCCACGGTGAGCACCAGGACGATGGGCACGTTCGAGGCCGGCACTCAGGGCGCCGTGCGGTTCGAAGTGCAGGGCATCGTCGGGGGCGAACCCCGCATCGTCATCGAGCACATCACGCGCATTCACCCCTCCTGCGCACCGGACTGGCCGACGCCGCCCGACGGTGACGGCGCACATCGAGTGATCATCGAGGGCCGTCCGCGCATCGAGGTCACGGTCGAGGCCACCGACGAGGGCCAGAACAGGTCCGCCGGCGGGAACGCCACCGCGGTCGGCCGGCTCGTGAGCGCCATCGACTGGCTCGTGGACGCGGAACCAGGAATCTACGACGCGCTCGACGTCCCGCTGCGCCCCGCAGTCGGCAGGCTCGGAAGGAGACATCCATGAACATCGACATCCCCGAGGGCAAGGACGCGATCGAGTACGTGTGGGGCGAGATGGTGCCCGGGATCGGGATCGCCGCATCGAACTTCTCGCTGTCGGTGTACGCCCACACGACCCTGGGACTGCGCGAGTTCGAAGCCGCACGGTTGCGGATCGCCCAGATCAACGGGTGCCTCTTCTGCCTCGACTGGCGGACCGAACGGGACGGTGTGAAGGTCGAGGAGGAATTCGCCGACGCGGTGACCCAGTGGCGCACCACCGACGTTTTCGACGACCGGACCCGGTTGGCCGCCGAATACGCCGAGCGGTACGCCTTGGATCACCACAACCTCGACGACGCGTTCTGGTCCCGGATGACCGCGCACTACAGTCAGCTCGAGATCGTGGAGCTGAGCATGAGCATCGGATCGTGGCTGGCCTTCGGCCGGCTCAACCATGTGCTGGGCCTCGACACCGTGTGCGCGCTGCCCGGCCGTTGATCGTCACAGGTCGGTGGCGATGATCTTCTCGATGTTCCGTTCGGCGAGCGCGGTGATGGTGACGAACGGGTTGACGCTGGTGTTGCCGGGGATCAGCGAGCCGTCGATGACGTACAGGCCCACGTAGCCGTGCAGGCGGCCGTAGTTGTCGGTGGCCCGGTTCAGCACCGCGCCGCCGAGCGGGTGGTACGTGAGGTGGTCGCCCCAGATCTTGTAGGTGCCGAAGAGATCGGTCCGGTAGATCGTCCCCTCCTTCTGGTTGATCCTGTCGAAGATCGTCTTGGCGGCGTCGATGGACGGCTGCTTCCAGGCGGTCTGCCAGTTCAGGTCGACCGTGCCCGTCGCGGCGTTCCAGGAGAACTCGGCCCGGTTCGGGTTCTTGGTGATGGAGAGGTAGAACGAGGCGTATGTCTCGATCCCGGTGGGCAGTGGCGCAACCTCGGCGAACGCGCCACCGGCGGCCCAGTTGTCGATGCCGCCCGTGGGAATGGACGCCTGAAGGCTGCCGGTCGGGTCCCACAGGTGATTGGCCCGGCCGCACATGACGTTGCCGTTGTCGCCCCACCCTTTGCCGATCTCGTTGTTCAGGCCGGGGAGCGCGCCGGTGGCCTTCAGCTTGACCAGCAGCTTGCTGGTGCCCACGCTGCCGGCCGCGAAGAACACCCGGTCGGCGGTCACCGTCTTGGTGGCCGTGGTGACACCGCCGGTGTCGATCTGGTCGATGACGACCGTGTAGCCGCCACCTGCCGCCGGGGCGACCGAAGTGACCTTGTGCAGCGGCGAGATGGCGACCCTGCCGGTGGCTCTGATCCGGTCGAGGTACGTCTTCTGCAGCGATTTCTTGCCGTAGTTGTTGCCGTAGAGGATCTCGCCGGCCAGCGCCGACCTGGGGACGGTTCCGGCCTCTTCCTGCCTCATGTAGTCCCAGTCGTACACGGTGGGCACGAAGACGAACGGGAAGCCGGCACGTTCGGCCTGCTTACGGCCGACCCGGGCGTACTGGTAGCACGCGGCGGTGTCGAACCAGGCCGGATCGATGGTGCCGGCCCCGAGCCCGGCATTGGCGCGCGGGTAGTAGATGCCGTACATCTCGTCGGCGTCCACCGACGGGAGGACGGCTCCGAAGTTCTCGCGCTTGGGGGTGACCGCCATCCCGCCGTTGACCAGCGAGCCGCCACCGACACCGCGGCCCTGGTAGACGGTGATCCCGCTGAACTCCTCGGCGTCGAGGATCCCCGTGTTGCGGGTGATGTTCTTGTCGATGGGGAAGCCGAGGAAGTTGCTGAGCGGCTGCTTGGTCCTGGTGCGGAGCCAGTACGACCGACTGTCCGGGGAGGTCGTGTTGGCGAAGATCTTGCCGTCCGGGCCGGGGGTGTCCCAGGCCATGCCCATTTCGATCATGTGCACGTCGACGCCTGCCTGGGCGAGACGCAGCGCGGCGACGGAGCCGCCGTATCCGGTGCCGATCACGAGGGCCGGGACATGGGCCCCGGAGTCGATCGGAGCGGCTGCGGAGCGGACCCCGGCCTGGGCCGGGATGGCGTGACCCGCGAGGGCCACGGCTCCTAAAATAGAACCAGTTCCTGTGATGAATCTTCGACGCGAAACGCCCTTGGGGCCTGCATCACGCATGGTAGAGTCACTCATGTGACACGCCTCACTCTCTTAAGAGTGAAACTGGTTCTACTGCTGTTTGCGTGTCAAGTCACTACATACCTGCGGGTAACCTGCACCCGATCGAGCGACCCGGACACGCAACGTCACGCGTCACCCTGGACCGCGCGGCAGGAGGACAGGACCGACGGGAACGGGTGGCGAAGCCCCATCGGACCCTCGCCACCCGTCATTCCCGAATCGACGCAATCGGGGGTCAGTAGGCCCCGAAGACGTTGTCGATCGAGCCGTACTTGGCGGCGGCGTAGTTGCACGCGGCCGTGATGTTGGCGACCGGGTCGTAGGGGTCCATCGACGTACCGGGCACGTGGTAGGCCCGGAAGGTGGGGTCGATGACCTGCAGGAGCCCCTTGGACGGCGTGCCCTTGGCTGCGTTCGAGTCCCAGTTGTTGATGGCCCGGGGGTTGCCCGAGGACTCGCGCATGATGTTGCGGTGGATGCCGTCGTAGCTGCCGGGGATGCCGTGCTTGGCCATGACGGCCAGCGACTCCTTGATCCAGCCGTCGAGGTCGTTCGTGTACGTCGTGGGCTTGGGGGTGACCGCAGCAGCGGTGCTCGCGGCCGTCGTGGACTCGACTGCCGCGGGCGCGGCCTTGGCGCCGATGGTGAGCTTCTGGCCCGGGTGGATCACGCCGGGGTCGGCTCCGATGACCGCTCGATTGTCCTTGTACAGCTGCTGCCAGCCGCCGCTCACGGACTGACTCAGGGCGATCTTGTAAAGGGTGTCACCGGCTATCACGGAATAGGTGGAGGGCGTAGCCGCCCGCACTGCAGTCGGCTTGGCGGGGGCGGCAGCGGGCGCCACCGTCTTGGCGACGGCTGTGACAGGCTGCGCCGGCGCTGCCGAGGCAACGGTGGCCCCGATCATCGGAAGAGCCAGAGCGGCTCCGCCCGTGCTCACGGCAATGATTCCGCGAGTCAGCGAACCGGACTTACGACGACGGTGGTTACCCATTGCGGGCATGGCGCATTCCTCTCCGTCGCCTACGAGGTGAGCTGTCGGGTTGAGGCTGGAGTTGCCTTGCCGTATGGGAATACGACTTCACCCCTAGCCGTTCCGGATACCGGATCGGCGGCTTGCCTGGGTCCCCCGCTCCTGCCGTACGTGAATGGTCGGGTTCCCGGACGGCGGCAGGATTCGGCGTTCCATCCGGATTGACGGTGACCGTAGGCGAGAAACTCCGACCTGAACAAGCCCCCATTTCTCGATCACAATTCATTTACAAGATCGAGTCGCGGAATTTCTCCCGATCCACCCCGACCCACGAAGCCAACTTTCTTGGCGCAGCAGGGAACCGAGCGGCACGCCGCTGCGTCCGCGCGCCCGAAAGGTGACTCTCACCACTCAGTCCGAAAAGGGCGATTTGCCCATCACGCAAGGCCTCGACTCGTGAGGGTTGCGCATGCATCCAGACAGCCGAGCGGCTTCCCCTAATCGCCAAAATTGCGACATTCAGCAGATATTGGCGTCGGCGGGCAGGCACTCGGGCCTCCGACTCGTCGGGAAGGGCGCCTCCGGGGAGGCGCCCGGGAGCAGTCGCGCGTCACGCGTCTGCGTCGACTGCGGCGCACGAGTGGCCGCCCGCCCCGGCCAGGTCGCGCAGGTTCACACGAACGACACCACGACGGCGGCACGAGGTGCCGTACGCCTTCGGCATGGCCATGATGGTGCGGAAGAACGCCCTGCCCGCCCACCGGGACCGTCCGGCAGCACGAAAGAAGTGATGGCGATGGAGCTGTTCCCGCCCATGCCGCTCGCCGAGTGGCGTGACACCAAAGAGACGCTCCACCGCTTCGCGCAGGTCGTCGGAAAGATCCGTCTCGCGGCCAGTGTCCGACGCAATCACTGGTGGAACGTTCCGTTTCACCTCACTGGCCGCGGTATCACCACCCGCCCCATGGGGCAGATCGACGGCAACCCGATTTTCACGGTGGACTTCGACTTCGTCGGCCATCGCCTCGTCATCACAAGACTGGACGGCGTGACGGTCTCGTTCCCGCTTTCGGGCCAGTCCGTGGCGTCCTTCCACAAGAAGGTCATGGCCGCCCTGGAAGCGCTGGGCATCAAGGTGGATATCAACGTGCCCAAGCCATTCGATCTGCCCGACGCCGACCGGCCGTTCGCCGAGGACACCCAGCACGCGGCATACGATCCCGAACACGCCAACCGGTATTGGCAGGTTCTCAGTCAAGTGGCACTGGTACTGGAGGAATTCGCGGCGCGGTTTTCGGGGAAAGTCAGTCCCGTGCACCATTTCTGGCACACCTTCGATATCGCCCACACCCGATTTTCGGAGCGTCAGATCGACCAGCCCCACCAGATCGACCCGGTGACGCGGGAGGCCTACTCCCAAGAAGTGATCAGCTTCGGTTTCTGGTTCGGTGACGACAAGTTCGCCGCGCCCGCGTTCTACTCGTACACCGCTCCCGAACCGGCGCAGTTGGCGGAGGAACCGCTCACTCCGGTGTCGGCGCAGTGGGTGGATCGTGGCGGCAGCCATCTGGCGGTGCTGCCGTACGACGCGGCCCGCACCGAGAGCGATCCCCGTGCGGCCGTACTCGCCTTCTACGAAAGCGCCTATCAGGCCGGAGCGGGGCGCGCCGGCTGGGACATCGGCCGTCTCGCCTGTCCCGGCGGGATGACCGATCCGTGTCTGAGGACCCGTATGTCTGCCGGTGGCTGAGGAGCGCCGCTTCAGTGCAGCTGCTGCTCCCAGTCCGCGGGGACCTTGTCCTGGGGACCCGGGGTCGGCTGGTCAACCGGGTGCGAGGTGGGCGGGAGCAGCTCCAATCCCTCGTAATATTCCTCGGTCTCGATGTTCCAGAGCCAGTTCTCCCCTGGCTCGAAGCTGGCGAGGAAGGGATGTCCTGCCTCGCGTGCGTGCTTCGTACCGTGCTGCGAGGGGGAGGAATCGCAGCAGCCGATGTGACCGCACGCGGCGCAGCGGCGCAGGTGCAGCCACCATCCCGGTCCGTCGCCCGCCAAGCAGTCCGCACATCCCGTCCCGCTGGGAGCCGCGGCGAGATCGATGCCTGGGATCTGGTCAGGTGCCATGTGACGTTCCTCCGTGATCAGGCGCGAGACTGCGGACCCTGCGGGTCTCGGCCCCGGCGCTCTGAGGCTTCCGGTTCCCCTCCTGCATCGTAAGGCCGGGCTGCGGGGTCCGCCTGCGTCGAACAGCCGTGCCGGACTCCGGCCGCCGCTCGATGGTGTGAAGTACCCACCCTGCAGGGGGCGTTCGCGTGTGTGGGCGGCAGCCGAGCCGGGGCGTTCGGGCGTCGCGGGGCGCGCGGTCTCCTGTCGCCTCGCCCTCACGCTCCCGGGACTGTCGGCTGCGTGGCCCGGGGGCTGCCGAGCCGCCGCCGCAGTGCGGCGAGCCGGGGATGGCGTTCGTGCAGTTCAGCAGAGTGGCGGTCGAGTTCCTCGCCGAGGCGTTCGGCGCGCTTGTCGATGTCCAGCTCATCCAGAATGCGGTCGACCTCGGCGAGCAGTGCACCGTGCAGTTGCCACTGTCGGGGATGCTCCTGGACGTCCTCGAGCAGGAGGTCGGCCACCACGTCCCGAGTGGCGCGGCTGGCGGCCAGTGCGGCGGCAAGTCGCGACTCCGCCTCCTCGGCATTGGCGGACACCGGGGTGGTGATCAGCGTGGAGAAGCTCTCGATGGCGTCGGCCATCTGCGCGAAGAGTTCCCGGAGCGAGGCAGCCACGTCCTCCGGGAACATGGTTTCCTCGGTCCGGGCTTTGGCCAGGTCCGTCAGCGTGCGGGCCAGCACGCGGAGCACCACGGCACAGATCTCCAGTGTGTCGAGTCCGGTACGCAGGACGATGCGGTACAGAAGACCCTGCCGGATCCGGGGGTTGAGCAGGAGGCTCTCCTCGGCCTGCCGCAGCGAGGCGTCGACGGCCACGATGTCGTGGTCGAGTCTGCGGGCGTCGTGCAGTCTCGCCGCCGCCTGCGCGACAGAGATGTGGCCGCCGACCTCCTCACCCATGGCCCGGAACATCCGTCCCATCTCCCGTGCCAGTTCGTCGATGGACACGCCCGCGTTCTGCACCCATACGGGCGGTGCGAGCAGGTTGAACAACAGGCCGACGCCCGCACCGATCAGGGTCTCCAGAACGCGGTCCCACGCGGTGGCGGCGACCTGGGAGACGCCGAGGACGAGCATCGCGCTGATGGCGACTTCCGGCACGAACTCGTCCACCCGCACCATCCGGCCGATGATCAGCGAGCTGAAGATCGTCAGACCCAGGCTCCACCAGCTCAGACCCACCAGGGCGCTGAAGCCGATGGCGATGAGCACCCCGACGACGACGGAGTTGACGCGCCGGATGCCCGTGGTCAGTGTCGCGTACAGGGTGACCTGGACGACGAGGAGCGCGGTCAGCGGAGCCGTCAGCGGTGCGGGCTGCGGAAGGGTCCACACCGCGACGACATACGCGATGACCGCGGCCGCCGTCGAGCGCAGGGTCTGCGCCGCGACAGGCTCGGTGGTCTGCCGTACGAGTTTGATCACAGGTGCGGAGATTTCAGGCATTTCACTCTCCTTCCCTCGTACGACTGCTTGCAGCACCACGAATCCACCGGACGGGTTGCACGTGGGCCCCGTCCATGGGTAGGTGCGCCTCCTGGGGTCGGCGGGCGGACAGCAAGGCGCGGCGGAGTGCCGGAAGTCGGCGCAATGCAGTCCTGCGGGTGTGGGGCGCCGATCCCTAGGGTCGTGCCATGCGCGTACTTTTCTCCTCGACCAGCGGATCGGGCCACTTCAACCCCCTTGTCCCGTTCATCGACGCCTGCGCGGCGCGTGGGGACGATGTCCTCGTCGTCGCACCGCCCAAGCTCGAACCGTTACTGGCGGCCCGGGAACAGCCCTACCGCATCGGCGGGGAGCCGCCGGAGGCCGAGCTCGTCCCGCTGATGATGCGGGTGTTGGGGCTGCCTGCGGACGAGGGCGTGTCCCTGATGACCAGGGAGGTGTTCGGCAGGGTGTGCACCACCGCCATGCTGCCGACGCTGGAGGAGCTCTGCCGGGAGTGGCGGCCGGATCTCGTCCTGCACGAGATGTACGAGCTCGCGTCGGTGGTGGCAGCCGAGCGCCACGGTGTCCCGCATGCCCAGGTCGCCGTTTCTGCCGCGCAGTTCGCGGAGTCCACCGACGAACTGCTCCGCCCGGTACTCGATTCTTACGGTGCGGGCATCGCGGAACGACTCCGGGCCTCCCCTTATCTGACCCGGCTCCCCACGTCCCTGGACCCCTCGCCGTACGCGGTGACCCGGCGCTACCACGAGCCACCCGCCCCGGACGCTCTGCCGGACTGGTGGCACAGCAGCGAAGACCCGCTCGTCTACGTCACGCTCGGCACCGAGGTGGGCGGCATGCCGAACGCCTCCGCCCTGTACCGGACGGTGCTGGCGTCCGTGAGCGGGCTGCCGGCGCGCGTCCTGCTGACCACGGGTCCCCTCACCGAGGTGTCGGACTTCGGGGCGATCCCCCGCAATGTCCATGTGGAGAAGTGGGTCCCCCAGGCCGACGTACTGGGCAGCGCCTCCCTCGTGATCTGCCACGGCGGTTCGGGCACGGTCTACGGCGCCCTCGCCGCCGGTGTCCCGCTGGTCTGCGTGCCCCTCTTCGCCGACCAGCCGACGAATGCGGGGCTGGTCACCGGAGCGGGCGCAGGTCTGACCGTCACGGCGGACGCACCGGGGCAGGAGACGGCCGGGTTCGGTCCGGACGGTGCCGCCCGCCTGCGGTCGGCCGTCGAACGGGTACTCAAGGAACCGTCGTACCGGGCGAGTGCCGCGCGCCTGGCAGCCGAGATGTCTGCCACGCCGACAGCCGGCGAACTGCTCGGCACTCTCGGGGCCGTGCCGGCGCCCGGTCTTCGCTGAGACCGGGGCAGGGGACGAGCTGCGGTCAGTGCCGGAACCAGGAACACCGGTGGCCGCGACGCGACCGGTCCGGCGTCGGCGACGTACGAGGGAGCACCACGACGATTCGGGGCACGCCCTCTACTGCGCGGCGCCGGGCGGTTCCTCGTCGGATTCGAGGATCGAGTCCTCCAGCCTGCGCAGCAGCCGCGCGAGCTGGCGGCGTTCGGACGGCGACAGCCCTCCGAGCATCCGGCGTTCGTTGTCGAGGTGCTCCGCGAACACGGTGTCCACTGTCGTGAGGCCCTTGTCCGTGAGACGCGAGTAGACGACCCTGCGATCGTCGGCATCCCGTTCACGGACGATCAGGCCGTCCTTCTCCAGACGGTCGATCCGCAGGGTGACCCCTGCCGACGACACCAGTCCGGAGTCGGCGAGCTGGCCCGCCGTCAACCGGAACGGCTTCCCCGACCGCCGCAGGGCGGTCAGCACGTCGAAGCCCGCCACGGACAGACCGTGCCGCTCGATCGACGTGGTGAGCCTGGTGCTGTAGCGCAGGAACGAGCGGTGGAGCCGCGCGAGGACCTCCAGCGGGCTGGTGTCCAGCTCCGGCCGTTCGCGCGCCCAGTCCTCGATCACCTTCGCCACGGCGTCCCGGTCCCCCGGCCTCGATCCAGCCATCCTCAACCCCTCGCACGGCTCCCGCAGACTTCTCACGGCCCTGAGAATCTTACCGCTGAGGGGAAGAGCCGGGACCGGGGGTGCCCGCGCCGAAGGGCTTCACCTGCGGGAACGCCGCCTGAGCACCTGAAGCACCACCACCGCGCACAGCACGGCCGCCGTGGGCGCCGCAGCCTTCCTGAGCAGCACGGGCAGCGCCGCGGCACCGAGGTCGATGGCCTCCGGCTCGGGCGCGACCCGGCCCTGGAGCGTTTTCGTCGTGCCCGTCGTGGACTCCGCAGACGCAGTCGGCCCGGCATCCCGCAGCAGCTCTTCGAGGCGGGTGGCGAACTGCTGAACGATACGGTCGCCGACCTCGGTCATGATGCCCCGGCCGAACTGCGCCGGACGGCCGGTGATGTCGAGGTCCGTGCGTACGCGCACCCGGGTGCCGGCCGGGTCGGCGGTCAGCGTCGCGGTGACCGTGGCCGACGCGGTGCCTGCGCCGCGGATCTCGCTCCCGCTGAGGTCGAGGAGCATCGAGC
Source organism: Streptomyces sp. NPDC057565 (assembly GCF_042801455.1). NCBI lineage: Bacteria > Bacillati > Actinomycetota > Actinomycetes > Kitasatosporales > Streptomycetaceae > Streptomyces > Streptomyces sp. NPDC057565. The sequence continues at coordinate 643,672 of NZ_JBHVFU010000001.1, read as the reverse complement.
GGGCGGCATCGTCGCGGGTGACGGTGCCCTCTCCGCGGTAACTCATCTGCACCGCACCGACCTTGACCTTGACGCGGCCGGTGAAGGAGTCGGCGTCGAGGGTGTCCAGCACGGCGCCGGGCATGCAGGGCGCGACCCGGTCGAGGTCGTGGAAGAGCTTCCAGGCGTCGTCGGGGTCCGCCGGAACGGTAAAGGTGTGGTCGAGCTGCATGGTTGTCCAATCGGGGAGTCCGGCCCGGGGCCGGACGTGGATGCGGAGTCGGTTTCAGGTGGGGCCGGACTCAGGTGCGGGCCGCCGTACGGATGAGCGCGCGCACCCGGCTCGGCGAGAGGGGGCCGCGGCGTACGACCACGTCGAAGGGGCGCAGCGCGTCCTCGACGGCGCCGGCGAGTACCGCCTGGGGGGCGATCGCACCGCCTTCCCCGAGGCCCTTGACGCCGAGGTCGTTCATGGGGCTCGGGGTGAAGATCTCGTCCATGTCGAGGTCGGGGATCTCCGAGGACGTGGGCACCAGATAGTCCATGTAGGTGCCGGTGCGGGGCTGGCCGTCGGGGCCGTAGACCATCTCCTCGTACAGTGCTCCGCCGATTCCCTGCGCGATGCCGCCGGTGACCTGGCCTTCCGCGATCATCGGGTTGACGATGTTGCCCGCGTCGTGGACGACGACGTAGTGCAGGATCGCGATCTCGCCGGTGTTTTCGTCGACCTCGACGACGGCCGCGTGCGCTCCGCTCGCGACCGCGAAACCCGGTGGGCGAAAGTGCACGGTCTCGCTGATCTCGGTGCCGTGCCGGCCGTCGGTGGGTTCGGGGGTGCCGGGCAGCGGTGCCTTCCCGGCCAGTTCCGCCAGGCTGATGGACGGCCCGCCCGGCTCCTTCGCCCGCACGACGCCGTCGCTCAGGTCGAGGCCGTCCGCCGCGACACCGAGGCGTCGGGCCGCCGCTTCGACGATCTTCTCGCGGACGAGGCGGCCGGCCCGGTGGGTGGCGTTGCCCGCATTGACCAGGGCGCGGCTGGCGATGGTGCCCACGCCGAACGGAGTGGCCTCGGTGTCGCCGCCGACCACGTCGATGGCATCGAGCGGCACCCCGATGGCGTCGGCGGCGATCTGCGCCATGGACGTGCGGTGTCCCTGCCCCTGGGAGGGGGCGCCGATGGCGAGCCGCACCCGGCCGCTGGGGGCGATGTCGATCCGCGCGGTTTCGAACGGTCCGAGGCCGGTGGCCTCTATGTACATGGCGAACCCGATGCCGACTCGCTTGCCGTCGCGGGCACCTTCGCGTTGCCGGGCGCGTACCCGCTCGACGCCCGCCTTCGCGACGGCGCGGCGCAGAAGTTCGGGGAAGTCCCCGGAGTCGTAGGACTGCGGTCTGCCCGAGCGGTCCACCAGGCCGGTCGCGTACGGCATCTCGTCGGGCCGCACGAGATTACGGACCCTCAGCTCCTCGGGCTCGATGCCCAGTTCAGCGGCCAGCCGGTCCATCGCCCGCTCCATGGCGAACACCGTCTCCGGGCGGCCGGCTCCCCGGTAGGGCGTGGCGAAGGTGGTGTTGGTGAGGACACCGACGACATCGATGTGCACGTTCGGGACGCGGTAGGGACCCAGGAGATGGCACAGCGAGTTGTACGGCACGACCAGGCCGGTCATGTTGTACGCGCCGAAGTTGACGGTGATCCGGTCGCGTACGGCGAGGATGCGGCCTTCGGCGTCCGCGGCGAGCTCGATGCGGTGGATCTGTTCGCGGGCGTGCGAGGAGGCGGTGAGGTTCTCGTTGCGGTCCTCGCGCCACAGCACGGGGCGGCCGAGGCGACGGGCGGCGTGCGGGACGAGGAGTTCCTCGACGTAGAGGATGCCTTTCTGGCCGAAGCCGCCGCCGACATCCGCCGCGATGACGTGGACCGTGGCGGATTCGAGGCCGAGAGTGTGGGCGATGGCGTCCCGCAACCGGTGCGGGGTCTGGGTGCCCGACCAGACGGTCAGCCGGCCGCTGTACGGATCGACCTGGGCCGAGATCGCACGGGTCTCGATCGGCGAGGCGACATAGCGGTGGGCATCGAACTGCTCGCTCACCACCGTGTGCGCGCCGGCGATCGCCGCTTCCGGGTCGCCGACGCGAGTGGCGACGGCGACTGCGGTGTTGTCCGCCAGATCCTCGTGCAGCAGGGGTGCGTCCGGGGTCAGGGCGTGGTCGGGGTCGACGAGCACGGGCAGCGGGGCATACCGCACCTCGACGAGTTCCAGGGCGTCCTCGGCGAGGTAGCGGTTCTCGGCCAGGACGACGGCGACGGGCTGGCCGACGTAGAGGACCTTCTCGCGGGCGAGCAGCGGCATGGGCGTCATCCGGACCACCGGGTCCAGGAGCTCGGCGAGGCCGGGCGGGGTGCGCAGTTCCTCCTTGTTCAGCATCGCGGGCAGGTCCGCCACGTCGTCGCCGGTCCATACAGCGACGACGCCGGGGGCGGCGAGGGCCGCGGTCACGTCGACCGACTCGATACGGGCGTGGGCGTGCGGGCTGCGCAGGAAGGCGGCCTCGACGGCGCCGGGGAGGGCGATGTCGTCGACGTAGCGACCGTTGCCACGAAGCAGCCGGTCGTCCTCGACGCGTGGGACGGAACGGCCGATCCAGCCGCCGTTGCCGGGCCGGTCCCGGTCGAAGTCATGGGACATGGGGGTCACTCCCCGAATCGCTCGTCGAGTGCCTGGCACACGGCACGGCGGATGTTGCGGTAGCCGGTGCACCGGCACAGATGCCCGCTGAGCGCGTCGGCGACCTGTTCCTCGTCCGGGCGCTCGGACTGCTCGGTCAGGGCGGCCGCCGTCATGACGAATCCGGGCGTGCAGAATCCGCACTGCATGCCGTGGCACTCGTGGAAGGCCCGCTGCACGGGGGTGAGGGGGGCATCGGCGGGGGCCAGGCTCTCGACGGTGCGGATCTCGGCACCGTCGCATTGCACGGCCAGGGTCAGGCAGGTACGCACCGGCTCGCCGTCGACGAGGACGGTGCAGGCCCCGCAGACCCCGTGCTCGCAGCCGACATGGGTGCCGGTGAGGCCGAGCCGGTCGCGCAGGAAGTCGCTGAGCAGCAGGCGGGACTCGACCTGGGCGGTGACCGGTCGGCCGTTGACGGTGAGGCCGATCTCGTGCCAGGCGGAGGGCTCGGCGAGCGGCGGTGTGCGCGCGGCGAGCGGGGTGGGGACGGAGGGGGTCATCAGCAGCGCTCCCAGGCGGTGGTGCAGGCGTGGACGAGGAGATGGGCGGCGCCCTCGCGCCGGTACTCGGCAGTGGCGTGGACGTCGTCGGAAGGGGTGAGGCCGGCCAGCACGGCGCGGGCCGCCGCGGCGCGGGCCTGCTCGCCGGCGTCACTGTCCACGAGCGCGTCCTCGGCGGCGGGCAGACGTACCGGGACGGGGCCCGCGCCGCAGAAGACCACGCGGGCCGTGCGGACGGTGCCCGCAGCGGTGTCCCTCTCCAGGACGGCTGCCACACCGACGGTGGCGAAGTCGCCGTGCCTGCGGGCCAGTTCCTCGAAGGCCCAGCCGTGGTGTGCCGGGGGCGGCGGGAACACGACCTCGGTGAGGAGCTCGTCGGGGTCGATGGCGGTCGAGAAGGTGGCGACGAAGAAGTCCTCGGCGGTGACCGTACGGGTGCCGCGCGGCCCGGTGATCACGAAGCGGGCGTCCAGGGCCAGTGCCGCGGTGGGCAGTTCGGCGGCCGGGTCATGGTGGGCGAGGCTGCCGCAGACGGTTCCGCGGTTGCGGATCTGCGGGTGTCCGATGTGGTCGATCGCTGCGGCCAGGAGCGGCCATCCGTCCCGTACCGCGTTGTCGGCGGCGGCGTGGGCCTGCCGTACTGCGGCTCCGATGCGGAGGTTGCCCGACTCGTCCACATGGACGCGGCCGAGTTCGGGAATTCGGGTGATGTCCACGAGCAGCTCGGGCCTGGCGAGGCGCATGTTCAGCATGGGGATCAGGGACTGGCCGCCCGCCACGACCTTGGCCTCCCGCTCCTCGTCGGCGAGGAGGGAGACCGCCTCCGCGACAGTGCTGGGGGCGGTGTAGTCGAAGGATGTGGGTTTCAACCTGCTGTCACCGGACCTCTCGGGTCGTCGTCGCGTCGTGGCATTCGACACGGACAGATCTATCTAGCACCTGAAATGATTTACACTAAAGTTTCTTCTTGGCAAGAGGTTGCCCGAGATTTCACGGCCCGAGGAGAGCGATATGCGACACGTCATCGACCAGGCAGCGGCCTGGCAGCGCTCCGGAACCCGCTTCGCCATGGCGACCGTCGTGCGGACCTGGGGCTCCTCCCCGCACGGTCCGGGCGCGACGATGCTCGTGTCCGAGGACGGTCGCATTGTCGGCAGCGTCTCCGGCGGCTGCGTCGAAGCCGCCGTCTGCGCGATCGCGGAGGAGGTACTCGCGGGCGCCGCCCCGACGGTCGAGCGCTGGGGAGTCGGCGACGAGGACGCCTTCGCTGTGGGCCTGACCTGCGGGGGAACGATCGAGGTACTGGTCCGCGAGGTAGGTCCGGAGGTACCGCTCGGCCGGCTTGCCGCCGACATCGCGGTCGGCGCGCCGGTGGCTCTGGTCACCCCTCTCGACAGCGCCGGCGGCCTGGTCGTCGGCGGCGGGGCGGCGACGGGTTCACTGGGCGACCCACGCGCGGACCGGGCCGCGACCCTGGCTGCCGAGGGAATGCTCGGCCGCGGCGCCAGCGGACTCGTGACCAGCGGAAACGGCTCGACCGACGACACCGGCTGCGCAGCACAGCAGGAGTTGCTGGTGCAGTCCTTCGCACCCCGGCCACGGTTGCTGATCTTCGGCGCGGCCGAGTTCGCCCGGCCTCTGGCAGACATCGGCGCTGCGCTCGGCCACCGGGTGACCGTCTGCGACGCCAGGCCCGCATTCGCGGTGGCCGAACGCTTCCCGAGGGCCGACGATGTCGTCACCGACCGGCCCGACCGCTGGTTCCACGCCCATGAGGACCTGGTCGACGCCGCGACGGCGGTGTGCGTGCTGACCCACGACACCCGGTTCGACGTGCCGGTTCTCGCCCTCGCCCTGCGCAGCCGGGCCGGTTACGTCGGAGCCATGGGCAGCCGCCGGACGCACGAGGACCGTCTCGCACGACTACGCGCGGCGGGCACGACCGAAGCGGAAATCGCACGGCTGCGCTCGCCGATCGGACTTGATCTCGGCGGCCGGGGACCCGAGGAGACCGCCGTGTCGATCATGGCCGAGATCGTCGCGGTGCGGCGCGGCGGCAGCGTACTCCCGCTCACTCTGCGAACCGGTCCCGTCCACAGGATGTGATCCTTTTTGAACGACTGTTTTTATGAACACTCGTTTAATGTGAACCATGTGGATCCAGAGAACAAGAGCCGTCGACGACCGGGTGGAAGCCCCGCGTCAGGAACCGGGCAGGGTGAGGGGCAGCCGTCGCAGCGCCGCCCCGGCTCCCATGATCCGGAGGGCAACCGCCACGCGGTCCTCGACGCGGCCCGGCGACTGTTCGGCGCGCACGGCTACAAGGGCGTAGGGGTCCGCGCCATCGCGGCCGAGGCCGGGGTGACGCCCGGCCTGGTGATGGCGTACTTCGGCACCAAGGACGGTCTGTTCCGTGAGGCGGTGGGCAGCGGGTCGGGCGTCACCAACGATGTGCTCGCGGCCGCGGCCGACAACTCGGGCGAACTGCCCGCGGCTCTCGCCCGCGCCTACCTCGACCGGTGGGACCGCCTGCCGGCCGACGATCCCTGGCCCGCGCTGATCCGCTCGGCCGTCAGCCACCCGCCGAGCGCCGAACTCCTGCGCACGATCCTGGAGAAGCAGGTCGGCGAGCCTCTCACGCGGCTGCTCGGCGACTCGGCCGACGCCGAGGTGCGCGCCGCCATGGTTCGGAGCGTCCTCTTCGGCGTGATCATGGAGCGCTATGTCTTCGCTCATGAACCGGCGGCCTCCGTCCCGACCGAGGAGCTCGCTCCGGCGCTGACGGACGTGCTCACCACCGCTTTCGGCGAAGCCCTCGCCGACACCCCATCGGCACCGGGCGCCGCAGGCGAGGGCGTGCCCGTGCGCCCGGCCGGGGTCGGCGCGGCCCTGCGGCCCCCCTCGGTGACCGGCTCGGAGCCCGTACCCCCTGAGCCTCTTCGCACGGACCCCGTGGCCCCCGGTGCGGACGACTCGCCCTCGGCCCTGTTCGCGCAACTGAGCGAGTGCGCCGTTCGCCATCAGGCGCTGATCGGCAGGACCGTCCGCGAGTACGGCATCAGCCTGCCCGCTTACGACGTGCTCGCCACCCTCCGCGACGCGGGCGAGCCCTACCGCCGCACGATGGGCGAGGTGGCGGCGGCCGGCACGGTCCGCGCGGGCGGTCTCACCCAGCACGCGGACCGTCTGGAAGCGGCGGGTCTGATCCGGCGGGAGCGCGACGCGGACGACCGCCGGATCGTCCGGCTGCGTCTCACCACGGAGGGTCTCGAACTCGCCGACCGGGTCTTCGCCGTACGGTCGGCCCAGGAGCGGGAGTTGCTCGCCGGGCTGGGCTCGGTAGACCGGCGCCGGCTCTCCGGGCTGCTCGGAACCCTGGGGCAAACGCTGGGGGCCGGTGTCCCGGAGCAGTGATCGCTGCTCCGGGACACCGGCCCGCACCGTGACTGCCGATCGCGTTTCAGGCGTTGAGCTCCTCCAGCGTCCTGCCCTTGGTCTCGACGGCGAACCACGCGATCACGGCGCCCACCGCGGCCACCACGGCGAGCTGCGCGAAGACGACGGCCAGACTGCCGCCCGCGCCGATGATCGCGCCGACGGTCACCGGACCGAGGATGACACCGAACCGGTTCCACAGACCGCCGAACGCGGCACCCTTGGCCCGGTTGAACGTGGGGTACAGCTCGGGCGAGTACAGGTAGAGCCCCGCGTTGATCGCGTACAGGAAGAAGGTCGTGCACGAGGCGAAGACGGCGACCTGACCGCCCGAGGTCGCACCGGCCAGTGCGAGGACGCCCAGCGAGAGCACGGTGCCGACGAGCGCGCCGACCAGCGCGGGCCTGCGGCCGATGCGGTCGATCAGCAGGGCCACGACGAGCGTGCCGAGCAGGCCGGTGACGTTGCTGAGCAGGGTATAGACGAGCGCGGTGGTCAGATCCAGCCCGAACTGCTTCGTGTACAGCGACGGCAGCCAGGTGGAGATGCCGTGGTTGACGTAGTACGCGACGAACCACAGACCCGACAGTACGGCCGTCCGCCGAAGATAGCGCCCCCGGAACAGGTCGCTCAGCCGGCCCTGGGAGGTCTCCTCGGGCAGCGTCGCGGCGGGTGCGGGCAGCGGCTCGGCAGTGGCCTGGGCGACCTCCGCCTCGATACGGGCGAGAGCCTCCTCCGCTTCCTCCGTGCGGCCACGGGACAGCAGCCAGCGCGGGGACTCGGTGACATGGCGGGGCAACAGGGCGGCGATCAGCACCGGGACGGTGCCGACGACGAACATCGCGCGCCAGCCGAAGTTGGGGACCACCCATACGGCGACCAGGGTGGCCACCGCGAGTCCCGCCGGGAAGATCATCTCGTACAGCAGGACGAATCGGCCCCGCTTGTCGGAGCGGGCGATCTCATTGATGTAGGTGGCCGCGACGGGCACGACACCGCCGATGCCGAGACCCTGGACGAACCGGAAGAGCGAGAAGGTCTCGATGTTGCCGGAGAAGGCGACGGCGAGGCTGGCGAGACCGGTGACGGCGACGCCGAGGGCGACAGTGCGCACGCGGCCGATCTGGTCACCCATCCAGCCGGCGGCCAGTGCCCCGAGCAGCATGCCGATGGAGGCGGAGGTCACGGCGAAGGTGGCCTGCCCGGTGGTCAGGTGCCATTCCTTCATCAGGACGGGCAGTGCGGAGGCGGCCAACAGCTGGTCGAACGCCTCGAAGAAGGTGACGGCGCCGATCAGGAATCGGACCTTGACGTGCCAGCGCGAGTGCGGCAGTCGTTCAAGTCTCGCGGCTATGGAGCCAAGGGCTGGCTTGCCGGCCACAGTCGTCATGGAGGGGGTCCTTCCGCGGACAGAGGAGTTGCGGAGACAGTAGGGTCCCGTATCTAAGCGGTCAATGGTTAAGAGCTTAGAAATCTGACAGCCATCCACTCGTCGATCATCCTCGCCGCCACAGATCCCATGCTCAAGGTCCCCTCGATACCGATTTCAACTCGGGCCTTGCGCAGAGAAAGTTAAGCCCTTAGATTTCTAGCACTTCGACAGTGCAGGCAGCCCAGTCACTCCGGTCTCGCGCCGAGCGCATCCGCACCCGAAGTCCCCTCATTCCGCCGCCTCGCCCGGAGGTTCTCCCGTGCCGCACTTCCCCACCGACATCCTGATCGCGGGCCAGTGGCGACGCGGCGCGGGCGAGCCCGTCGACACCGTCGACCCGGCGACCGGCCGCATTGTCGCCACCGTCCACTCCGCATCGGCGGACGAGGTCGCCGAAGCGGCCGAGGCCGCGGCGAAGGCAGCTGCGGACCCCGCCTGGCGGGACCTGCTCCCCCACGAGCGCGCCCGGCTGCTGCACCGGATCGCCGAGCTGACCGAAGAGGCTGCCGACGAGCTCTCGGCCCTGCAGACCGCCGACACCGGCAAGACCCTGACCGAGACCCGGGCCCTCGCGCTCAGCGCGGCAGGCACCTTCCGCTACATGGCGGCCGCCCTGGAGACGGCGGAGGACTCCGTCACCCCGTCCCGCGGCCCGTACGTCACGATGAGCGTGTACGAACCGATCGGTGTCGTCGGCGCGATCAACCCCTGGAACTCCCCCGTCGCCAGCGACGCGCAGAAGATCGCCCCCGCGCTCGCGGCCGGGAACGCGGTCCTTCTCAAGCCCGCGGCCTGGACCCCCCTGGTCTCCCTCGCCCTCGGCCGTCTGATCACCCGGGCGCTCGACGAGTTCGGGATGCCCACAGCCCTGCTGTCGGTGCTGCCGGGCAGCGGCCGGGTGGTCGGGGACGCCCTCGTACGCCATCCTCTCGTCGCCCGCATCGGATTCACCGGCGGTACGGAGACCGGGCGGTCCATCGCCGCGGTCGCGGCGGAGAAGCTCGTCCCCGCCTCGCTGGAGCTGGGCGGCAAGTCGCCGACGATCGTGCGCGCCGACGCGGACGTCGAACAGGCCCTGGCAGGCGTGCTGTTCGGGATCTTCTCGTCCAGCGGCCAGTCCTGCATCGCCGGTTCCCGGCTCTTCGTGGCCCGTGAGATCTACGACTCCTTCGTCGGTGAACTCGTCGAGCGTGTCCGCAAGTTGCGCGTCGGCCCCGGCACCGAACCGAGCACCCAGGTCGGCCCGCTCGTGCACCACCGCCACCGCGACTCCGTCGCCGCCTATGTGGACCTCGCCCGCTCCGAAGGCGCGCGGGTGCTGTGCGGCGGGTCCGCCCCCGAGGGCGAGCGGTACCAGGACGGCGCGTACTACCTGCCGACCGTCCTCGACGGGCTGCCGAACACCTCCCGCACCTGCCGGGAGGAGATCTTCGGACCCGTGCTGGTCGCCCTGCCCTACGACGACGAGGACGATCTGGTCCGTCAGGCCAACGACTCGGTCTACGGGCTGGCCTGCGGCATCTGGACCCGCGACCTGCGGGCCGCATGGCGGATCGCCCGCCGTATCGAGGCCGGCACCGTCTGGATCAACACGTACAAGCAGTTCAGCGCCTCCACCCCGTTCAGCGGGTGGAAGGACAGTGGCCTCGGTACGGAGAAGGGTCGCGACGCGATCCGCGCCTACCAGCGCCAGAAGTCCCTGTACTGGGGCACCTCCGACCTCCCCCTCCTCTGGGCCAACTGACCCGGCACGCCTGCCCGTCTTGGAGAGACTCATGCACCAACCACCGCCCGGTCCGATCGCCCGGCTCCGATCGCTGCGCTACGTCGAGCTGCACACGCCGGCCTTCACCGAGGCCGCCGACTTCTACGAGGAGGTCTGGGGCCTTCGGACCGTCGAGTCCGACACCGGCACCCGCTGGCTGCGCGGCACGGGCGACGAGCACCACGTGCTCCACCTGACCGAGCGGGAGCGGGTCGGCCTCGGCCGGATCGCGTTCGCCGTCGCGACCCCCGCCGAGGTCGACGAGGCCGCCCGGCGCCTCGAAGCACGCTCCATCGTTCCCGTCCTCGGACCCGGCCCGCTGGAACAGGCCGGCGGGGGCTACGGGTTGCGGTTCACCGACCCCGAGGGGCGCCTCATCGAGATCAGCGCCCAGGTCGAGGCGGTCGTCCCGCGCGGCCGGGACGGCGCCGTGCCCGTCGGGGTCACGCACGCCGTGCTCAACACCACCGACATCGACGCCGCCGTCGCCTTCTACTGCGATGTGCTCGGTCTGCGTGTCTCCGACTGGTCCGAGCACCAGATGGCGTTCCTGCGCTGCAACGCCGACCACCACTGCATCGCCTTCAACCAGGCCGAGTGGACCTCGCTCAACCATGTGGCGTACGAGATGACCTCGGTCGACCACTTCATGCGGGGCCTCGGCCGGCTGCGCCACCACGGCATCACCCCCCAGTGGGGACCCGGCCGGCACGGTCCCGGGAACAACACCTTCTCCTACTTCACCGACCCGTCGGGGCTGGTCTGCGAGTACACCTCCGAGGTCGCCCAGATCGTCGAGGACGCCTGGATCGCCCGGGTGTGGCGGCGGGTGCCCGACCTGTCCGACCTGTGGGGCACGGCCGGTCCGCCGTCGAAGGAGATCCGCTGTCACATGGCGGGCTCGCCGGACCCCGGCCCGCTCGCTCCCGTCGACGCCCAGGAGGCAACCGCATGAGCACCGTACGCAAGGTCGGCGTGGTCGGCTGGGGTGCGATCGGCCGGGTCGTCGGCACCGCACTCGCCGAGGGGCAGGTGGGCGGCGCCGAGCTGGTGTGCGTCGTCGACAACCGTCCCCTCGGTGAAGCCGCGCCCGCGCGTCAGGTCACCTTCGAGGAGGCCCTGGAACTCTGCGACCTGATCGTCGAGGCCGCGGGCCAGGGCGTCGTGCGGGAGTGGGGAGAGCGGGTGCTGGCCTCCGGCACCGATCTGCTGATCGCCTCCAGCGGGGCGCTGACCGACGACGAGCTGGCGAAGCGGCTGCTCGCGGCGGGGCCGGGCCGGGTGTACTTCACGGGCGGCGCCGTCGGCGGTCTCGACCTGCTCCAGGCGGCACGCTCGCTCGGCCCGCTGGACGAGGTGCGCCTGACCACCACCAAGCTGCCGTCGACCCTCGAACAGCCTTGGATGGATGAGGAGTTGCTGACCCGGATGCGGACGGCAACCGGGCCGGTCGAGGTCATGTCCGGCACCGCCCGCGAGGTTCCGGTGAAGTTCCCCAAGTCGACGAACGTGGCCGCGTCGGTCGCGCTGGCCGTCGGCGACCTGGACGCTGTGCGGGTCCGGGTCGTCGCCGACCCGGCGGCGCACCACACCCGGCATGTGATCGAGGCGTCCGGCCCGCACGGTGCGTACCGCTTCGAGGTGGCGCATCTGCCCGACCCGGGCAATCCGGCAACCAGCCAGGTCGTGCCCTACGCGGTGCTGCGCAGCCTCGCGGCGCTCGCCGGACGGACGGGGCAGATCCTTTGAGCGGCCGCGTCGACGTCCATGTGGAGGAGGCCGGTGACCGAGGTCCACTCCTGCTGTGCCTGCACGGCATCGGCTCGTCGTCGGCCGCGTTCGCCCCGCAGGTCGCCGAACTCTCCTCGTACGTAAGGGTCGTGGCCTGGGACGCCCCGGGCTACGCCAAGTCCCCCGACCCCGAGGAGCCGCTCACCCTCGACGACTTCGCGGACACGGCGGCCGCCCTCATCCGCGAGCGTGCCTCGAACGCACATGTGCTCGGCGTCTCCTGGGGCGGTGTGATCGCGCTTCGGCTCGCCGCCCGCCACCCGGAGCTCGTCGCCTCGCTGATCGTCGCCGACTCCAGTCCCGGCTCGGGCACGGACGAAGCGAAGGCCAAGGGCATGCGGGCGAGGGCGGGCGAGCTGGCCGAGCTCGGCGCGCGCGCCTTCGCCGAGGCGCGCGGACCGCGGCTGCTGTCGCCGGGCGCTCCGGACCATCTGGTGCGCCGGGTCGTGCGGACCATGGCGGAATCGGTACGGCTGCCGGGTTACGCGTACGCCGCCGAGTCCATGGCCGCGGCCGATCTGCGCGCCGAACTCCCCTCGATCACCGCGCCCACGCTCGTGCTCTGCGGCGACCAGGACGTGGTCACCGGGATCGAGGCGAGCCAGGCCATCGCCGGGGCCATCCACAGAACCGCCTACGTGATCGTCAAGGACGCCGGTCACCTGGCCAACCAGGAGCAGCCCGGGCACTTCAACGCCTGGGTGCTCTCCCACCTCCGCATCACCGCATCCATTCCCGAATAGGAGCTGTTCCCCATGCCTCTGACCACCACCGAGTACGACAACGGCGGCGACCTGTCCGCGTACACCGACTCCCTCATCGCCACCAAGAGCTCCCGCGTGGCGGACTTCGACACCCTCTCCTTCCAGGAGAAGGCCGGCCCGCAGTACCGCCGCGGCCAGATCCGGTATGTCGGTTCCGGCGCCACCGGCAACCACGAGAGCGACAGCCGCATCATCCCGTCCGGCGGCTTCACCTTCTCCAACATGCTGCTGCCGCCCGGCGCCGAGGGCCCGGCCCACACCCACCACGACGTCGAGGAGGCGTTCTTCGTCCTGGAGGGTGAGGTCAAGGTCGGCATCCACCGCGGCCCGGACGAGGCCGAGTACCGTACCCTCGGCTACCGCGACATGATCGTCGTCCCGGCCGGCGTGACCCGGTCGCTGAAGAACGAGGGCGACACCGACGCCCTGTTCTGCGTCGTCATCGGCACGCAGAAGCCGCAGGTGCCGACCTACCCCGAGTACTCGCCGATGCACGGCGTCACCCGTGGCTGACCAGCCTCCGGCCGACGCACGCACCGTCGTCGTCACCGGCGCGGGCCGTGGCCTGGGACTGGCCATGGCCCGCCGGGCGGGCGCCGACGGCTTCCGGGTCGTCGTCGCCGAACTGGAACGGGAGCGGGGCGAGCACGCTGTCGCGGAGCTGCGCGCGGAGGGCGTCGACGCACACTTCGTACGCTGCGACGTCGCCGACCCCGCCTCGGTGGACGCGCTGGCCGACGCCGTGCGCGAGCTGGGCACGCTGTACGGCCTGGTCAACAACGCGGCGCTCGCCAACGGCGTGGGCGGCAAGGAGTTCCAGGACATCGACGTCGAGGTGTGGGACCGGCTGATGACGGTCAACGCCCGCAGCCCGTGGCTGGTGTCGAAGACGCTGTATCCGCTCTTCGCAGGTCCCGGCCGCATCGTCAACATCGCCTCGGACGCCGCACTGTACGGATCCCCGCGCCTGGCCCACTACATCGCCTCCAAGGGCGCGGTCATCGCACTGACCCGGGCCATGGCCCGCGAGCTCGGCGACCGGGGGATCACCGTGAACGCGGTCGCCCCCGGACTCACCGAATGCGAGGCGACCGAGACCGTGCCCGCCGAGCGGCACGACCTCTACCGCATGAACCGGGCCATCCCCCGGCCGCAGCAGCCCGACGACCTCACGGGGATCGTCTCCTTCCTGCTCGGCGAGGAGTCCCGCTATCTGACCGGCCAGGTGATCGCCGTCAACGGCGGCTTCACCATGAACTGAACTGCAGGAGAAACGAGTTATGGATCTGGGCCTCGCCGACCGCACCATCGTGGTCACCGGCGGCAGCTCGGGCGTCGGCCTGGCCACGGTCCGCGCCCTCCTCGACGAAGGCGCCCGTGTCGCCACCTGCGGCCGCGACGCCGACCGGCTGGCCAAGGTGGCCGCTCGGCTCGGCGCCGGACGTGACCGCCTGCTGACCGGCGTGTGCGACGTACGGGACGCCGATGCGGTGCACGGCTTCGTCCGACGCACCGCCGAGGAGTTCGGAGGCATCGACGGACTCGTCAACAACGCCGGACAGTCCCGGATGAAGGGTCTCGACGATTCCACCGCCGAGGACTGGCGCGACGAGCTGGAGCTGAAGTTCGCCGGGGTGCTGAACCCACTGCAGGCGGTTCGCCCGTATCTCGCCGCCTCCGGCGCGGCGAGCATCGTCAACATCAACGCGGTGCTCGCCAAGCAGCCGGAGACCCGGCTGATCACGACGAGCGCCGCCCGCGCCGGCATCCTCAATCTCTCCAAGTCCCTGTCGGCCGAACTCGCCGGCGACGGCATCCGGGTCAATTCGGTCTGCCTGGGACTCATCGACACCGGCCAGTGGACCCGACGCCACGCGGCCGCGGACTCCGGCATGACCTACGAGGACTGGCAGGCGGAGCTGGCCGCCGACCGGGGAATCGCGCTGGGCCGCCTCGGCCGGGCCGAGGAAGTCGCGTACGCGGTCGTCGCCCTGCTCTCACCCCTCGCCTCGTACATCACCGGCACCAGCATCGACGTCTGCGGCGGAGTCGGCCGCTCCATCCTCTGAGGAGACACCATGCGTTACGACAACGGAGGCGATCTCCTCGTCGCCGTCCTCCGCGAACTCGGCATCGACACGGTCTTCGGCATCGTCAGCGTGCACAACCTGCCGCTCGTCGAGGCCGTCGACCGCGAACTGCGGTTCGTCCCCGTCCGGCACGAGGCATCCGCCGTGAACGCCGCCGACGCCTACGGGCGGGCCCGCGGCACCCTCGGCTGCGCACTGACCTCGACCGGCACGGGGGCGGGCAACGCAGCCGGATCACTGATCGAGTCCCTGAGCGCGGGCAGCTCCGTGCTGCACATCACCGGCCAGGTGGAGAGCGAATTCCTGGGCAGCGGCCGGGGCTTCATCCACGAGACCAAGGATCAGCTCGGCATGCTGACCGCCGTATCGGCGTACGCGGCGAGTGTGCCGGACGCGGAGCAGGCGGGCCGGATCCTGCGCGAGGCGGCCCACGCCACGCTGACCGCGCCGTGCGGTCCGGCAAGCGTGGAGTGGCCGATCGACCTCCAGTACGCGACGCAGACCGACGAACCCACCGAGCTCCCCGCACCCGCCGTCCCCGCTCCCGCGGCGAATGAGCTGGCTGCCGCCGGAGCCCTCCTGGCCTCGGCGCGCCGTCCGCTGATCTGGGCCGGTGGCGGCGCCGTCACCGCCCGCGGCGAACTGGCCCGGCTGCTGGAGGCGACCGGGGCAGGACTGCTCACCTCGAACTCCGGGCGCGGAGCAGTGCCCGAGGACCACGAGCAGGTCATCGGTAACTTCGCCACCACCCCCGCGGGACGTGCACTGCTCGCCGACGCGGACGTACTGCTCACGATCGGCACGCACTTCCGTTCGAACGAGACCGCCGACTACACGCTGAAGCTCCCCGGCGCGCACATTCAGGTGGACATCGACGAGGCCGCGCTCGGCCGCGTGTACCCGGCCACCCACGCCCTGCACGGCGATGCGGCCGCCGCCCTGACCGGTCTTCTGCCGCACGCCCGGCCCGCCGAGTCCGGCTGGGCGGAGCGCGTCGCCGCCGTACGCACCGAGGTGCGGGCGGCCCTGCACGACAGCATCGGCCCGCAGGCCGCGATCTGCGACGCGATCCGCGCCGCGCTTCCCCGCGAGGCGGTCGTGGCGCGCGACGTCACCATCCCGTCCAGTAGCTGGGGCAACCGACTGCTGGAGATGTACGACCCGTGCGACAACGTCTTCCCGCGCGGCGGAGGCATCGGGCAGGGGCTCGGCATGGGCATCGGCGCCGCGCTCGCCCGGCCCGACACGCCCACCGTCGTGATCGCCGGCGACGGCGGACTCGCCGTCCACCTCGGCGAACTCCTCACCCTCGCCCAGGAGCGGCCCCGCCTGACCCTGATCGTCTTCAACGACGGCGGCTACGGCGTACTGCGCAACATGCAGGACCGTTACGGCGAGCGCCGGTCCGGGGTGGACCTGGTCACCCCCGACTTCGAACTGCTGGCACGCGCCTGTGGGCTGCCGTATCTGCGGATCGCCGCCGAGGAGCACGCCGGACCGGTGCTCGACGAGGCCGTCGCCTCGGGCGGACCGACCCTCGTCGAGGTCGATCTGACGGCACTGGGCCCGATGAAGAACCCGTTCACCCCACCCGTGAGGATCCCGGGCCAGTAGCCCGGCCCCCGTACTGCCGGTAAGGAGGCAACAGGCCATGAGCGAGAACTCGCTGCAGCTGATCGTCCGTCGTATGACGTGGGAGGCCGAAGGCGTACTGTCCGTCGAACTGACCCACCCCGACGGCAAACCCCTGCCCGCCTGGAAGCCCGGCGCGCACCTCGATGTCCATGTCGGCGGCCAGGTCCGCCAGTACAGCCTGTGCGGCGACCCGCACACACCGGACGTCTACCGCATCGGCGTGCTCAACGAACCCGCCTCGCACGGCGGTTCGCGATACGTGCACACACAGCTGCGTCCCGGGCAGCCGGTCACGGTCTCCGAACCGCGCAACCACTTCGCGCTGGAGGACGCCGACGCCTATGTGTTCGTCGCCGGTGGCATCGGGATCACCCCGCTGCTGGCGATGGCCCGGGAGGCCGCCCGCCGGGGAACCTCGTGGCGGATGGTCTACGGCGGCAGGGGCCGGGCCTCGATGGCGTTCACTTCGGAACTCGCGGCGCTCGGCGGTGACATCGCACTCGTCCCGCAGGACGAGCTGGGCCACATCGACCTCGACGCCGCGCTCGCGGAGCTGCCCGACGGCACGCTGGTGTACTCCTGCGGACCCGAACCGCTGCTCACGGCCGTCGAGGAGCGCTGCCCCCAGGACCGGCTGCGCCTGGAGCGGTTCGCCGCACCGGTCGTGGATCGCACCGGTGACGACGAGGCGTTCGAGGTCGAGTGCCGCACCTCCGGGGTGACGGTCACGGTCGGCGCGGACACCTCGATCCTCGACGCCGTGGAGAGCGCCGGGCTGAGCGTGCAGAGCTCGTGCCGCGACGGAATCTGCGGGTCCTGCGAGACCCGGGTGCTCGACGGCACCCCCGACCACCGCGACTTCCTGCTCAGCGAGGCCGAACACGCCGCCGGCGCCACGATGATGATCTGCGTCTCGCGGTGTGCCTCCGGCCGACTCGTCCTCGACCTGTGACCCCTTCCCCCGCACTTTCAGGAGACACCGTGACCGACACCTGGCCGTACCTGGACGTCCACCAGTCCCGCACGCACGAGCCGACCCCGTACGAGTACAAGCTCGCCGCGACCCTCGAGGACGTCTTCACCAAGGAGGGCCACGAGCTGACCGACGTGGTCCGCGGGCTCAACGCCCGTCAGGTCCACGCCGCCGACGGCACGCCGTGGACCGAGGAATCCTTCCGCGCCGAGATGAACCGACTGGGAGCCTGACCATGACGCTGTCGTCCTCCGCCACCGCGGACCACATCTACGCCACCGGTCTGCGCAACCAGTGGCACGCCGTCGTCCCCTCGCACTTCGTCGCCCCGGGCGCGATGCGCAAGGTGACCGCGCTCGGGGAGCAGTGGCTGCTGTTCCGCCGCTCCGACGGCACTCTGTCGATGCTCGCGGACCGCTGCCCGCACCGCGGCGCGCCGCTCTCGCTCGGCAAGCACCTCGGTGACCGGGTCGCCTGCTGGTACCACGGCGTGGAGGTCCGGACCGACGGCACGGTCTCTTCCGTCCCCGGACTGCCCGGCTGCAGCCTGGAGGGCAAGAAGCTGGTCGCCTCGCTGCCGGTGCGCGAGGTCGCGGGCGCGATCCTCGCCTACTTCGGTGACGAGGAGCACCCGGAGCCGGCGGCGCTGACGCTGCCCGAGCCGCTGACGGACCCCGGGGTGGACGCGTTCCTGTGCTACGCCGAATGGAACGTGCCGTGGCGGTACGCCGTGGAGAACCTGCTCGACCCGATGCACGGTGCGTTTCTGCACCACGAGTCGCACACGATGTTCGACGGAGACACGACAGCCAAGTTCCGCATCCGGGAGACCGGTCGCGGCTACTTCTTCGAGAAGACCGACCAGCGAGGCGTCAACTTCGACTGGGTGGAACTGTGCCGCACCGGCGTGGACTGGGTCGACCTGTCCATCCCGTACCCGCCGTCGGCCGGCCCCGGCGGACCGTTCGGCATCGTGGGCATGGTCTGCCCGGTGGACGAACAGCGCACGGGCGTCTTCTTCTGGCGTTACCGCCGCGTCGAGGACTGGCAGCGCGCGTCCTGGCGTTTCCTGTACAAGACCCTGATCGAGAAGCGCCATTGGGAAGTCCTGGAGCAGGACCGCGTGATGCTGGAGGCCATGCCGACCGACGCCGACCAGCGGGAGAACCTGTACCAGCACGACCTGGGCGTGGTCCGGCTGCGCCGGCTGTACCGCGCGGCGGCGGAGGCCCAGTCGTCGGCGGGCGCCTGAAAAGGGACGGTACCGGCAACGGCGCGGTGGGTGGCCTCGCTGCCGCCGCACATGACGTGCGGTGGCAGGACTGCCGCTGCTGCCGGGGACCTGAGCCGTTTCACCCGACGATCCACCGCGCAACGCGGTCGCCGACCCGGGTGAAGCGCCGTATCGCGTCCGTCGGAACCACTCCCTCGTGGCCCTGGCGGAACGGCCGGGGCCACGAGCCGGAAATGAGGACGGGCAGGTGGTTGATCGCCATGTCGTCGACCGGGATGACGGTGCCGGCCGCCCGGCAGTCCGGCGTTGGATGTTGACGGGGCAACACACGGGATTCTCCCGTTCCACCTGGAACACATTGACGGTGTCGCCGTCAACGATGAGCCGACGACCTGCCCGGGTCTCGTCCGCAGGTGCCCGCGGATCGGTTGCGGTGAACGTACGCGCGCGCACGCGCAGGTGGACCGGCGCCTGCTGCCGGATGGCGAGCGTGCGCAGACGGACTCGGGAGAAGTCCGTTCGCTCGTCTGCTTCGCGACCCGGGCCAGGACCAGGGGATCAATCGCCCTTCTTCCTTGTCGTCGCTCCTGTTCCTCACCACGGCAGTCCGGATCACATAAGCTCGAAGAATGGCGAAGTACTTCGACGTGCACCCCGAAAATCCTCAGCGGCGCACCATCAGCACGGTGGCTGACACCATCCGCTCCGGTGCGCTCGTCGCGTACCCGACGGACTCCTGCTACGCACTGGGATGCCAGCTGGGCAACCGAGACGGCATCGGCCGGATCCGTTCGATCCGGAACCTCGACGATCGTCACCACTTCACCCTCGTGTGCCAGGACTTCGCACAGCTGGGTCAGTTCGTGCACGTCGACAACGACGTGTTCCGCGCGATCAAGGCAGCCACGCCCGGGAGCTACACCTTCATCCTCCCGGCGACGAAGGAGGTGCCGCGTCAGCTGCTGCATCCGAAGAAGAAGACGGTCGGAGTCCGTATTCCCGACCATGTGGTCACCCAGGCCCTGCTCTCCGAGCTGGGTGAGCCGCTGCTCTCCAGCACCCTGCTCCTGCCCGACGAGGACGAGCCGATGACACAGGGCTGGGAGATCAAGGAGCGGCTCGACCACGAGGTGGACGCGGTGGTCGACTCGGGTGACTGCGGCACCGAACCGACGACGGTCATCGACTTCTCCGAAGGCGAGGCCACGATCGTGCGCCGAGGAGCAGGCGACACCGCCCGGTTCGAATAGGCACCAACGGACCGACCGCCTGCGGGGGATGGGCCCGCGTGCCCCGGCTCGGACGCCGACCCCGGGGGCGGTCGGGCCGGGACGTGTCCGGCCGCCCATGCTGTTCGCCGGAGTGCGCGGGGGGTCGAAGATCCACGTGCGGAAGGGGCTCCCTCGACCGTCGGCTCATGCCCGCATCTCCGTGCCGGGCGCGGAGCGGGAGCGCCGCATCATGACCGCGTAGACCGCCGACGCCACGGCGATACCGACAGGCAGAGCGAGGTCAACTCCGTCCAGGGCGCGGGCGAGCGGGCCGGCGTAGACGGTGTTCACGCAGAGGGCCGCCGCTGCGGTGCCTGCCGTGAGCGCGAGGGCGCCCGACCAGTTGACGCCGGCGGTGAACCAGAACGGGCTGTCGGAGGTCTCGTCGGTCAGCCCGGGGCCGTCATAGCGGTTGCGGCGCAGCAGGATGTCAGTGGCGTAGATGGCCATGCTCGGGCCGAGCAGGACCACGGTCAGCTGAAGGACGTTGCTGACCGTGTCGAGGAAGTTGGACACGAGCAGCGCGTACAGGGTCAGGGCGACACCGACGACTCCGTCGACGATGACACTGAGGGAGCGGCGGATGCGGACACCGACGGCCTGGAGGGCGAGTCCGGAGCTGTAGGCGGTCATGGCGTTGATGGCGATCGTCCCCAGCACCAGGGCGAGCAGGAAGACGGGGGTGAACCAGGCGGGCAGGATCGTCTCCAGCGCGGTCTGCGGATCGGTCATGTCGACCGCGGTCGCGGCGAACGCGCCCAGTGCGGTGACGACGACACTGGGCAGGAAGCCGCCGAGCGCGGTCCAGCCCACGATCGCCTTGGGGGATGTCGCCCGGGGAAGGTAGCGGGAGAAGTCGGCACTGTTGGTGTACGAGAGCGGGCCCGAGGCGATGAGCGTGACGCCGCCCGCGAGGGCCGCCCACAGGCTGCCGCCGGTCAGCGGCTCGGCGGGCTCGTAGCCGAAGTCCGCGTGCCCGAGCACGCTGAAGGCCACGACAGCGAACGCCGCGGTGAGGACCACGGTGATCGGGAGGTAGAGCTTCATGATCGTGGCGTGGCCGTAGACGCTGATGGCCAGCGTGAGCGTGGCAATACCCACCACGACTACGGTCTTGACGCCCGTGTTCGGCGTGATGCCGGCCTTCTCCACGAGGGAGAAGGCGGCGAGCGCGGCCGCCGCCAGGTTGAGGGCGATGTAGCAGATACAGATCACCCAGCCGGTGACCGCGATGTTCACCCGGTTGCCGCGGACGCCGAACATCGCACGCATGATCACTTCGCTCGGTGTCCCCGAGGCCGGGCCCGAGACGGCCAGCAGGCCGACCGGCACCCAGAACAGGTTGCCCACCACGATCACGGCGAGGGCCTGCCACAGGCTCAGGCCCATGAGTATCAGCGCGCCGCCGACCACCAGGCTCAGGTAGTTGACGTTCGCCGCCGCCCAGACGGCGAACAGCTCCCGCGCACGGCCGTGGCGTTCCCGCTCGGGAATGTGGTCGATTCCGTGGACCTCGATGCGGCTCGACCGGTCCGAGGACGTCAGCCCGTCGTCAGCGCCTGTGTTCGGGTCGGAAATCGTGGAAGCCATTGAGCCCTCCGAGTGCTGGGCGTACCCACCTGCTTGCTTATTGGTCGCACACTCAATAACATCGCGGGTATGCCGTCAAGCGTCCAGCGCAAACGAATTCGAAAATCACCGGCGGACCGACGTGCGGAAATCGTCGACGCGGCCGCCACCGTCGCCCTGACAGAAGGGCTGGAGTGCATCACTCTGCGGCGGATCGGCGAAGAGCTCGACGTCCGTCCGGGGCTGATCAGCCACTACTTTCCAGCGGTGGAAGACCTCGTCGGCGAGGCATTCGGCAGCGCCGCGAGCGCCGAAATCGACCGCCTCGTCCCGGCGGACAGGCCCGACGGGACCCCCGTCCAGCACCTCGCACGCTTCTTCGCTCACGCAACAGGAGAGGCCTACGACGACATCAGCCGCCTCTGGATCAACGCCCGGCACCTGAGCCGCTACCGGCCCGTCCTGCGGGACCGGGTCGGCACGCAGGAGGAGGCCTGGCGCGGACGGCTCGAAGGCCTCATCCGCGAGGGCGTCGCGCGGGGCGAGTTCCGCACGGACGACCCCTATGTGACGACCATTCAGATCCTGGTGGTGATCGACGGCCTCGGTGCCCACGCGAACACCGACACCAGCAACCGTCCGCCCGCGGTGATGCGCATGGCCGTCGCCATCGCGGAACGCGAACTCGGCCTGCCGAGCGGCATGCTCACCCGCCTCGCCGACGAACTCGGTACGGGCCCGGTCGGCGCGCCCGCGGCGACCGGCGACGACCTTCCAGCTGCCGGGCAGCCGGCCAACCCGACCTGACCAGCCCTTCAAGGAGCCACAGTGCGCACCCGTCTCGTCCTGCTCTCAGCCCGGCTGCTCGACCCGGTCACCGGCGAACTGCTGCCGGACACCGCCCTGGCCGTGTCCGGAGGGCGTATCGCCGCCCTCGGTGACGACCGGCGGATACGTTCGCTGGCAGACTCCTCGACCACGGTGATCGACCTGAAAGGGGCCGTGGTGACTCCCGGCCTGGTCGACGGGCATCTTCACCCGGTCTCCGGGGCCGAACTGACCCAGGGACTGGACCTGTCGGGCTGCACCGGCCTGGAGGAGGTGCGCGAAGCCCTGGCCCGTGAGGTCCGGACCCTCGCGCCCGGAGCCTGGCTGCACGGGTGGGGTCTGGACCCGAACGTCTTCGGGGACCGGCCCATCGAGGCTGCCGCCCTCGCCCCCGTACTGGACGACGTTCCGGCCCTCCTCCAGCTCTTCGATGCCCATTCCATGCTGGCCAGCCCCCGCGCGCTCGAACTCGCCGGCGTCGACGGGCCGCGCAGGTTCGACCAGGCCGCCGAGGTCGTCTGCGACGAGGCGGGCCGGCCGACGGGCCTGCTGCTTGAGGACGCCGCCTGCGAACTCGTGGAGCGCGCGGCCCCCCAGCCCACGCACGCGGAGCGCCGGGCCCGCCTCGCCGCCGCGCTGCGGAGCATGGCCGCCGCCGGTCTCACCGGCGGTCACGCCATGGACGCCAACGGCGACAGCCTCGCGCTCTACACCGACCTCGACGCGGCCGGCGAGCTGCCGCTGCGGCTGCGGGTCGCGCCCTGGTGCCAGCCCGGTACCGACGCCGACGCGTTGCGCGCCCTCATCGAGGATCAGGGCACCGGGGGCGGGCTCTGGCGCACCGAGGGCGTCAAGCTCTTCATGGACGGCACCATCGACAACGGCACTGCCTGGCTGGAACGCCCCGACTGCCACGGCGAGTCCACGCACGCCTTCTGGCCCGACCCCGATGCCTACACCCGCATCGTCGGCGAGCTCCACCGGGCCGGGGTCCCCACCGCCACCCACGCCATCGGTGACGCGGCCGTCCGGCACGTCCTCGACTCCGTCGACAAGGCCCTGGCCGCGGGCGACCGCGTGGTCAGGCACCGGATCGAGCACATCGAGACCGTGCCCGACGACACCCTGCGCCGCTTCGCCGAGCTCGGCGTCGTGGCCTCCATGCAGCCCACCCACTGCTGCGACTTCACCCGGGCCGACCACACCGACAACTGGTCCCGCCGCCTCGGCGAGGAGCGCGCCTCCCACGCCTGGCGCTGTCGCGATCTCTGGGACTCCGGCGCCACCGTCGTCCTCGGCTCCGACTGGCCGATCGCTCCCTATCCCCCGCTGGCCGTCATGGCGGGAGCCCGCCACCGCCGCCCCAGCCGCGATCTCACCCAGCCTCCGCACGGCCCCGACCAGGCACTGACCGCCCTGGAAGCCCTCCAGTCCATGACCATCAACCCGGCCTACGCGGCGGGCGAGGAACACGAGGCCGGCCGGCTCGCCGTCGGCCACCGCGCCGACCTCACGGTCTTCGCGGACAACCCCCTCACCACTCCCGCCACCGATCTGCCCGAACTCCCTGTGGTGCTCACCGTCCTCGACGGCCGCCCCACCCATCGCAGTCCGAGCCTCTGACCCTTCATGTCAGTCGACCGAAACGCATCTGACGGTTCGGGAAGGCCGGACGACGCGGCACGGTCGGTGCCCGCCCCCGCCGTCCCCATTGCCCCGGCCGTGACGGCCTGCCCGGCCGGCAGCAGTGCGAGCGACAGTCCGGCTGCCGGCAGCCGGGACCTTCGCCTCGCTGATGCTCCGCTCGTGGATGTCTCTCCTCCGCGCACCCGGTGAATGGGTGGTTCCGGGTGCTGTGAAGATTTTCCGTGGCAGCAACTCGCCTGCCTCCGTTCGACGTTGCGGTTACCTGCCGTGGCGGAGACTCGTCAGCGACGGACGCGGAGCACGGACTCGCCTTACGGCCTCCCCCACTCCCTGTCGTGGGGGAGGCCGTTACGCCCAGCCGTGGTGGCGGGCGTACCAGCCGAGCTGGATGCGGGTGGTCGCCCCGGCCTGGACCATCAGCCCCTGGATGCGCCGCTGCACGGTGCGCGCCGACATGTCCACCTGCGCGGCCACCGCATGGTCGGTGAGACCGGCGAGCAGAAGGCGCAGTATGCGGGTGTCCATGGCATCGATCCCGTGGTGCGGTTCGCCGTAGGGGCGGGCCCGTTCCCACACGGCGTCGAAGAGTGCCTGGGCAACGTTGGCGAGTCCGCCGCGCAGGACGAGGCTGGGGTCGACCTCGCTGCCGGAGCCGCGCAGCGGGAGCATCGCCGTCTCGCCGTCGCAGACGATGAGCTTGAGCGGCACCCCGTCGACCGTCCGGATCCGCATGCCCCGGGCGAGCGACTCGTCCACATTGTCGGCCGCGCTCGGTTCGCCCAGGAACGACTGATCGATGACGGCGCGCACGTGCAGGCCGCGCGACAGCACGGTCGGCTCCTCGGTGTTCTCCGGGCCGACCACCTGGACGTCGCCGGTGACGAACGTGTCGATGGCGTGCCGGGAGGAGAGCTGGAGCTGGAGGTACCGCTGACGCACGGCATCGCGCCCCTCGACGACCTCCACGAGATCGCGCTGCGCGCGTCCCATGGACCCGGTCCGGTAGGTCTCGACCAGCTCGGCGAGCGCGAGTTCCGCACGATGGAGGCGGATGCGGCGATCGGTCAGTTCCGTGCCGAGCGCGACCGACGGCGGCGCGGCGACATAATGGCCGCTTCCGGGACGCCTGTTGACCAGAGCGCGAGCGGCGAGCGAGTTCAATGCGTCCACGACTTCCGCGTCGGGGACGGCCGCCGCCGCGGCCACCTCGGCGACCGAGGCCGAGGGCCGCTCGATCAGTACCCTGTATACGGACTCCTCGCAGGCGCCGAGCCCGAGATCCTCCAGTGCCAAAGCCACCCTCCGGTCCGTGTGTTCCGCCGGATTCTTGCAGCTCGGCCGGGCGCACCCGACCGCAGGGCCCGGACGGTGCAACCGGAACCGTCGAAACCGCGGCGGCCGGTGGACCTGCCCCGCCGGGCAGGTCCACCGGCTTTTCGCCGAGCCGGTGTGACGTGAGCCGGCCCTGTGGTCAGCGGACCAGGGTGACCTCCGGGGAGGTCCAGATCTGGGTGCCCGGTGACTTCTGCGGGTCGCCGAGCGCCTTGTCGAAGACGAGGCGCAGCCGATATGTACCGGCGGGCGCCGGGGTGCCGTCAGTACGCGTGGCGTCCCAGCTGTAGAACGCCATCCCGGTACCCGCGCCGGAATTGCGGGTCACCCACGACGCGTCATACGGGGTGTCGATCACCTCGTCACGGGCGTCGAGGACCTGGAGCCGCATCCGCTCCAGCAGCGGGAAGCCGTGGGACAGCATGACCCAGGCCTTGTCGTTGGCCGTGGACGCGTCGGTGAGGTCGACGGTGGTGGGCACATTCTTGCCGAAGGTGAAGTAGCCGGGACGAAGTGCCGGATTGTCCAGCGTCTTGTTGACCGAGGTGAAGGTGGGGTTGATCGCCGACACCGCGTCGAAGTCGCCCGCCATGCCCAGATACGGCACCCGGATCTCCGGAGCCGCCGAGCCGGACCGGGTGAACTCCACCCAGCCACCGAACAGGGTTCCTTCGGTGACGCCGTGCGGCTGCCTGATGTGCACGGTGACGGTACGGCTGCCGTGCGCGGCCACGGTGATGCTGTCCTGGCCGTCGACCCGGGCGTCGCCCGTGGCGTCGGTGGGCTGCCACTCGCTGGTGTACGGCGGGGCTGCGGAGACGGCGGCGCTCTGCCCGATTCGGTAGGTCACCGGGCGGGCGGTCGGATTGTGGACCGTGATCCGGCGGGTCCGCTCCCGGCCTTCGAGGTCGCCCAGGGCGAGCTCGGACGGCGTTGCCGTCACGGTGTCGCCGGAGACCGACGCCAGTGCGGCGACCGCGTCGACCCGGCCGGCGCCCTGCTGGGCGACAGGCTGTCGGCCGCGCTCGTGATCACCGGTCATGGCGAGCGGAGTGGCGGTGTTCTGCAGCGCGGTCTGCACCTGGGCCGGGGTGAGGTCCGGGCGGGCCTGGAGGAGCAGGGCGGCCACTCCTGCGACGTGCGGGGACGCCATCGAGGTGCCGGACATGACGCCGTACCAGTCCTGGGCCGGGGGAAGCGCGGAAAGGATGTACCCGCCGGGAGCGGCCACGTCCGGCTTGAACTCCAGTTCGTTGCCCGGGCCCCAGGAGGAGCCGGCGTCCATCAGCCCGGCGGCGTCGGCGGTCATCGGCGCGCCGGCGTAGGCACCCCAGGTCAGCTCGGTCCCGGCCGGAGCGGCCTTGATGCGCTCGGCGTCCCGTGCGCGGATCCCCACCACGGGGATGCCGATGGTGCCGCAGCAGGGCGAGAACGGCAGCGCATCCGGGGTGCCCGACGGGTCGTAGTGGACCGCGGCGACCGCACCCGCGGCCTCGGCGGTGCGGGCCAGGTCCATCACCCGGCAGTTGAAGACGTCGGTGCCGGTGTACGGGGCGAACAGCGCGATCTTGCCGTCGAGGCTGCCTGCGGGCAGCGGGGTGCAACTGGACGCCATGACGGCCACCGGGTGCGCGCCGGTCACGGGAGCCGCCGGTGCCCGCCCGGAGTCCAGGTACGGGACGGGGGCCGTCGAACCGTCATCGAGTGTGAAAGCGAGGAACGGGTAGCGGCTGCTGTATGTGCTGCCGACCGCGATGGCCCTGTCCGCCACTGCGGGTGCCGCGGCGTTGAACGGACCGGCGTAGCCGTTCCCGTTGGCGACGACGGCGGGAACGCCGGAGTCCACCAGATGGTTCACGGCGAGCGACAGCACGCTGCTGCTGCGGTTCCCGGTCGAGCCGAGGCTCATGTTGACGACGTCCACCCCGTCGGCGGCGGCCCGGTCGAGTGCGGCCAGGATGATGGCGTCGGTCGGGGTGTTCTTCGTACCGAACACCCGGTAGGAGCGCAGCGTGGCGTCCGGGGCGACACCCTCGATGTGCGCGTCGTCCCCGGCGACGATGCCTGCGACGTGGGTGCCGTGCCCGGCTGCCGGGCCGAACCTGTCGTCGTACGGGTCGGCGTCCTCGTCCGCGAAGTCGTAGCCGCCGACCACCTTCGCGTTGGGAAAGCCTCCGCCGCCGAGCGCCGGATGGTCGTACGCGATGCCGCTGTCGATGATGCCGACGGTGACTCCCTTGCCCGTGTAACCCAAACGATGGGCCTGCGGGACACCGGTGAGGTCCGTGGCCGTGACGATTTCACGGCCCGAGGGGGCCGCATCGCCGGACCGTGCGTCATGGCCCGCCTGGGCAACCGCCTTTGCGAGGACGTCCTTGGGCACCGGGGTGGGCCGCTCGGGCATCTCGTACGTCACCGGCTCGGCGACCTTGGCCACTCCGGGGAGTTCGGCCAGTCGGCCGGTCTGACCGGCGGGCACCTGGACGAGGAGACCGTTGACGACATTGCGGTAACGGCGTTGCACGGACAGCGCGATGCCCGCGTCGTGCGCGGCGTCGACCACAGTCCGCTGCGCATCGGAGACCGTACGGCGTGCCGCTGCCCGGTCCTTCGGGGCGGCCTGCTGCGCGGCCGGGGCGTTGTCGAGGGTGACGATGCGCGTCACCGACGGGCCGGACAGGTCGTCCGAGTCCGCGTGCGCCAGGTCACCGGGCAGGATGAGCGAGACGAGAAGCAGCGCGGACGCTGCGGATATCGAGTGTCTGTACACGACGGTCGATCAAATGCGACCGGCCCCCCAAGGGCAACAGTCACCGTGTGTCGTGTTTTCGCCATGGCGGAGAGTCGACGCCGATCATGTGGCTCACGAGCCTTCCTCGATCTCCGAGCGGCGATGCACCGGATCCGGACCGGTCCGTCGCCGTGCCCCGGCCGCTGAGGCTGCTCCGGAAGCCCGCTGAACCACCCGGTCGGGCCGCGTCCGCTGCCCCGCAATCGCACCCGGCCCGTGCCTGCGCAATCACGTCCTTGCCGCCGGCTGCGACAAGGTGGTGACGGTCACCCGGTGCGAGGCTCGGTCGAGTCGGCGCGGAAGGAGTAGACGTCCCTGTTCGCGCACAGCACGAGGCGGCCGTCGGGGGTGAATTCCAGGGCGTTGATCCTGGCCGGATCGGGCACGGTGAAGGTATCGACGGGGATGTCGGCGAGGCGGGGCGGCCATGGGTCGCCGTCGGTTTCCCAGACGGCCACCCGGCCCCCGTCGTCCCCCGTGGCCACGAGCAGACGGCCGTCGAGGAATGCGGCGGCAAGGGCCGTGACCCCGGCGGGGTGGTGCGCGACGACCGTGTCGCGCGTGCCGTCCCAGGCACGCACCGAGCCGTCGCCGAAGGCGGTGAGCGCGAGGGGGCGCCCACCGGAGCTGACGCAGGCCAGCGCTGTGGCGGGTGGCGTGCCGTGCAGGACCTGGACATCGAAGCTGTTCTCGCCGAAGGGCCGCCACAGCCGTACCGATCCGTCCGCCTGGGCGGAGACGACGGTCAGCGGACCGTCCGGCGGCGCGCAGGCCAGAGCCGTGACCGGGCCTGTGTGTCCTGGCAGGTCATACAGGCCGGTGCCGGAGACCATGTCCCACACCTGGATGCGGTGGGTGTGGTCGGCTGTGACAGCGACCGGCCGACCCTCGTGGTGGCCCACCGCGGCTGCCGTGGCCCAGCGCGGCCGGTGCCGGTCCATGGGGGTGCCGCTCGCCAGGTCCCATACCTCGGCGGGTCGGTTGACGGCGTGGGTCAGGACGAGGGTGCGGTCGTCGGCAGTGGCGGACGTGACACCCGTGAACGTGCTGACGGCATCGGTGACTTGGGGCGCGGCAGGGGCGCCGGTGTCCATGTCCCAGAGCCGTAGGGTCGTGTCGTTGCCCGCCGTCACCACCACGAGTCCGCCGCGGTGGCGTACGCAGGTGACGGCAGCGATGGCATCGGTGTGGCCGCCGCTGGGACCGCCGGGCGGCGAAGCCAGGTCCCACAGGTGCACGGACCCGTCGGCCGCGCCGGTGACGGCGGTGGCGGCGCCGCCGGAGGCGAAGGTGTGGAGCGCGGTGACGTGTCCCGTGTTCGCGGGTCTTCTCAGGGAGGTGGCGCCGATCGGTTGCCGGGGTGTGGACGAGGCGATCAGGCGACGGGTCATCAGGTCGAGCAGGTGCAGCGAGCCGTTGGCGCAGCCTAAGACAGCGGTGGGCCGCCCGCGGAGCTCGATGCAGGAGATGGTCGTGGCGGGTGACGGCGGGACGAACGCGTGCACTTCGCGTGGGCGCAGGCTGCGCAGGGACCACATGCGTACGGCGTCCCGGTCGGCGGTGACAGCGACCGGCAGCCCGTGCACGACGGCGCAGCCGACCGCGTACAACGGCGGACGGCGCGGCTGGGGGGCGGAGCTGACGGTTTCTCCGTCGGCCGGGTCCCAGAGATGCAGGCTGCCCTTGTGGTCCCCGGCGACGACCACGGCCCGCTCCAGCACCGTGGCCCGGGGCGTCGCTGTGGGGTTCGCGCCCACGATGGCGGTCGCCAGGCCGCCGGGACAGCCTTCCTGAAGGAGGAGGCGGTGCGGCAGCGGGGTCGCGTCGGCGAGGTCCCAGGCTCGAAGGACGCCGTCCTCGGCGGCGCTCACTACGACCCGGCGGCGGCGCAGGTCGAGTGGGACGAGGCCGGTCACGGGCGCCGGACGCTCGTACGCCGAGGCGGTACTGCTGGTGAGGCCGGTGGTGAGGTCATGGACACGAACGGCACCTGACGCGGTGCCGGAGACGAGGAGGTCGTGGCCGTGGAGCGTGGTGGAGGTCAGGGCCGTGACGCGTTCCGGCGCGGCGTGGATGGGCAGATCGAGCGGTCGGCCTGTCGAGATGTCCCAGGCGCGTATCTCCGGGCCGTCGGCCCCGACGACTGTGCCTCGTCCTCCGGTAGCGGCGGAGCCGACGGCGACGACGGGGCTGCCGGGGCCATCCGCGACCGGCTGAACGGACAGGGTGGCCGGGGAATGGCCGGCCGCGGCCCAGACCGGTTTCCAGCGACCGGCCCGGCCGCCGGCGTTGAGTGCGCCGAGCAGGGCGGTGTGCCGGTGGCGAGCGGCGTCGCAGCCGAGAATGTGGCGACGGTCCTCGGGACGCAGGTGCCGGTGCCGGTCCAGATGGTCACGGTAGACGGTCGCGGCCAGTCGCGCGTCCTCGGAGCGCAGCCCGCGCAGGACCGGGGCCAGCCCCTGGGGGTGTGCGTGGACCAGGAACTCGGCGTCGGTCACCAGTTCGTCGAGGGTGCCGGCCGCGGCTGCGGTCGCCGGCAGGTGGCGCAGCACGTACGGGTCGGCCTGGCGCCACAGCCGGGTGCCGTCGGCGGTGCGCGGGACGGTGCCCAGGAGCCTTCGGTACCAGTGGTCCTCCACGCCGTGGGGCGCGTCGTGGCGGAGGTCGTCGGCGAGGGCCTGGTGGTAGAGCCGGTAGACGGAACGGCCGTCCTCGTCGACGGTCTCGACGACGTACGGGCCGACGGCATCGCTGTGCAGCAGGCCGAGCAGCCGTTCGGCGGTCGGTCCCGTCCGGTGCGGAAGGGGTGCCGCGAGCGCTGCCCAGATGTGCGGCAGAGGCATGCCCTGGCCCTCGGCGTAGGCCAGGGGCAGCAGCAGATCCCGGACACGGGCGGCCTCTTGGGCGTTGAGCTGCTGGGCAAGAGCCCAGCGGAAGGCCCGGCCGATCGTGGCCGCGGGGCTGCCTGAGGGGTCGGGCGTGGGAAGGGCGTCGGAGGGGATGGCCTCGTGCGCGGCGCAGGAGGCAGTCGCGCGGGCGACGAGTCGTGCCACGAGGTAGAGGGGGTGGCTGGCGCGGGCGATGTCCGCGGCGGTGCGGGTGATATAGGCGTCGGGGAGGTCGGTGCCGCTGCCGGGACCGTGCGGGGCGCGCAGCAGCCGCTCGGAGTAGACGGCGAGGTCGCCGAGGTCCGTCCACGCGGGGGCGGAGAGGTCCATGACCTGTGCGCTGTGCGCCGTGCCGGTGACGGCGCCGACGATGTGCGGCCGGGTGCCGATCAGGAGGCGCAGCCGGGGCGATTCGTCGGCCAGACGAGCGAGGAAGCGGGCGATGCGGCGCTCCTCGTCGTAGGCGGATCCGGACTCGTCGAGCGCGTCGACGACCACGGTGGCGACGGCGTCGAGGGAGGCGAGGCGTTCGCGCAGTCCGGCCTCGGTCGGCTCCTCTGCCTCGACGGCGGTGGCGAGAGCAGCGGTGACCTGGGCGAGGGTCAGGGCGCGTGCATGCACGGCGACGGTGATGATCCCGGGCGGCAGTTCCGTGCCCGGGGAGACGGTGTCGGCCGGGATGCTGTCGCGCACGCTCGGGTCGGACCGGGCGACGAGGCGGCCGAGGACGGCGGATTTGCCGACTCCGGGCGGCCCGGTGACGACGAAGACGCGGGTCTCCTGGTCGTTCTCCCCGCGCAGCCAGCCGGCGAGCCGTCGCAGGGCGCGGGTCCGGCCGGTGAAGTAGTGGCCGACCTCCTTGACCGTCTCCCGTCCGGTGCCACGCGGGGAGAAATGCTCGACGAGGTCGGCACGGCGGCGGTGCTGTTCGGCGATTTCGCATGCGGTTCTGAGGCCGAGGCGGCGGACGAAGTGGCGCTGTTCGGCCACGTCGAAGTCGCGTCCCTCGGTGCGCAGTTGCGGTATGTAGGCAGGGTTGAGGAAGAAGCCGGTGGTGAGATCGCCATCGACGGTGTCGTCGCACAACTGGGCCCAGTCGGCGCGCTGGTCGACGCCGCGTCGCCGGAATTCCGCGTTCAGGGCGCGGACGAGTTCGGGCAGGCTGATGTGGCTGGCGCGGCGGCCGAGGCGGGCCTCGTCGGTCAGGACGTGGGCGAGTGCGGCGCTGAAGGCGCCGTCGTGGGCCTGCTCGGTGATCCGGGCGGCGCTGAGGACACCGAAGGACTGCAGGAAGCGGTGGTCGGCGCCGGGTGCGTGGGCGAGGGCGAGCTTGGACCGTACGGCGTGTGCCAGGGCGTCGACCGCGCCCTGGCCCGCATAGCAGGCGTCGAGGACGAGCAGCAGACGGCGGACGCCCTTGAGCACGGGAAGTTCCACAAGATGGTGGGCGGCCAGGGCACTGAGCCGTACTTCGGCAGGGCCCGGATCCGAGTCGGAGCACATCAAATAGTGCGCTCCGCCCTCCTCCTGGCCGTGGCCGCTGTAGTAGAGGAGAAGGGTGTCGCCGTCGCCGATGCCGTCGGTGAGCCAGCGCAGCAGGGGCCGGACGACGTCCTCGGGGGTGCGCGGGTCGAGCCTGCCGCGGGGGAAGACGGGTGCCGGTTCGTAGCCGAGGGGCGCGAGGGCGCCGAGGACGGTGGGCAGGTCCTTGGCGACGCCCGGTAGCCCGGGGAGTTCGTCGTGGGTGTAGTGCGCGGTGCCGAAGGCCAGGGCATAGCGTCGTGGTGTGGCGTCGTTCATCAGGTCTCCGCGAGGCCCGAGCCGATCGCCGCGCCCGTCTCGCGGGCAGTGAGGTGACGCAGCAGGTCGTGCACTTTCCAACCGTTGTCGACGGGGATGTCGTGGAGTGCGGGACCGTTCGGGGCGACGGCCGGCTGCGGGGCGGCAGACGCACGGCCGGTGGGGACGGGGCCGGGGCGGCGGGGGCCGAACAGCGGGGCCAGGTCCTTGACGGAGGCGACGACGTCGTGCCGGTCGGTGAGGTTGGTCCACCGCTCCAGGCCACCGGGCCACTGTCCGCGGCCCGCGGCGGGAGCGGGGCGCAGGCGGTCGAATACGAGGGAGGGCATGCCGAGCGGGGAGCCGAGGGTCACCAGGGTGCGCACGGGCCATTCGGGATGGGCGGTCAAGGCCTCGTACGCGACGACGGAACCCAGCGAGTGGCCGACGAGCACCCTGGTGTCGGGGCCGATACGGGCGCTGACAGCATCGGCTGCTCGGGCGCGCACGGCGTCGTCGGTGAAGTAGCGGCGCACTTGGCGCAGGACTCCCAGGAGGAATCGTTCGGCCACCGGACCGGGCAGGAAGGGCGAGCGCAGCAGGGTGTTCATGGCGCGCTGAAGGGTGCGCGGGGTGGGTGCCTTGGTACCGGCGGGAGACGGGCCTGTCAGCTGCGACGCGGCGGCCGCCCAGGCCTCGAGGAGGGCTTGTTCGTACGGGTCGGTCAGGTCGGCGGCGGAGCGCGGTGCGGGTGGCTCGCCCTTGGTACCGGGGGCGCGGAAGACGTCTCCGTAGAAGGCGACGTCGATGTCGTGGGGGGCCGGGGTGCGGCCGGTGATGTCGCCGGCGGCGACGGCCAGCTCGACTCCGTCGGCGAGCGCGGCGGCGACGGGTTCGCGCAGGGTCCGTCGTCCGAGGTACTGCTGCCCCACTCCGTGAACCACTACTACCTGCGCCACGCGCCCCCCTCGTTCCCCTCAAGTTGTGGCCCATGATTCCGCAGGAAGGCCGTACGGCGCACCGGTTGAGGCGTTTCGGTGTCGCGATGGCCGAGGCGCGCGTCCGCCACGCGCACCCCGCGTCGCCGCTGTTCGCGCCGCAGGGCGATGAGCCGTGCACCGAGGGCGGCCTTGGGAGCGCCGTATTCGGCCATGTCGCCCTGCGGGGCGGCGGCCACGGCACCGGTGGAACCCGACGAGGACTCCGCCGCGTGCTGGAGTGGCTGGGCAGCCCGCAGCTGCGTCTGTCCACCATTCGGAGTGCGCCCGGGTCAGCGTAAGCCCGTGCCTCCCGCGAGGTCGGCAAGGACCTGTCGGGCGGCCCGTGCGCCGGACACGAGCGCGCCCTGTACGGAACCGGTCGCCCTGTGGTCGCCGCACACGTACCGGCCCCGCGCGAGGCGCGTCGTGCGGCTGAGCGGCCACGGTGGCGGCATGGCCGGCAACGCGCCGTCGACGGTGTACGTGTCGCGCGTGCCCGTCGGGTCCGCGGGAGCCCACCCGGTGGCGCACGATGGAAGCAGAGCCCGAGCCAGATCTCGTCACCGCCGACCGGAGTGTCTCCACATGTCCCGTACATCGCATGGCATCCACTGTGCGAAGCCGAGGCTGTGTTGCATCGATCGACGGAAAGTAGACGATAGGTTACCCAATGGGCATACATAGCTAGAAAGTGTTAGGAATGTCGACATGGTCGACCATTCCGACCGATCCCGGAGCGGATCGGCTCGGTCACTGAGTGGCAAAGGACCGCGAAGCGTAGCCGGGCAGGTGTTCATCCTGCAGGCGGTGGTCATTGTCCTGCTTGTGGCGGGCGCGGTAGTGGCACTGGTTCTCCAGTCGTTCCATGATGCCGAGACGGAGGCGGAGCGCCGCTCGGTGGCTGCGGCAGAGACTTTCGCGCACTCGCCGGGGATTGTGCAGGCGATCCAGTCTCCCGATCCCTCCAAAGTGCTGCAGCCGCTCACCGAGGTGGCGCGGAAACTGGCCGGCGTCGACTTCATCGTGGTGACGGACGCACATGGGACTCGTTACACACACCCTCGTCCGGAGCTCATCGGAAAGCAGTTCGTCGGCACCATCAAGCCTGCGCTGGCGGGCCACGTCCACGTGGAGAACGTCCAGGGGCCCCTTGGCCATGAAGTCCAGGCGATTGTCCCCGTCAACGCCCCCGACAAGACCGTCGTGGGCCTGGTGGCGGCCGGTCTCAAGGTCGAGAACATCTCCAACGCGGTCGACAAGCAGCTGATGTTCATCTTCGTCAGCGGGGCCGCCGCGCTCGGCCTGGCCACGGGCGGGGCGGCCCTGGTGGCCAAGCGGCTGCGAAGGCAGACCCACGGGCTCGATCCCGCCCAGATGACCCGCATGTACGAGCACCATGACGCGGTGCTCCACGCCGTCCGGGAAGGGGTGCTCATCGTCGGACACGACGGTCGGCTGCTGCTGGCGAACGACGAGGCCGAACGGCTTCTCGATCTGCCGCCCGACGCCCTGGGTCGCCCCGTCAAGGAACTGAAGAGCCTCGACCCGGCCACGGCGGAGCTGCTTGTCTCCGGTCGCGTGGCCACGGACGAGATGTACTTGGCCGGGGATCGCATGCTGGTGGTGAACCAGCGGCGCACCGCCCGTAACGGAAGCCCCCTGGGAACGGTGGCGACCCTCCGCGACTCCACCCAGCTCCTGGCACTGACGGGCAAGGTGGAAACGACGAACGAACGCCTCAGGCTGCTGTACGACGCGGGGGTGGGCATCGGCACCACCCTGGACGTGACGCGCACGGCCGAGGAACTGGCCGAGACGGCCGTACCCCGGTTCGCGGACTTCGTCACGGTCGACCTCGCCGCCCCCGTCCTGCACGGGGAGGAGCCGACCGGCACGGCTGTCGGCCTGCGCCGCACCGCCGTCAGCGGCATCCGGGACGACCACCCCCTCTACCCGTGCGGCGCGCTCATCACCTTTCTTCCCTCCACGCCTCAGGCACGCGGATTCGCCACCGGCCGGTCGGTGGTGGTGCGCGATCTGTCCTCCGCACCCGAATGGCGTGCTCAGGACCCGGAGCGGACAGGCAACGTCGTCGACTACGGAATCCACTCACTCCTCACGACGCCGCTGCAGGCGCGGGGCGTGGTTCTGGGCCTGGCCAACTTCTGGCGCTCACGGGAGGCCGGAGCGTTCGACGAGGAGGACCGGTCGCTCGCCGAGGAACTGGTCGCCCGTGCCGCGGTCAGCATCGACAACGCACGCCGGTACACCCGCGAACACGCCCTCGCGGTGATGTTGCAACGCAGCCTGCTGCCGCGCGCTCTGCCTGAACAGAACGCCCTGGATGTCGCCCACCGCTATCTGCCCGCACAGTCCGGGGTCAGCGGTGACTGGTTCGATGTGATTCCGCTGTCGGGCAACCGTGTCGCGTTGGTCGTCGGCGACGTCGTCGGCCACGGGCTGCACGCCGCCGCCACCATGGGACGGCTACGTACCGCGGTGCACAACTTCTCCACGCTCGATCTGCCGCCCGATGAACTCCTCGGCCACCTCGACGACCTCGTGGACCGCATCGACAAGGAAGAGGGGAGCGCGGACGTCGGTGCAGGCATCGTGGGAGCCACGTGCCTGTACGCGATCTACGATCCGGTCGCCCGGCACTGCACCATGGCCCGCGCCGGACATCATCTCCCGGCGCTGGTCCACCCCGACGGCAGCGTGGAGTTCCCCGAGCTTCCTGCCGGGCCGCCGCTGGGGCTCGGCGGCATGCCGTTCAAGACCGCCGAACTGGATCTGGCCGTCGGTGCCCAGCTGGTCCTCTACACCGACGGGCTGATCGAGGACCGCACCCGGGACATCGATGTGGGGATGGAGCTGCTCCGCCGGGCCCTCGCCCATCCCGGCCGCTCGCCGGAACAGCACTGCCGGGCGGTGCTCGACGCGCTCCTTCCCACCCAGGCCAAGGACGACGTAGCACTGCTCATCGCCCGCACCCGCGCGCTTTCCGCCGACCAGATTGCCGAATGGGACGTTCCGCTCGACCCCGCCGCCGTAGCCCGGATACGCGCCGCCGTCGCGGAGAAGCTCGACGACTGGGGCCTGGCGGAACTGGCGTTCACCACCGAGTTGATTCTCAGCGAGCTGATCACCAACGCCATCCGCCACGCGTCGGCGCCGGTCCGGGTGCGGCTCCTGCGTGACCGCAACCTGATCTGCGAGGTATCCGACGGCAGCAGCACCTCACCCCATCTGAGGTACGCGGCCACCACGGACGAGGGAGGCCGCGGACTGTTCCTCGTCTCGCAGATCGCCGCGCACTGGGGCACGCGGTACACCCACGAAGGCAAGGTCATCTGGGCGCAGCAGCCGCTGCCTCGATCCGCCCGGGGCGCGAACGGCACGAACCCGTCGCCGGCTTCGTCGTCCTGATCACCGCACGCGGCGGACCCGGCCACCGGCCTGCCGTCGACCGGCGTGCACCGCCCCAGGGCCTCTCGGGTGAAAGTGCCTGACCCCAACGCTCCCGCGCCCCCGCGCGATCGAACACTTGTGCCGGTCCGTCGACGGGGTCGTCAGCGTCGACCCGTCCCTCGGCCACACCCACGGCGACCTGGTGCTTCGACCGGAAGGGTTCACTTTCCCGGCAAACCTTTCCGATCGCAGCACTGTCGGCGGATCCTGACATCCCAGCGATCGTGGCCACCGGTGAGCCGCCGCTCCACGCGAGGGCGGAAAGAGCCCATCCGCTTCTCGCGGATCCCGATTGTGCGGTGCACGGCCGCCAGCCGCTTCTCCGCATCCTGGTGCGGACTC
Organism: Streptomyces sp. NPDC057565; assembly: GCF_042801455.1. Lineage (NCBI taxonomy): Bacteria > Bacillati > Actinomycetota > Actinomycetes > Kitasatosporales > Streptomycetaceae > Streptomyces > Streptomyces sp. NPDC057565. The sequence continues at coordinate 606,444 of NZ_JBHVFU010000001.1, read as the reverse complement.
TTTCCGTCAATTTCATGAAAGCACCCCGGGGGGCAGGCCACCACCGCCCGGCCGGCCTCGTCCGGGTGTGCCGGAGCGTCGACGGAGTGGTGAACGTGGCCAATCGGCTCACGTACGAGCAGGACGACATGTCGGTCGACGCCCAGGAAGCCGCAGAGCGATAGGAGTGGACGGGTGAGACATCGAGACATTGGCGAGCTGATGACCCGCGAGGTCGTGACGGTCCCGGGGAATGCGGCGTTCAAGGACATCGTGCGCACGCTCACTGAGCACCAGGTGTCGGCCGTCGCGGTCGTCGACGCCGTGGGGCACCCGCTCGGAGTGGTTTCGGAAGGCGACCTTCTTCCGAAGTCCGCCGATCAGGGGGACTTCCTGCGGTCCCTTCCGGCTCCCGAGCCGCGTGAGCGGGAGAAGGCGGAGGGCACACGGGCCGAGGAACTGATGTCGGCGCCCGCCGTGTGCGCCAGGGCGGACTGGACCGTGGCCGAGGCGGCCCGGCTCATGGAGGCACAGAGCGTCAGACGATTGCTGGTCGTGGACGAGGCGGACACATTGGTGGGCATCGTCAGTCGGCGCGATCTGCTGAAGATCTTCCTCCGCGACGACGAGACCATCCGCCACGAGATCACCGGCGACGTACTCGACCTGACCTTGCACCAGGACCCCGGCGCCATCACCGTCGAAGTGACCGACGGCCGTGTCGAACTGAACGGCTCGGTGCGGTTCAAAAGCCTGATCCCGGTGATCGAACGGTTGTGCCGCACGGTCGACGGAGTGGTTCACGTGGCGCAGCACCTCGGATACGCCGTCGACGACGCATCCCTCCCCTGACGCACGGCGTTCTCGCGGCACCGGCGGTCCGCGGCCGCTGCCCCGGATCGCGCTGGTCCCGGAATACACGCGCGAATCAACCAGAGCGCACGAGAGCCCTTCCGATGCCTCGACCTGGGCACCGGCCGCCCCCGGTGTCCTCGGTCTGCCCGCCGCCGCGGCGCTCGGGCCCGCCACGCACTACGCCGATCCGGCCGGTCCGCGCGTGCTCCCCTGCGGCGTGCTTCGCGGCGCAGGGCACGCCTGCCTCCCACCGTCCGTCCACCTCCTCGACTCGACGGTGGTTCATGGACGGTGGGGTACCACTGCGACAGGACAGCTGGAGTGATGGAGCGCCGTGTGGGCCGTCCGGCCGACTTGCAGACCCATGTGCCCCTTGCGCCGCGATGCACCCACGACAAGGAGGTCGGCGGCGGCGGAGCGCCGGACGAGAACTTGGTGGGCCGGCCCCTCGACAGTGGAGCGGGATACGACAACGGCCGGGTTCTCCTCGATCGAGGCCTCAAGCGCTTGGTCAAGCTCTGTCGCCGCCCGCATCTCCCAGGTGAGGGCAGGCGGAGAGTCCTTGGCGCGCGGCAGGCCGACCGCTTCGGACGCGGGGCAACGCCAGGCGCGCACTGCGTCGATCTCACAGTGCCGGGTGGCAGCCTCACGGAAGGCGAACCTCACGGCAGCCAACCCGTGGGCCACGTCCGCGACGCCGAGCAGGATGCGGCCGTGTGCTCCGGCTGTTCCTGCCGCGTCGCCGCGTACCACGATGACAGGACACTGGGCCCGGGACGCCAGGGCCAGACTCACCGAACCCAACAGGAGCTCCTTGAGCTGGCCCCGGCCCCTGGAGCCGACGACCAGCATCGCAGCCTCGCGCGCCTCGTCGAGCAGCGCGTTGACCGTGTCCTCCGCCAGAACCTCGGTGGTGATCTTCAGATCCGGATTACGCATGCCTGCGCGCGTGACCGCGCCGGCCACGATGGTGTCGGCCAGAATCTGCTCGGAGGGGCGCTCGACCCCCCGATGCAGACCTGCCCCTTCGTAGCGCTCCCATCGGGAGGCGTAGACCACTCTCAGAGGAAGACCGTGACGGGCTGCCTCCTCCACGGCCCAGTCGACCGCCCGCAAGCTCGAATCCGATCCGTCCACGCCCACGACCAGGGGCTGCTCCATGGTCCCCATCGCCTCTCGTCCCGTTTTGTCGTCAGATGCCCACGTCGCCACCGTGCCATCCCCCTGAACTTCCCAGGAGGGATGATCAGGACCCGATCCTGAACATTCGACCTAATATTCGTAATAAACGGTGCGATCGATATATACCCCTCAGGAGGACCTGACGTATGTGTTCGGTGTGGATCCATCCCGCTGCCCCGGCTCCTGTACGTTGCTGACTCTCCCCCGCCGCCTCGGGTCCCGCCGTGCAGCGCGGCGGGACGACGACCCGAATGCCCTGCCCGCTCCCTCAGCAGGGCGCAGACTCCTCATGCGGGCAGTCGGCGGCCCGCGCCGGCGACCACCGGAGCCCGGCTCGCATGTAGGGCCGATTGGTCCCCAGGTCTCCCCCGTAGAGCCCCTGGGGACCACAGATCTTTCGGCGCAGGCTGTTCTCAGTTCCGCCGGAGGAAGCAATATGACGGCAACCGGGTCTCGACGGCCGCCTCGGCGCGCGGATGGCACGACCCTGTGGATCCCCACTGGTGGGACCCACACGCAGTACAAGGACGCACAGTGCCAAGAGGAGCACGGCTCCGGCTCAGGCACTGCCGACAACGATCTCAAGATCCGTGCCGCCCTGTGGAGGAGACCAGATCATGACCACTCCAACCGTCCGGTCGCTGGGCACCAAGCATCGAGACCGACTCATGCAGTTCGCCCGGGAAGTGTCATTCCCGGAGGGGACACGCATCTTTGAGGAGGGGCAGAGGGCCGACCACTTCTGGATTGTGCGGACCGGCACCGTCAGCCTCGACTTTCGCATGCCGAAAGGACCGCCGGCGGTCATCGAGTCACTCGGGCACGGAGAGCTGATCGGCTGGTCATGGTTGTTCAGCCCTTATGTGTGGCAGCTGGGAGCCGAGGCGATGACGCATGTGCGCGCCTACGAACTCGATGCCGCGCAGGTGCGCCACGCCTGCGACTTGGATCCGGAACTGGCCGCCGCCGTGGCCCTGTGGGTCGGCCGGGTGATAGCCCACCGACTTCAGTCCGCCAGGGCCCGTCTGCTGGACCTGTACGCACCGCACGGAAGTGGGCTGCCCCATGTCACCTGATCCCCCGTCCCGGCCGGACGGGCCCGGTGAGGAGATCACCATGCCTCATTCACCGCACACGGTCAGCGATGTCATGACCCACACCGCCATCGCGGTGGGAGGACAGGCCAGTTACAAGCAGATCGTCGAGCTGATGAAAGAGTGGAAGGTGAGCGCCCTTCCCGTACTCGAGGGCGAGGGACGAGTGATCGGCGTGGTCTCGGAGGCCGATCTGCTCCCCAAGGAGGAGTCCCGGACCGACGACCCGACCCGGCCGGAGCTTCCTCTGACCGACCGGGTGAAGGCGGGCGCCGTGAGCGCAAAGGAGCTGATGTCGAGCCCGGCAGTGACCGTCCATCCTGACGCCCCCATAGCAGAGGCGGCACGGATCATGGCCCAGCGCCACCTGAAGCGGCTGCCGGTGGTCGACGCGGCCGGACTGCTGGAGGGAATCGTCAGCCGCAGTGATCTGTTGAAGGTCTTTCTCCGTTCGGACGAAGACCTTGCCGACGAGATCCGCCGCACCGTCACAGACTTGTCCCACCCCGGAGGAGCGGTGACCGTATCCGTCGTGGACGGAGTGGTCACGCTCGGAGGCTCGGTACACGACCGGACGCTCATCCCGTTGCTGGCCCGAGCCATCCGAGCGGTCGAGGGCGTTGTGGACATCCACCTGGACCTGAACCGGACCACGGGTTAGAGGCTGTTTTTCGCCGGCGCCGGTGGGCTCGCGCGTTGCGACAACCAGTCGCGTGGAGCCCGTCGCCGAGAGGCGACCGCCCTTCGCGAGCCACCCCGTGCAGTCATGGCTGCGCCCCGCAGGGTCAAGGCCTGCGGGGCGCAGCGGATCAGGGCAGCCCTCAGTGGGCCGAGAATGTGTGGACCGTGCTCGTGCGGTACGTCCGGCCCGGGCGCAGCACCGTCGAGGGCCAGGACGGCTGGTTCGGGGAGTCCGGGAAGTGCTGGGTCTCCAGGCACATGCCGTCGCCCTGCCGGTAGATCTTCCCCGAGGTGCCGACCGATGTGCCGTCCAGGAAGTTGCCGGAGTAGAACTGCAACCCCGGCTCGGTCGTGGACAGCCTCACCGTCCGGCCCGATGACGGGTCGCTCAGCGTCGCGATGTGCTCGGGCTCCGCGGTGACCCCCTTGTCCAGAACCCAGTTGTGGTCGATGCCCTGGCCGTACAGCAGTTGCTGGTTGCCGACCCGGATGTCCTCGCCCACCGTCTTGGCCCGGCGGAAGTCGAAGGGCGTCCCGGCGACCTTCGCCAGTTCGCCGGTCGGGATGAGTCCGGAGTCGACGGGCGTGTAGCGGGAGGCTGCGACGGCGAGTTCGTGGTCGTACATGGTGCCGCTGCCCTCGCCGGCGAGGTTCCAGTAGATGTGGTTGGTGAGGTTGACGACCGTCGGCTTGTCGGTCGTCGCCTCGTAGTCGATGTGCCAGTCGCCGCGCGCGGTGAGGGCGTACGTCACCTTCGTCCTGAGCGTGCCGGGGTAGCCCATCTCGCCGTCGATGCTGGTGTAGTGCAGGTGGAGGCCGACGCCCGTGGAGTCCCGGAACGGCTCGACGTCCCAGACCCGCGTGTTGAAGCCCTTGGCGCCACCGTGCAGGCTGTTTTCGCCGTTGTTGACCGAGAGCTGGTAAGTGGTTCCGTCCAGGGTGAAGCGGCCCTTGGCGATACGGTTTCCGTAGCGGCCGATCAGTGCGCCGAAGAAGGTGGTGCCGGCGACGTACGACTCGATGTTGTCGTAGCCGAGGGAGACGTTGGCACGCCGACCGTGACGGTCGGGGATCTCCAGGGACTGGATGATCCCGCCGTAGGACAGGACCTTCATCCGGGTCCCGCCGTTCTCCAGCGTCCATCGGTACACCTTCGTACCGTCGGCGAGTCTGCCGAAGAGCTCCTTCACCGGCACTCCGTGCTCGCCTGCCGCGTGGGCCGTTCCGACCGACGTGCTCGCTGCCAGCCCGGCGGCCGCGGCCGCCGCCATCACCGTGCGTCTGCTCGTGTCCATGCCGTGCGGCTCCTTCTGAGAAGTTACGAACCGACCTTGCGCTTGTTCCACACGTCGAAGCCGACCGCCGCCAGCAGCACCAGGCCCTTGATGACCTGCTGCCAGTCCGAGCCGACCCCGACGAGGTTCATGCCGTTGTTGAGCACGCCCAGCACCAGCCCGCCGATGATCGCGCCCAGCACGGTGCCGACGCCGCCGCTCATGGACGCACCGCCGATGAACGAGGCCGCGATCGCCTCCAGTTCGAAGTTGATGCCGGCCTTGGGGGAGGCGGCGTTGAAGCGGGCTGCGAAGACCAGGCCGGCCAGGGCGGCCATCATTCCCATGTTCAGGAAGACCAGGAAGACGACCTTCCTGTCCTTGACACCGGACAGCTTGGCCGCCGGGAGGTTGCCACCGATCGCGTACACATGACGGCCGATGATCGCGTTGCGCATCACATAGCCGAAGCCGACGACCAGGACACCGAGGATCAACAGCACCACCGGTGCGCCGTTGTAGCTGGCCAGCAGCATGGTGACGGTGAGGACCGCGGCGATCAGCGCGGTCAGCTTGAGGGCGAACAGCTTGGCGGGCAGGACATCCAGCGCGAACTCCTGCTGCCGCTTGCGGTCGCGTACCTCCTGGTAGACCACGAAGGCGATCAGCGCGAGCCCCAGCAGCAGGGTGAGGTTGTGGTAGTTGGTGTCCGGTCCGACCGCGGGAAGGAAGCCGTTGGCGACCGTCTGCAGGCCGTCCGGGAACGGGCCGACCGTCTGGCCCTTCAGGAAGATCTCCGTCAGACCTCGGAAGAGGAGCATTCCGGCGAGGGTGACGATGAACGACGGTATGCCCAGATACGCGATCAAGTAGCCCTGCATCGCTCCTGCGACGGCACCGAGCAGCAGCACCAGGACCACGGCCAGCGGCCAGGCCATCTTGTGGTCGACCATCAACACCGCGGCCGCCGCTCCGACGAAAGCCGTGAGCGAGCCGACCGAGAGGTCGATGTGGCCGGCGATGATGACGAGCATCATGCCGATCGCGAGGATCAGGATGTAGCTGTTCTGCAGCACCAGGTTGGAGACGTTGCGCGGCAGCAGCAGGTCGCCGCTGGTCCAGACGGCGAACAGGACGACGATCAGGCCCAGGGCGATGAGCATGCCGTACTGGCGCATATTGCGGCGCAGCCCGTCCAGCATCAGCTGCAGGAGACTGTCCCCGGCCTTGTCCTTGCCGCCGGACGGGGCCGCCGTCGGGGTCTTGGCGGTCAGATTCGCGCTCATCGCTCTTCCCTCTTGTCCTTGGTCATCTGGCGCATCAGCACTTCCTGAGTGGCCTCGGCCCGAGCGACTTCTCCGGTGAGCCGGCCGGCGGCCATCGTGTAGATGCGGTCGCACATACCGAGCAGTTCGGGGAGCTCGGAGGAGATGAAGACGACCGCCTTGCCCTCGGCGGCCAGCCTGTCGATCACGGTGTAGATCTCGTATTTGGCGCCCACGTCGATACCCCGGGTCGGCTCGTCCAGGATCAGCACATCGGGCCCCGCGAAGATCCACTTACTGAGGACGACCTTCTGCTGATTGCCGCCGGACAGCCTGCCGACCCGTTCGAAGACGTTCGGCGCCTTGATGTTCATGCTCGTGCGGAAGCCCTCGGCGACCTTGCGCTCCCCGTGCTCGTCGACGATCCCGCGGCCGGCAACCTTGGGCAGGGCGCTCAGAGTGATGTTGCGGGTGATGGTGTCGATGAGGTTGAGCCCGTAGTGCTTGCGGTCCTCGGTGACGTACGCGATGCCGTGCGCGACCGCCTCGGGGACGGTTTTCGTACGGATCTCCTTGCCGTCCTTGAGGACGGTGCCGCCCGCGTAACGCCCGTACGTACGGCCGAACACGCTCATCGCGAGCTCGGTGCGGCCCGCGCCCATCAGGCCCGCGATGCCGACGATCTCGCCCCGCCGCACCTGGATCGACACCGAGTCGACGACCTTGCGCTGCTGGTCGATCGGGTGGCGTACGGTCCAGTCGCGGATCTCCAGCGCCGGGGCACTGCCCGCCTCCGCCTCGTGCGGGGTGCGCTCGGGGAAGCGGTGTTCTAGGTCGCGACCGACCATGCCGTTGATGATCCGCTCCTCGGTGGTCTGAGCGGCCTTCACGTCCAGGGTCTCGATGGAGCGGCCGTCGCGGAGGATGGTCACCGAGTCGGCGACGCGCTCGATCTCGTTGAGCTTGTGCGAGATGATGATCGAGGTGATGCCCTGGGTCTTCAACTCCAGGATGAGATCGAGGAGTTTGCCGCTGTCCTCGTCGTTGAGCGCGGCCGTCGGCTCGTCGAGGATCAGCAGCTTTACCTCCTTGGAGAGCGCCTTGGCGATCTCCACGAGCTGCTGCTTGCCGACACCGATGTCCGCGACCCGGGTCTCCGGGTGATCGCCCAGACCGACCCGCCTCAGCAGCTCGGTGGCGTGCCGCAGGGTGTCGCGCCAGCTGATCACGCCGTGCTTGGCATGCTCGTTGCCGAGGAAGATGTTCTCCGCGAGGGAGAGGTAGGGCACGAGGGCGAGCTCCTGGTGGATGATCACGATGCCGCGCTGTTCGCTCGCCCTGATGTCCTTGAAGTGGCAGGGCTCGCCCTGGAAGAGGATCTCCCCTTCGTAACTCCCGTGCGGGTGCACGCCGGAGAGGACCTTCATGAGGGTCGACTTGCCGGCGCCGTTCTCCCCGCAGATGGCGTGGACCTCGCCCTGGCGAACGGTCAGGGAGACGTCGGAGAGCGCCTTGACGCCGGGAAAGGTCTTGACGATCGAGCGCATGTCCAGGACGGGTCCCGCCATGGTCGTGCCTTTCTGATCTGCGTTGCCGCTACTGATGGGACTGAGAGACCTGGTGGGTCACTTGAGGTCGTCGGCCGTGTAGTAGCCGGTGTCGATGAGCTCCTTGGTGTAGTTGCCCTTGTCGACACTCACCGGCTGCAGCAGGAACGAAGGCACGGTCTTCTTCCCGTTGTTGTACGAGGTGGTGTCGTTGATCTCGGGCTTCTTGCCGCTCAGCGCCGCGTCCACCATGTTGGTGGCGACCTCGGCAAGCTTGCGGATGTCCTTGTAGACCGTCTGGTTCTGCTCGCCCTTGATGATCGACTTCACCGAGGCGACCTCGGCGTCCTGACCGGTGACGATCGGCCACGGCTTGCTCGCCGTGCCGTAGTGGTCGGAGCGCAGCGAGGAAAGAATGCCGATCGAAATGCCGTCGTACGGCGAGAGCACCGCGTCCACCCGGCCCGAGGTGTACGAGGACGTCAGCAGGTCGTCCATGCGCTTCTGCGCGGTGCCGCCGTCCCAGCGCAGGGTGGTGACCTGATTGAGCTTGGTCTGCCCGGACTTGACGACCAGCTGCTTCTTGTCGATGTACGGCTGCAGGACCTTCATCGCGCCGTTGAAGAAGTACTGGGTGTTGTTGTCGTCGTTGGAGCCGGCGAACAGCTCGATGTTGAAGGGCCCCTTCTTGCTGCCGTCTGCGAGCCCCAGCTTCTGCACGATGTAGGTGCCCTGGAGTGTGCCGACCTTCTCGTTGTCGAACGAGGCGTAGTAGTCGACGTGGTCGGTGCCGAGGATGAGCCGGTCGTAGGAGATCACCGGGATATGGGCGTCCGCGGCCTGCTGCAGCACGTTGTTCAGCGACTTGTTGTCGATGGCCGCGATGACCAGGGCTTTGACGCCCTGGGTAATCATGTTCTCGATCTGCGAGACCTGGGTGTCGGGGTCGTCCTCGCCGAACTGCAGCTTGGTCCTGTAGCCGGCCGCCTGCAGGTCCTTGACCACGTTCCTGCCGTCGGCGATCCACCGCTCGGAGGACTGGGTGGGCATGGCGATGCCGACGGTGCCGCCCTTGGCGCTCTCCGCGCCGGTGTCCTTGCTGCCGCCCGAACTGCTCTGACCACAGGCGGTGAGGGAGAGGCACAGGGTGAGGGAGGCGACAGCAGCCGTCGTCATGGTACGGATTCTCATGGTCATCAGTCCTTGTCGGTCTCGTCGTCGAGAACGGGGAAGCGGCGAAGGGTGCCCGGCAGCCGGGAACCGAGCGGGGACATTCCGACCTCGGCCCCGTGCCGGGCCAGCAGGTCGAGCGCAAGACGGCCGCGGCGGACGCGTTCGCGCGCGGTGTTGAGGGTGTGGTCGCGCAACTGCGCGCCGTAGGGGTAGATACCGGGGGACCTGGAGAGCCCGAACTTGAGATAGATCGGGGCGCCGCGCCTGATCAGCTCGGCCACCTCGTACATCCGGACGTAACCGCCGAGGTCGTCCGGGGCCTCGATGTAGAGGTCCATGGGGGTCGCGGAGGCACGCCGGATCTCGGTGAAATGAGCGAGCGTCAGGTCGGAGGGGATATTGATCGAGTCCGCGCCGAGCTGCTCGTACACCGCGTAGGAGGCCGGGTTGACCGGCCCGATCAGCGCGGAGACCTTGAAGGTGGTGTCGGCGGGCAGCACGCCGCGTGCCCGCAGCCGGTGGAGCGTCCAGAGCACGCCCTCGTCGGCGACGAGCAGGCAGGTGACGCCCAGCTCCGTTGCGCGCAGGGCGTCTTCGACACATCCGGCGAGCGCGTCGTGGCCGCGGGCGCGCAGGCCGGCGCCGCCCGAGTCCGTACGCGTGGAGCCGCCGATGTCCCAGGTGCCGCGCGGTCCGGTGAACAAGCAGAGCTCGATGTCGCGCTCGGCGCAGGCCTCCACCATCTCGGTGATCTCGGCGTCGGTGAGCATCCAGACACCGCTGCCCTGACTGATGCGATGGACGGGGACATCGAGGCGCGAGGACTCCTTCAGCACGACGGCGAGCGCCTCGGGGCCCTCCACCGAGGGGATCTCGGTGCGCCAGGTGCCGCCGTCGGGGAAGGCGTGCGGGGAGGAGTCGGCAGGATTGTCGGCGGGCGCGGCGAGGCCGAGCGTGGCGAGGGCGGATTCGCCGGGACGGCGGGCTCCTGAGGCAGTGGTCACGTGACCCCCCATGATTGTTCGATATTTCGTACACGGTTCGGCAACAACGGCACGGATCTGCCACGACGAGCACAGCGGGACCGCGCCGACCTCGGGGTCACCCCTGCCCACGACACCCTCGTCTGTGTGGAGTGGGACCCGCGCGCGGACGCCACCGGACTTTCCGGCGACGTGGGTGGTGATTCCCGTCAGGCGCAAGGCAGTTACCCCCGAAGCTGTTCGGTATTTCGTCACACGTTCGAAATGCTGGCGTGAACGTAGTCGCGGACAGCGTGCATCGTCAATGACCCTGCACCGGTCGATTTCATCGATGGGGCGCGGTGTTGACGAGAGGCGTACGGGACGACAAGCTCCCGCCAGTCGACATACCGATAAGCACCGGAAATCTCGAACCCGCATATCGAGCCTGCGAAGCACCGCGTGTGACCGATCACCGCATGAGCCGCCGCACCCTGGTTGCCGCCGCGACGGCCGTAGGCGGGGTGGGCGGTGGCGTGAACACCGGCATGACCTGCACAACCCCCGGCGCCGTCACGCCCATCGCGGACTGTGCCCTGCAGACAGCTGCAGTCCGCTGTCCGGACGACAGAAGCAATCAACGCCCCCACGGCAGCGACGCGCACAGTGAGCGGCAGCAGCCGTCCGCGTGGTCTCAGGGATTCGGTGAGTGGTCGTCGAGATGCCTGCGTGCCTCGACGTAGGTCGGGGTGTCGATCTCGCCGGCGGCATAGCGGCGGTCGAGGATCTCGCGTGGCGTCTCACGGCGCTGCCCACCGTCGCCGTTGCCGTAGTGTCCTGGGGAATGGTGGGTGAGGCGGATCGCCGCCCAGACAACGAGGCCGACCAGAGCTATCCAGAGCAACGGCATGAACGCCATCCAGGCCCAGCCGCCACCGTTCCAGTAGATCACCGTCCCCACCTCCCCGGGGAGGTCGTCCGCCCCCTACCTTCAAGCCTGATCCGGCTGAAGGGGCGGAGCCAGGGCCGTTCAGTCCCGTGTCCTGGTCCGGTCGGCACCGTTTCGACGTTTCAGGTAGCCGGTCCGGTCCACCCTTCGTACACGGGCCGTGAACGTGCCCCGCTCGCAGCCCGATTGGGGCGCCCCCTCGCTGACGTGGCCTGTCCCGATGAAGGCCCGGTTCCAGGCAGGGAACCGGCCCCGATCCGGTCGTCGAGAGACGTGGAGTCAGCGCGTCCCGCTGTCTTCCTCACTGTTCATTGCGGCTCACTCGTCGCCCGCTTGCCGTGCCGCGGGATCAGTTCGACGGGGCAGTTCGCATGGTGCAGCAGGCTGTGGGTGACCCGGCCGAGCGTCGGGCCGAAGTTTCCGGGCGAGCGCCGCCCGCCCATGATCAGCAGATCCGCGTGCCGAGTCGCCTCAACCAGGACACCGGCGGCGGACATGCTCTTCTCCGCATCCGCCTCCACGGTGAGTCCCGGGAAGTCGGCACGGATACGGTCCGTCACTCCCATCAACGTGCGAACGTGGTTGCGAGCCATCTCGTCCACGGCGTCGAGCATCGTCACGACATTCCCGACCGACTCCAGCACGTTCCATACGTGCACAAGCCGCAACGACGCCTTGCGCAGCTCCGCCTCACTCGCAGCGTGGCGTGCGCAGTCCACGTCGTGCTCGTCGTGGATGGCTGCCACCACAACGTCTGCCGCAGGAGCACCTTCGGTGCCGCGCACCACGACCACCGGCGTCCTGGCACCCGCAGCAACCTTCAGGCTGACCGAGCCGAGCAACAGTGAGTTGAAACCTCCGAGACCACGGTTGCCCACCACGATCGTGCCGTGGTTTCCCGCCGCGGTGTGCAGGCTCGCCACCGGGTCGCGGCGGCTCAGCTCCTTCGTCACGTTCAGGCCGGGGTATCGCTCGGACACCATGGCTGCGGTCTCCTCGAGAAGATCTCGACCCGCGTTCCGGACCTGCTCGATGGTTTCCATGGACGCGTAGATCATCCGGCTGTCCGTGTCGGCCGCGTAAACGAGGTGCAGAGGACGATCACGCCGTCGGGCTTCCTTGGAGGCCCACAGCACGGCCCGCATGGCGCTCTCGGAGCCGTCCACCCCGGCCACGAGTGCTCCGAGGACCGGGCCACCCCTGTCACTGGAATTCATGGTTCCTCCTCACCGAAGCTCCCGGTGCAACTCTCACCCTGGCACCGCGGCCCCACACTGTGAGAGGGCCGCTCAGGACCCCGCGGGGGCCGAAGGTCCCTGTCGACTCCTCCACCCCGTGTGCTTCTCCCGCACCATGGCGTGCCCGAACGACCCCGGGTGAGGCCCGTTCGGCCCTGCTTTCGGTGTCGCGATCCAGCAGATCCTGAGTTCTGGGACGAGAACGGGCGCCACGCCCCGGTGAATCTCTGGGAATGGGCAGGGGGTTGCCTCCATGAAGCACATCACCGTGGGAGACCTGATGACCGACGAGGTCGTTTCGGTCGTCTCCGCCAACTCCTTCAAGGATGTCGCGAAGTTGCTCGCACAGCACAACATCAGCGGACTCCCCGTGCTCGACAGCGAAGACCGGGTGGTCGGTGTCATCTCCGAGAGCGACCTACTGGTCAGACAGACGGGCACCGAGCCCGCCACCCGCACCTCTCCCGAGGGCGCGGGCCGGCCGGCGGCCACCACCGCGGGAGAGGTGATGTCGTCGCCGGCGGTGACCGTCCTCGCCGACGAGACCGTGAGCGGTGCCGCCCGTCTGATGAAGCGCCGCGGTCTGGAGCGCCTCCCCGTCGTGGACGAGGAGGGCCGGCTCATCGGCATCGTCACCCGCCGCGATCTGCTGGGACTGTTTCTGCGACCGGACGCGGAAATACGACGCCGTGTCGTCGAGGACGTGCTCGTCGCCACGATGGGGCTGAGAGCCGATGTGGTCGCCGTCCACGTGGTTGACGGCGTCGTCACCCTCGAAGGCGAGCTTGAGAGGCAGAGCGACATACCCGTCCTGATACGTCTCACCGAGCAGCTCGACGGGGTGGTCGCGGTGATGTCCCATCTCACCACTCACGTCGACAACGGCCGGCTCCGTCCTCCGGAGCGGACTGCCCACCCCATGTGGTGACCCGCGAATCGCCCCCCGCTCGACCGGTGGGGGTGGCGGGGCAAGATCAGCGGATTGCGCGCCGCGGGGCCGGGGCCGGAGCGCTGCGACGGTGCCGGGCGGGCCGCACCGCCCCCACCGGATGCCCGCGGGCCCCGCGCCCGGACCCGAGCCACACGCCAGTTCGACACCCGCCCTTCGTTCAGGACGCGGAAGGGGCCCTCCCCCGCTGCTCGTGATGTCCCGCGCATGTGCCCGAGGGCCGAACAGCCCTCGGCGAACCCCGGAAGGCCCTACCCCCTGCGCATGCCGGTGCCCACGCTCGGGGTACGGACACCCCTCCCCGGGAGGAATCATGCAGCACCTGCGCACCGTCAACGACGTGATGATCCACGCTGTGGTCCCGGTCGACCGCGGAGCGGCGTTCCCGAACATCGTGGAGTCCATCGAGCAGTGGCGTATCGGCGCACTGCCGGTCGTAGCGGATGGCGGGTGGGGCGCCGGTGTGATCTGGGCGGCGGATCTGCCGCCCGGAGCGCAGGGGGTGGACGTGCCGCGCTCCGATACGGCCGGACAGCTCATGACCGCGCCGGCGGCAACGGTGACGCACGACGGGACCCTGGCCGGCGCCGCCCCCGGAGTCGTGGACGTCACGGTTCAGCTGAACGCCGACAATCCCCGCGAAGGTGATCGCCGATGAGGAATCGCAGTGTCGCGGATCTGATGACGCCCACGGCCGTCAGCGTCCAGCGCGGCACGGGTTTCAAGGAGATCACCAGACTTCTGGACGAGTTCGATATCACGGCCGTGCCCGTACTGGATGACGACAGGCATCCCGTGGGCGTCGTCTCCGAGGCCGATCTGCTCCGTCGCCGCAACGCCGGAAGTGGTACGCCCACCGCGGTCGATCTCATGTCCAGCCCTGCCATCACCGCCCGCCCCGACTGGAGTGCGGTCCGTGCTGCTCGTGTGATGGAGGAGCACAGAGTGAAGAGGCTCCCGGTCGTCGACGCCGAGGACAGGCTGATCGGGATAGTGGCCCGCAGCGACCTCCTCCAGTTGTTCCTGCGAAGGGATCGCGCGATCCAGGAGGAGATTCTCGAGGATGTGCTGACCTGCGCACTCGGGCTCAGCCCGTCTTCTCTGACCGTAGAGGTGGCCGACGGTCTGGTCACCCTCAGCGGCACCGTGCCCCGGAGCAGCCTCGTTCCCGTCATCCTGCGGATGTGCCAGAGCGTCGACGGCGTCGTGGATGTGACCGATCGGCTCGACTACGAGCAGGACGACCTGCCGGACGCCGGATGAGAACACAGGACGCAGGAGAACTCAGTGAGACATCGGAACCTACGTGAGCTGATGGCCTGTGCGTTCGGAGCGGTTCCCGGGAGCGCACCGTGCGAGGACCGCCTGAGCCACCTCACGGCCACCAGGTGTCGTCGGCCGGGCGGGCCACTCGCCCGAAACGGCCCCGGCAGGCTTTCCCCTGCCACCGTCGACGGTGCAGGAGGCTGCCCCTGTCGTGAGCTCTCGTACATCAGGCGATCCACCCGGCACGCGCGGCGACGAGCCCCGTATCCGCGTGTCCGCGTGTCCGCATCCGTAGGAGGCGAGTCGCCATGAACCACAGCATCGTCGTCGGTCTGGACGGGTCGACGGAAAGTACCGCAGCGGTTCACTGGGCCGCACGCGAGGCGCTTCTGCGGGACGCACCGCTGCATCTTGTCCATGCCGCGGATTGGTCGTCCCCCCTCGGTGTACCGGCCACCGGCACTGCCGCCGGCCGTGAGTGGGCCGAGGCGCTCCTGCGTGACGCAGTGGACGAACTTCGCCGCCTTCATGATCGACTGGAGGTCCGGGCCCGGTCGGTCGACGGCCGGCCGGCGGTCTCGCTCGCGACCGCAGCGGCCTCGGCGGACATGCTCGTTCTCGGCTCCCGGGGGCTCGGCACACTGACCGGGTTCGTCCTCGGTTCGGTCGGGCTGCGCGTCATCCCCGCGACCGAGCGACCGGTGATTCTGGTACGTGCGCACGAGGACGCCCTGCCACACACCGAAGGCCTTCACACGGACCGGGACATCGTGGTCGGCATCGATATCGGACGACCGTGCGACGCACTCCTGGACTTCGCCTTCGAGGAGGCATCACGTCGGCGATGCACTCTGCATGCGCTGTTGACCTGGACGTTTCCGCCGCTCGCCGGGTACGGCGCGGCGTACGATGTGAGCCTCCAGGAGCAGATGGCCGACAGCATGACCGTCGGCCTGGACGACAGACTGCAGCCTTGGCGCGACGCGTTCCCCTCCGTCGACGTGGTCGCGCGGGCGACGGTCGGCCACGCGGCGGAGCAGCTCGTGGAGACCGGAGCCGAGGCGGGTCTCGTCGTCGTAGGGCGTCGCATCCGTCAGTCCTCCGTGGGCGCGCACATCGGGCCCGTCGCCCACGCCGTCCTTCATCATTCCCGTGCGCCCGTCGCCGTCATCGCCCACCGGTGAGGAGCGGCATGTCTGGTCCTGACCCCGGTGGAGCCGTCAGTCGTCATCGGCCCCCGAGTCCCGGCGCAGCCGGCCGGACCAGCGGGGCTCCACGCGCTCCCACTCCTCGTCCCAGTGGGCAAGGCTGCGCGTCTCGACGCGGCGGAGCCTGAGGCGGACAACCAATCCGGCGGACAGGGCGACCACGCCCATGGCGCAGGCCCCGGCTGCGGCGGCCTGCAGGGCACGATCTCCACGGGAGTGGGGGGCAGTCGACATCGTGCCCGAGTCATCCACCCACAGCGTGACCGTCCGGCCCACTGGCGTGTTCGGGGTGACCGCGATGGTGTCCGTGTGCGGTACGGAGGCGGGATACTCCCAGAAGGCCCGAGCCGTTGCTTCCGAAGCCCCCGCAAACCGGGCAGGGAGTCGGCCTTCGGCCTTGCTGACCGTTGTCGCCGTCACCTGGTGGCGGTGTCGGGCCTCGTGCTGAGCGGTCACGCTGTCGGCGTCCCAGACTTTGATTCCGACAGCGACGCCGCAGAACACTGCCACGAGCGCAAACACCACGGAAGCGGCGAGCCAGCGGCTGCGGACACGGTCGGCAGTCCGCTGCAGTGGATTCCGGCGGCGCTCGAAGGGTCGTCGTATGCGGCTTCGGTGCCGCTTCCCGGGCCACATGGGCTCGGATCCGGGCGAGTCGGCCTGGAACATGTCACGCCTCCGCCCTGTGCCGTCGCCGTCCCCGCACGCAGCGGTGGGTTCGGCACCCGGGAGATGAGCTCTGGTCTGGACCCCCGGAAGAGTGCGGAAGTCTTCACCCCGGCCCGCGCCCGTGCGGGGTGGACCCCACCCCGGCGGGTCGCAGGGGCGCCCGCACGGTGAGGCTGCCCTCCTCCTGCGCCTCCTCGACGTGACATCGCGTGCTCCACTTCCGGCGCCTCCGGGGCGCCACCGCCACCATCGATGTCCGTCTTCAATTTCGCCCTGCAGGGCACACCTCCGCTTGGGGCCAACGGGCCTCTGCGGGGGCCGTCCGGCCCCCCTTCCTTCCCGGTGAACCTCGGCGGATGCCCACCGTCGTCGTCCCGGCTTTCGCGATCGATCGCACCGAAATCGGCACGCCGGAGGCCACCTCATGCCGTCGTCGCCTGTCCACGGTGCCGCGGCGGGACGGATGCGGACATGGGCCGTCGGGTCCCGTCGGAGACCGGACGGCCCTTGTTCGAACCTTTGGTCGGATGAACCCGTGAGCTGTCGAATCAGCGTCCCGGCCCAGGAGACGTCATGCCATGCAACCCGCACATCGTCGGGGCTGTCATGACACACGACGTGATCGCCGTCCGTGATGTCACCGACCGGCACCGGCCCGGAGGCGCCGCCGATGGTGGGGGCTCAGTCCTGATGACCCTTCCTGTGACGACGGGCGGGACGTCGGCCCGACGGCAGATCGAGCCATCGCACCGTGCCTGGGACGATCATGTGGGTGTGGCCGCCCAGGACCAGCCGGACGGCTGGGTGGTGCGAGTCCGATATCGCGATCCGGAGCCGCTGCGCCCGTATACCCAGGTCCACCTCGTGCCCGCGGAATCCGATGCGTACCCCGAATTTCGAGAGCTGGGGAAGCGGGGCCGGGGAGAGCCGGAGTGCGTCGTCACGCGTCTCCAGCCCGGTCATTCCGCGCTGCACGAAATCGAGGGTGCCGGCCATCGCCCCCAGATGGATGCCTTCCGCCGTGGTGCCGCCCTGGATGTCGATCACGTCACCGGTCAGTGCCTCCTCGCAGTACGCCCACGCCTCCTCGTGGTGCGCCCGCGCCAGCACCCAGGCATGAACCAGGGAGCTGAGGGTGGAACCGTGGCTCGTACGCGCGAGGTAGTAGTCGACGGTGGCGCGCCAGGTGTCGTCGTCCAGCGCATGTCCGAGGCGCTGGAACAGGCCACCGAGTTCTCCCGGTGAGAACAGGTAGCCGAGCATCAGCACATCGGCCTGCTTGGATGCCTGGTAACGGTTGACCGTGTCGCCCTCCGCCTCAAGGATGCGGTCGAGCCGCCGGATGTCGCCGTAGCGCTTCCGGTAAGCGGCCCAGTCGAGTTCGTCCAGTTCTCCGTATCCGGCGAACTGGCTGATGACACCACGGTGATACGGCACATGCAGCCGACGGGAGACGTCCTCCCAACGCTCCAGCTCCGCGGGGTCGAGGCGGATGCGCTCCAGCAGGAGCTTCCTCCGATGTTCGGGCAGGTCGCGGTACAGCTCCGTGGCCCGTGCCAGCACCCAGGCCGCCGTCACGTTCGTGTACGTGTTGTCGTCTATGCCTGCAGTCCCGGCTCCCGGATAGGCGTCGTGGTACTCGTCGGGGCCGACCACACCGCGGATGCGGTACCGGGCCGACGACGCGTCCCATGCGGCGCTGTCCGCCCAGAACCGGGCGATCTGCAGCAGTATTTCCGCGCCCTTGGAATGCAGGTAATCCGTGTCCGCGGTGGCCTGGCAGTACTGCCACACGTTGTAGGCGACAGCCGAACCGACGTGGTGCTGCAGACGTGAATGGTCGGGCAGCCAGCGCCCCGAACGGGGATTGAGATGGATTTCCTGGGTCTCCTCCCGGCCGTCGTCGGCACTCTGCCACGGGTACATCGCCCCGGCCCGTCCCACCTGTTGTGCCGCGCGGCAGGCCGCGGTCAGCCTCCGGTGGCGGTAGTCCAGAAGTCCCCGGGAAACCTCAGGGAAATGCAGACTCAAGAACCTCAGCACGAAGAGCTCGTCCCAAAAAACATGACCCCGGTATGCCTCTCCGTGCAGTCCTCTCGCCGGTACGCCCACATCGAGCTCTGCCGTGTGCGGGGACAGCGTCTGCAGGACGTGGAAGAGGTGAAGTCGCAGAATCCTGCCCGCTTCGCCCGGAACCTCGATCCGGGTCCGCTGCCACAGGCCGGCCCACGCCCGATGGTGCGAGGCCAGCAGCTCTGTGAACTCCGGGGCCGTTCGCACCGCGGCCACAGCAGCCCGCAGCGGGCTGCCGATCGCCGGGTCACGCGACGTGTGGAGCGCCACCGTCTTGTCCACGACGGCGTCGCATTCCGGATCCAGCGGCAGCACCAGTGTCTGGAAGACCTTCCGTGGGGTCTGCCGAGGACGGGGACGCCGCCCGGACTCATCGGGCTGCTGCCGCACAGGACCGCCGGACGTGGCCACGATGCGGGAGGCCAGCGCGAAGCCGATGTCCGACTCCTCTGTGCGACATCCGAGCCACACCACGTCGTCCTGTTCCGTTCCGGTCGACCAGCCGGTCAGATGACAGTCAGACAGATCCCGGTACCGCGCGACACCGGCGTTCCGGACGTCGCCGTCGATCGCCGCCTCCACCTCGACCGCCCCCACCCACCCGGCCGCGGTGAAAGCCGTGTGCAGGGCGGCGAGATGCGGGTTGCCCATGTGCACCAGACGGCACTGCTCGACATACAGGCGCCGGCCTGCCTCGTCCTGGTAGACGGACCGGCGGGTCAGCGTGCCGCGGCGCAGATCGAGCGTCTGCCGGTGTTCCGCGAGGTGTTCGTGGTCCGGTGACAGCCACGGTCCGGGGGCTGTGCCGGCGGGGCGGATGCGGTAGCGCAGCGGCAGCCAGTTCGGCAGGTTGACCAGGTCGGCATTCTCCACCTGTCGGCCCCGGACCGACGAGGTCAGCCGGTCGTAGCAACCCGCGACGTAGGTGCCCGGGTAGTGGGACCTGCCGGTGACGGTCTCGGATGCGGCTCCACGGGTGGCGAAGTACCCGTTGCCGAGTGTGCACAGCGCCTCGCGCAGCCGCTCCGCCTCCGGCTCGTACCCCTCGTACGACCACTCCCAGGCCCCCGCCATCAGTCGTTGCCGATCAGTAGTTCGCCGGGATCGGACACCACGATGTCGGCACCACGGCGTCGCAGGTCCGCGGCCTTGCCGGGACCGCCTGTCCGGTCCACGCCGACCACAAGTCCGAATCCGCCGCGGCGGCCGGCCTCGACACCGGCCAGGGAGTCCTCCACCACAGCGGTGTCCGAGACGGGAACCCCGAGGCGCCGCGCCGCCTCGACGAAGAGCGCGGGATCCGGTTTCCCCGCGAGCCCCAGCCGCCGTGCCTCATTTCCGTCGACCACGGCACCGAACTCCCCGATGAGGCCGGCCCGCGACAGGAGTTCCGTCGCGTGGCGGGAGGCGGACACGGCAGCACAGGGCATCCGCTCACCGCGCAGTGCGTGAAGGAGACGAACCGTGCCGGGCCAGACATCGACCCGGTGGGTGCGCAGCGTTTCCGTGAACAGCTCGTCCTTGCGTGCGGCCACCGCCCATACCGTCGCCGTGCCGGGCGGGTCGTCCGGGCTGCCGTCGGGAAGGTCCAGCCCTCGCGACGCGAGGAAGGCCGCCGCACCGTCCCGCCGTGAACGGCCGTCGACGTGGCGGAGGTAGTCGTCGACCTGATCGAAGGGCCGCTGTCCTTCCCACTCCGACAGACAGGCGTCAAATGCCTTCTTCCAGGCCGCGGCGTGGCTCCGCGCGGAGTCGGTGATCACTCCGTCGGTGTCGAAGACCACGGCCCGCACGGAGTGCAGGCACGGGGCAGGAGACGGTACGGCTGCCATGAACGGGGCGGTCCCTTCGCCAGGGCTTCGTTTCATGGCATCACGATTCCGGGACACGGGCGCGTCGTGGATCTCAGTACGGCAGAGGCCGCCCGGACGGAGTTCGCAGGTCGAGGGGCGGAGGCCCCGAGGGAGGCGGTGGGCGACGGACGATTCTGATGCGGCTCACTGCCACCACCTCCTGGCGCTCACCGGGTATGTGCCCAGGCGCGCCCTCCACAATCCTGCGGCGGGAGATCAGAGCCCATGGGCCGATCGGTCCCGGACCGCCCCCCGTACGGCCCAAGCGGGCGGGTCGGTGACCGGATCACCGTGAAAATCACCTGGAATGCCGGTCAACGGGCTGATGCCGTTCAGCGGGTTCGGGTGCGGCAGACCCCGGGGGTGCCCGATGACCGAGCCTCCCCCCGGAGCCCCGCCTATCGTTCACACCGGACGGTGGGGCACACGGCCGGGCTGTCACGCGCAAAGCCGCCATCGCCCGCCAGGGACGGAGGACCCCATGTCGACGCACAGTCTGCTCGACGCGCTCCCGCCCGAGAGCCGGCAGCGGCTTCTCGACACGGCGGCACACGAGGTGCCGCTGGTCCTCGACTCACGCGTCTTCGAGGAGGGCAGGCGAGCCGATCGCTTCTGGATCATCCGCTCCGGCCGGGTCGAGGTCGACCTCCATGTGCCCGGCCGCCGCCCGGCGGTCGTCGAGACCCTGGGCCAGGACGACCTGCTGGGCTGGTCCTGGCTCTGCTCCCCGCATGTGTGGCACATGGGCGCGCACGTGGTCCACGCGGGTCAGGCCCTGGAGTTCGACGCCGCGACCGTCCGCGAGCTGTGCGCGGCCGATGCGGTGCTGGGCCGGGCGGTGTACAAGTACGTGGCCGAGACTGTGGCGGAGCGGTTGTACGGAACGCGGAAGAGGTTGCTCCAGCTGTACGGTCCCCAGCCCGACATCGCCGAGGACTGAATGGCCCGGGTGGTGCAGGGGCCGATCGGCTCTGGTGCACCGTCGGTGTGCGGGCCACGATGAACATGGGGCCGGTGGAGAGCCCTGCAGAAGCGAGGTGGGCGCCATGAGCGGCGAAGCCGCGTTCTCCGCGCAGAATCCGATCCGGGTGTTCCTGCTCGACGACCACGAGGTGGTCAGGCGCGGGGTGCAGGATCTTCTCGACGCGGAACCCGACATCGAAGTCGTCGGCGATGCCGGTACGGCCGATCATGCGCTGGCCCGTGGCCCGGCGCTGCGCCCGGATGTCGCGATCCTCGATGTGCGGCTCCCCGACGGCGACGGGATCAGCGTCTGTCGCGAACTGCGTTCGCGGATGCCGGAACTGGCCTGCCTGATGCTCACCTCGTTCGATGACGACGAAGCGCTGCTCGACGCCATCATGGCGGGCGCAGCAGGCTACGTGCTCAAGGAGATCAAGGGGTCCGACCTCGTCACAGCCGTCCGCACGCTGGCTTCCGGGCGCTCCACCCTCGATCCGGCGACCACCGCGCGGTTGATGAACAGCCTGCGCGGAGAGGGTTCCGGCGCCGAGACCGAGGATGCGCTCTCCGCACTGTCTCCACGGGAGAAGGACGTACTTGCTCTCATCGGTGAGGGACTGACCAACAGCCAGATCGGCAAACGCCTCTATCTGTCCGAGAAAACGGTCAAGAACCACATTTCCCGCCTCCTGGCGAAGCTCGGCGTGGAGCGCCGTATTCAGGCAGCCGTGATCGCCGCGCACCGACCGGCACCCTCCTCGCCGCCCTCGGCGAGCGGTCGCGAGTACTGACGCCGAAGCTGCGGCCTGCCGCGCGGTCCCGGATCATGTCAGTCGCAGAGGCACGCGCCACCTCACCCGGGTGCCGCCCTCCGCCGATGGCTCGACCGTCATGTCACCGCCGAGGTTCTTGGCGCGCTGCGCCAGGTTGTCCAGCCCACTGTGCGCGCCGTCGTGTTCCGGCATGCCCACTCCGTTGTCGGACACGACCAACGTCAGCGCTCCCTCACCGACCACCATCGATACGTCCGCCGAGGTCGCCCGGGCATGGCGTGCGACATTGCTGAGCGCTTCGCCGAGCACCGCGATCACCTGGTCCGCGGTCTCAGCCGGCACATCTGTGTCGATGAGCCCTCCCATGCGGAGGGACGGCTGGAAGCCCAGGGCACGTGCGGCCTGCTCCACCGCGGTCAGGGTGCGGACGCGCAGACCTTGTTCGGCACGGCCCGATTCGCGTGCGCGGAGGCCGAAGATGGTGGACCGGATGATCTTGATGGTCTCGTCGAGATCGTCCACGGCCCGCAGAAGCCGTTCGCTGGCCCGGGGATGGTCCACGAACCGCACCACGCTCTGGAGGGTCATACCGGTGGCGAACAGCCTCTGAATGGCGAGGTCGTGCAGGTCCCGGGCAATCCGGTCCCGGTCCTCCAGCAGGGCGATCTGCTCGACGGACTCGCGCCGTTCCGTGAGTTCCATCGCCAGCGCCGCCTGCCCGGCGAACGTCAGCAGGGGCGCGGTCTCCCACTCGGTGAATGCGGGACGCTCCCGTACACGGGCCAGCAGCAGCACCCCCAGGACCCGTTCCCCCGTCTTCATCGGCACCGCGACGGCCGGACCGAGCCCCGCCCATCGCGGGGGCCCCGCGGTGATCCTCGGATCACACTCGACATCGAGGCTGATGATCGGCTCGCCGGCGTGGAGAGCTGAGCCGACGAACGAACCTTCGCGCGGCAGGACCAGTCCGCGGTGTGTGTCGGCGTCCACGCCGGAGGCTATCGCCACCCGCAGGGCACCCTCCCCCTCGGGGAGCGCCAGAACACCCAGGTCGGCGGAGAGGATACGCGAGGCATGGTCGACGATCATCTGCAGGACGTACGCCTCGTCCACCCCGCTCAGCAGTCCCTCGACGATCTCGCTGTTGGCCTCCTGCCAACGCTGCCGGTCACGCGTCTGCGAATACAGGCGTGCGTTCTCGATGGCGACCCCGGCTGCCACGGCGAGGGTGGAGAGCACCGTCTCGTCCTCGGCGTCGAAGGCACGGCCACCCCGTTTCTCGGTCAGGTACAGGTTGCCGAACACCTCGTCGCGGACCCGGATGGGCACCCCCAGAAACGAGTGCATGGGGGGATGGTTCGGCGGGAACCCGTGGGACGACCGGTGGTCGGCGAGTTCAGTGAGCCTCAGGGGCACGGGGTGGCGGATCAGCTCGCCGAGGATGCCGTGCCCCTCGGGCAGCGAGCCGATGGCTTCTCTCTGTTCGTCCGTGATGCCCACGGGCAGGAACTGCGCAAGGCGGGTTCCCTCGCCGAGCACCCCGAGGGCTCCGTACTCGGCATCGACCACGACGACCGCGGCTTCGACGATCCGGCGCAGCACCTGCGGCAGATCGAGCCCCCTTCCCACCGACATGACGGCGTCCAGCAGCAGCGCCGCCTCGGCGGGTCCGCGCTTCGACAGATCGAGGCGTTCCTGGAGGTCCTCGGGGAGTGTGCCCAGCCGACGGCGTTCCTCGCCGCTGCGGTCAGTGCCCTTGTCGCCCACGGTGCCTCCGCCGTGGCCCGCGCGTCACGGGCGGGCCATATGTCCACGGTAACGGCCGAACACCACGCGGCATCCGGTGGAGCGCACCCGGGGGAACACGTCCCGGTACGGAAACCTTCCGGCCGACGCGTCCTGAACGGCCCCGCCGAGGAGTCCGTCCGGCCCGACCGAGGGACGAATGGCCCATACCCCCGGGAGGATGCCCACTCCATCCTGAAGACGCTCCGACCGATATCCGCTTCCGGGAGGCCCCCGATGCTCGCGCAGACGCCCGACGACACGACGGTGGCCGGCCTCGTCTCCGATGCCATCACAGCTCCGTCCATGCACAATGCCCAGCCCTGGCAGTTCCATTACGGACGTTCCCGTCGCACTCTTACTCTTCGGGCGGATTTCGGCCGTGCCATGCCGGAGGCCGACCCCGCCACCCGCGCACTGCATGTGGGATGCGGCGCGGCCCTCCTGAACCTGCGGGTGTCCGCAGCTCACCGGGGCCTCTCCCTGGAAACCACGCTGCTGCCCGTACCCTCGGACCCGGCGCTGCTGGCGAGCGTCCAGCTGAAGGACGCCCCTCGGAATCCCGAGGAGGCTGCGCTCGTCGGTCTCCACCGCGCGATGCGGGACCGGCACACCAGCCGGTACCCGTTCGACGACCGGGCGGTACCCGAGGACGTGCGCGTGCTCTTCACCGACGCGGCTCGTGCCGAAGGGGCGGACTTCTCGTTCCTGACCCCGACGCATCTGGAGACCGTGCTGGGACTGATCCGGGATGCCGAGGGGTACGACCGGAGGGACCCCGGACGGGAGGCGGAGCAGCGCTACTGGACGCGGGACACGAAGGCGGAGGCGTCCGTCGACGGGATCCCGGACTACGCCTTCGGCCCCTCCGACGCGTCCGGAAGGGCGACGGTCCGCGACTTCGCGGGCACCGCCGTCCTGGCGGGGCGCGCGCGCGTCCTGTTCGAGAAGCAACCGCAGCTGGCCGTTCTGAGCACCGCGGGAGACCGCCCCGTGGACTGGTTGCGCGCCGGTCAGGCCCTGGAACGTGTTCTGCTCACGGCCACGCTGAACGAGGTGTCCACCTCGTTCGCGACGCAGCCCCTCGAATGGCCGGACCTGCGGTGGATCCTCCGTGACCCCGTCTTCGGCACGGGACACCCACAGATGATCATCCGCATGGGTTACGGGCCGACGGGGCCCCGCACACCACGCCGCCCCGTGGAAGAGGTTCTGACGATCGAACCGTAGAACCCTCCCGGACCGGGCGCCGCCGGGTGCGCAGAGCACGACAAGAAGGGTGTGGGAGCAGTGCGGCTCTGACAGCCGTCGCAGACAGCTGTTGCACGGCCGTGAGGTCGTCGAGGCCCGGGGAGACTCGGCTCACGGTCGGGGACGAACTTCTCACTTCTGCACCACGCGACGCCCGGTGATACGGGTGGGGGTGACCACCATCCAGTGGGTGCGGGGGCCGCCCGCCCAGGGAAGGGAGCGGGCCACATGGTCCAGTCGCTGGATCGCCTGGGCAGCCGTGACACCTGATACGTCGCCCACCACCAGCACACTCCAGCCCTGGCTCATCACGTCGTCGATGTGATCGGCCTCGAAGGCCACCTCGGTTCCCGCGGACGCGGCCAGAAGTCCATCGCCGGTGGTCCGGAACGCGATCTCGTTGCCCTCCAGCACGTAGTTGACCGGGAAGATGGCCGGCCCGTCCGCCGTGACGATCGCGATCCTGCCCACACCGTGGGTCGACAGCAGTCGAAGGCACTCGGTGTCACTGAGCGCGATGAGTTCGGCGCCCGGCAGTGCCGCTGCCCTGCCCGTCGGCCGTTCCACCGTCGTACCGGTCAGTTCGGCCACGGTCGTCTCCAACGCATCCGCGAGGCGTACCAGAACGCCGACGGACGGTACGGCGGCCCGATCCTCCACATAGGCGACGTACGAGGGAGCGGCGCCGCAGCGTTCGGCCACCTCCTCACGGGTGAGACCCAGTTCCTGACGGCGCGCTGCCACCCGTCGGCCGAGGTCGCTGCGGCCGGTCGGAGACTCGGTGGAAGCGGATGCAGGCGTGCCCTCGCTCATGGTCCTCACGTCCTTCGGGTCACGGCAGGTCGGGGACGGAGACGGCGTTGTGCTGCGGGCCGCCCAGCGTCACCTTGAGGGCTCCGGTTTCGGCGGCGCGGGAGAAGATGTCGTACGCCTCCTCCATCTGGCCCAGCTCGAAACGGTGGGTGACCAGCGAAGCCGACGGTAGGCGCCCTGCGGCCATCATGCCCAGTAGCATCGGCGTCGAGTGGGTGTCCACCAGCCCGGTGGTGATCGTGACGTCCTTGATCCAGAGGTCCTCGAGGTGCAGGACCGCGGGCTTGCCGTGGACCCCGATGTTCGCGACCCGGCCACCGGGACGGACCATCCGGGTGCACATCTCGAATGTCTCCGGTATGCCGACGGCCTCCATGGCGACATCGGCACCGAGGCCATCGGTGAGGTCCTCGACGAGGCGCTCGGGTTCCTCGCTCGCGCTCACGGTCGCGTCCGCACCCAGTGCGCGCGCGGTGGTCAGCCGGGACTCCGCGAGGTCCACTGCGATGATGCGGTCGGGGCTGTACAGACGCGCGGTGATGACGGCGGCCAGACCGATCGGCCCCGCACCGACCACGACGACCGTGTCGCCGGGCCGCACGTTGCCGTTCAGCACTCCGACCTCGTACGAGGTCGGGAAGATGTCGGCCAACAGGACCGCGTCGTCGCTGTCGACGGCGCCCGGCAGCGGATGTACGGACAGGTCGGCGAACGGCACCCGCACGTATTCGGCCTGGGTGCCGTCGATCGTGTGGCCCAGCACCCAACCACCGCCCCCACGGCACTGGCCGTACTGCGCGCTGCGGCAGAACCGGCACCGCCCGCAGGCGGAGATGCACGAGATCAGCACGCGGTCACCGGGGCTCACCGTGCTGACGTCGCCGCCGATCTCGACCACGGTGCCCACCGCTTCGTGCCCGAGCACCCGGCCCGGAACCACCTCGGGCACATCTCCCTTGACGATGTGCAGATCGGTGCCGCAGATGGTGACCGTGTCGACGCGGACGATCGCGTCCGCGGCGTCCTTGATGCCAGGATCCGGTACATCCCGCCACGAGGTCCGACTGGGGCCCTGGAAGACGAGTGCCTTCATGACATCGCCCTTCTTCCTCTCAGGTCCGGTACGGGGCACTGTCAGGCTGACTCGGCAGGAGCTCGGCGCGCATGGGCCGGATGGTCCCCGGACGAGGACCTGGCGGGCCATCCACTCCCGTCGACGCAGCAGCCGCCGCCCCGATCTGCGGTTCCCGAAGCACATGCGGAAACCGGCCGGTTTGCCGGACCCACCCCGTGGCCGCAGGCTGGAGGCATGGGGTTCCCCCACTCACAGATGCTCAGCGGCTGGGCCGTCGGGACACCGGGACCGATCGGTACCGGTCCGCTGGTACGGAGACACCGCCAAGTGAGCGCGCCCGCCCCGGATGAACTCCTGCTGCGGGTGGAAGCCTGCGGTGTCTGCCGCACGGACCTGCATCTCGCCGAGGGGGACCTCACCCCCCACCGTCCGTCGACGATTCCCGGGCACGAGATCGTCGGCCGCGTGGCAGCGGCCGGCGAGGCGACCGACGTGTTCCGTGTGGGAGACCGGGTCGGCGGTGCGTGGTTGCGCCGTACCTGCGGGTCCTGCCGCTACTGCCGCTCCGGACGGGAGAACCTGTGCCCCCGGTCCACGTACACGGGGTGGGATGCGGACGGCGGCTTCGCCGACCTGGTCCTTGTTCCCGAGGCGTTCGCCTACCGGCTCCCCGAATCCCAGGACGCGGCCCTGCTCGCCCCTCTCCTGTGCGCGGGAATCATCGGCTACCGGTCGCTGCGCCGCAGTGCGTTGCCGAAGGGTGGCAGGCTCGGAATCTACGGTTTCGGCGCGTCGGCCCATCTGGCCGCTCAGGTGGCTCTGGCCGACGGCGCGACCGTCCATGTGATGACACGTTCCGCGCAGGCGCGTGAACTCGCTCTGTCCCTGGGTGTTTCCTCGGTCGGCGGCGCCTACGACAGCCCACCGGAGCCCCTCGACTCGGCGATCCTGTTCGCTCCCGTGGGTGATCTGGTGCCGGTGGCCCTGGAGGGACTCGACCGGTCGGGCACCCTCGCGATCGCCGGTATCCATCTCTCCGACATTCCCGCGCTGAACTACCAGCGGCATCTCTTCCAGGAGCGGAATCTGCGGAGCGTCACCTCCAACACCCGCGAGGACGGCCGCGACTTTCTCGAACTCGCCGAACGCATCGGTATCCAGGTCACCGTCAGCCGCTATCCCCTGGACCGGGCTGATCAAGCGCTGGCCGACCTGGCCGCGGACCGCGTGAACGGCGCAGCGGTGCTCACCCCCGACCGGCAGGAAGCCGGTCCGCAGCCACTCCGTCACTCCCGGGCCGGCGATGCCTGACCGGTCGGGCCGTCCGAGCACACTGCGTGCAGCATCGTCCACCCTGAGAAATGACGGCAACCCGGCCATGCGCGTGATGCAGGACTCCATGCGCGACCCGCACCGGTGGAGAACCGACACCGTGAGGGCGTCGACGGGCCCCGATCACCCGCAGATCCACGTCTCCGGAGGCCTCGGCCGGCCCTGTCACCGACTGCATCCGGCGGATCACCGCGTCAGTCCTGCTCGCGCCCGGGCTGTTCGCACCGCGGCGGACAGCGCGTCGATGTCGTAGGCGCCGCGGTGCAGCAGGCCGTTGATGAAGAAGGTGGGGGTTCCTGTCACCCCGCTCAGATCGGCCGATTCCCTGTCCTCGGCGACCCGGTCGGCCCCCGCGTGAGTGCGCAGACTGCGATGGAAGCGCTCGGCGTCCAAGCCCAGTTCGTCCGCGTAGCGCATCAGGTCGGGCGCCCGGAGCGCGCCCTGGTGCTCCATGAGAAGGTCGTGCATCTGCCAGAAGGCCCCTTGATCCGCCGCCGCCTCGGCCGCCTCGGCGGCGAGTTGCGCGCCGGGATGGACATCGGTGAGCGGCAGGTGCCGCCACACGTAGCGCAGATCGCCGAAGTCGGCGAGCAGGTCACGGACCACGGGTTCGGCCTGGCCGCAGTAGGGGCATTCGAAATCGGCGTACTCGACCAGTGTCACCGGAGCGGTCGTCGGGCCCCGGACGTGGTCACGATCGGGGTCGACCGGGATCACGAGATCGATCACCCTATCGGCTGTGCCGAGCAGTGCTCGTGCACGCCGCTGCGGCGGCAGGAGCCTGATCGCCATCGCCACGGCGCAGGTTGCGAGGAAGGAACAGGCCACCGCGCCGAGGATGCCCACCTTCGCCTCTTCGAGCCGGTCTCCGTCGAAGGCCAGCGTGGAGATCAGCAGGGCAACGGTGAACCCGACCCCGGCGATCGTGCCGCCCGCAACAAGGGCGCCCCAACCGACCGGAGGCCTCAGCCGATTGCGGCTCAGCCGGGCAAGCAGCCAGGAGGCACCGGTGATGCCCACCGGCTTGCCGACGAGATAGCCGAACAGGATGCCCAGAGTGACCGGGGACGTTGCCGCCCGCGACAGCAGTGCCGCGTCGATGGTGATGCCGGCATTGGCGAGGGCGAACAGCGGCACGATCACATAACTCGTCCACGGGTGGTACATCCGTTGCAGCCGCTCGTTGAGTGACAGCGCCGACGCCAGTCCTTGGCGTGCCGAGCGCTCCAGCTCAGGTGTGGGCTGCTCGCGGAATGAGACGAACAGATCGCTCGCGCGTTCCAGGTCGCTGCGCGCCGCCGGATAGGCATAGGTCAGCAGTCCCATGGCCAGACCCACGACCACCGGATCGACACCGGACTTGAGCAGCGCGACCCAGGTCGCGGCCCCCATCAGCAGGTACGTCAGTCCGTGGCGCACGCCCGCCGCCCTGACCAGCAGGATCAGGCCGAACAGGATCATGGCGGAAAGCAGGGCGGGCACGGTGATGTGGTCGCTGTAGACGAGGGCGATGACCACCAGAGCCAGCAGGTCGTCGACGACGGTCACCGTGAGGATGAACGTGCGCAGCGCGTCGGGGAACCGTCGCCCCAGAATCGCCAGCATGCCCAGGGCGAACGCGGTGTCCGTGGACATGGCCGCCCCCCAGCCGTGGGCCGATGCATCGCCCGAGTTGAACGCGAGGTAGACCCCGACGGGGACGAGCATGCCGGCGAGCCCCGCGGCCAGGGGCAGCATGACCCGCTGCCGCTCCCGGAGCTCGCCCATGTCGAACTCCCGGCGCGCCTCCAGCCCGATGACGAAGAAGAAGAACGTCATCAGGCCGCTGTTCACCCACTCGCGCAGGTCCAGCGACACCCCTGCCGATCCCACGGTCACCGACAGGTGCACCTCCCAGAAGGATGCGTACGCCCCCGGAGCCGCGTTCGCCCACACCAGTGCCGCCACGGTGGCGGCCAGGAGCACCGCCGCGCTGCCGGACTCGGTCCTGAGGAACGCACGCAGCGGGGTCCGGGTCTCCGGGGCACGTGTGCTCTGCTCCCGGAAGGGAGGAGGGGAGGAGGAATCATGTGTCACGGGGCCATCACCGTGTGCCGCGGCCTTGCCGTCGGTGCAATGGCCCACCAGCGGCCGCACGGCGCTCAGCCGCCTCATGATGCATCCGGGGGCCTCCCGGGACAGGCTGAGGGTGTGATCGAGCACGGCGTTGAGCGCCTTGGTGAGGGGAGCGGGCGGGCACCGTGACCGAGCCGGTGACGGCCTTACCCGGAAGGCCGCCTGCAAGGCACTCCGCGGAGTCTTCCGTCCCGAGCCGGCCCGTCGGCACACCGGCTGAGGCCGCTCCGCTCACGGCCTGTCGGGCGAGACGGTCCCCGCCGCAGCGACTGGTGGAGGCCCGCACGATGTCTGCTGTCACCTTCACCAGTGAAGATCCCCTCGGAGCCCTTACCGTCGACAACCCCACCGAACCTCGTGTCCCATGAGACCATGGGCGCGCCAAAGAACCCGATCATTGCCGCCGCGACGCGAGGGCAGTTCAGTGGCGACTGATCTCCATGAGCGCCTGGGTGTTCTGCCCGCGGGCATCGCCACCCACAGGCAGGCGCTCAGCGCCTGACGGCTGCATTCTTCGTCCTCGTTCGGCTCACACACCGGCCCGTCGGCAACGCGGACGGGCGCGTTCAGGGCAGCGTGGACGATGTAGCCCGCCCGGGAGTCCTTCGCACGTCGACCGGGCGGGCCGCTCCCCCGCCGACGGGCAGCGAAGGCAACTGATCGTCAGCCCGACGCATCCGGGACCGAGCGCGTCGAGGTTGACCACTGCGTGGGCGCCCCGGCTCTGCAGAGGTCCCAAGACGGTCGATGCCGATGACGTCGGCATCACGGCCGCCAAGGATCACGCCGGGGCCGAGTCGGGACACATCCTGGCAAATCGATCGCCCTTACTTCGCACAGCGGCCCATTCCCTCCCCTGACGTGGCCATCGGGCCCGCTCACGGCATCCGGCTCAGGTGACACCGGGTGAATGATCGAAGTGGCGGGCGGTTAGCATATGAGCACCGCCTAGCTCGAAAGATAAATCTGTGACTGTCAACGAGGACTCGTTCACCAACTGGAAGAACCGCGAGGAGATCACGGAGTCGATGATCCCGATCATCGGGAAGCTGCATCGGGAGCGGGACGTCACGGTCCTGCTTCACAGCCGCTCCTTGGTGAACAAGTCGGTGGTCAGCATCCTCAAGACCCACCGATTCGCCCGGCAGATCGCCGGTGAGGAACTGTCGGTCACCGAGACGCTTCCGTTCCTGCAGGCTCTCACCACGCTCGATCTCGGCCCTTCCCAGATCGACATCGGCATGCTTGCCGCGACGTACAAGGCCGACGACCGCGGCCTCTCGGTGGAGGAGTTCACCGCCGGGGCCGTCGCCGGGGCCACGGGAGCCAACAAGATCGAGCGCCGCGAGCCGCGCGACGTCGTCCTCTACGGCTTCGGCCGCATCGGCCGCCTCGTCGCCCGCCTGCTCATCGAGAAGGCCGGCTCCGGCAACGGCCTGCGGCTGCGCGCCATCGTCGTCCGCCAAGGCGGCGACCAGGACATCGTCAAGCGCGCCTCGCTGCTGCGCCGCGACTCCATCCACGGCCAGTTCCAGGGCACGATCACCGTCGATGAGGCGAAGAGCACGATCGTCGCCAACGGCAACGAGATCAAGGTGATCTACGCCAACGACCCGTCGGAGGTCGACTACACGGCGTACGGCATCAAGGACGCCATCCTCGTCGACAACACCGGCAAGTGGCGCGACCGCGAGGGGCTGTCGAAGCACCTCCGCCCCGGCGTCGCGAAGGTCGTCCTGACCGCGCCGGGCAAGGGCGACGTCCCCAACATCGTCCATGGTGTCAATCAAGACATGATCAAGCCGGACGAGCAGATCCTGTCCTGCGCGTCCTGCACCACCAACGCGATCGTCCCGCCGCTGAAGGCGATGGAGGACGAGTACGGCGTCCTGCGCGGACACGTGGAGACCGTCCACTCGTTCACCAACGACCAGAACCTGCTGGACAATTACCACAGCTCCGACCGCCGCGGTCGCTCGGCGCCGCTCAACATGGTCATCACCGAGACCGGAGCCGCGTCCGCCGTCGCCAAGGCGCTGCCCGACCTCCAGGCGAAGATCACCGGCAGCTCGATCCGCGTCCCGGTGCCGGATGTCTCGATCGCGATCCTCAACCTGCAGCTCGCGCGCGAGACCACCCGCGAGGAAGTCCTCGACTACCTCCGCAACGTGTCGCTGACCTCGCCGCTCAGGCGCCAGATCGACTTCATCAGCGCCCCCGATGCGGTCTCGAGCGACTTCATCGGTTCGCGCCACGCCTCGATCGTCGACGCCGGTGCCACCAAGGTCGAGGGCGACAACGCGATCCTCTACCTGTGGTACGACAACGAGTTCGGCTACTCCTGCCAGGTCATCCGCGTCGTCCAGCACGTCTCCGGAGTCGAGTACCCGACCTTCCCGGCACCGGCAGCCTGATCTCGGCGGACTGTCCGGTCCGGTGCCTCGGCAGGCGGGGCGGCGGTGGGGCGGCAACCGGATACCGATCGGCATCCAGTTGCTCTCCCACCGCCGGTCGCCACCGGCAACGGAGTGCCGTACGCCGGGTTGCCCCCGGTCGACCTGCCGGTCACGACGTACGGCCCGCCGCGCAGCCCGCTGACTGTCGGCAGACTCCCTCGCCCGGACCGGCTCCCCGCGCGCCTCGGGTCGGGGAGGTGCGGATCCGGGCTGGAGTGCTGGTCCGGGCAGGGGCAGGCCGATTCCCCTCCGATGTCGGCACGGGCGGCACAATCACGCCTGGGTGACGAGGCGTTGGTCGAGGTCATGAACTCGACGGATGATCTGCGTGATCCGAGGCCGGCGAGTGCGCCTGGCTCGGCGGCGACTGCGGCCCCCGCTCGGCGTCCGGTGCGTGCCATCGCGGGGCACGGAGCGCCCTTGAGGTCGTGCGTGGGTGATCCCGACAACGCGGACAGCGTGCGTGCCGGACGCCGCGGCGCGCGGGTCAGCCGGGCTGGCTGTTCTCCTTGAGCGTGCCCCAGCCGTGCCAGCGGTCGATCTCGATCCAGGCGCTGACCCGGCCGCGATCCCGGCGAGGGTACGGCGTGCCGAGGTACTGCTGGGCCAGGCGGTCGATGTCGGTGAGGTCCTTGTCCTCACGGAGGTCGGCGACGTGTCCGACGATGCTGAGGTGGGTGTACCAGTTCCCCTCGTCGAGCACGGTGAGCGTGACCCTGGGATCGTTTCGGATGTATTCGAGCCGCTTGCGGCCCTCATCCATGTTGACCAGGATCCGGCCGTCGCACCAGAGGTACCAGGTGGCTGTGGACACTGGCTGGCCGTCGGACCGAAGCGTCGCGATGACGGCCTGGTTGGGCTTCTTCAGCATGGCGATCGCGTTCTCGGGAAGCGGTGGATTCGACACGGAATCTCCTCCTCGGTGATCCATTCTCGGTGATCCATCGGGCTGCATGTTCACCGTGCCACATCCCGGCGTCCCGATTCGTCCGGTGGTGCAGGTGGTCCTGGACACGGCAGGAGTACGACCCATGATCGGAGGACACGGGAAAAGGTGGTAGCAAGGGACGTCCGTACCCCGGGGGATCCGCTGCCTCCCCCGGCGCCGCCAGGCCGCGCCGTGCCTGACCACGTCCCCCGGAGACCAGCGTGCCCAGCAAGACCACACCCATCGCCTCAGGACGCGTCCCCCGCCAGGACGCACCCTCCGGGCGGGCGGCCCACTACCGGGCCGCCCTGCGCCGCACCCCCGTCTCCCTGTGGAACGACGACCTCTCCGACTGGGCCGCCGCCCTGACGTACTACGCCATCCTCGCCCTGCTCCCGGCGCTCCTGGTCACCGTCGCCCTCATCGGCCTGGCCAACCCCCGAGCAACCGACGTGCTGATCGCCGACATCACGGCCTTCGCCCCCGCGGAGTCCGGCGCCGCGCTGCGCGAACCCCTGGAGGCCGCGACCCAGGAGCGCGGCGCCGTATGGCTGCTGGTCGCGACGGGAACCGTCAGCGCCGTGTGGTCCGCCTCCAGCTATCTGGCCGTCTTCCGCCGTGCTCTGCACGCCCTGTACGGCGTCCGCGACACACGGCCCGCGCTACGCAAGGCACACATCATCGTGACCAGCGCCGTCGGACTGCTCCTGCTGCTGATGACCAGCGCGTTCGCGCTGGTGCTGACCGGGCCGTTGGCCCACTGGCTGGGACACCGGATCGGCCTCGCACACGCCAGTGACACGGTGTGGACGGTGCTGAAGTGGCCCATCCTGTTGTTCCTCATTGCCTGTCTGATCACGGTGCTGTTCCGTACCGGCCCGGCGGCGGCCAGGGGGGTGCGGCGAGGGTTGCCCGGCGGAGTGCTCGCCGCGTCCCTGTGGCTCGTGGCATCGGCCGGGTTCACCTTGTACGCCACCCACATCGGTTCGTACAGCCGGCTGTACGGGTCGCTCGCCGGGCTCGTCGTCTTCTTGATCTGGGTCTGGTTCACCAATCTCGCTCTGCTGGCCGGGGCCCAGTTCAATGTCGAGCTGGCACGGCCGGTGCAGGAAGTTCCGTAACAGCGTCACCGCACCGGGGCGGCCCGCGTCCCGCAACTCAACAGGCCCCACATACCGATAATTCCGCCCCCTCGCATGCACGCAAACCAACCTGGACCACGTCCACAACACGCCCTCGCGCCAATTCTCGGGATCCACATCCCCGGGTGGCCAGTGGACGAAGGCGGCCGTCGGGAACTGGGGCGCGCTCCTACTCCGGTTCGGCGTCCAAGAATGCTTCGCCGTGCGGTGTGAGCTCCCAGCGACCAAGAAAATCGTCGCAGACCCGGACTCCGAGCAAGGGTGCGCCAACTGCCGGTGGACGTCCGGAATTTGGGCTCGTCCCGGCTCGTGCAGGGCCGAGATGGAAGGCCACGACGGGCGCGTTCCGGTCGCTGCCGGCGTAGCTGAGGGTCTTGGGACGGCGCGGGTCCGGGTCGCCGAAAGTGACCGACGCCGGGCCGAATTCGGCGACAACATCGTGAACGGTGCGATCGGTCCTCGACCAGGTGACGGCTACGTCGACGAGCACAGCGTGCTCCGCGGGAGTCAGGACGCGATCCAGGCACAGCCAGCCCCGACGGTAGGCGTCCTCGCCGTACTGGGAGGCGGCCACATGAATGTCCGGGTCGGCGAAGAACTCTCGCAGCATTGTTGAAGGGCTCAGCCGTGCGTTCGTATCCGGGATCCACACCGTGTCCACGGGCTGCTGTTCGGCTCTCGCGATCTGGTCGAGCAGCAGCGCGAGTCCCGCCAGTCCCCCGAACGACTCGGGACGGCGCACCGCCCGATTGAACCTCTCGAGCAGGCGCTCGCGGTCCCCTCCGGCCCGCTGGGGCACAGCCGTGACCGCCGTAGTTGACGCCACGTCCTGTGCGCCGGCGTGTGACGATGCATCAAGGACCATGCAGCCATTCTGACGGCAGATGCAGAACATCAGCAATGGTCATCGCCCGGCCGGTCTGCCGGGCACATCCCGAGGTCTGCCCGCGGCCCAGGAGACAAGGAAGCGCAGAACCCTCGTACGTGGCCGTGCCGGGCTCGGCAGTCCAGATGACAAGCTGCTGATCCGGGTCGGTGCTGCAGGTGAGGGTGTCATGTCGGCCGTTCGGTACGCCCGCCTCCCGCAGCAGCTCCGGGCGGTGGGGGTGGGTGCCCAGAGAGCCCATCGCGCTCATCTACCGGCCGGTAGATGAACGCCGGGCGCGGGAGCGGGGGCGGGGCCGGATCCCGTGCCGTCGGATCGACACCGGCGAAACCGCGCCGGTGGCTGCTGACCGCGCTCCCGCGAAAGGCACATACTTTCCTGCGGTAACCATGCATTCTTGCTGAGTTACTCCATGGAATACCAACGGTTCGAACATCAACCTTTTCTTGAAAAAAAGCATGTCCGCACCGGAGGGGCCCTGGTGCACAGCAAAGGCGGTCACGAGCAAATTCGACCCAGGCAGACCGCGAATAGCGCGGCTATGTCATGTCAGTGCGCATTGCTAACCCGAGCGGCTGAGCAAGACTCGGAACAGCCCAGTGCTCAGAGGCCGTCTTTCTACCGAAGAGGCAGCAGCATGGCCGTTGGAGAAAAGAGCGCCGGTGGTCAACGCCGGCAGCCGTCCCGGAGCAAGGCCACGGACTCGCGCAGCGACAGCGCTCGCAGCACGAAGCCGCGGGTGCGACGTGATGCGTCGAGGTCTGGCCGCGTGTCCGCGCCGCAGGCGATGCGGTACGCGGCCGAGCAGCTTGAGGAACTGCTGGGGAGGTCGCCCGAGTCCGTCTCTGCGGTGCAGCCCACCGAGGGCGGCTGGGAGGCGCAGGTGGAGGTCATGGAGCTGGAACGCATCCCCGACACCACCAGTGTGATGGCGAGTTACCGGGTGAAGCTGGACCAGGACGGCGAACTGATGGCGTACGAGCAGACCCGCCGCTATGCACGCGGGCAGATCGACCGTCGCGCATGACCCTTTTACGACCGCTGTCCCCGACTGTCAGGTCGCAGGGCGAGAGTAAGGGCCGCCGAGCCGCTGATGCGGCCGATGGCGAAGGGAGGGCACCATGACCGTGGT
Organism: Streptomyces sp. NPDC057565; assembly: GCF_042801455.1. Lineage (NCBI taxonomy): Bacteria > Bacillati > Actinomycetota > Actinomycetes > Kitasatosporales > Streptomycetaceae > Streptomyces > Streptomyces sp. NPDC057565. Next base: position 569,576 of record NZ_JBHVFU010000001.1, on the reverse strand, counting down.
GCCGCAAGGCAGAGGCAGTATCTCTCAAGGACCGAGCTCCGGCACTCTGTACGACGTTCTGGAACTCATTCTGGACCGCGGCTTGGTCATCGACGTATTCGCCCGCGTATCGCTGGTTGGCATCGAGATCCTCAAGGTCGATGCCCGCATCGTCGTGGCGAGTGTGGACACCTACCTGCGCTTCGCCGAGGCCTGCAACCGCCTCGACCTGGAGTCCGGACGCAAGGCACCCAGCAAGCTGACCGACCTCGTGGGCGAAGTGACCGAAGGCGGAGCCAGAGGCAAGAGCAAGGGGGCATTGACCGGCGCGATGGATGCCATCACCGACGTCTTGCAGCAGGGCCACGAGGACGAGGAAGCCGAAGAGAGGCGGGAGCGGCCCCGCCCCCGGACGGCGCGCCGTGCTTCCCGGCACCGGGAGGACTGAGCCATGGCCGTGTATGTGTACGCCATAACGGCGGCCACGCATCCGCTGCGCCTGGACGATCTGAACGGCGTGGGCGACCCTCCCGCACAACTGCGTACGGTGCAGGGCGGAATCCTCAGCGCAGTCGTCAGTGACGCTCCGGAGGGGCTGCGCGCCAAACGCCGGGACGTCGGTGCACATCAGGCGGTCCAGGAGCGGCTGATGGCCGACGGCACCGTACTGCCTCTGCGATTCGGCCTGCTGGCCCCTGATGACGACGCGGTACGGGCCGTGCTCGAGGAGAACGCCGAGCGGTACACGGAACGGCTGGCCGCGCTGGACGGGTGCGCCGAGTACCACCTGAAGGCGGCACAGGACGAAGACGCGCTGCTGCGCCAAATCCTCCAGGAGTCGCCGGAGGCCCGCAGACTCAACGACGACATCCGGGCCGGACACAACAACCCCGACCTGCCGCTCGCGTTGGGCGAGCTCGTGGCGAACGAGGTTCAGGCCCGCCAGGAGGCACTGGCAGCCGCTGTCGTCGAGGCGTTGCGCCCGCTCGCCCGCGATGAGCGGGCCTCACAGACGGCCGGCAACGACTTCCTGAACGTCTCCTTCCTGGTGGATCGACGCCGGGAGGATCGGTTCACTGCCACGGAGAAGAACCTCGCTGCCGAACTGGGCGAGGACTTCGACTGGCGGCTGCGTGGCCCGCTGCCGCCGTACAGCTTCGTGTAGGGAGCACTCATGGGCCTGTTCTCCCAGATCCTCACTCTCCCGCTGGCACCCGTGCGCGGCGTGGGCTGGGTCGTGGAGCGCGTCGTGGAGGCTGCGGAGCGGGACTACTACGACCCCGGTCCGGTCGAGCGGGAGCTCGCGGAGCTGGAGAAGGCGCTCCTGTCAGGAGCGATCGACGAGGAGACGTTCGACCAGCGCGAGGACGAGCTGCTCGACCGGCTCGACGAGATCAAAGCGCACCAGGAGATCCGCAGGACATGACCGAGATTTCGGCAGTGATGGATGCGAAGACAGGCGCCCTACCGGGAGGCCACGGGGCACCAGGCCGGACGGGATCGCCCGGCCCATCGCCCTGTGTCTCGTCGGCAGGAAGCCTGCAGCGGCTCACCGACACGGGCTGGGCTCGTCCGCGCTCATGTCGACGAGCAGCCGCTCAAGAAGTTGTTCCACGCGGGCAGCAACGCGGTCGCGCCCGGCCTTCAGCCCGGGGTGGACCTGATGCCCGCGCCGTAGTTCTGCTTCCGGGCGCCGGAATCCAGGAAACCGAGGTCGACAGGCCGTGACAGAACCCGTTGCCAGCAGGTTTGGCTCCCTCCCATACAGGTCGTCCCCGCAGTACGCCCAGGGGTCCTCTGCCAACCTCGCCGATATTCTGGAGCGGGTACTCGACAAAGGCATCGTCATCGCGGGCGACATACAGATCAACCTTCTCGACATCGAACTGCTCACCATCAAGCTCCGTCTGCTGGTCGCGTCCGTGGACAAGGCCAAGGAGATGGGAATCGACTGGTGGGAGCACGATCCCTCACTGTCCTCCCGCGCGAACGGCAGTCGCGAGCTGGCAGAGGAGAACAAGCGCCTGCGCGCGGAGATCGAAGCTCTGCGCGAGGACGCGGAGCTTCCGTCGGCCGAAGAGCGCCGTTCCGTGACCGAGAAACCGCCGCATGCGACGACGCAGCGCCGGCAGTCGGCCAAGGTTCGCCCCAAGAAGCGGGATGAGTGATGACCGAGCCGATCAGTTACACGTATGCCGTGGTGCGGGACGCCGATGGACTGCCGGATGTCCTCGCCGGCCTTCAAGGCGTGGCGCGAGCCCCGGTGCACCTGGTCCACGGTCGGCACGGCGGTGATGTCGCGGCGGTGGTGAGCCCTGTACCGCCCGAGGACTTTCAGGAGGACGCCCTCAAGCGGCATCTCGAGGACCTGGACTGGCTTGAGGCGGTGGCCAGGGCCCACCACAGCGTGGTTGAGGCGTTGTCCGCCCATACCACTGTGCTTCCGCTGCGGCTCGCGACCGTGTATCTCGACGACGAGCGGGTCGCCGTGACGCTCGACGCCTGCCAGGACACGTTCAGCGACCGGCTGTCCCGCTTGGCGGCGCACGTCGAGTGGGGCGTCAAAATCTACGTCGAACCCATATCGGTCACCGCCGCCCGACCGGATGCAGCTCCGGCGCCCGGCCTCAGCCCCGGGCGCGCCTACCTGCGCAGTCGCAGAGCACAACGGCATACGCAGGAAGACGCCTACCGGGCAGCCGAACAGGCGGCTGAGAACGTCGAAGCCGCGGCCGGCATCCATGCGGTGGACCGCGCCCGGCACAGGCTCCAGCAGGGTGAACTCGCGGTCGGGTCCGGGGAGAACGTCGTCAACGACGCGTACCTCGTACCGGCGGAGCATGCTGACGCGTTCTTTTCCGACGTCATGCGAGCGGCCGAAGGCCTGGACTCGGTGCGCGTCGAGGTCACCGGCCCCTGGGCGCCCTACTCCTTCGTCTCGCCGCCCCATGCGGAACCCGCGGAGGGGACGGCGTCACCGTGACCGGGGCTGCCCGGCTACCCGTGGAAGCCGCGAGGGAACCGCTGCCCGGCCGGCAGATAGCCCTCATCGACCTGCTGGACCGCCTCCTCAGCGGTGGCGTGGTCCTCACCGGTGACATCACTCTGTCGATCGCAGGCATCGACCTTGTACGTGTCTCCCTGCGAGCGCTCATCGTCTCCATCACCGCGCAGAACCCGTCGCCCTGGGCGGAGGGCACACCACAGCCGCGAGACGACCATGACGCATGAAGACCGCGGGCCCGGACGCCGCTTCGACGAGGTCGCCGACGCAGCCACGCGGGCTTTCCGTCTGCTGCCCGCCACGTCCCAGGACGAGAAACCCCCGGCGCACAGGACGACACGCCGGATCGTCGCGGAACCCGACACCGTGGAGCGTGACCTGGTCAAACTCGTCCTCACCCTCGTCGAACTCCTGCGACAGCTCATGGAACGCCAGGCTCTGCACCGCGTCGACGAGGGAGACCTCACCGAGGAAGAGGAGGAACGCCTCGGGGCCACTCTCCTGATCCTCCACGACCGTATGAACGAGCTGTGCGCCCGGTACGACCTGACCATGGAGGAGCTCAACCTCGACCTCGGCCCCTTGGGGACCCTACTGCCGCCCTCCGCATAGCCACTCGCACGTCGGACTGCGCGGCGGCCCTGCGCCCGTGCGCCGCTTCCTGCCGGCGCTCAGGCACGGGACGCTCCCAGCCCGGCAGTCAGAGCGACGCGCTCTCCGCAGTCAGAGCGACGCGCTCTCCGGCGGCGCTGGACCGGTAGGTGGCTTCGACGACCTCGATGACCTGCCGCCCGTACTCGGCGGTGACGGCTGAAGGCTGCTGTCCGCGCACCACGGCAGCGAACGCGGCCAGTTGGTCGCCAAAGGCCCGGGGGATGTCGTCGTCGGACTCCGCGGCCAGGACGGTGGAGCCGCCCGCGCCGGGGCCGTAGTCCGGGTGCAGGGTCGCGCCGGAGCCGCGGGCGACCCGGATGGCGCCGCGTTCGCCGATCACTATGAGTTCGTCCCGGGCGGGCAGCCCGGTGCTGGTGATGCCGATGTGCCCGACGAGACCGTCCTCAAGCTCCAGGCGGGCGAGGACGTCGGTCTCGATGCCCGCCGGCGTGTTCGCCCGGTGGGCGGCGGTGGCGCTGACCGCGAGGACCCGCCGTCCGGCCAGCCACAGCAATCGGTCCACACAGTGGGTGCCGATGTTGATGAAGACGCCACCGCCGGACACGGCCGGATCGAAGAACCAGGCAGGGCGGCTCCCGGGCCGGTAGTCGGTGCTGCGCCAGTCGCTGACGGCCAGCAGGGAACCGATGGCGCCCGCGTCGAGCGCGGCCTTGGCGGCCACCATGGGCGGCAGGAAGTGCTGGATGTGCCCCACGAAGAGCGCGACGCCGGCGTCCTGACAGGCGCGGTCCATGACCTCGCAGTCCGCGGAGGTGGTGGCCATGGGCTTCTCGACCAGGACGTGCAGTCCGGCCGCCGCGCAGTCGGTGACGATCGCGGTGTGCAGGGCGTGCGGCGTGTTGACCACGACGGCGTCGACCGTCCCTGAGGCGATCAGCTCACGGTGGTCGGTGAACTCGGCTGCTCCCAGAGGCCCGGCGACTCTCCGTGCCGTGGCCGCTACGAGGTCGCAGACGGCGGTGACCCGCACGCCGGGGATGCCTTGGGCGGCCTGCGCGTGCAGGGCGGCGACCGCGCCTGCTCCGATCAGGCCGAGCCGTATGTCCGTCACGAGGTGATCTCCTGTTGCTTCGGTGTGGTGCCGGTGTCGGTCGTCCCCGCCCCGCAGGACTGGCGGACGGTGATGCTGGGGCGCAGCATGATGCGATGGCGGGCCAGTCCGGGTTCGCCCAGCCGCCGCAGCAGCGTCTCGGCGGCCGTCCTGCCCAGCAGGTGTTTGGGGGGCGCCACCGCGGTGAGCGGAATGTCGGCGAGGTCGGCGATCTCGTCGTCGTACGCGACCAGGGCGAGGTCGTCGGGGACGGTGAGCCCGGCCCGGCGGGCAGCGCCTTCCAGGAGCGCGGCCTGCCGGTCGCCGAAGCACACGGCTGCGGTGACGCCCGCCTCCCGCAGCACGGCCAGGCAGCGGTCGGCCGCCGCCGGACTCCATTCCTGCCGGGTGGCACGGAACTCGGCCGCGGAACAGCCCAGTTCGTGCACCGCTTGCCGATAGCCCTCGATCACCGGAGGTGCAGTGGGGCTCGGCGCGCGCAGCACGAGGCCGATGGACCGGTGCCCCAGTCCGGCGAGATGCCGGACGGCGTCGTAGGCGCCGGCCTCGTGGTGGGTGCAGACGTACTCGTTGGTGTCGCTCAGGGAGGTGCTCCGGCGCTCGACCAGAACGGCCGGCACGGGAAGTGCGGCGAGGCGCGCGAGGTACCGGTCCGCCGGTTCGGGCCCGGTGAGCGTGGGCACGAGCAGCAGCCCGTCGGTGCCGGCGTCGAGCATGTCCTGCACGTCGCGGGCCTCGCGCTCCTGGTCGTAACCGGAGCAGGTGAGGAGCAGCCGCGCACCGGCGGTGGACAGTCCTTCCTCGATGCCTTGGAGGATCTGGGGGTAGTAGAAGGTGGTGTCGGGGACGAGGACGCCGATCAGGGCGCGGCCGGTGCCGGGGGCGTCGGGCGGCAGGACGAAGGTGCCCGATCCCTGGCGTCGGACGACGAGTCCTTCGGCGATGAGTTCGTCGACGGCGCGCCGTACGGTGCTGACGGATGTGCCGCTGTTGAGGGCGAGTTGCTTCTCCGTGGGCAGTCGACCACCGACGGGCCAGACGGCGTCCCGGACCTGTTGGCGTAGTTCGTGGGCGAGTTGGCGGAACTTCAGGTCCTTCGTGCCTTCGGCGATCTGCGCCGTCGACGGATGCGGCCGGTCGGCCATGACGTCTCCTCTGCCTGTCATTTGACGGAGCCGACGGTCATGCCTTCGATGATCCGGCGGCCGAGCCATACGTAGCAGGCGAGCACCGGCAGGACGACCACGGCCACGCCGGCGAACAGGCCGCCCCAGTCGGCGCCGTTGTACTGCATCTGTTGGAGGAAGCCGAGAAGGGCGAGGGAAAGGGTCTGGTGATCGGTGTTCTGGATGAAGACCAGCGCGAAGACGGTCTCGCCCCAGTGCTGGATGATGTTGAGGATCAGGACGGTGACCAGTCCGCCTCGGGCCAGCGGCAGCATCACCTGCCAGAAGGTGCGGAACGCGGAAGCCCCGTCCAGCGCGGCCGCTTCTTCCAGTTCCACCGGGAGGGTCGAGAAGAACCCGGTGAGGAAGAACACGGCGAAGGGCAGTGAGGTCGCCACGTAGACCACGACGAGTCCGAAGAGGCTGTCGACCAGGAGCAGCTTGTTCATGACCACGAACAGCGGCAGCATCACCACCTGGGCGGGAATGCCGAGGCCCAGGGCGAAGAAGAGGATGAAGCCGCCGTTGAAGCGGGTGGTGACGCGGCTGAGGACGTACGCGGCGGGCGCGGCGAGGACGAGGGTGCCCACCGCGGTGCCGGCCACGACGACCAGGGTGTTGAGGGCGGCTTGTCCGAAGAGGCCCCCGGTCCAGGCCCGTGCGTAGTTGTCCCAGTGCAGGGCCTGCGGCAGCTCCCACGGGGAGCTGAAGATCTCGCTCGCGCTCTTCAGTGACGACAGGAGCAGCCACAGTCCGGTGAGGATGTTGAAGCCTGCGAAGGCCCAGACCAGGGGCACTCCGAGGACACGGGTGGTGGTGAGCCGGCCGCGCAGGCGAGCGAGGCGGCCGGACGGGCGACCGGAGGTGATGACGGCCATGGCGGCGGGGCCTCCTGGGTTCTCGGGAAACGACGGGCTGCGCAAGGGGGCGCCCCCGAACGGTCAGAACTGCACGGTGTCGCGCCGCATGACGCGCCGGATGAGCACCACGAGGGCGCCGACCAGGGTGACCATGACCACGGCACTCGCCGCGGCGGAGCCGTAGCGCGGTATGCCGCCGGAGGCGAAGGCCTCGCCGTAGGTGTAGAGGGCGGTGTTCCACACACCGGTGTCGGGCATCTGGCCCGCCGCACCGGCGAAGGCGTAGATGAACTCGAAGACCTTGACGGCGCTGATGGTCCACAGGACCGCGCAGACGCCGACCACGTCCCACATCAGCGGCAGGGTCACATGGCGGAACTTCTGGAAGGCGTTGGCTCCGGCGAGGTCGCAGTCCTCGTAGAGCTCGGGCGGTATCTGGTCGACGGCGGCCATCAGGATGGTGGTGTAGAAGCCAGTCGAGGTCCACACCAGGCCGATCATGATGACCCGGAAGATGGTGCTCTGCCCCAGCCAGTTCGGCGGGTGCTCCATCCCCAGCGCCCCGACGAGGGCGTCGGCGAGTCCGTCGTGCTGGAAGAGGAATCCCCACAGGATCGACAGGGCGATGCTGGGAACGATGTTGGGGAAGAAGAGAATGGACCGGGCGGCCTTGCGGCCCTTCATGTCGCGCAGCACCATGGTCAGCGCGAACGAGACCAGGAAGGTCAGTCCGCCGACGCCGAGGATGATCCACAGGGTGTTGGTGAAGGACTGCTGGAAGGCCGGATCCTCCAGCAGGCGCCGGTAGTTGTCGATCCCGACGAAGCTCATGGGACCGGCGCCGCCCCATTCGTTGAAGCTGAGCCACACCGTGTACAGGGAGGGGCCGGCGAAGAAGACGAGGTAGACCGCGACCGCGGGCACGAGGAGCGGCCAGAACAGCCGGCGGCGCCGGGCGGCGAGCGGGCTGGGACGTGCGTCCGTCCGCGAGACGGACGCACCTCGGCGGGTACGGAGTTCTCCGGTGGCGGCGTCGGCCGTCACGAGGCGGTCTTCCAGTGGGCGGCGGACGCGGACTTGAGCTTGCCGGCGAAGACCTCGGCGGTGAGGTGACCGGTGATGAAGCTCGTGTTCAGCGGCTGGAAGACCTTGGTGTACCACTCGGCGGCGGTTTCCTTGACGCCGTCCAGGGTCTTCACGATGGTGCCTGAGGCGAGGGCCTTCTGGGCGTCGGCCAGCTCGGCAGGGGCAGCGATGTCGGAGCGCGGGGTGATGTTCTTGGCCTGGCCGGAAATGCCCGACAGTTGGCGCTTGGCGAGGAAGTAGGCGATGAACTTCTGCGCGGCGGCGCTGTTCCTGGCCTTCTTGGGGATGGAGAAGCCGATGAGCGAGATGTCCTGGGCCGCCTCGCCGCCGCCGGTGAACGCCGGGAAGGGGAAGGACCGGTAGCGGAAGCCGGAGGAGGCGAACTCGGCTGTCTCGCTGGGCGCGAAGGTGCCCAGCAGCAGGAAGTCGGACTTCCCCTTGGCCCACTTCTGCTGCACGGCGGGCCACTTGGATCCGTCGTACCCCGACGTGAAGTCGCCGGCGCCGATCAGATTCTCAATGTGCCGGAGCGCGTCGACGAAGCCCTCGGCCTCGAATGCGGCTCCGGTCCTGTCCACGGCCGCCTTGCCGAAGGCCCCGGGGCCCAGTCCGCGCAGGACGGCGTAATAGGTCCAGTAGGCGGCGTAGTCGGGGATGTCCCCGTCGAGTGCCAGCGGACCGTCACCGAGGGCCTTCTTCCGCCCGGCCAGCAGTTCGGTGAACTCCTGCCAGGTGGCGGGCGGGTTGGCGGCCACGTCGGGGAGGGCCTTCCCGTCGTACCAGATCTGGGTGGTGAGCACCTCGTACGGAATCTGCCAGAGGGTGCCGTCGGTGGTGTTCAGGTCGCGGTAGCGGGCCGGGACGACGCTGCCGACGGTGTTGCCGCTCTCCCCCGGTATCGCCTCGCTCAGCAGGGGGGTGAGGTCGAGCGCCTGGCCGGTGGCCTGGAGCTGCGCGTAGGCGAAGCGGTCCGCGGAGTCGACGAGGTCGGCCGGGACGTTGGCGGTGTTCAGAGTGGGCGCCAGCTGCTGGATGACCTGTCGGCCCTTCCACTGGATGCTGACCTTGATGCCGGTGTCCTGGGTGAACCGGGTGATCGCCGCCTGCAGCACCTTGGCCTGCGGCTCGTTCTGCTTCCACATGGACCAGTACGTGAACGAGTCACCGCCGCCCCCGGTGGATGACGCGCCGGGCGCACAGGCGGCTGCCGTGAGACCGACGGAGACGGCCAGGGCGGCGGTGAGAACGGCTCGGCGCGAGATGCGGGCAGAGCTGACGGGCTGTCTGTCGTTGGGCATAGCTCTCCTCGGAGACTGCGGTCTGAGGCGGGGCCGGAGGGATTGGGCCTATGATTTCCAGCCATTCATAGAGCAGTCAATTGCCGTTTGAGCATATGAATTACCAATGAATGAGCGACTGAACGGGCCTTCCCCGGGCAACGGAATCGAAGCAGGTACCCGTGCCACTATCGATCACCAGGCACCTGAATCATTCATAGGTGATTCATTACGTCATGAGCAGTTGACTCGATGGGCAGCCCACCCACAGGCTCGGGACATGCACGAGACGCTCGCTCTCGCGCAGCGCAGACAGCTCCTACGGGCCGGCGGCAGACCACGTCCCCGGCCCCGCCCTCCACGGCGGAGCCCGTACCCACGCCGCGGCGGACGCCCTCCGCACGCGTCCTGCCCGTCCCGGCCTCACCGGCCACCGCTCGAGGAGGAACCCTTGGCCAGCCGCGACCCGGACCGTCCCAACGTCCTGCTCATCCTCTCCGACGACCAAGGGCCGTGGGCGATGGGGTGTGCGGGCAACGACGAGATCCACACCCCGCACCTGGACGCCCTGGCGGCCCGGGGGATCCGCTTCAGCCGCTTCTTCTGCACCTCACCGGTCTGCTCGCCGGCCCGCGCCTCCCTGTTCACCGGGGAACTGCCCTCCCAGCACGGGGTCCACGACTGGCTCTCGTACCATCACGCCGGGCGGACGGGCATCGACTTCCTCTCCGGACGGACGCTCTTCACCGATCTGCTCGCGGACGCCGGATACCGGCTCGGTCTCAGCGGCAAGTGGCATCTGGGCGCCAACGACCGTCCCCGCAAGGGCTTCGTCCACTGGTACGCCCATGAAAGCGGCGGCGGCCCGTACTACGGGGCGCCGATGTACCGCGACGGAACGCGGGCCGAGGAGCAGGGCTATCTCACCGACGCGCTCGCCGCCGACGCCGATCAGTTCCTCACATCCGAGTCCGAGCGCCCCGAGCCCTTCCATCTCTCCTTGCACTTCACCGCGCCCCACAAGCCGTGGCGCGGACAACACCCGAGCCAGTACACCGAGTTGTACGAGAACTGCACCTTCGACAGCTGTCCGCAAGGGCCTGCGCACCCGTGGCAGCCGCTGGCCGAGGACGGCTCACCGGTCGGCGGCGAGAGCGACACCCGGCAGGCCCTGATCGGTTACTTCGCCGCCACGACCGCCATGGACGCGGCCATCGGCCGGGTCCTGGACCGGCTCGACGCACTCGGCCTCACCGGATCCACCCTCGTGATCTTCACCAGCGACAACGGCTTCAACGCCGGACACCACGGCATCTGGGGCAAGGGCAACGGCACGTTCCCGCAGAACATGTACGACAGTTCGGTCCTCGTGCCCTGTCTGATCTCCCAGCCCGGCCGCATCCCTTCCGGGCGCCACTGCGACGCCCTGCTGTCGCAGTACGACGTCCTGCCGACGCTCGTCGACCACCTCGGGCTCGACCACCACCCCGACCCTCGGCTGCCGGGCCGGTCCTTCGCGGACATCCTGACCGGTACGGACGACGGCGACGGCGCCGAACGGGAGCGGATCGTCGTCTACGACGAGTACGGGCCGGTACGCATGATCCGCACCCGGGACTGGAAATACGTCCACCGCTACCCGCACGGCCCGCACGAGCTGTACGACTTGGCCCACGATCCGGGCGAGGAGCACAACCTCGCCGACGCACCGCTCCACACGGCTGTCCGCACCGAACTCGCCACCCGGCTCGACGCCTGGTTCGCCGAATACGTGGACCCGGCCCTCGACGGCGCCCGCCTCCCGGTCACCGGATCGGGCCAACGGACCCCGGTCACTCCCGACACACTCCCGACCGCCTTCGAGCCGCCCCCTGCCGGCAGCGCTGCACCGACACCGTCGGGCACCTCCTGACCTGCAGGATTTTGGAGCCCACCGCGACGACCCGGTTCAGGTCCTCGTCCGTCTCGGCCCGAGCCACCGGCGCGGCGAACGTACGCAGCCAGGAACGGTCGGCGGCCCACATCCGCGGCCGGTCGCAGTCATTCCTCCGGTTGCCGTACTTCTTCCCTCGGGCTCACCAGGCGACCAGTTCGGCCGCGTCCGCGGTGAAGACGGCCTGCCCGGCGGCGATCCGTCGGTCCCGGTCGGGACCGGGGCGCAACAGCCGGTCCAGTGAGCGGAGCAGCCCGATCGTGTCGGCAGCGTGTTCGGTGAGGCCTGCGGCGGCCATCTCACCGACGCCCTCGGCGCCGTGGCCGGGGATCGGCCGGTATCCGACGACCGGTACGCCGGCGGCGAGGGCCTGCACGGCCGTCTGCCCCGCGGCGTTGTCCACCAGGGCGCTCGATGCCGCCATGAGCTCAGGCAGGTCCTCGACCCAGCCCAGCGCCAGGACGCCGGGAAGCATCGCGGCGCGGGTCCGCAGTCGTTCGTCCTTGCCGCACAGCAGCACCGGAAGGTGGCCTGCTTCGGCGAGCAGGAGCGCGGTGGCGGTCAGCCCCTGTCCCACGCCCCAGGCCCCGGCCGAAAGCAGCACCGCAGGCCGGCCGGGGCCGCGCCGCGCGAACTCCCGCGCCCAGCGCGACGGCCGCCCGCCCGCATTCTCGTGGGCGGCCGCGGCGAAGGCCCCGGGCACGACCGGGCCGCACACCTCCGCCGGGCGTCCGGTCCTGGCACGGACGCGTGCCGCGGCGGCCTCGGTCAGGCACAGGTGCAGGTCGTTGCCGGGATGGAGCCACTGCCGGTGCACGGCGAAGTCGGTGACCACGACCGTGCTGGGCGGGCAGTCACCGCCCTGGGCGCGCAGCCGCCCCGTGACCTGAGCAGCCTGGTGGAAGGTGGAGACGAGCGCATCCGGGCGCCAGCGCTCGACGACGTCGCGCAGGCGTGGCTCCAGGGCTGCGGCCAGCGGCCCGGTGCTCGGCGCCCAGCCGTTCCGGTCGCGCTCGTCTCCGCGGTCGCGGAAGAATGCCGAGTAGACCGCCGCGTAGGCCCCTGGGCAGTGGCGGAGCGCCGTGCGGTATGCGGCGCGCAGCCCGCGCCCGGCACCTGGGGGCAGAATGTCGAGGAGGTCCACACGTGCGGTCAGGTGGCCGTCGGCCCGCAGCCGCCCGGCCAGTTCGGCGGCCACGGCGTCGTGTCCGGCGCCCATGCTCGCGCTGACGATCAGAATCCGGCGTCCCATTCTTGGATATTCCTCGCATCACGGCCGGTGCGCCAGCCCCGGACGGGCGGGCCGTTAGCCCAGGTGCGGTCGAGCGCGTTTGCCGGTGCGCTGGTTGCATGAAGGATGACTCGGTACGGGCCGCTGCAGGCTGGTGCTCCATCAGGATGTCGGCGGCCCCGGAGGACGGAAGCCCATGCGCAAGACCCACCCAGCCCGCGGCACCCCCGCGACCGGGACCGACGCGACGCAGTCGGTTGCGGCCGGTCCGCCCGCCCCCGGCCCTCGGCCGGTCGCGTTGATCACCGGGGCCTCGTCCGGTATCGGCGCCGAAATCGCGTCACGGCTCGCGGCCGGCGGGCGATGGGAGCTGCTGCTCAACGGGCGGGACGAGGGCCGGCTCGGCAGTGTCGCCGCCCGCACCGCCGGTGCCGCGCTGCCGATGGACCTGGCCTCCGAGGAGGGCTGCCGCAAGCTGGCCGAGGCGGCACTGGCGCACAGCGGGAGAGTCGACGTGCTCGTCGCCGGAGCGGGGCTCGGCTGGGCGGGCTCGTACACCGACATGCCGCCCGGCACGGTGGACCGTCTGGTGAGTGTCAACGTCTGCGCCGTACTCCACCTCGTCCGCCTGGTGCTACCGCAGATGGTGTCCCGCGGGTCGGGCCGGCTGGTGCTGATCGGCTCTGTCGCCGGCCGGTTCGGTGTACGGGACGAGGCGGTCTACGCGGCGACGAAGGGCGCGCTGATCGCGTTCACGGAGAGCCTGCGCCATGAGCTCCAGGGCACAGGCGTCCACGTCTGCCTGGTGCTGCCAGGTCCCGTGGACACGCCGTTCTTCACCCGCCGCGGCACCCCGTACACGCGCTCCTGGCCACGGCCGGTACCCGCCGGGCGGGTCGCGGCAGCGGTCGAGAAAGCGCTCGTCGGCCGCCGGGACGAGATCACCGTGCCGTGCTGGCTGGGCGTGCCGGGCAGGCTCCAAGGCATGGCTCCGCAACTCTTCCGCAAGCTGGCCATGCGGTTCGGCTGAGCGGGCCCCGGCAATGGACACGCGGGCAGGGTGGGTGACACGTGATCATCGTCTCCGTGGTGCTGGCGCTGCTCGCCGCGCTCGGGAACGCGGCGGCCTCCGTGCTGCAGCGCCGCGCTGCGGCGGCGGACCTGCCCGGCCGCACGGGCGGCCATCGCCTCGGGAGCCTGAGCTTCGTCCGCCGGCCGGCCTGGCGCTGGGGGGCGGGACTGCTGCTCGTCTCGGGGCTGGCGCAGGCCCTGGCCCTGGCGACCGGGCCACTGGCCGTGGTGCAGCCGGTGATGACGACGGAGCTGTTGTTCACGTCGGTGCTGGCTGCGGCCGTCTTCCGGCGGCCGCCCGGGGCGCGGACCTGGGGGGCGTTCCTCGGTATGGCGCTGGGCCTGGCGGCCTTCCTCCTGCTGGCCAGTCCGACCGGCGGCATGGAGACCGTGCCGCCGAAGAGGTGGCTGCTCAGCGCTGTGCCCACCGCCGCCGTGTCGATCGTGCTGATCACAGTGGGAATGGGGTTGCGGGGCTCCGCCCGTGCGGCGGTACTGGGGTCGGCGACCGCCATCGGCTTCTCCTTCACCGCGGCGCTGATCAAGGACACGCTCGGTCTGCTGTCCGGCGGAGTCGGGGCGGTGTTCACCACGTGGCAGATCTACGCGGCCGCGGCCGTAGGCCTCGGCTCGTTCCTGCTGCTGCAAGCCACATTGCGGGCGGGCTCGCTCGCCGCGTCGCAGCCCGCGCTCACTCTCGGCGACTCATTGCTGAGCGTCGTTCTGGGCGTCCTGCTGTTCGAGGAGCGGATCGAACTGGGCTGGCGGGTGCTGCCGGAGGCTGCGGCGCTCGGGCTCATCGCGTTCGCCAGCGTGCATCTGAGCAGTTCCCCGGTGGTCTCCGGAAAGGATGAACAGCGATGGTAGGACTCTCCGCCGCAGGGCGGACGGCGGTGTCGTCCGGCGCGGTGGTCGGCGCTCTGGGTGTGGCTGCCGCGTGGCACATGGGGCCCGCCGCCACCTGGCTGCCGCCCGTACGGAGGATTTTCAGCCCCGCCCTGGACGGCCGCGGCCATCCCTCTCACGTGGCACTGACCTTCGACGACGGGCCGGACCCGGCCAGCACGCCGCACTTCCTGCGCGTCCTGGACGAATACCGGGTGCGGGCCACCTTCTTCGTCGTCGGCGACTCGCTGGAACGTCATCCCGCCCTTGGCCGGGCACTTGCGGCGGGTGGTCACGAGGTCGCGGTGCACGGCTGGCATCACGGGCGCCCCTGGTTCCCCACACCGCTGCGCGACGTACGGGAGGTGACGCGAACGGCAGACGCGGTACAGAGGATCTGCGGGACCGCCCCGCAGTGGTACCGACCGCCTTACGGCATCCTCACCGGCGGCCGCCTGGCTGCTGCCCGCCGCGCCGGCCTGCGACCGGTGCTGTGGTCGGCATGGGGGCGGGACTGGACGGCGGACGCCGATGCCCGCTCCGTCAGGGCAGCGGTCCTCGCAGGTCTGACCGGCGGTGGCACCGTGCTGCTGCACGACGCGGACGGATGGAGCGCGCCGGGCGCGTGGCGAGCCACGCTGAGTGCGTTGCCCGGCCTGCTCGCCGAATGCCGTCGACTCGGTCTGAGTATCGGCCCGCTGGCCGAGCACGGCATCGGCCACGTCGAAACCGGCACACGCCTTCACCGGCTCCAACACCACGGATAATTATGCATCATACATACGCTGTGCATCAAGCACTTTACATGCATGGTGCACGCCTGTGAGAGAATGGAGTGCGGGCCGCCCGGACGAGAGCGAGAGCGGCCCGGCGACAGGCAGGAGGCGACAGGCGCATGGCCCGGGCAACACACGAGGTCGAGTACGAGCAGATGCTGCTCAGTCGCCACTCGTTCGTGAACCAGCGAGGCAGAAACCGCAAGGACGGGGCCCTGGAGCGCAGCGCCTACATCCTGCTCAGCCGCATTCGCATGCAGGGACCCATGTCGATCGGCGAACTCAGCGACGCCTTCGGACTGGACGCCTCCACCCTCAACCGGCAGACGGCTGCGATCAGGCGCACCGGACTCGTGGAGCGCATCCCGGACCCCGACGGCGGTATGGCCCGCAAGTTCCGCATCACCGACGAGGGCACACGCGTACTCGACAAGGAAAGGGAGGACATAGTCCGCTCCCTGGACCGGGTCATGGCCGATTGGCCGGAAGAAGACATCACCGCCTTCGCGTCCTATCTGCGGCGCTTCAACACCGACATCGAGCGCCTCGGTGCCCGGCCGTGGCCGCGCCCGAAGGCGCGCCTTTGAGACAGATGTGGGAGGCGAGGGTCACAGGGCGATCCGGCCGGCCTGCCGATCGGGCCCAGCACGCACGTTCCCCCCTCGCTCCCCCGGACGGTCGACGCCGAGGCCGTCCGTCCGTCCGCGCGCGCTCCGACCAGCCCCGGGCCATCCGGCGCGCACCCGCACGCAGTCGTCCCGCAAAGGGGCAGCCATGCCTCATTCCCCTCACGGCCGCCCTCTGCCGGAGACGGAGCGGACGCGCCACCGACACCTCCGCGAACAGGGCGGCCTCGACCGCGCCGACCTCATCGCCGGGCCTCGGACCGTGTCGGGGCGACGGATTCCGGCGTGTCGAGTCGGGTGTCGCGGTCGCAGTGGGGGCGCGTCAGCAGTGGCTGAATCACCCACGCAGGCAGTCGGGGATGGGCATACTTGCGGGCATGGATCGCATGATGGGCTTAGCCGGAATGCCTGCCGGACGTGGTGACGGATACGTACCGCGGGTGACCCGTCGGAATGACCAACACCCTTTCGATGGAGGCTCAGTTGACCGCCAAGGCCGCCGGTAGCTACGAGATCACGAGCTGGGACGAAAAGCCCTACGCCGAAGGACCCGATACCCCGAAGCTCACCAAAGCCCATTTCACCAACGCCTTCAGCGGGGACATCGAGGGAGAGGGAGCCGCTGAAACGCTCATGGTGTATCCCACCGACTCCACGGCGAACTTCGTCGGGCTCCAGACCGTGACCGGGACCGTGGGCGGGCGGAAGGGGAGCTTTGTTCTCCAGGCCACCGGTAACTGGCTGGACGGCGTGGCCCGTGCGGAGTGGTTCGTGGTGCCGGGTTCGGCGACCGGGGGGCTGGTGGGGCTCACCGGCAAGGGTGGGTACACCTCGCGGCCCGACGGGAGCTGTGCTGTGACGCTGGACTACGACTTCGAGGAGTGAGGGCGTAGGGCTCCGACGTCAGGAGGCCCACACCCCGTGGGGTGTGGGCCTCCTGACGTCGCCCGGGGGGAGCCGGACGATCAACCGCGCAGTCGCGTCCAGAGATCGCGCTCCTCGTCGGACGGCGGGCTGCCGGGGACGACCCGCTCGGGGTGGCCGGGTGGCGGGCCGCTCATCGAGCCGGGGGGCGCGTCGGCACCCGCCGGGGACTCCGGCGGCCGCAGCGCGCTTCGGGTGTCTTCCGGGGCGGGCAGGGCTTCCGGGGCGGGATCCTGGGCGTACGGGCGCATCAGCAGCTGGTATTCGGCGGTGTAGTGCCCGAAGATGCCCGCGGTGGCGATGAACCCGCGTGCCAGGTCGTGCCAGAGCAGACGCATCGCCCACCATGTCCTGCCGCCGCGAGGAGGGCGCCGCCGGCCCCTCCCCCATGGCGGCCCGGCCATCAGCCGACGGTCTTGCCGGACCGCGCGCGACGCCTGTCGCTCAGATGGTTGACCACGTACTGGGCGTCGTCCTTGACCCACCAGATGAGCCCGGAGCCGTACGAGAACTGGCACTGGAGGCCCAGGAAGTACATGCCGGGTTCACCGGTGACACCGCGGTCCTGGAGCGGCACGCCGTGCTCGTCCAGTGCCGGGAAGCCTATCCAGCTGAAGTCGTAGCGGAAGCCGGTCGCCCAGACCACCGCATCGACCTCGGTCTCGGTGCCTTCCTCGAAGCGGATCGTACGGCCTTCGGCCCCGACGGTGCGTCCGGCGAGCGTGAACCGGTGCCGCTTGGACAGCGTCTTGAGGCTGGGGCCGACCAGTAGCGTCTTCTTGTGCAGTCGGTCCCTCTCGCCGATCAGCGGCTTTCTGATGATGCCGAGTTTGTCGCCCCACCAGTGAATGCCGATGCCGAGGAAACGGCGCCCGAAGTGCGGGAGCGGGGAGCCCTGCGACAGGGTGACCCGGTGGGTCTTCGCGAGTTCCGTGGCGATCTGGGCACCCGAGTTGGCGGCGCCGACCACCACGACACGACTGCCGGGAATCTGCTTCGGATTGCGGTAGTCGCCGGTGTGCACCTGGAAGACCTCCGCGCCGACCTTCTTCGATACCGGCGGGACATTGCCCAGTCGCTGCGCGCCGGTGGCGATGACCACGTGTTCGGCCTCGAATGAGCCCTGGTTCGTCTCGATGAGGAATCCGCCGCCGGGACGTTTGTCGAGGGCGGTGACCTCGGTGCGGAGGCGAACCTCGATCCTGTTGGTTCGAGCGAACTCTTCGAGATAGTCGGCCATTTCGTTCTTGTCGGGGAACCGGCCGCGCCGCCCCGGGAAACGCAGACCCGGAAGTTCGCAGTACTGGGCGATCGTGAACAGCTCCAGCGAATCCCAGCGATTTCGCCATGCGTCGCCCACCCGTGATTCCCCGTCCAGAACCAGATAGGGAATGCCGGCCTTGGCCAAGTAGTACGCGGTGACGAGACCCGTCTGGCCTCCACCGATGACGATCACCTCTGCGCGTTCCGCCATGATCCGGATTCCTCCTAGGGGAGCGGCCGTTGGAGGGTGAGCGTAATGATGCCTGTGGTGAATTCCTGCTCAAGACTGCGCATCGGCGGCGGGCATGCGTACGGGCGGGCACCCGGCCCGCCCGTACGCCTTGCGTCGATGCCGTGTCAGGCCTCCCCCGCCTCCGTTCGCCGCACGGTTCCCGGGGCCCCGGCGGACCCTTCGGTGGCCTGTGGCGCCGGTGCCGCCTCGGCGCCGGCGGCCCCCGGCTGCGGCTTCTTCTTCCGGCGCATCATGCTCGGCATGGCACGCACCGGGACCTCCTTGAGAAACAGTGTTGCCACGAACCCGATCAGCACGATGAACGTCGCCGTCAGGAACACCGTGTGCAACGCGTCGGCGAGCTGTGCGGGCGGCACCGAGTCGGCGGCGGTGGCGTCCCTGCCCAGCTGCAGGGAGAGGATCGAGCCCATCAGCGCGAGGGACACCGGGCCGGCGATCATCCGCCAGAACTGCATCTGGCTGGTGCCGACTCCGATCATCTCCTTCGCGACGGCGCTCTGCACCACGATCGTCGCCATCGGGAACGAGATGCCGATGCCGATGCCCAGAAGGATCATCGCGACCACCGTGGATCCGCGTCCGCTGCCCGTGTCGACGGTCGAGAGCAGGAACAGACCGCCCGCGACAAGAGCCATCGCGAGGGCGCCGAGGATCCGGTAGCGGGGGACGGCCGTGATCGCCTTGCTCGCAATCGGCGGGACGATCATCAGGGCGAACATCATCGGGCTCAGCAGGCTGCCCGCGAACGTGGCACTGGATCCGAGTACGCCCTGCATCAGCAGCGGTACGTAGAAGATCGCTCCCATCATCGCGAACGCGGTGAAGAACGACATGACAGCCAGCACCGAGAACTGGTTGCCGCGGAAGAGCGACAGCGGCACGATCGCGTGCTCCGCACGGTTTTCGGCCAGGAAGAACCCCACCAGCACGACGGCTCCGCCGATGAGCAGGATCAGCACCTCGGCCGACGTCCACGCATGACCATCACCTGCCAGGCTCAGACCGATCAGGATCGGCACCAGGCCGGCGATCAGCAGCGCCACTCCGAGGAAGTCGATGTCGCGCCAGCTGAACCGGGACTTCACGTACGGCACACCGGCCATGATCGCGAGCACGGAGAGCAGCAGGATCGGAACATTGATGTAGAACACCCAGCGCCAGTCCAGGTTGTCGGTGATCACACCGCCGATGGGCGGTCCGATCACCATGCTCAGCCCGGCCACGCTGAAGAAGATCCCCTGCGTCTGCGCCCGCCGCTCCGGCGTGTAGATGTCGGCAACCACGGTGTAGATGTTGGCCATCAGGATGCCCGCGAACAGGCCCTGCGCACCCCGGTAGATCACCAGTTGGGTCATGGACTGCGCGGCGCCGCACAGAAAGGACGTGACCAGGAACCCGACCAGGCCGGTGAGCAGGAAGGGTTTGCGACCGAAGAGGTCACCGAGCTTACCGGCGATGGGCAGGATCACCGCCGCCGCCACCGAATAGCCGACTCCCACCCAGGAGTAGAGACGGAGCCCACCCAAGTCTTCGGTGATCTTGGGCATGGCCGCGCCGACCACGGACAGGTCAATTGATGTCAGTGCCAGCGCAAGCAATACGCCGACGGTCGCGATCACTCTATTTCGCGGTAATACTGCCTCGGGTCCTTCAGGCTGAGGGACAACCACCGTCCGTACCTCCTCGATTATGTCACTCTGATTCGCGTTGGTGAGGATGTCGGTCCAACTGAAGTGTGTCAATGCCGAGTTGAGTGCTGCTACCACTCAAGAGTGAGCAGCATGCACACAAACAGGCGCCCTACGTTCACTTCATGACCGAAATCTCCGCAGTGCCGCCGACGGTCCCGCAGCTCATCCTTGAGCGCGCAAAGGAGAAACCGGACCATATCGCCCTGGTCGTCGACGGAACCGACTCCCTGGCATACGGGGAATGGATACGCGCCTCAGGTGCACTTGCCCATCGACTGAAAACCGTCGGAGTACGGCCGGGTGACCGGATCGGGCTGTACTACGCGGAAAACGACTGGATCGGGTACGCCGTCGGCCATGTCGCCGTGTATCTTGCGGGCGGCACGGCGATCGCGCTGACCGGGCAGCTCGGTGCCGCGGAGATCCGGCGCCGGCTCACGTACTGCGGCGCCTCCGGAGTACTGCACGGGGCCGGGAGTGAGCCACCGGACGGTGCGTGGTGGGCCGAGCCGGGGTACGAACGCGGTGCGCCGGCCGCTGCTGAGTTGTCGGAGCCGTCAAAACGCCCGACGTCGTCGCAGTTCTCGGACCGGGCAGAGCTCTCGGGCCCGGCCGAGATCCTGCCGCCCGCGGTGACGAGCGACGAGCTGTCGGACATCCTCTACACCTCGGGCACGACGGGGGACGCCAAGCCGGTCGCCGTCAGCCACGCGAACCTGACGTACCCGACGTTCGCCTGGGGACATCTCTTCCAGGACGTCGGCAGCATTCTGTGCGCCGTTCCGCTGGGCACCAACGCGGGCCACAATGCGCTCGTTCTGGCCCTGACCACGGACTCGACCATCCATGTGCTGGGGCGGTCGGATCCGGAGAGCATCGCCGCCGCCATCGCCGGACCGAGGCTGGAACTGGCGGTCCTGCCGCCCTCCGTCGCCATCCAACTGCTGGCCGACGGTGTGCTCGACACCCATGATCTGACCTGTCTGACGATGCTGATGTTCGGCTCGGCCAGCGTGCCGCTCGGCATGGTGAACAAGCTGTCGCAGGCGCTCCCCGACACCCGGATGATCATCGGTTACGGATCCACCGAAGTCTCCCCCGCGCTCACCTCCCTGATCACGGACCCCTGGAACGAGCACAAGGACCCGGAGTACTTCCGCCGGCCGGAACTGGCCACGGTCGGCGAGCCCCGGCGGGAGACCGGGGTGAAGATCGTGGATGCGGAGGGCTCCCCCGTGCCGCCCGGGCAGGTCGGCGAGATCTGTCTGTCGTCCCCCGCGCCGCCCCGGTCCTACTACCGCGACCCCGAAGCTTCCGCCCGGGTGTTCCGGGACGGGTGGACGCACATGGGCGATGTCGGCTCACTCGACGCGGACGGGATACTGACCCTGCACGACCGGGCCGCCGACGTCGTCACCCGCGAGGGACGCACCGTCTCCTCGCTGCGTGCCGAGAACGAGTTGTACTGGCATCCCGATGTGGTGGAGGCCGCCGTGTTCGGCGCGCCGGGTCCGGACGGGCGGACGCTGATGGTGGCCGCCGTGCGGCTGCGGTCCGGCGGCCCCGACGGGTCCGCCGACGGTCTGCGGGACTTCCTCGCACAGCGGCTGCCGGCGGGCGAGCTGCCCGACCGGATCGTCGCCGTGGACGAGCTGCCGCACGGGCCGATCGGCAAGGTGCTCAAGCGGGAGCTGCGCCGAACACGACGCTGGTACTGATCCCGCCGAAGCCGAAACTGTTGGACAGGGCGTGCCGCAACGGCACGCCCTTCGCCGTGGGGCCGACGAAGCGGTGCGAGGCGTCCACCGGACTCGTCAGGCCCACCGTGGGGTGGACGAAGGAGTCCCGCAGCTGGATCACGGTGGCCACGGCCTCCACCACACCGGCCGCAGACAGGCAGTGTCCGGTCAACGCCTTCGTCGCGTTCACCCAGGGGCCCCGAGACCCGAACACCGCGCGCAGCGCCTGGAGTTCGGCCGCGTCCCCGAGCGGCGCTCCGGTCCCGTGCGCGTTCACGTAGTCGATGTCCGCGGGCGACAGACCGGCCCGTTCGATGGCCGCCTCCATCGCGTCCGCCTCACCGTCCGCCGAGGGGTCCGCCAGCCTGTTGGCATCGAGACGCTGGGCGTATCCGCTCAGCTCGGCGAACGGTGGCGCACCCCGTCGACGCGCCGATGCCTCCGATTCCAGCACCAGTACCGCGCACCCCTCGCCCGGTACGAACCCTCGGTGCCCGGTGTCGAACGGTGCCCCGAATCCCGTCGTGGCCGCGTCCCCGGCCGCCGCGGCACGCAGATTGCAGTAGCTGCGCAGCTCCATGGGCGACAGTTCGGTCAGAGCCCCGACGACGAGACAGACGTCCAACGCCCCGCACTCGATCAGCCGCGCGCCCTGAATGATCGCCACATTGCCGCTGGCCGACGCCCCGCCGACGGTGAACCCCTCACCACGGATGCCCAGGAGCTGGCTCAGCGTCCCGACGTGGTCGGTGTCCTGGTAGTGCAGGGCGAAGGTCGGTGGCAGATACGCCGGGTCGCGTTCGAAGCGCTGCCGCTGGCGCCATGCGTAGCCGCCGTTGAGATTGGATCCGGCCACCACGACTCCGGTACGCGCCGGGGGTGCGGGCGACTCGTCGAGGGCCGCGGAGAGCCAGCCCTGCAACGCCGCGACCGTGGCGACCTGAATGTTGTACGGGGAGCGTGCCACGCTGCGCCGAGCGGAGTCGAGCAGCGTGGCGGGCAGTCCCTCGCAGCCGGCCAGTGCGTCCGCCAGCGCGAATCCGTCGATCACGGCGCTCCGGTCGGGCCACCCGGCTTCGTCCGAGGCACCGGTTTCACGGCGGGTGATGCCGGAGTGGCCGGCGCGCAGGGCACCGGTGAACCCGGCCGGGTCCCGGCCCGCGGCGCAGAGCACGCCGAGGCCGGTCACCCAGGTCCGTA
Organism: Streptomyces sp. NPDC057565; assembly: GCF_042801455.1. Lineage (NCBI taxonomy): Bacteria > Bacillati > Actinomycetota > Actinomycetes > Kitasatosporales > Streptomycetaceae > Streptomyces > Streptomyces sp. NPDC057565. The sequence goes on along the minus strand of NZ_JBHVFU010000001.1, from coordinate 546,886 downwards.
ACGAGGCGGGGCTCACCGGTGTTTCCGCATCAGTGCGGCGACCTGGCCGAGCGTCAGGGACCGTTCGAACTCGTCGAGCGGCACGACGACGCCGAGGTCCTCCATGACCAGGGCGAGTATCTCCGCTCTGTCGATGCTGTTGCAGCCCGCCGCGGCGAGGCTGCTGTCGGCGGCCAGCGGTGCGCCGTCGGCGGTGGTCGGCACCACCTCTGCGGCGCGCCGCCGGATGACGGCGAGGATGTGCTCGTCGTCGGTCTGGTACAGGTCGGTCATGGTCTGCTCCCGTCGGTCGGTTCTCCGGTCGGTTCTCCGATGTGCTGGACGACTCGGTGGGTGGCGAAGAATTCGGTGAGGATCTCGTTGACCCGGCCGGGGCTGGTGAGTCCGGGGAAGTGCCCGGCGTCGGGTATCTCCACGAGTTCGCTGTCCCTGATCAGCCGGTGCAGGAGCTGAACGGTGTCGACCGGGACGACCGTGTCGTAGCGACCGTGGATGAGCAGCGTGGGCGTACTGATGTCCGCCAGCCTGTCCTGCGTACCGGCGTGTTCGGCGAAGGCGTCGAGATAGCGCATGCCGGTGTGCGGGTCCATGCTCTCGCTGCGCAGCAGCGTGGCCAGCAGGTCGTCGCGGGCGTCCGCCAGTCGGTGTGAGCCGCTGCCCGCGATTGCGGCGTCCAGGTCCTCCGCCGCGACCCTTGCCAGCTTCGCAACGCCGCCGGGGCGGTTGGCGAACCGGTGGGAGCTGGAGATCAGAGTGAGGCCGGCCGCGCGCTCGGGATGGGCGAGTACGAAGCTCTGCGCCTGGAGGCCGCCGAACGAAGCGCCGACGACGTGCACCGGGCCGGTGATGCCCAGCTCGTCCAGGACGTGCCGGTGCAGGGCCGACACCTCTTCCAGGCCGAGGCCGCCGGTCACCCGGGTGCGGCCCACTCCGGGACGGTGCACCGCCACCACCCGGTGGCGGTCGCTCAGCCCGCGGAACTGCTCCACGAACAGGCCCGCGCCGATATTGAACGGTGGCATCAGAAGAACGGCGGGACCTCGGCCCCTCACGAACACCTCGGCCTCGCCGCCCGGCACGGGGACCATGCGTACCTCCACGTCGGGCGCCGCCTCGCGCAGCACCTGGAGGTTGGGGTTGTTCACGGTCCCGGCAGTCGGCGCCGGGCGGGAGCGTGGGTGGGCCTGGGGGACGGGGCGGGCTTCCGCGGAATCCCGGGTGCCGAGGCGGTAGCGGGCCTGGGGGGCGCGTATCTGATCGGCGGTGCCGTCGGCCGCGGCCAGGACAATCGGCTCGGCGGGGCCGGTCAGGAACGTGGCGACCCGGTCCGCGACGGTGTCCGTCTCGGTTTCGGTGAGACCCACCGGAACGGCGAGCCGCACCAGCTGGGCCTCGGGGCCGCCGCCCAGATGCGGGCCGCCGCGCACACCCGTCTCGCGGTAGAGCGTGGCCAGGAACGACGGTACGGGCTCGGGGAGTTCCGCGTACGACGCGAGTCGGCTGACGTCGAGGACGACGCAGTGTCCGGCCGCGGGGCCGCTCAGCGGGGCATCGGCGTCGTGGAGGTGTTCCCACAACGTGGCGGTGTGCCGCATCCGCTCAAGGACCCGATCGGCCGCCCAGTCGAGATCGTTCGCGGCGACCGCCAGGGCACGGCGGCCCCATGCGTGCAGTTGCGGTCCGTGGTCGGCCCGCTCGCCGTCCAGCCGGTCGGTGAGTTCGGACAGGTTCGTGGCGAGGAGCCCGCCGGAGTCGATGCCGAAGTCCTTCGGCATGCTGAGGGTGACCACGTCCGCGGTGGCCAGCAAGTCGCGTACCGCGTCCCACACATCACCGTCCGGACCGTCCGCTTCGTCGGAGCGGACCCGGAAGGCGTTCTCCACGATCCGCGTCGCGTCGATGACGAGGGGGATGTTGCCACCGAGGGTCCGGCGGACCTCGGTGAGATTGCCCCAGGAGATCGGGTGGCCGCCGCCCGCGTTGTTGCCCGCCTCCAGGCAGACGAAGGACACGGGCGTCGGGGACGTGGCGAGCGCCGTGCGCAGCGCGGTGAGATCCACATCGGAGCGGAAGGGCTGCCGCGGTGTGTCCGGCCGGGCCAGTTCCACCGGCCGGAATCCGTTCCCGGCCAGGCTGTACAGCCAGGTCGGGAAGACCCCGTCATGCAGGACGGTCCCGCGCTCGCCGGGCCACAGCCTGCAGAGCAGGGCTTCGGCCGCCCGCCCGGAGGGTGCGGCGACGATCCGTTTGAAGGGCAGCCACGGTGCGCCGCATTCCTCGATGTCCTGGCGCCCGCTGAACGACCGGGCGGTGATGTCGGCCATCCGGCGGGTGACCGAGGGGTGGTCGCGCTCCGCCCACGAATCGGTGATCAGATCGAAGGGGACCTGGGCGGCCGGCAGCAGCACGGGGTTGTATCCGCAGGCCACCAGCTGCTGTGTGCGGCCCGCGACGGTGTCGACGGCAAGGGGCACGGATTCCGTTTCCGTCCGGGGTGTCCGGACGGTCACCGGGGCCGGGCTCGACGGGGTGCTCGGTACCTCGACCGGGGTCTTGTCCTGGTCCTCGACGGGAGACTTGCTCCGGTCCTCGACCGGGGTCTCGCTCCGGGCCGTGATCCGCTTCCTGCTCGGGGCCCGTTTCGGATCCTTGGTCCCGGCCGGGGCGTGTGGCGGTGTGTGCGCCGGGGTGAGGACCACTCGGCCCCCTACCCGTCGCGGCTCCGTCCTCGCGGCCGCCGCGGTCACCGGGGGCGGTGTATGCGAAACGGCGGGTTCGGGCACGGTGAACCAGTGTGCGGTCCGGGTGAACGGGACTCCGGGCAGCGGTGTACGGCCCGGAACCGCGGTCCACAGCTCCTCCCAGGAAATCTGCGCCCCGGCCGTCCAGGCTGCCGCCAGGGCATGCGGATCACCGGCCCCCGGTACGGCTTCCGGCACCGGGGGGTCGGACGGTTCGGGCACCGGGCCGGTGGCCAGCTCCGCAAGGGCGCGTAGGAGCTCGCCCCGATCGGCGGCGACCACTGCGTGGCGGACGCGGAACACCGTACGGCCCGTCTGAAGGGTGTACGCCACCCGGGAGAGCGGCGCGGACGGTTCACGCCCGATGCTGTCCGCCAGCCGCGCTGCGTAGGCACGCAGCGTTTCGCCGTCCGGTGCGGACAGCGGGAACACCCGGGGGCGCCGGTCCTGTTCGGCAGGGCGCGCGTCGTCGTACCCCTGCACGACGACATGCGCGTTGCTGCCGCCGAAGCCGAAGGAACTCACCCCCGCCCTGCGCAGCACACGGTCTCCGTCCGGCACGCCTTCCCAGCGCTCGGCCCGCTCCAGCAGCCGCAGCGGCGAGCCGTCAAGCCGCAGGTAGGGGTTGACGGTGTCCAGGTGCAGATTGCCCGGCAGCCATCCGTGCCGCAGGCACAGCAGCACCTTCAGGAGCCCTGCCATGCCCGAAGCGGCCTCCAGATGGCCGATGTTGGTCTTGACCGCGCCCACTGCCACATGGGGGGTGGCGGGCACGGGCAGTGCGTGTTCCTCGTACAGCTCGGTGAACGCCTTCTTCATCCCCTCGATCTCGATCGGGTCGCCCAGCCGGGTACCGGTGCCATGACTCTCCAGATAGGTGACGGTGCGCGGGTCGACGCCCGCACGGCGGTACGCGCTCACCAGGACCCGGGCCTGTGCCTCCGGGTCGGGGGCGGTGAGCGAGGCGGTACGACCGCAGTGGTTGACGGCGCTTCCCTTGATCACCGCGTGAATGTGGTCGCCGTCCTCCACCGCCTGCCGCAGCGGCTTCAGCAGCACGGCACCCACGCCCTCGCCCCGCACATATCCGTCGGCGGCGGCGTCGAAGGTCTTGCAGCGGCCGTCGGGGCTGAGCATCTCCGCCCGGACGAATGCCTTGAACAGCGAGGGGCTGAGCACGGCGTTGACCCCGCCGGCGACGGCCGTGGTGCATTCGCCGTCCGCGAGAGCGCGGACGGCGCGGTGCAGCGCCACCAGGGAACTGGAACAGGCCGTGTCCACGGCCTCACTGGGGCCACGCAGATCGAACCGGTGGGACACCCGGTTGGCGAGCACCGAGTGCGCGATGCCGGTCGCCATATGTGCCTGAACGGGAATGTCATGACTGGTCATCAGGTCGTCGTAGTCCGAGGTGGCGACCCCCACGAAGAGTCCGGTGTCGGTACCCGCCAGCTGGTCGGGGCGGTAGCCGGCGTCCTCGAATACGCTCCAGACGGTCTCCAGGAACAGTCTCTGCTGCGGGTCCATCAGCGCCGCCTCGCGCGGCGAAATTCGGAATCGGGCGGCGTCGAACCGATCGATGCCGGCGAGGAACCCTCCACGCTGAGCGGCGATTTCGGGGTCGCCCCGCAGATCGGAGCGGTCCTCGGGGACGGGGCCCGTGAGATCGTCACCGGCGATCAGGCGCCGGAAGAAGGCGTCGGGATCGTCGGCTCCGGGCATCCGGCCCGCCATGCCGATGACGGCGATGTCCGTATCGGTGACGTCCGTGTCGGTGAGGTCCGTGTCCGCTGCGTCCGTCCCTGTGGCCTCCGTATCGGCGAGGCCCGCGCCTGCGATGCCCTCGCTTGCGATCTCGGGGCGGGTGTCTTCCCGTGCCGTGTCGGAGCCGGTGAGGGGAGTGGTGTCCGGGCCGGCCCCGTGTTCCTCCACCAGGTACCGGGCGAACAGCCCCAGCGTGGGATTCTCGAACAGCACGGTCGGCAGCAGATCGAGCCCGTACGCCTCGTTGACCTGGATGACCAGCTCCGTCAGGGACAGGGAGTCGAAGCCCAGCTCCATCAGGTCGGCGTCGGTGTCCACCTCGCGCTCCTCCACCAGCAGGAACGCGGCGGCCAGTGTCCGTACCGTCCGTTCCACATCCGGCAGCGCTCCGGTCACCGTGGCGGTGTCCCGCTGCGGAGCCGAGTCCGCCACCGGTGCCGCACGCTCGACGACCATGACCCGGCTGTCGGGCAGGGTCAGCGCGCGATTGAACGCGCGCAGTCCTGCCTCCGGAGGCATCGGGACCATCCCCCACAGACGCTCGAAGAGGCGTCGGGTCGCTGCGTCCACGCTCATGCCGCCGCCGTCCCAGAGCGGCCAGCCGATCGCCAGGGTCCGGCCCGGCCGCTCACCTGCCCTGCGGCGCCCCTCGCGTTCCTCCGCGAAGGCGTCGAGATAGGCGTTGGCGAACGCGTAGTCCGCCTGCCCCAGATTGCCGGACACACCGGCCACCGAGGAGAACAGGACGAAATGGTCGAGGGGTTCGTCCCGGGTGGCCTCGTCGAGATGCACGGCTCCGTACACCTTGGGCGCGACAACCTCCGCGATCTCCGCCCGCGACTTCTCTGCGGCCCTGCGGTCCCTGGTGATCCCGGCGGCGTGCAGGACGCCGCGCAGGGGACCGTACAGCCTCGTGACCGTGCCGATCAGCTCGTCGACCTCATGGCGGGATGTCACGTCCGCGCGGTGATAGTGGATCCGCGCTCCCGGCCCCGCGAGTGCGGCGAGCCGGGCGGTCCGTTCCGGGTCGAGCGCGCTTCGGCCGGCCAGCACGACGGTGACCGGCCACTGTGCCAGGTATGCGGCGAAGCGCAGACCGAGTTCGCCCGCGCCGCCGGTGATCAGATACGTTCCGGCCGGGTGCAGGTCCGGGCCGTCGGCGGGGACCCGCTCCGCCATGTGCAGCCGACGCCGCTCGCCGTGCTCGTAGGTGACCGTGTCGGCGGACCCGGCGGGTTCCCGGAGGAGTTCCGCGACGATCCGGTCGGCCGCCGTGGCGGGCTCGTCGCCCGCGTACAGCCGGGTCGCCCGCAGCCCGCCGTGTTCCAGGGTCAGTGCGGCCAGTGCGCCGGACACCGCCGCGTAGGCGGGCGTGGGCTGCGTGTGGCCGAACACGACCCGCAGCCGCCGGCCCGAACCGGCGGCCAGTACCGCAGCGGTCAGGGACAGGACGGTGTGCAGTCCGGCGTCGAGTTGCTCGGGCAGAGTTCCGGGGCCGGCGACATACACCAGGCCGTCCGGCAGCTGCTCCTCGGCGGCGAGGGCCCGCGCCCAGGCGCTCCGTTCCCCGGTGCTCTCCCCCGGGCCGGTGATCGGGCACGTGCCACCGGCGTCGCGGATCGCTGCCTCCACCGCTGCCACGGTCTCCGACGCTCCGGAGCCGGCGCCGAGCACCAGTACCCGGCCGGGCGCGCGGGGGGTGCCGGTCAGGTGCTCCGGGCGCCACTCGGGCACCAGGTACTGCGTCGTACCCGACGGGGTTCCCGCGGAGGGCAACTCGACCTGTTCGGTCGTGGCCGCGTCGGACGGCGTGGGAGCCGGAGCGGGAGTGAGGGTCGGGGAGGTCGTCCGGGTGTCCGTCCAGTGCCGGGTGCGTTCGAACGGGTAGGTCGGGTACGGGATCCGGCCCGGCGGTTCGGGCCACAGTTCGCGCCAGTCCGGTCGACCGCCGGACGCCCAGTGTCCGGCCAGCACGGTGAGATCGCGGGTGCCGGCCGGCGGCGCGGCCGACGGGCCCGCGGACGCGCGGACCAGACCCGGAGCGTCCTCACCGTGGGCGAACGCGGCCAGCCGTGCGGCGAGTTCCGGCACGTCCGCCGCCAGTACGGCGACGCGTTCGGCCATGTCCCGGCGTCCGGTCTGGCTGGTCCAGCACAGGGCGTCGAGTCGCACGCCCGTGCCTGGCCCGGTGAGGAAATCCGCGATCCGGGCCGCGTGGGTGGCCAGCTGCCCCGGGGTACGGGCCGACAGCAGGAAGAGCTGTTCGCCGACGGGGACGGTCGGGGCCGGGAGGGAAGCGGGTGCCGGAGGTTCCTCGAGCACCAGGTGCACATTGGCGCCCCCCGCGCCGAACGAGCTGATCCCGGCGCGAAGAGGAGTCCCCGGTTCCGTCGGCTCCCAGTCGGTCAGCGCGCGGGGCAGGAAGAACGGGGTGCCCGCCAAGCCGATCTTCGGATTGACGATGTCCAGGGACGCGCACGGTGCGAGCTTGCGGTGCCGCATTTGCAGCAGCGTCTTCGTCAGGCCCGCGATGCCCGCGGCCCCCTCCAGATGGCCGATGTTGGCCTTGACCGAGCTGACGCCGCAGCGTCCGGGCACGGCACCCGACTCCGCGAAAGCGCGGGCGAGGGCGGCGAATTCGATCGGGTCCCCCAGTTCGGTGCCGGTGCCGTGCGCCTCGATGTACGAGACGGTGCCCGGCTCGACGTCGGCCCGGCGCAGCGCGTCGGTGATCAGCGCCGCCTGGGCGTTCGGGTTCGGGACGGTGTAACCGCCTGTCTTTCCACCCGCGTTGACGGACCCTCCCTTGATCACCGCCCAGATGTCGTCACCGTCCGCCATGGCTCGGTGCAGGGGCTTGAGCAGGACGGCACCGACGCCCTCGCCCGGTACGAATCCGTCCGCCCGTTCGTCGAAGACCTTCGTGGCGCCGTCGGCGGACAGCATGTTCAGCCCCGACAGCGACACATGGTGGGACGGGTGCAGGATCAGGTTGACCCCACCGGCGATCGCGGTCTCGCATTCGCCGCGCCGCAGGCTTTCGCATGCCAGGTGGACGGCGGTGAGGGAGGAGGAGCAGGCGGAATCGACCGCCATGCTCGGTCCGGTGAAGTCGAAGAAGTACGAGACCCGGTTGGCCACCGACCAGTAGGAGGAGTGCGCGCCGCTGAGTCGGCCCTCGTTCCAGAGGGTGGCGCCGAGCTGCCCGTAGGTGCCGTACATCAGCCCGGCGAACACCCCGGTGCGGGGTACCCGGGTGTGGGTGCCCAGGTGGCCGGTCTCTTCCAGCAGATTCCAGACAGTCTCCAGGAAGAGCCGCTCCTGCGGGTCGATCGCCGCGGCGTCCCGGGCAAGAATGCCGAAGAAGGCGGGGTCGAAGCGGTCGACGTCCTCCAGGAAGCCGCCCCAGCGGCCGTAGGTGTGCTGCGGGGTGCCGCGCCGCGCGTCGAAGTGGGTGCGCCAGTCCCAGCGGTCCGCCGGCACATCGGTGACGCTGGTGGTTCCCGAGGCCAGGTTCCGCCAGAAGCTCGGCAGGTCGGGGGCACCGGGGTAGCGTCCGCAGACGCCGATCACGGCGATGTCGCCGTCGCGGGCGGCGGTGCCTCCGGGCGGGGGTGCGGGCAGTGGCGCCGGTGCCGGCCGCTGCGGTGCCGCGGCCCGGAGAACCACTCCGAGACGGTCCGCGTGTTCGCGTTCCAGGTGGGTGGCGAGCTGCTCGATGGTGAGGTTCTCGAACAGCAGGGTCGCGGGGAGTTCGCCGAGGTCCTGCGCGAACCGGTCGACGATCCGCAGGCTGACCAGCGAGTCGATCCCGAAGGTCTCGAACGTGGCCCGGTCATCGAGGTCCTCCGGCCGGGAGCCGAGCACCTCGGCGAAGACCTTTCGTACGTAGTCGGGCGTGGTCGCGGTGGTGACCGCTCGGTCCGCGGGCCCGGGGGCCGGCGTCTCGGGCGCCAGGACCTCGGGTGCAGAGGCCTCGGGCGCCAGGATCTCGGGCGTCGCGGGAGCGGGGGTCGTGAGCGGCCGTTCGGCGACGATCAGGCACTGCTCCAGGTCAGCGGCCGGGACGCCGGGGGCGCCTTCGGCCCGCACCTGGCGCAGACCGGCCTCCGTCAGGGCGTCGCGCCACTGGCCGGGGCTGAGCAGCGGTGCACCGGGCAGTCGGCGCTGCTCGTCCTCGGCCGCCCACCAGTCCGGGGTGAGACCGAAGGTGACGGTCAGGTAGTCGGAGGCGCGGGTCACCTCGTTGATCAGCAGCAGTCCGCCGGGGCGCAGCAGGGACGCGGCGTGCCGCAGGGTGGTGGCGATGTCGGCGGTGGCGTGCAGGACGTTGGTGGCGAGGACGACGTCCTGGCCACCCGGTTCGAATCCCTGTTCCGCCGGGTCCCGGCCGATGTCGAGCGGCCGGAAGGAGACATGGTCGTCCCGGGTGCCGAATTCCGCCTCGCCGTGGCGCAGGAAGGCCGGGGAGATGTCGGTGTAGCAGTACGCGTAGTCCTCACCGGTCGCCGCGCACGCGGCCAGCACCGCCGCACTGCTGCCGCCGGTACCCGCACCGATCTCCAGGACCCGCACCGGGCGGCCCGCTCCGGTGAGCACGGCGTCCGCGACCCGGGCGGCGAGCAGCCCGTTGACATGGTCCGCGATCGGCTGGCCCCGGTAGACGTCCTCGACCAGGGAGAGGCTGCCGTGCGGGAAGAGCACCTCGATGTGCGCGCGGCTGCCGGTGAGTACGTCGGTCAGGGCGTCGACGCAGGTCCGCAGCAGCTTGACGTGCGGGGCCATCTCCGGGTGTGCGGCCAGCAGACCGGTCACATCGGGGACAACTGGTTCCTCGCTGCGCAGCGGCACGACATCGTCGTTGTCGATGAGCAGGGCGCCTGAACGGGCCAGCATCTCCAGGACGGCACGCAGCAGCCGCCGGTGGTGCGGTGTGCCGGTGGTGAGGGCGATCAGCTCGGCCAGGGGTATCCGCCGGCCCGCCCGGTCCAGGCCGCCGAAGCCCGCCATGGCATGACGGACCAGATCGCGGGCCAGGGCGTCCAGAGCGGTGAAGGCGGCCCGTGCGCTGTCCAGTCGTGGGTCGGTGCCGCCGGGTCCGGCCGGGGGGCGTGTGGTCGTGGCGGGGCGGGCGGCGGGCACGGGGGTGCCGATGCCGAACTGGGCGAGCCCCTGTGGTTCCGCCCGCAGGACCAGGGCCTGGGGCAGTCCGGACGACAGAATCCGGGACACGGCGGCGAGCCCTTCGGAGGGCTCGATGGATCCGATGCCGAGCGTGGCGAGACGGCGGGCGTAGCGTTCGTCGGCGACCACTCCGACGCCGCCCCAGTACCCCCAGTTGATGACGGAGACGGGGTGTCCGAGGCGGCGCAGCCGGGTGGCGTAGGCGTCCTCGAACATGCTCGCCGCCGCGTAGTTGGCCTGGCCCGCGCTGTCGGTGAAGGAGACGGCGGAGGAGAAGTAGAGGAGGAAGTCGAGGGGCTGGTCGCTCAGCGCCTCGTACAGATTGCGGGCACCGTCGGTCTTGGGGCGACGGACCTCGTCGAGGGTGGGCCGGTCCAGGTTGGCCACCGTACGGTCGCGGAGGACCAGCGCGCTGTGGAAGGCGCCGTGGACCGGGCCCCATTCCGCAATCACCGCCGCCACGGCGGACCTCAGTGCCGCCGCGTCGGCCAGGTCGGCACTGAAGTAGCGCGCCCGGCCGCCGAGTGCGGTCACCTCGTCCAGGAGTGAGCGGACCGCCGGGTCATCGGCCGGGCGTCTGCCGACCACCGCCAGGCGGGCCCGGCGGGTCGCCGCGAGATGGCGGCACAGTTGGCGGCCGATGCCACCGGTGCCTCCCGCGACCACGTACACCCCGCCGTCCCGGTAGGGGTCGGTGGTCTCGGCCGTCAGGTCGGCCGGGACGAGTCGCTGCACATAGCGCTCGGTGCCGCGCAGGGCGACGAGCCGGTCCTCGCCCGGTTCGGCGAGGATCCGCCGGGCCAGTTCGGACGGGTCGCCCGCGCAGGTGCCGATGTCCAGGCACCGCACCGACCAGTGCGGGTACTCGGCGGCCACCGCCCGGCAGAGGCCCTGGGCCTCGGCGGCGTGCGGGAGCCGGGCGGCCGGGTCCGTGTCGTCCTCCCCCGCCACCACCAGCGTGAGCCGGAGGGGGCGGTGTGCCTGCCGGGAGGCGGTGAGGGCGGTGAGGGCGTTCAGTACGGTCGGAGCCAAGCCCTCGTCGGGTTCCTGACAGGCCACCACATACAGGGCGTCGCACTCCTCCGGGCCGGGGAGGGAGGGGACACCGTCCGCGTCGGCCCTCAGCAGCACGGTGTCCCGGCCGGGGCAGCGCGCCACCAGCGCGCGGGAGAGTGCGTCCGGTCCGCCCAGGTGGAGCACAGCGGTGCGGTCCGCACAGGTCGGCGTCGCGCCGTCCGGGAGCGGTTCGGGCTGCCATCGCGGGATGTGGATCATGCCCTCCAGCGGGTCGGCGGCCGGCGCCGCGATGGGCCGGAGGGAGAAGCCCGTCACCTTCAGGTGTACGGTTCCCCGGGCATCCGCCAGCCGTACGGTGAACCCGTGCCGCTCCCGCAGGGCATGCACCGTCAGCGGCCCGGCGGGAAGGGGGCCGTTGACCCACACCTCCTGCGCGGAGAAGGGCACCGCGGGCCGGTCTCCCGGCAGCAGCACGGCGGCCGTCTGCAGGGCGGCGTCCAGCACGGCGGGGTGCAGCGGATAGGGGCCCGCCGGGCCGGCGGGTGCCGGATCGAGGGTGGCGACGGCCTCGTCCGTCCCGAAACGGACGCCGTCGAGCAGGCGGTAACACGGGCCGTAGCCGACGCCGGCTGCGGCGAAGTCCGCGTACAGCCGGGCGGCGTCCACCGAACGGTCGCAGCGGCGCGCCGCCGCGTCGATGTCGAGGTGTTCTGCAGGTGTACCGGCGGGCAGGGGCGCGGCCAGGCAGGTGGCGTACTCCGTACCCGATCCGTCGTGGAGGGTGAACCGGCGCGCCGGCGGACCCGCCGGGGCGAGGGAGACGTGGAGTGCGTGCGGGGCGGAAATCCGGCAGGGCCGCAGCCATCGTACGGAGCTCAGCCGCAGCGGTCCGGGGTCCGCTGCCTCGACGGCCATGGCGATGGCCGCCGCCCCCGGCAGGACGGGGTGTCCGGACACCCGGTGGCCGTCGACCAGGGGGTCGTCGGGGCCGATGCGCCAGGAGGGCGTGCGGGTGTCCCGCGGGTCGACGTGCGGACGGTCCGGCCAGTGGCGTTCACGGGCGAACGGGTAGGTCGGCAGAGCGATCCTGCGGGTTCCGGGCCGGGCGTGCAGTGCCTCCCAGTCGATCCGTTCGCCCCGCAGGTACGAGGCGGCGATCCGGTCGGGCGATGCGTCGCCGGGCAGCGTGCCGGACGGCTCTGCGGGGTCGGCAGGAGCCATGCCGCGCAGATGGTCGGGACCGGCTGCGCCCGAGGCCGCGAGGCGCAGCGCGTGACGCAGCCGGTCCACGCTGTCGACGGTGAACACCGCACGTGCCCGCAGATGTCTGCGTCCGGTGGACAGGGTGCGGGCGAGGTCGGGCAGCCCGACCTCGGGGGCGGTGTCGAGGTGCGTGGCCAGGCGGGACAGGCTCGCGTCCAGAGCGGCGTCGGTGCGGGCCGAGACGGGGATGACGACGCGTTCCGCGGTGTCCGGCCGCGGTACGGGCGGCCGGGCCGGGGCTTCGGCGACCAGGAGGTGGCTGTTGGTGCCGCTGAAGCCGAAACTGCTGACCGCGGCGATCCGTTCGCCGCGGGCGGAAGGCTGCCAGTCGGTCGGCTCGGTGACCGGGAAGAACGGACTGCCCGCGAAGTCGATCTTGTCGTTGGGGCGGCCGAAGCCGGGCATGGGGGCGAGCCGACGGTGCCGCAGGGACAGCAGCACCTTCAGCAGCGAGGCAATGCCGGCCGCCGTCGTGGTGTGTCCGATGTTCGCCTTCACCGAGCCCAGACCGCAGAATCCGGTCCGGTCGGTGTCCGCCCGGAACGCCTCCGTCAGGGCTTTGACCTCGATCGGGTCGCCGAGCGGTGTACCCGTGCCGTGCGCCTCGACATAACCGATGTCCTCCGCGCCGAGTCCGGCCCGACGCAGCACCGAGCGAATCAGTGCTGCCTGCGAAGCGGCGCTGGGGGCGGTGATGCCGTTGGTCTTGCCGTCCCCGTTGATGCCGCCGGCACGGATCACGGCATGCACCTGGTCGCCGTCGGCGAGCGCCGCATCGAGGCGTTTCAGTACGACCACCCCGACCCCTTCGCCGAGGACGATGCCGTCGGCGCCGGCATCGAACGGCGCGGAGCGACCGGTCGGCGAGAGCATGCCGGTCTGGCTGGTGCGGATCAGCAGTTCGGGGGTGACCATGACGGCGACCCCGCCGGCCAGTGCCGCCGTGCACTCGCCGCGCCGGATGCTCTCGCAGGCGAGGTGGACCGCCACCAGGGAGGACGAGCAGGCGGTGTCGACGGCCAGGGTGGGGCCGGTGAGGTTCAGGAAGTACGCGATCCTGGCGGCGAGGATGGACGGGGCATTGCCCAGGAACGCCTGTCCCGAGTCCCTGGACCCGCTGTCGGTGAGCAGTTGGGTGTAGTCGTTCGTCGCGCACCCGGCGAACACGCCGAAGGCCCGTTCGCCGCCGTCGCCCGCATACCCGGCGTCTTCGAGGGCGCGGTAGGACTCCTGGAGGAAGAGCCGCTGCTGCGGGTCCATGGCGCGAGCCTCGAGCGGTGACAGGTGGAAGAACGCCGGGTCGAACTCGTCGACCCGGGCGAGCATGGCGGCCCACCGACTGTAGGTCTTGCCCTCGACGCCCCGGCGGGCGTCGAAGTCCGGTTCGCAGTCGAATCGTTCGGCGGGAATCTCACCGATGTCACTGCGGCCGCCGGCGAGGTTGTGCCAGAAGGCGTCGAGGTCGTCGGCGCCGGGGAAGCGCCCGGACATGCCGATGACGGCGATGTCGGAGGACCCGGTCGGCTCCGTGGCCTCCGGGGATCCGGCCGGCTCCGGGCGGTCGGCGGGGGTGGGCCCGCCGGGGGTGCCGCCTGCGACGGTGCGGCCGTCGGACGTGCGGTCGGTGACCGTGCGGCCGTCGGAAGCGGGGCCGTGCGGGCTACGGCCGCCAGGGGCTGCGGCGGGCGCGGGGCGCGCGCGAGCTACGGGGCCGGCCGGGGCTGCGGCGGGCGCGGGCGGGTCGCCTTCGGGTTCCCGGATGCCGCGTCCGAGCGGTGCCAGGGTGACGAGTGGGCCGGACGGGCCCGCTGCCGGAGCCGGCGCGGGCAGGTCTGCCTCCGGCGGCACCCGGCGCGGCGCCGGGGGCCGGGTGTCCGGCCGCGGGTCGGGGAGTTCGCGTGGCGGCAACGGGGCGGCGGCCGGTGCCGCCGACGGGGCCGTTGCGGGGTGCTGAGGGGCCGTGGGAGCGGTCGCCGCGGCATGCAGGGAACGCTGCTCGTCGAGCGCCGTGACCACCAGACCGGTGAGGTCGGGCACGGTGGGGTGGTCGTAGACGGCGACGGAATCCAGGTCGAGCCCGTAGCGCTGGTTGAGGTCTCTGACCACTTCCACCGCGCCGACCGAGTCCAGCCCCATCTCGTTGAACGTCAGGGCGCTGTCGAGCTCCTTCGGCTCGAGGTACAGCAGCGCGCCGAGCGCCTCGCGCACCGCCTGTTCCACCTCGGCGGAGTCGACCGGTTCCGGGGCCTGCGGAAGGCGGCCGGCGGCCGGCGGGTCGACGCGCCGCGGTTCGGGGGCCACGGGTGCTGCGCCGGATTCCTCACGGGTGTGGTGCCGGGCGTGGATTCGGTCCAGGGACTCCTCGCCGAGTACGTCCTGGTGCATGCGTACCTCACGGTCGATGATCCCGGGCAGCTCCGCCCGTACGCGACCGGCGAACTCCGCCTTGAGCGCACCGGACGCGACCGCCGGATGCCCGGCGATGGAGCGGGCCAGGTCGAGCGCGGCGGGCAGCACCTGCGCGGAGGGCAGCACGGTGACTCCCGCACCGCGTCTGCTCAGTTCGGCGCCGGGGTAGGAGCGCCCGGTCAGCAGCATTTCGTGGGCGAGCGTCCGGCCGAGCCGGTGTTCCAGGATGTAGGTGGCGCCCATGCCGGGCGTGAAACCGTACTTCAGGAAGTTGGCGCTGTAGGAGCTGTCCGCGCTCAGCAGGACGACGTCGCCGTACATGCCGAAGGTGAAGCCGCCACCCGACGCGTGTCCTTGGAGTGCGGCGACGACCGGCTTGCGACAGCCCGTGAGAGCCCCGTAGACCACGGGCTCGTCGGTGAAGCTGCCCTCGCCCCGGGCCAGTTCCTCCAAAGCCTCGGGGGTGGCGCCCATGCTGAAGATGGTGTTGCTGCCGGTGATCACGACAGCGCGGATGTCGTCGCGGGTGTCGATCTCCGCGAAGGCGTCAGCCAGTTCACGCAGTAACCGGTCGGTGAACATCGGCGCGCCGAGCACGACCAGGCCGACGCCGTGGTCGAGCACCCGCAGTTCCACACCGCCGTCCCCGGCCGGCCGGTCGGGGGCCGTGCGGGGCGCGGCCGCCGCGGGCGGTGCGATGGCCGCCGCGGCGTCCTGCCGGGACGGGTCGTGCGCGCGTTCCCAGGCGCCGAGCCAGCAGCGTTCCTCCTGGAACGGATAGCCGGGCAGCGGGATCCTCCGTGCGTCGCCGCGTTCCCCCGGCGTTCCTGGGGCCTCTGCGGTCTCCCGGTCCTCCCCGTCCAGGATCCTGGCCAGGGCGCGGCGGAGTTCCGCGAGGCTGTCCACCACGACCGACGCTCGGCACACCATCGATGCCCTGCCGACGCGAAGGGTGTGGGCGAGATCGGCGAGATAGCGGCCTTGATCGGTGCCGGCGAGGTCGAGGGAGGCGAGATGGTTGTCGAGCGCCCGCACCTGGTCGAGCAGCGCCTCCTCGGTGCGGGCCGACAGTGTCACCCGCTGCGGGCCGGCCGGGACGGCGGCGCGGGGGGTGGGCAGATATTCCTCGACAACGGCATGGGCGTTGGCTCCACCGGCCCCGAAGGCGCTGATCACGGCCCGGCGGGGGGTTCCGTCGGGCACCGGCCAGTCGGTGGTGGTGCGCTGGACGCGGAAGGGTGAACGGTCGAAGTCGATCTGCGGGTTGAGCGTTCCGGCGTGCAGCGAGGGCACCAGAGTGCGGTGTTTGAGCTGGAGGAGGACCTTGGTGAGTGCGGCGATTCCCGCCGCGCTCTCCAGATGCCCGATGTTCGACTTCACCGAACCGATCGGGCAGTGCGCGGGCGCCCGGTCGCCGAATCCCCGGCCCAGTCCCTCGATCTCGATCGGGTCCCCGAGCGAGGTCCCGGTGCCGTGTGCCTCCACATAGCCGACCGTGGCCGGGTCGATGCCGCTGGACGCGAGGGAGTGACGGATCAGCTCCGCCTGGCCCGCCGGGCTGGGCACGGTGAAGCCACTTGTACGGCCGCTGTGGTTGACACCGGTTCCCTTGATGACGGCGTGGATGTGGTCGCCGTCGGCACGGGCGCGGGACAGCGGTTTCAGCAGCACCGCGCCGACGCCTTCGCCCGGCACGTACCCGGTGCCGCCCTCACCGAAGCTGCGGCAGCGGCCGTCCTCGGAGAGCCAGCGTCCCTGGGCGAGTTGGAGGTATTTCTGCGGATGGACCATGACGTTGACGCCGCCGGCGAGGGCCAGGGTCGACTCGCCACGCCGGATGCTCTCGACCGCGAGGTGCAGGGCGGTCAGCGAGGACGAACACGCGGTGTCGAGCGCGATGCTCGGCCCGCTCAGGTCGAGGGCGAAGGAGACCCGATTGGCGGCGGAGGAGTGCAGCGCGGTCGGTGCGACACCGCCGGCGCCGCCGGCGACCAGTTGGTAGTGGTTCCACATGATGCCGAGGAAGACACCGACGGTCTCCTCGCGCAGGGCGTCGGGCGGGTATCCGGCGTCCTCCAGCGTGTGCCACGCGGTGGTGAGGAACAGCCGTTCCTGCGGATCCATCCATTCGGCTTCCTTGCGCGAGATGCCGAAGAACGCCGGATCGAAACGGTCGACGCTGCTGAGGAAGCCGCCCCAGCGTCCGTAGGTGCGCCCGGGGCGTCCCTTCTCCGGGTCGTAGAGGGCCTCGTTGTCCCAGCGGTCGACGGGGATCTCGGTGACGGAGTCACGTCCGGAGCGGAGGTTGTCCCAGAAGGCGTCGAGGCTGTCGGCCTGCGGGTAGCGCCCGGCGACGCCGATGACGGCGATATCGTCCGTCGCCGCGTCCGCGCCCTCGACGGGCCGGCCGGTGTCCCCGGGCTCCGCCCGGTCACGGGTGGTCGGACGGGCCTCCGGCCGTGCGCGGTCGCCGGGCTCCGTGTGCTCCACGAGGTGCAGCGCCGTGTCGATGCGTTCCGCTTCGCCGTGGCCGACCACGATCCGGCGTTCGCCGGTGGCGAGCGCGGACCACAGTGTCCGCAGTCCGTCGGCCGCCGGCATCGGCGACAGACCGAACTCCCCGCGGGCGCTCTCGATGGCCTCCGGGGGCACGCTCATCCCGCCGTCGGCCCAGTGCGGCCAGGCCACGGACAGGGTCCGGCCGGTGCGTCGGTTCGCGAAGTGGTCCATGAAGGAGTTGGCGTACGCATAGGTGCTCTGCCCCGGACTCGGCACCACGGATGCGAGGGAGGAGAACGTGACGAACCAGTCCAGTTCGAGGTCCTCGGTGGCCGCGTCCAGGGCCAGCAGCCCGGCGGTCTTGGGGGTGAGCACCCGGTCGGTGCGTCCCGCTTCCTCACGGAAGAACACCCCGTCGTCGGCAGCTCCGGCACAGTGCAGGACCCGGTCGATACGGCCGAACCGGGCGATGCCCTCGGCGACCGCGGCACGCACCTCTTCCTCCCGTGCCAGATCGGCCCGGACGTGGTGGACGCGGGCGCCCAGTCGCTCCCAGCCGTCGATCCGGTGGCGCAGAGCGGGGTCCGCGGGGCGGCGGCCGAGGAGGAGCAGCCCGACGCCGGGTTCGCGGGCCAGCCGCTCGGCCAGGAGCGTGGCAATCCCCCCGCCCGCGCCGGTGATCAGATAGACGGATGACGACGGGCCCGGCGGATCCGCGTGCGTGGGGAGCGCGACGCGGGTGTGACGCAGCACGTACGGGCTGCCCGCCGCGTAACGCAGGTGCGGCTCGTGCGGTCCTGAGATGCCGCCCGCCGCGACCGTGAGCAGGTCCTCCGCCCCTGCGGGCAGGTCCAGTTCGACGGCGCGGCAGCGTACTCGGGGGACCTCGGCGGTGAGCGTGCGGCACAGAGCGGCCAGGGCCGCGTATTGCGGCGGCGGGGTGCCGTGTCCCGAACGGTAGATCTGGTGCACTCCGACCGGGGCGGGCAGCGGCCGCGAGGCGAGGGCGGCGGCGAGCGCGCGCACGGTGTCGAACGCGTCGCGGTCCCCGCGCGCCGGGTCGTCCGGCAGCATCTGAATGAACGCAGCGGTGTCCGTGCCTTCGTCGGCCAGCCGGTCCAGGAGGGTGGTCCACTGGTCGCGGCTGCGCGGGTCGAGGCGGTAGGAGTCCGGGCCGTCCGCCGCGAAGGCGGGGCCTGTCCCGGCGACGATCAGCCGCCGCCCGGCGGGCATCCGGGCCCGCAGTCCGGCGGCGAGTTCGGGGGCGGCCCCCAGCAGCAGTACGTCCCCGGCCGGTTCCTGGTCCGGACCCGGGCCGGGATCCATCGGGTGCCAGACGGGGCGACAGGCCACAACTGCGGGCCGCGGCGTGCCGGGAGCGGTCCCGGCCGGTTCGGCGGTCACTGTGGCGGTGGGCGTTGCGGGCGACGCGGCGGCAGGGGCGGGTGCCGGGCCTGTGGGTCCTGTGGCGGCCGGGAGCTGCGGGTGGGTCTGCGCCAGATGACGGGCGAGTTCGTCGACCGTCCCGTACTCGAACAGCAGGGTGGGGTAGAGCCGTTCCCCGATGAGCTGTTCCAGATCCTGGCCGAGCTTCAGCAGCGCGACCGAGTCGAGGCCCAGCGTGTAGAAGCCGGTGCGTGTGTCGACCTTGTCGGCCGTCACGCCGAGCGCACCGGCCACCAGACCCCGCAGCAGCACGACATGGCCGTCCTCGGCAGGGGCAGCCGGCGGTTCGGCCCCCGTCGGGTCGTTCTGCTCCGTGGCGGGGGCGTCGACCGGATGCCCCGCAGCCGCGGGCACGGAACCGGGAGCAGGAGCGGCGACGAGCGCCGTCACCTGTTCCGGAAACCTGATCCGCTTGCAGGTGAGTCCGGTGAACTCGGCCACCGGGTAACCCTGTTCGTCAAAAATCAGACAGTCGCTGCTGACCAGCTGGCCGGATGCGGCAGCCGTTTCGGGGGCGGGCAGATACGCGTAACACCGACCGCGCAGCCGACGGTTCGCCCGGAACCGCTCGATGAACATCGGGATGAACGGATCACCCGTGGAACCGGTCATCCCGAACGCGACGAGTGTGGCGGCGTCCAGCTTGGCCGGATGGAGGTGGAAACCGTCCTCCAGCTCCTGCGAGCGCGGCGACAGGTTGAGCTCCGCCAGCAGATAGCCGGGCCCTTCCCACATGGCGCCCGAGCAGGTCATCGCCGGACCGTGCTGGATCTGCTCGGCCCGTGCCTGGGCGTACAGTTCGGCAAGATCACGCTGTTTCACGGCCCCCGCCCGCAGGGCGTCGAGGTCCACTGCGGGAGCCGGTCCCGCGGTGGTCCAGGTGAGGCGGCCGGAGAAGTTGTCCCGCCAGGGCGGCGGGTCGTCCGGCACGGCCGCCCGGCTGCGGGCGGTGACGTCCCAGTCGCCGTCGGTCCGCTCGGTCAGGGTCACCCGGATGTCCCGGCCGGTCCCCGGGTCCGTGGCCACGGCCTCGGCGAAGACGATGTCGCGCAGTTCGCAGCCGGCGCCGTCGAAGCCCTGGGCCTCGATGATCCGGTGGACGATGTCGAGGAATGCCGCACCCGGCAGTACGGACACCCCGTGCACCCGGTGGTCGCGCATGATGAAGTCGTCCGGCGCGAGGTGAAGGTCGCAGTTGATCGTCCGCTGAGCCATGTCCGCCAGTCCTTCCCTAGGTGGTTCACTCACCGGCCGGGCGGTCCAGCCGCTGTGCCGCTGCGGCCCGCAGGCTTCCGCGGTCGATCTTTCCGTGCCTGTTCAGGGGGGCCTTCGGCAACGGCCAGAGGTGGCCGGGCACCATGTAGCCGGGCAGATCGCCGGCCAGTCGTTTCGCCAGCGCCGGAAGGTCGACGGGCGTGTCACCGAACACGAACACCGCTATTTCCGCGGCGGGTTCACCGAGAAGGAGCGCCGCGGCGTCCTGCCCGGTGATCCTTCGTACGGCGCTCTCGATCTCGCCGAGCTCGACCCGGTAGCCACGGATCTTGACCTGCTGGTCGGTGCGGCCCAGATGGACGAGCCCGACGTCGCGCTCGTACCTGACCCGGTCGCCGGTGCGGTACCAGCGGCGCCCGTCGTGCTCCAGGAACCGGCCCGTATCGGCGGCCGGGTCGAGATAGCCCGCGAACATCTGGTCGCCGGTCACGCACAGCTCCCCCACGTCCTGACGGATCTCCCCGTCCTCGCCGAGCAGCAGCACGTCCAGGCCCTCGTGCGGCACGCCGATCGGCACCGTGCCGGTGTCGGTGGGGTCACGTTCGGGATCCCAGGTGTGGGCGGTGCAGGCGATGGTCAGCTCCGTCGGCCCGTAGATGTTGTGGATCGTCGAGGCGGGAGCCGCGCGGTGCCAGGCGCGTGCGGTTGCGGCGGGCAGCGCCTCGCCGCAGAAGACGCTGTGCCGCAGCCCGTCGAGGCCACCCGCGGGCAGACCGTTCCTGGCCTGGACGGCGCCCACCAGGCTGGGGGTGGTGTGCCAGACGGTCAGCCCGTTCCGACGGGCCGCGCGGACCGGGTCGAGGGCGTGCAGCCGGGTCATCGAACAGACGCAGGCGCCGACCGACCACGCCATGAAGAGGTCGAACACGGCGAGGTCGAAGGTGAGTTCGTAAATCTGGCTGAACCGGTCCCGTTCGTCGAAGTCGTAGCGCCGCCCGGCGGCCCGCAGAAAGGCGCCGACATTGGCGTGCGAGACGGGTACGCCCTTCGGTGTACCGGTGGATCCCGAGGTGAACAGGACGTACGCCAGCCCGTCGCCGTCCTCCGCGTGGATTCCCGTGCCCGCCTCTCCCCCGTCGTCACCGGTCCGCTCGCGTGCCTCGCGTACGACCTCCTGCAGGCACGCGGCCTGCTCGGCGCCCGACGCGTCGGTGATCAGGGCGTCGACCCCCGCGGACCGCGCGACGGCGACATTGCGGGCGAGCGGCACCTCGGGGCCCAGCGGGACGTAGGCGGCGCCCGCGTAGAGCGCGCCCAGCAGACCGGCGTACGCCTCGATGCTCTTGGCCGCGAGTATCCCGACCCGGCGCGGGGGCCGTCCGGCGTCCGCGATGAGCCGGTCGGCGTACCGCCCGGCCAGCGCGTGCAGTTCGGTGTAGGTCCACTCGCGGCCGTGGATGGCCAGGGCGGGCCCGTTCGGGTTGCGCGCCAGGCCGTCGAGAAACCAGGTGTGCAGACCCCCGGGGCTCATCCGGCAGCCTCCGTCGGTTCGCCGCGGGCTGCCGAGAGCACCGTCCAGATCGTTCTCGGCGTGCGGAAGTTCATCGGGTTCACCGCCTCGTCGGGGATGACCACGGTGTACGCCTCCTCCAGTGCGGCGATCAGCCCGACCGTCGCGAGGGAGTCGAGTCCGAATCGCGTCAGCAGCGCGTCCGCCTCCAGGTCCACCTGATCGGGCAGTCCGCGCAGCGAGGCCCTGAGCACCTTCTCGAATGTCACGTCCCACACGTCGCTCTCCCGTGGTCGCCCTGCGAGTGGGGCGATGCTAAGCGGACTGCCGGTACGTACGGTGCTCAAATGTGTGCGGTGCGCTGCGGAGACCGCCGCGCACGATGGGCGTCCCACCCGCCCGGACGACAAGTGAGACGCCTATGCGCGGACCTGTTCTCATCGCCGGCCGCCCGCGGTCGCTGGCCACTGCTCTCGCCGCCCGCTATCTCTCGGCGACCACGGCGAAGGTGATTCTGCTCGGCGCCGAATGCCATCTGGTCGACCGGGTGCTCGCCCGGCTTCCGCCGCGCGAACGGAGGGACGCAAGGACCCGGTTGATCCATGTGCCGCTGGTCAAGGACCCGGACGGGATGCTCGTGCCCGAGCCGCACGACGGCGGCACGGATGTGTCCGCGGACGAGGTCTGGTGTCTGGCGACCGGCTGCGACCCCGACCGTGAGCGAGGGGACGCGCAGGACGCCGCGCTCACCCGCACGCTGCTGTCGCTCCTGCCGGACCTCGATGTCCGCAGCTTCGGGCATGTCGGTCCGGCCCGGCCGGTACAGGCGCGGAACCATCCGCAGCCGCTGCCCGAGGGGCCTTGGCCGGGACAACCGAGGGAGGACGAAGTTGCCGCCCGGTGCGCCGAGTTGGGGATAGTCGCCCACATCGTGCGTACCGACCCGGCGGCCGACCGGCCCGGCGCCCCGCCCGACGACCGCGACGGCGGTCTGCTGCACCTGCTGACGACCCTGGAAGCGGTGCGCGAGGAACTCGACGAGCGCGCTCCCGGATATCTGCGCGACCGGCCGCTGCGCCTGCACGCGCACCCCGGGGCGGCGCTCGGCGCGCTGCCCGTGGACCGTGTCGCCGACGCCCTGGTGTCCCTGCCGGAACGGACCGGGCCGGACTGCCGGTACGTCAATCTGGTGGCCGCCGAACCCGTGCCGGTGCCCGAGCTTTGCCGACGGCTGAGCACGGGGTACGGCATCACCGTCACCGCGGTCGACGACCCCGCCCAGCTGAATCCGGTGGACCGGCAGCTCGCCGACCGGCTCGGCGCGACCATGGACCAGCTCGGCGGGCCCGCCGTCGAACGGCGCCGGGATCACCCGGTCGCGTCGGCGGTGGACGGCGCGCCCCTGGACGGAACCGCGCTCACGGGCCTCATCGGCTCCGTGCGGGCGGGACAGCGGATGCGGGGGGACACCGTGCGGGCCCGCGGCAAGGAGCTGCGCGACCGGGCCCCCACCGTGATCACCGCACGGGACGGCGCACCGCTGAGCTATCTGACCGCGGGAACTGTCGGCCCACCGCTGCTGCTGCTCAACGCCCTGGGTTACCGCACCCGTTGGTGGCACCGTCTGATCGGCCACCTCGCGCCCCGACGGGTGATCACCTGGGATCCGCGGGGCGTCCACGACACCGGTCCGGTGCCGTCCGCCGTGTCGGGCCAGGCCGACGACGCCGAAGCGATCATGGATCACGAGGGGATCGAGTCGTGTCATGTCGCCGCCTGGTGCACGGGTCCACGGGTCGCCCTGGAGCTGTACCGGCGCAGGCCGGGCGCGATCGGGGCGATGGTCTTCCTCAATGGTTCGTTCAAACAGCTGGGCCGCAATGACGGCCTGGACACGCCCTACGAACGCGATCTCGAATTCCTGTGCACGACGCTGGCCGCCCAGCCCTATCTGGTGGGGAGGCTGATGAGTCTGTTCGGGGCGGCACCGGCGGACGAGGACGGAATCGATCCGGGCACCGTGCTGCGCCAGGTGGATCCGGCTCTGCGCGGGGAGGTGCGCGCGCCGTTCGCGACCGGTCCCACTCTGCTGCGGTACGCCGCTCAGCTCCTCGATCTGTGGTCGCACGATCCACTGGCCGGCGCCGCCGAACTGCGGGTGCCGGTGCTGTCGCTGGGGGGCGAGTACGACGACATCGCCTCCCCGGAGCGGTTGCGGGATGCCGTACGGACCTTCCCCGACGCCCGGCATGTGCGGCTGCCGGGCGCCACCCACTATCTGCTGCACGAGCGGGCCCAGGAGGTCAGCGAGCTGATCGGGGACTTCCTGCTGGACGCCACGACGCGCGTTCCAGCACGCCGGCGGCCCCGGTCATGAGCTCTTCGGCGACGCCGTCCACGTGGCGGCGTCGCCAGTCCGCCAGCGCACTCCCCGCCACGGACCGGTTGAACGCGCCCATGGCGGGCCCGCAGTGGACCTGGAAGTTCGCCCGCTCCGACGGGTCACCGGCCATCGCCGCCCGGGTGGAGTACCCGAAGTACCAGCGGAACACGGCACTCATGCGCCGTTTGGCATCGCGCTCGACGGCGGCGGCCAGGTCGGTGCGGCCGGTCGTCACGTAGCGCTGTCTGACGAGGTTCCACACCTCTTCCAGCGGGCGCCGGAAGCAGGTCTCCTCCAGGGAGCGGCGCGTGCCCGCGTCCAGCGCTTCGAGACCGTCGAGCTGACGGTAGAGCTGATAGAGCTTGTTGCCGCGGGCCGCGAACAGCGTGCCCTTGCGCACCACCTGTACCCGGGAGCCGTACTCGAACATGTCGCCGGCCGGTGCGTACGCGGTGTCCTGCACATCGAGTCCGGCGAGCATGTCCTTCACCGTGTCGGACGTTCCGGCCTCCACCGTGCACTGGTTGACCGAACCGGTGACCACGAAGTCGGCGCCGAGCACGAACGCGGCGGCGAGCGCCTCGGGGGTGCCGAGGCCGCCGGACGCGCCGATGCGGATGCGCCGGGGATAGCGGTGCTGCCGCATGACGTCGTCCCGGAGCCGGGTCATGGCAGGCATCAGGGTCATGGCGGCGGCCCCGTCGGTGTGACCGGCCGAGTCCGCCTCGGCACAGATGTCACCGGCGACCGGAAGCAGCGCGGCGACCTCGGCCTCCTCACGGGTCAGCCGGCCGTCCGCGACCAGTCCGGCCACCAGAGCGGCGGGGGCGGGGCGGGCGAACGCTTCGGCAACCTCGGGACGTGACACCTTCGCCACGATGTGCCGTACCGCCACCGGCGTGCCGTCGGGGTCCCGGTGCGCGCCGCTGAAGCGGAAGTGCACCAGGGGCTCGGTGACGCGCAGATAGGCGGCTGCCTCGACGCTGCGGATGTCGTGCCGGAGACAGAGATCCACGGTCGCGGCCTCGTGTGCGGGGTCCTCCGGGTCGTGCAGCAGATTCACCCCGAACCGGGCGTCGGGCCCGGCGTCGGCGCGGATCGTCCTGATCGCGTCGGCGAGTTCGGGCAGAGTGACACCTCCGGCGCCGTAGAAGCCGAGCAGCCCGGCTCTCGCCATCCGCGCGACCAGGGCGGTGGAGGCGATGGCACGGAACATCGATCCGGACGCGTAGGCCCAGCGGACCCCGTGGTCCTCCCGGAACTCTGCCGAACCGAGGTCCTGCGGGGCGAGATCGAGGGCGAGTGCCGGACCGGCCGCAGGGGAAGCGGCGGGAGCGGTGGAGGCCGAAGCCGCCGGTGGGGGCGGTACGGGTACGCGTGGCGGGGCCGGCTCCGGCGGGCTCTGCGGCTTCACCTGGATCGGTTCGGCGAGCGCGGACTCCCAGAATCCGGTCAGCACCCTCCCGGGCCCGATCTCGGTGATCTCCCGGACGCCCTCGGCGGCCAGATGGAGCATCGACTCGCGCCACCGCACCGGTCGGCGTATCTGTCTGCTGAGCTGTGCGGCGACCGTGCCGGGCCGATGCGGACGCGCGGTGACGTTGGACAGCACCGGAATCCGTGGATCGTCCAAGGGGACTCCGGTGAGGTACTCGCGGAACTCCTCCTCCGCGGCCGCCATGTCGCGGGAGTGGAACGACGCGCTCACATTCAGCGGGACCGCGCGGCCACCCGCTTCGGCGACCCGGTCCACCAGCCCGGCGACGGCCGCGCGCGGACAGGACAGGACGGTCTGGTCCAGCGAGTTGTAGTTGGACACCTCCACGGCGTCGCCCGGGTCGGCCCGGGTCAGCGCCTCGATCTGCTCCGGTGCCAGACCCACCACCGCCACCATGGAGCCGCCCGAGGCCCGCGCCATCAGTTCGCCCCGGCGGCGCACCAGCCGTACACCGGTCTCGAAGTCGAAGCAGCCCGCGGTGAACAGGGCGTTGAGCTCGCCAAGGCTGTGCCCGGCCAGGAAGTCCGGCGCGGGCTCCCGCTCCAGCCGGACCAGCCCGGCGACAGCGTTCAGGACGAACATGACCGGCTGGAGATGGCGGGTGTCGCGCAGCCGCCCGGCGGAGTCGGCCGCGCAGGCCTCCCGCACCGAGAATCCCAGCAGCCGGTCGGCCAGTTCCCAGTGGCCGGGCAGCAGGTCGGCGTAGTGGGCGCCCATGCCCTTGCGCTGGGAACCCTGACCGGTGAACAGCCAGGCGCGCCGGCCGTTGCCGCTCATATGAAGTCCAGTTGGAGCAGCGACGGTACGAGCGGTGCGTCGGTGTCCGGCGCCGTCGGCGTCAGCGATCCGGAGACAGGCGTGGGGCCCGCCTCCTCGGCCACCGGGTGCCGGTCCAGCCACAGGCGCTTCGGCCGCAGCGGCGGGGGTGGGAGTGGCGTCCGTACGGCGGCGGGCGAGGTGCCGTGCCGGTCCGGGTCCAGAGCGGCGACGATCAGATGTACGTTGGTGCCGCCGAGCCCGAAGGAGCTCACTCCCGCGACCGGTGGACGTCCGGCCGGCCAGTCCCGTGCCGATGTGTTCGGAAAGAACGGCGAACGGGCGAAATCGAAGCGCGGGTTGGGGTTCTCGCAGAACAGCGTGGGTGGCAGGACCCCGTGTTCGACGGAGAGCACCGCCTTCAGCAGCCCGGCCAGACCCGCGGCGGCCAGCAGATGCCCCAGGTTGGACTTGACGCTGCCGATCGCGCAGAACCCGGTCGCGTCGGTGCTCTCCCTGAACACATCGGTGAGTGCGCGCAGTTCCAGCGGGTCACCGATGAGGGTGCCGGTGCCGTGCGCCTCGATCAGGCCGATCTCCCCGGCCGTCCTCCCTGCCCTGGCCAGTGCGCGCCGGACCACGGCTGCCTGAGCTGCGGGGTTGGGCGTAGTCCTGCCCATGGTCTGACCGTCGTTGTTGACCGCGGTGGACTCGATGACCGCATGGATGCGGTCGCCGTCGGCCAGGGCGGCGCTCAGCGGTTTGAGTACCACGACCCCACAGCCCTCGCCGGGGACGAAGCCGTCCGCGCTCTCGTCGAAGGCGTGACATCTGCCGGTCGGGGAGACCGCGCGGGCCGCGCTGAACTCAAGGTAGGGGCGTTCGTCGAGCAGCAGCTCGACCCCGCCGACCACCGCGGTCGTGCAGTCGCCGGCCAACAGTGACTGCATCGCCAGGCGCACAGCGACCAGTGAGGACGAACAGGCGCTGTCCACCACGAGGTTGGGGCCGTGCCAGTCGAAATGGTGGGCGACATGGGCGGCGATGAAGTGCTGGTCGGACTGGAGGATCTGCTGGTGCAGACCGGCACGTGTCGCATAGTCGGAGGTACGGCCGCCGACGAACACCCCTATGTCGTCGCCCCGCAGTTCGTGCGGTTCGTACCCGGCGTCGCTCAGACCGGTGGCGACCGCCTCCAGGAAGAGCCGGATGGCGGGATCGAGCGCGGCGCCCTCGGCGTCGCTCATGCCGAAGTAACCGGCGTCGAAATTCTCCACGCCGTCGAGGAATCCGCCCCACCGGCTCAGACTCCTGCCCGGTTGCGGCGTCGCCCGGTAATAGCGGTCCGGGTCCCAGCGGGACCGGGGCACTTCGGTGATGGAGTCGCGTCCTGCGGTGAGGTTCTCCCAGAACGCCCCCACGTCCGGTGCCCCGGGGAAGCGGCATGCCATGCCGATGACGGCGACCCGCTCATCGGGCCCGGGAGACCCGGCGCCGCCGGAGCGGACCGGTGAATCCTGCGGTACGGGGCGCTGCGCCGCGGTCGGCACCCGTTCCGGTGACGGCAGGGGCTCCGACACCGGTGCCGGTGGGGTGACCTGTTCCGGCGCCGGTTCCTGCTCCGTGGCTGTTGGTCCGGTGATGCCGAGTTCCGCGAGCCGGCGGGAGAGGCGTTCCAGGGTGGGGTGGTCGAGCAGCATGGCCGGTTCCAGCTGACGGCCGACCCGGTCCTCGATGCCTTCGAGGAGCTCCCCCAGCATCACCGACTCCACGCCCAGGTCGCCGAACTCCGTCGTCGGGTCCAGGTCGTCGAGGGCGACACCGAGGGTGGCCGAGAACAGTCCGGACAGCCAGCGCGGCACCCCCGCGGCAGGCACGGGTCCCGGCACGGGCGTGGACGCGGGCGCCGGTCCGGCGGCCGGTTTCAGTTCGGTGTCGACGCGCAACAGGGCGTCCCTGTCGACGGTGTCGTGCAGCGGCGGGCAGGGGACGGCGACCGTTCCGCCGGGAAGCGCGAGGACCTGATCGAGCACGTGCAGAGCCGATTCGTCGTCGAGCGCGGCGAGTCCGACGGATGCGCACACGTTCGGTCCGCCGCGTCCGGAACCGCTGTCCTGCCACATGGTCCAGCCGACCGAGCGCAGGGGCGTCGGTCCCAGCCTCCGGCGGTAGCCGGCGTAATAGTCCATGAAGCCGTTGGCGGCCGCGTAGTCGAGCATCCCGGAGGCGAGCCTGGGCACGGAGGCGCAGATCGAGGAGAAGGTGACGAAGAAGTCCAGCGGCTCGTCGCGGCACAGCTCTTCGAGCGTCTGCAGGCCGTCGGTCTTCGGTTCGAGCACGGCCGAGATCTCGTCCTGGGTCCTGTGGACGAACGCGGGCCTGCCCCTGCCGACCGTTCCGGCACAGTGCACGACGCCGCCCAAGGGTCCGCCTGCGGCGCGCGCCCGGTCGAGGAACGCGCGCAGTGCGGCCCGGTCCGTGAGCGCTCCGGTGTGCAGCGACACCCGCGCCCCGGCACGTTCGAGTTCGCGCACGGTGGCGTCCGCCTCCGCGTGCCGCCGGGTGCCGAGCAGCGCGATGTGGGTGGCCCCGCGGTCCACGAGGTGCCGGGCGACGCGCGCCCCGATCCCCCGGGTGCCGCCGGTGACGAGATAGGTCCTGGTGGGGTCGGGCCGCAGCGGGATGCCCGGGACGGTGACCGGACGCAGTTTCGGCTCATAGCGCACGGACTTGCGGTAACTGACTTCGCCGATGCCCTTGGGCCTGCGCCATTCGTCGGCCACATACCGGGCGATGTCTTCGGGGGCCGCGTCTCCGACGTCCACCGTGGTGGCGATGACCGGGCGGTATTCCGCCCCGAGCGCGCGTACGAAGGCAGCTGTACGGGCTCCGGCGAGGCTCGGGGTGCCGCCGGGAAGGTCGACCAGTCCCCGGGTCAGATGCACGATCCGCAGCGGCCGGCCCGCCCGTCCGGCGAGGAGCTGTTGCAGCAGGGCGAGGCGGGTGTGCCAGTCCCCTTCGGCTTCGGCTTCGGCTTCGGCTTCGGCTTCGGCTTCGAGATCGCACAGGTCGATCCAGCCGGTCACCCGCTCCGCTGCCGGGAGGGTGCCGGTCTCGTCCGGGTGCATGATCCGGATGTCGCCGCCCAGCGTCGCGGCGAGCGCCTCGGCCGTCCGTCCCGACCGCCGGTCGGTGAGGCAGACGACGATTCCGCCGGACGTGGGAACCGGCGGCACTGCGGCCGTGGCGGGGCCGCCGGTGACGGCAGGTTCCCAGACCTTGGTGCAGAGGGGGACCGTCCGAACGGGCTCCTGCGGGGTTGTGTCCTTCGCGGTGATCGACGCACTGCCGGTCGCCGCGACGTACCCGGGAACACCCGGCGGTTCGGCGACCCAGCAGCGGGTCCGGGCGAACGGATAGGTCGGCAGGGTGACGGTGCGCGGGGCGGCGCCCGCCGCCCGGTCGGCCACATACAGGGCGGCCCAGTCCACCGTGCCGCCCTGTGCCCAGTGCTGTGCCAGGTGGTGCGGATCGGGCGCGGTGTCGCCCGGATCCGGCAGAACGGGGCCGGTCGTTCGGGCCCCGGCCGGGGCCCGGCCACGAAGGGTGTCGCCCGGCTCACCGGCGAGGAACCTGCGGAGCTGTGCGGCCAGATCGGCCGTGTCGAGGGCGACCACGGCAAGTCGTTCGCGAAGATGCTCGCGGCCGGTCTGGGTGGTGTGCGCCACGTCCATCAGCTCCGGGCCCTCGGCGGCCACGAAGTCGGCGAGGCGTCCGGCGACTTCGCGCAGCCGGTCCTCGTCGTAGCCGGAGAGCACCACCAGACGCGGGCCCGGGCGGTGCGGACGCCGGACGGGCGCGGGGGCCTCCTCCAGGACCGCGTGGGCGATGGTGCCGCCCGCGCCGAACGAACTGAGCCCGGCACGCCGCGGCCCGCCGTCCGCCGGCGCCGGCCAGTCGGCCCGTTCCCGCTGTACGGCGAAGGGGACCTCGTCCCAGGCGACGTTCGGGTTGAGCCGCTCGGCGTGCAACGACGGCACCAGCGTGCGGTGTTCGAGCTGCAGAACCACCTTGGTCAGCCCGGCGATGCCCGCCGCCGCCTCCACATGCCCGATGTTGGACTTGACCGCCCCGATGCGGACACTGCCGGGTTCCGGCCCGGCCTCGGCGAAGCCGCGTACCAGCCCGTCGATTTCCACCGGATCGCCCAGCGCGGTGCCCGCGCCGTGCGCCTCGACGTAGCCGATGGTCGTCGGGTCCACGCCGGCGTCGTCGAGCGCCCGCCGTACGAGATCACCCTGCGCGACCGGGCTCGGCACGATGTAGCCGTTGGTGCGGCCCGCGTGCACCACTGCGGAGCCGCGGATGACCGCGCGTACCCGGTCACCGTCGGCGAGTGCGGCTCGCAGGGGTTTGAGGACGACGACGCCGACGCCCTCGGAGGGTACGAAGCCGTCGCCGCCCTCGCCGAAGCTGCGGGAGCGCAGGCCGGAGGCGGTGAGCTTCATCCGGCGCTGCTGGATGAACTTGTTCGGGTGGAGCGACAGATTGACGCCTCCGGCCACGGCCATCTCGCAGTCGCCCTGGCGCAGATCGCGGATCGCGAGGTTGATCGCGGTGAGCGAGGAGGAGCACATCGTGTCGACGGTCATGCTGGGCCCGTGCAGGTCGTAGAAGTACGAGACCCGGTTGGCGATGCCTCCGATCGCCGAACCCGTGTCGGTCGGATCCCCTGCGGCGGAGCGCTCGACCCCGAAGAAGGGGTACTCGTTGTACATCGAGCCCGCGTAGACGGCGACGCGTGAGCCGTGCCGGGTGCGCAGCCGTTCCCGGCTGTAGCCGGCGTCCTCGAACGCCTCCCAGGTGGTCTGCAGGAACTGGCGTTCCTGGGGGTCCATCAGGGCCGCGTCCCGGGGCGTGATGCCGAACAGCAGTGGGTCGAAGGTGTCGACGCCGTCCAGGAAGCCGCCCCACATGATGTCGACCGGCCAGCCGGGGCGGCGGCGCGGCTCGGGGATCGGACCCACGCAGTCGCGTCCGGCCGCCAGATTGGCCCAGAACTCCCCGAGTCCCGCCG
This sequence comes from Streptomyces sp. NPDC057565, assembly GCF_042801455.1. Lineage (NCBI taxonomy): Bacteria > Bacillati > Actinomycetota > Actinomycetes > Kitasatosporales > Streptomycetaceae > Streptomyces > Streptomyces sp. NPDC057565. The sequence goes on along the minus strand of NZ_JBHVFU010000001.1, from coordinate 516,124 downwards.
CCTGCGGGTAGCGGCCTGCCAGGCCGACGATGGCGATGGCACGCTCGTCCACGTCCTCGGGGCCGACAACGTAGGCAGTGTCGTCCACGCCGTCCTGCGGGCCGACTGCGGACAGCGGGCGTGCGGTGTCGCGCGGCGTGCCGGTGTGCTCGGTGAGCGCCGCCGCGACGCCCGCCAGGTCGGTATGGGTGAAGAACAGCGTGCGGGAGGTGTATCCGAGGTCCGCCTCGATGCGGGCGTTGAGCCGGTTGACGATCAGGGAGCTGAGCCCGTAGCTCTCCAGCGGGACCCGGGGGTGCAGTTCCGTTCGCGGGATCCCGGAGACCTCGGCGTAGAGCTTGATGAGGTACGCCTCCATGGGATCGTCGGCGGCGGGCGGCGGCGCCGGTGTGTCCGGCAGGCGGGTCGCGAACGGATAGGCGGGCAGCCGTACCCGGGTGCCCGGCCGGTCCCAGTACGGGGCCCAGTCGACTTCCGCCCCGGCGAGCCACGCGGTCTGCGCCTCGTCGAACGTGCGGGGTGCCGGTACGGCCTCGGTGCGGGCGGCGGTCTGCGGCCCGACGACCGCGTGCCGCAGGCGCGCCCCCGGGTGCCCGTCGATGAACGAGGTGAGGGCGTCGACGAGTCCGTCGGGTGTGGGCGCGTCGATCAGCGCCCGGTGAGCCATCGCCGTCCGGCCGGTCTGGGTGGTGTACGCGACGTCGGCAGTCCGCAGCCCGCGGTGCTCGCGCACATGGTCGCGCAGTCTGCGGGCGACCTCGCGCAGCTGCTCGGCGCCCGCGGCCGAGATCAGTACCAGCCGGTCGGCGCCCGGCACGGTGGCGGCGGGTGGCGGGGCCGCCTCCGCGGCGGGCGAACCGCCGTCCGTGGCCGGCCCGGTCCCTGCGTCCGTCCGCGCGGCCTTCGCCGCGGCCCAGAACTTGCCCAGCACCTGCCCGGGCCCGATCTCGCGTATCTCGGCGACTCCTTCGTCCAGCAGAAGGTTCATGCTGTCCAGCCAGCGCACCGGACGGTACAGATGACGCCGCAGCATGTCGGCGATTCCGTCGGCCGGGTAGGGCGCGGCCGTCAGGTTGGCGATGACGGGGACCGCGGGAGACGCGAACCGTACCGCGTGCAGGTCCGTCGCGAACTCGTCGGCCGCTGCCTCCATGTACCGGGAGTGGGCGGGCACGTCGACATTGAGCAGGACGCACTTCGTCGCCCCCGCCTCCCGCAGCACGGGGCGCAGTTCCCGCACCCGCGCGGCGGGCCCGGACAGCACCAGCTGCTCGGGCCCGTTGAGGTTGACGAGGTCGACGTCGTCGAAGCCGCGGGCCGCCAGCGTGCGGCCGACCCGCTCCGAGTCCAGTCCCAGCACGGCGAGCATGCCGCCGCCGGTGACACCGTCCATCACCTCGCCCCGGCGGCGCACCAGCCGGAGCCCGGTCTCGAAGTCGAAGCACCCGGCGGCGAACAGTGCCGCGTACTCGCCGAGGCTGTGCCCGGCGACGAAATCGGGCAGCGGGTCGCCGTCGTCGCGGGCGGCCAGGAAACTCAGTGCGTTCACGACGAACATCGCGGGCTGCGCGTAGCGCACATGGTGCAGCAGTTCGTCGTCCTCCAGGCACAGCGCCCGTACCGGGTGTCCGATGACCGCGTCGGCGATCGCGCACAGTTCCGGATAGCGGTCGAGGACGTCCTCCCCCATGCCCTTGCGCTGCGAACCCTGGCCCGGGAACACCCATGCGGTAGTCAATCCGAACTCCTCGTGGTGGGGGCGGTGCTGCTCTGCCACGGAAAGGTGCCGTCGGCGGCGAACGCGTCGAAGTTCCGGCGTACCCGGTCCGACGAGGTCAGCCGCATCAGTTCGGCCACGGCGATGTCCTCCGTCTCCGGGGGCATCGGCCGCAGCCGGGTCAGATAGGTCTTCAGGTCGCCCACCACATCGGGCGCGACCTTGCCCGCCCGGAACGCCACCCGCCGGAGCAGGGTCTCGGGATCGTCGTCCACGGCGTCCACGAGCCCGCGGCGTTCCGCTTCGGCCGCGGACAGCGGCAGGGTGGTCAGTGACATGGTGTACGCGGTCTGCCGGCCGGCCCGTCGGATCAGGAACGGCAGTACGCAACAGGGCAGCAGTCCCCACAGTCCTTCCGGCAGGCCGAACGACGAGCGGGGGGCCGCGAACATCAGATCGCAGGCCGCCGCGAGGCCGACGCCGCCGCCCGTGGTCTGTCCGTCCACCAGGGCGACCACGATCCGCGGGACGGTGGCCAGTCTGGTCATCAGGGCGAAGAATCGGCGGGCCGTGTGCTCGTCGTCCGCGGGAGTGTCCTGGGCCGCCCCCGCGATGTCCATGCCGGTGCAGAAGATGCCGTCCCGGCCCTGCAGGACCACGATCCGGCAATCGGGGCTGCGTTCGGCCCGGTCGAGCGCGGCGTCCAGCGCGTCGACCAGAGCCGCGTCCATGGCGTTGCGGCGGTCCGGACGGTCCAGGGTGATCCGCAGCAGTGCGCCGTCCTCGCGAACGGTGATTCTCGGGTCCATGGCCGGCTCCATCAGCTCCACCGATAGGTGCGGCGGTAGGCGTCGATCCGGTCGAGGACCAGCAGCCCGCGCCCCGCCATCCGGCGCTCGTAGGCAGCCGCGTACGGTCCGGTGTCGAACACGGCGTCCCTGGTGCCGAATCCGCGGTCGTCGGCCATGCCGGTGATCCGGTCGTACTCGGCCACGGTCAGCGGGTAACGGTCGGCCAGCTGCCGGTCGATGCCGCGTCGGACGGGCGGTTCGTGACCCACGACTCCGCTGAAGAACTCCGAGGCGCAGCCGGAGCCGTAGGAGAACAGCCCGACCCGTTCGGGGCCGTCGAGACGGGCGTGCTCCAGGAGCGAGCACACGGCGAGATAGAGGGCGCCGGAGAACAGATTGCCCGTGTCGGCGCAGTACTCCAGGGAGGGGGCGACCCGTTCGGTGAAGTCCCGGTCGATCTCTGCCGCGCCCGCCGCTGCCTTCTTGCGCATCAGGAGCCGGTGTCCGCCCCTGACCATGCCGGGGAATGGGGTGTGCATGACCAGGTGGCCGAAGGTCTTGCGCAGATCGGCGCCCGCGACCCGTTGGCAGTAGTGCTCGAAGCTCTTCTCCAGACAGGTCATGTACGCGAGCAGGGAGGCGTCCGCGTTGACCACGTCCACATCGGCGCGCGGGCGGGCGGTGTCCAGGACCTCGAAGGTGTGGAAGCCGCTGCCTCCCGGGTCGAGCCGCAGGATCCGGCCCGGTGAGCCGACGAGCATCGCGACCGCACCGGCACCCTCGGCGGGCTCCCAGGTGGTGCCGCGGGCGGCGGTACCCGGGGCGTCGGTGGCGATGACCAGGGCCAGCGCGCCCGGTACCGGACTGGCGGCGATCATCGCAGCGGCGGTCTGCAGGGCGGCCGTCCCCCCGTAGCAGGCGTGTTTCACCTCGAAGGACCGGCAGGCGTTGCCGAGCCCCAGGTGGTGATGCACATAGGTGCTGATGGGCTTGCCCAGGTCGAGGCCGGATTCGGTGGCCACCACCAGGAGTTCGATCCGTGCGCGTGCGTCCTCGTCCAGTTCGGCGAGGAGCGGCCGGGCCGCGTTGACCGCGTTGGTGACCGGGTCCTCGCACGGCAGGTTCACGGATTTTCGCCGCATCATGAGGTTGTCGAATCTGCTCAGGTCGAGGCCCCGGGCGACGAAGAGTTCCCGTACGTCGACGAAGGCCGGCCCGATGTACGAATGGATCGCTTCGATGCCGATTGTGCTGCCAGTACCCACGCGACTTTTCTAGCGGGCGGCCCGGCCCGGGTCTGCGCAGCATTGAGCAGGCGGCCGGAAGCGCGGTGGTCACGATGGGACGGTGACTTCGCCGAGCGGGTGGCCCGAGCACCCCGTGCATGTGTGGACCTGTGCGGTGACCGGGCCACCGGACGGATACCTCCGGGTGCTGTCCGCCGACGAGCTGGATGTCGCGGAGCGCCGGGTCGGCGACCGCGCCGAGTACGTGGCGGCCCATGTGCTGCTGCGCACGGCTCTGAGCTGGTGGGTTCCACGGGTTCCGCCGCGCGCCTGGGCGTTCGTCAGATCGCCGCTCGGGCGCCCGGAGATCGCCGAGCCGCGCGCGTACCGCTGGCTGCGGTTCAATATCTCGCACACGGGAGGGCTGGTGGCCTGTGTGCTGGCCGCCGGTACGGACTGCGGGATCGATGTGGAGACGGTCCGGCGGCGCACCGACACCGACGCGCTCGCCCGGCGGGTGCTCAGCTCCGGGGAGTACGCCGGGTTCGCCGGGCTGCCCGACGGGGTCAGGGCGCACCGCTTCCTCCAGCACTGGGTGCTGAAGGAGGCGTATGCCAAAGCGCGCGGTCTCGGGCTGCGGCTGCCGTTCGACGCCTGCGGATTCCTGCTCGGGCCCGGCCCGTTACGCGCCGAGCTGCCCGACGCCCCGCAGCCGTGGCGGTTCCAGCAGTGGCGCCCGACCCCGTGGCATGTGGCGGCGCTGGCGTTGCGCGGCGGCCAGGGGCGGCAGCCGCAGCCCGTCCATCACGGTGCGCCGCCCACCGGGGCGGGGTCGAGCAGTCCGAGGTCGGTACGGATCGCCGAGACCACCGGTGGCGGAGCCGACTTGAGGTAGAAGTGGTCTCCGTCGAAGGTGCGCATTCTGAAGTCCCGGCAGGTCACGGCGGACCAGGCGGCGATGTCGTCCCGGGTGACCTCGGGATCGGCGTCGCCGGTCAGTGCCGTGACCGGGCAGAACAACGGCGGGCGCTCAGGCGCCGGATCGTAGGTCTCATTCATCCGGAAGTCGGCCCGCAGCGACGGCAGGAACAGCTCGGCCATCCCGGGTTGTCGCAGGATTTCGGGCGGGGTACCGCCGAGCTGGGTCAGCAGGCCGAGGAAGTCGACGTCGGTGAGGGTGTGGCGGGGGGCGTGCCGTGCGGGCAGGTGCGGTGCACGGCGGCCGGAGACGAACAGGCGCAGCGGCGGGCCGGTCCCGCTCTCGCTGAACAGCCGGGCCATCTCGTAGGCGACGATCGCACCGAGGCTGTGCCCGAACAGCGCGAACGGCCGGTCGGCGTAGGGCCGCAGGGCGTCGAACAGGGGCGGCAGCAGTTCGTCGAGCCGTTCGCAGGGCCGTTCCCTGACCCGGGTCTCCCTGCCGGGGAGGACCGCGGCGAGCACCCCGATCTCCGGGAGCAGGGGGTCCCGCCAGGGGCGGTAGAACAGCGGGCCGCCGCCGGCGTGCGCGAAGCACAGCAGCCGGATCGGCGCCTCCTCGAAACCCGGGCCGGTGGACGCCCAGACACCGGCGTTCATGACTGCCCCGGAACGGACCTGAGCACCGCGTGGCCGAGGGTGCCGGATGCTCCTGTCACATTGACCAGGGCGCGCAGCGGTGCGCCGGGGGCGAGCGGCTCCCAGTCCCGCAGAGTGTCGGCGAGCTGTACCCGTTCGAAGCCGATCAGCGGGCTGAGCGAGGCGGCCCGGACCGTCGGGGCGATCCGGCGGTGCTCGAACTGGAGCAGCACCTTGATGAGCTGGGAGAGCCCTGCCGCGGCCTCCAGGTGCCCGATGCCCGGTTTGACCGTGCCGACGAGCGGGCGGCCACCGGTGCGGAAGATCTCGCCGAGTGCGGTGATCTCGGCGGCGTCGGCGATACTCGCACCCGCAGCGGCGCACTCGACGTAGCCGATGTCACCGGGCTCGAGTCCGGCTCCGTGCAGGGTCTGGCCGATCGAGGCGGTCAGGGCCTCCGCGTTCGCCGAGCCGTAGCGGCCCGCCCCGCCGATGTGCCCGGTCCAGGTGGTCTCGATGATCCCGCGCAGTGGAACGCCGCCGGATTCGGCACCGTCGGCCGGCCGGGGGCGCAGCAGGAGTGCGCCGATGCCCTCGCCCGGTATCCACCCGGAGGAGTCTGCCGAGAACGCCCCCGGCACTCCGGCGGACCGGAGCAGGCCACCGTCCTCCAGCAGTGCCAGGTGGTAGGGGTGCGAGACGAGGCTGGCGCCGGTGACGACCGCCGCGTCGCACTCGCCCGAGCGCAGACTGCGTACGGCGAGGTGCAGTGCGGTCAGCGAGGAGGAGCAGGAGGTGTCGACGGCGATGCTCGGCCCGGTGAGACCGAAGTGGTGCGAGATTCGGTTCGGGATCTCGGACGCGCCGCCGAAGATCTCCGCCTGTTCGCCACGCCGCCACGCGTCCGCGCCGATGTGCTGGTGGTCCTGCCACATCGCCCCGGTGAACACACCGATTCGGGGCGCCGTGGCGCGCAGCGACGCCGCGGTCAGCCCCGCGTCCTCCAGGCATTCCCATACGGCCTGGAGGGTGAGCCTGGTCTGCGGGTCGAGTGTGCGGGCCTCGGTCGGCGAGATATGGAACAGCAGGCTGTCGAAGGCCTCGGTGTCCCGCAGATAGCCCGCGTCGGGTGCGTGCTGTCCCAGGGCCGCGCGGCGGGACGCGGGCGGCGGCCCGATCGCGATGTGCCCGGCGGCCAGGTTGCGCCAGTAGGTGTCGAGGTCGTCGGCGCCGGGAAAGCGTCCGGCGGCTCCGAGCACGGCGATGTCGTCCACCGCGCGCGGTGCGTCAGCGGGGCGGGGTTCCGTGCGCGGCCGCGTGGTGGCCCGCCCGGACCGGGTGGCCGGGTCCGCCCCGCGGTCCGGGACCGTGGCGGGGTACTGCGGCGCCGCGCCGTGGGATTCGTGGCCGGTGCGGGTGCCGCCGATGAAGGTGTGCAGCAGCCGGTGCCCCTCGTCGAGCCCGAACTCGGCCCGGATGGCGCCGAAGTTCAGCGATCCGACCGGGCAGAGCCCGATGCCGCAGGCGGCCTGGGCCCCGGTGAGCAACTGGCCGATGTAGCCGGCCTCCAACGCCAGGTACAGGTCCGCGTCCTGCCCGTACAGGGGGGTGATGCCGTCCCGCTGGCCGATCAGGAACAGCTCGAAGGCCGCCTTGTCGAAGACCGGCCGGTTGTAGAAGACATGCGCGGTGCGGTCGAAGTCCGGTGCCGGTGTGATCAGTTCCAGTTCGTGCCGGTCCGGCCGGTAGTAGTGGACGCCCGCTTCGACGCCGGTGACACGGCCGGGCCGCACCCGCACATAGGCCTGGACGGCGTAGGTTTCGCCGGCCGACGGGTAGAGGTACCGGGACCGTCCGCCCGTCGTCGTGCGGCGCAGCAGTCCGAGCAACCGGGCCAGCGATTCCGCGGGCAGGGGCGCGGAGTCGAAGTCGCGCTGGGTGGACCGCGCGGCGTAGACCTCCTCGGCGAATCCGACGTCGGCGAGGGGGAGCACGCTGCGCGCGGGCGCGTGCCGGGTGGCATGGCCGGCGGATTTGAAGAGCTGCCGGTCCTCGGGCGAGAAAAAGTCCACGGCGGTGGGCCGTTCGAGGGCTTCGGGGGTGTCCTGCGGTACGGTTCCGGGCTCCGCCCGAGCCGCGGCGGGTTCGCCCGGTGCGTTCGGTGCAGGGGGCGGGGCCGGTTCGTCCTGCGCGGCCGGCGGCGCGACGGCGTCGGCTGCCCCGGGCGTGGCGGACAGGTGCCGGGCGATCGATATGCAGGTGGCCTCGGCGAGCAGCACCGCGACCTCGGTCCGCCGGCCGTACCGCTCCTCGATGAGAGCGGATGCCTGCACCATGGTGAACGACGAGGCACCGCTGTCCCACAGGTCGGCGGCCGGGTCCAGCGTGTCCAGCCCGAGGAGTCCGGCGAAGACCTCGGCGATGTCCTCGGCGCGCACCCCTGCCGCGGCGGGGGCCGCCGGCGTTGTCTGTGGCGCGGCGGGCGGCCGGGCGAGCGCCGCGCGGTCGAGCTTGCCGTTGGCGGTCGCCGGGAACTCGGTGAGCTGCTCCACGTAGTTGGGCACCATGTAGTCCGGCAGCGTGCGTGCGGCGAAGGCGCGCAGGTCCCGCACCGCGGGCATCGTGCCGTTCGCGGGGATCACATGCGCGACCAGCTTGCTGTCGCCGTTCTGGCTGCGTACGACGACGACCGCGTCGCGCACGTCCGGGTGCAGCCGGAGCCGGTGCTCGATCTCCTCCAGTTCCACCCGGAAGCCCCGGATCTTGACCTGTCCGTCGGAGCGTCCGAGGAAGACCAGGTGACCGTCCGGCCGGTGCAGGGCGCGGTCGCCCGTCCGGTACATCCGCTCTCCCGCACGGGCGGCGAACGGGTCGTCGACGAATCGCTCGGCGGTCAGCTCGGGCCGCCGGTAGTAGCCCTGGCTCAGGCACTCCCCGGCGATGAACAGATCTCCTTCGGTGCCCGGTTCGCAGGGCCGCAGCTCCTCGTCGAGGACGTAGTAACGGGCGTTGTCGATGGGTTTGCCGTAGGGGATGCTCCGCCACTGGGGGTCGACCTCGTCGACCGGGAAGAAGTTCGACCAGACGGTCGCCTCGGTCGCCCCGCCCAGGCTCACGATCCGCGCACCGGGGAACACCGCGCGCACCTCGTCGGGCAGGGACAGCGGGGTGTAGTCGCCGCTGAGGAAGACCAGCCTGAGCGTGCCGGTGCCGGGGTGGTCCGCGTGGGCGGCCATTCTCGGCGCGAGTTGGGCCAGGGTGGTGGGCGCCGAGTTCCAGAAGGTCACGGGTTCCTCGACCAGGGCGCGGAGCAGCAGATCGGGGTCGTGCTGCTCCGCCTCGTCGGCGAGGTAGAGCGCGGCGCCCCGGCCGAGCAGTCCGAGGATGTCGAAGACGGACAGGTCGAAGCCGAGTGAGGTCACGCACATGCCGAGGTCGCCGGGGGCGAACTCCCAGGTCCGGTAGCACCAGTTGAGGAGGTTGAGCACGGCCCGATGGGTCACCGCGACACCTTTGGGGCGGCCGCTGCTGCCCGAGGTGAAGATGACATAGGCCGTGTCGGACGGTGTGGCGTGGGCCGGTGGGTCGGTGCGTTCGCGGATGTCCTCGGCGAGCGCGGTCACATCGACGGTGGTGACCGCGCTCTCCGTGGGCCACCGGCGCTGTTCCGGGCCGGCCACGAGCACGATTGCGACGGCGGCGTCGGCCCGTATGGATTCGGCCCGTTCGGGCGGCAGTTGGGGCTCGATCGGCACGTAGGTACCGCCTGCTTTGAGTACGCCGAACACCGCGGCCACCAGGTCGGGGGTTCTGGGCAGGGCGATGCCCACGGCCGTCCCCGGGCCGACTCCGAGGTCCCGCAGCCGCCAGGCGATCCGGTTCGCCCGCCGATTCAGCTCCCCGTACGTCATGGGCGGCCCCGTGCGCCGGCGGACCGCTTCCGCGTCGGGCCGCCCGCGGGCCTGGTCCTCGAAGAGGCGGTGGACCGGGTGCGCGGCGGGGAAGTCGACGGCGGTGTCGTTCGCCTCGCGCACGACGGGATGGAGCGCCTGTGTGCGGTCCGGGACGTCACCGATGCGGGCGACCAGGTCACCGAAGGCGGCGAAGGCCTCGGCGAGCGCCTGCGGGTCGAAGGCCGAGGGGGCCACGTCCCAGCAGTAGTGCAGCCGGTCGCCGTCCACGGTCACGATGCAGTCGAGTGCCACCCCGGGAGTACTGGTCAGTCCGGGACCGGGGGTGACGCCCGCGGGCAGGGGCGTTCCGGTCACGTCGTAGGCGCTGGTGAGAACGACGGGGAGGGTGGGCGCGGGCCGGGTACGGACGCCGCGCAGGCCGGTCAGCGCAGAGGCGGTGTCCGCCGCGGTGTCCTCGTCGAGGATCCGCTGGTAGTACGCGGCCCGCTCGTGCGACGGCAGGCGCGGTTCGGCCGTCAGCAGGCTCAGGGCCGTGTGTTCGGCGGGCCTCGGTGCCTGCGGCCAGCGGACCACTTCCAGCGGGTACGGGTCGGGGAGGAGTCCGGTGAGCGCCTCGGTGAGCGCGCCGAGCAGGACCGGGTCGCCCCGTAGCCCTTCGTCCCGCAGGGTCGCCGTGGCGGCGCGCCAGCCGGTACGGACCCCTTCCAGACGGGTCCGCGGCCCACCGGTGTCCCGCGGTGCGGGTCCCGGCGGGAGTGCGGCGGCGCGGGCCCGCCAGTGCTCCTCGGCCCGGGTGTCGCGGGCCGGGGGCGGCTGCGGGGCAGGGGGTGTGCCAGGGTCCGGAGGTTCCGCGCCGTGCAGCAGACGCATCAGCCGGCGTCCGATGAGCTGGATACTCAGCCCGTCGGCGGTGAGCAGGTCGACGGCGAGGTGCAGCACGGCGGGGCCGCCGTCCTCCCCGCCGGTGATCCGCAGGTCCCACAGCGGCCACCGGCCGGGCTGGAAGGGGCGGGCGGTCATCTCCTGCGGCAGCCGCTGTGCCGCTTCGGCCGGCAGCACGGGGATGTGCAGGCTCCGGGGTGTGTGGGCGCGTATGCGCAGCTTCCCGCCGGGTGTCACGTCCGTGCGGAGCACATCCGTGGAATCCACCAGCCGTAACCAGGCCGTCTCCAGCCGTTCCGGGTCGAAGCTGTCGAGGCGGAAGCTCTGGTAGACCTGGCAGCCCTCCCGGGCTCCCGCGAGCCGGTCGACGAGATACCCCTGCTGCAGCTCGTTGAGGGCTCGCTCCTCGGCCTCCTCGGGATCGGCCAGCGCCATCAGCGCGCCCACGAAGTCCGCGAACAGTGTCCGGCCCGCGCCGGGCGCGAACAGCTCGGGCACCAGGTCCCAGCGCACCCGGAGCGAGCCGTCCTCCTCCCACATCTGGTGGTCGAGGGCGACGCCGGAGGTCTGGCCGACCGCGTACGACACCTGCCGGCCGAATCCCTCGTCGTGCCGCTTCGGCCGCAGATCGAGCATGCTGGTGAAAACGACCGGGAGCCGCGGGGCCGCGCTGCCGCCACGGCCGGTCCCGACCGCCCTGATCACCTCGATGCCCGAGGCCGACGAGTGCCCGAACCCCTCCCAGAGGCCGCGGTGCGTCGCTGCCGCCGACTCCGCGAGCGGCCGGGCGGGGTCGGGCCGCACCGGCAGCAGCATGGTCGAGGTGAGCGGTGCCACCAGCTCCGCGGTGGCCGCAGGGAGACGGACCCGGTCGCTGGTGGTCAGTACGAGCAGGAACTCCGGCCCGCCGCCCGCCCGTTGCAGTGCCTCGCCGAAGACGGTGAGGACCAGCGAGGTGGGCGACACCTCCCAGGCCGCGGCCTTTTTGCGCAGGGCCTGCCACTGCTCGGGGGCGAGGGTGGCCCCGAGCGGTTCGCGGCGGTGGCAGGACAGCTCTCCGCCGGAGGGCGGCCGGTCCGCCGCCAGTACGTCCGGGGCCGCGGGGATCTCGCGCAGCCGGGTGGTCCAGTAGTCGACATCTGCGGCGAACTCCGCTGTCCCGCGGTGTTCCTCCAGGGCCCATGCACAGTCCTGGGCGCTGATCCCGGCAACGGGCAGTTCCGTGCCGGGGTCGTGGTAGCACTGCCCCCAGTGATCGAGCAGGAGTTCCAGGCCGTAGCCGTCGGTCACCAGACCGTCGATGCTGAGGTGGACGACATCCAGGCCACCCGGTCCGTGGGAGACCTCGATCTCGAACAGGGGCGCCCTGTCGGGCGGGTAGCAGCGGTGGGACATCCGGTTCCGCACCGACGCCACATGGGCGTCGAAGTCCGCGCGGGAGCCGGAGCGCCGGTCGTGCGCCGTGATGTCCCATGTCCCGCCGTCACCGATGCGCTGACGGGTCCCGGCCACCACGACACGCAGCATTGCGTGATGGCCGAGGACCATGCGCCAGGCGTTCCGCAGCCGGCCCACATCGGTGTCCGCGAGCGCGAACTCGCGGTAGTGGTGGCAGCCGACGGTGTCGGGGCTCAACTGCGGGTGCTTGCCGACCACGTACGACTGCTGGACCGAGGTGAGCGGGAACTCCTCGGACCCGCCCGGTCTGCCCGGTGGGCGGACCGGGACGTCCAGCTGTCTGATCCCGCCGGCACGGCCCGGTGGTACCCCCGGCCCGCCGGCGACCGCCCCGGCCAGCGCCGCCACGGTGGATGACCGGTCGAGCCGGTCGAGGGGCAGATCGACCCCGTACCGGTCATGGATCTCCAGCAGCAGCCGGGCGGCCATGATGGAACTCAGGCCGATGCTCTCCAGCACATCGGTCTCCTCGATCCCGGACCGGTCCGTCAGCTCCTCCAGCATTCCGATGATTCCGGCCGTGACTCCGGCCGACGTTTCCTCACCGGCGGATATCCGTACGTGTGGCACCGAATTTCCCTTCATCAGGCTGAGATGCCCACATAGTTCGCCAGTCGCTTCTCGTCGACGACGATGAATCCATTGCGGTCGAAGTTGAGTAAGCCGACCGCTCCGAATCCCTTCAGGAAGAATCCGACCCTGGACCGGGTTGTCCCCACCATCTCGGACAGTTCTTCCTGGGTGAGCCGTTCGGAGATGCACAGGCCCTGCGGGTGCCGCCTGCCGAACTTGCGGCCGAGCTGCAGCAGTGCGGTAGCCAGTCGCAGCTTGCTGTCCATGGTCGCGAAACCGAGGATCACCTGCTGCTGTTCGGCCATCTGATTGACCAGGTACCGGATGAAGGCCTCCAGAAGCCCCTCCTCGCCCAGGGCGGCGAGGAATCTGCCGGCCGGCACTCTTCGGAGCACCGTGTCCTTCATCGCGCTCGCGGTGGCCTGCTGCTCCGGTTCGAGCAGGCAGCCCTCACCGAATATCTCGTCGGGGCCGTGCACGGACAGCAGGCAGACCTTTCCGTCCGGGGAGAACATCATCTGGTTCACCCGGCCGCTTTCCACGAAGTACACATGGGAATCGGCCTGCCCGCTGTTGTAGATGTTGGATCTACGCCGCACCCTGATCGGCGTGGCACCAATGCATTCACGGCGACAGATCGCGCCGATCTGGTCGGTAAGACACTTGTGTTCCGCGACGCTCAGGGCCATTACTCCCCCGTACTCCCCCATCCATCGGCCGACACGGGTCAGAAATCGGGATGCCACTGTTGTGGCGTCATCGCGGTGTCCACGAGAGTGCCCGGGAGGAACATCCGAGCCCAGGTGCCACCACCCTTTTCGGCGGAAATCAGTTCACGGAAGTACAGATCACGTACGTCCTCGTTCCGTACGTGCATTTCCAGCAGCCGGAAGTACGAGGCCATGGACCGCATGTGAATCAGCCAGTGCAGGTGGTCGGCGGGCCCGAAGGCACCCTCGTACACGAATACCGACACATCGTCACCGACATGACTGTTGATCGATTCGGCGACCTCGCGGGCGAACTGCCTTCCCTCGGAGCGCAGGTCGTAGTCGAGCACTCCGGTGCGGTGGATCAGCACACCGCAGTTGGCGGAGTTCAGCAGCCGGTCGAGCGGGATCGTGGTCTGCTGGTAGGCGGGGGGCAGACCGGTGATGCGTTCGGTGCCCTGGAAGACGGCGGTCTGCTTGGCCAGGTCTCCTTCCGCGCTGGTGTTGTACATGCCCCAGAACTGGGGCAGCATGACGCGGTCCTTGACACTGCCGGGCACGAAGAGACGACTCCACGGCTCGGGTCCGGTCGCCGCGGTCCGCATGATCCGCTCGTAGTCGCCCATCGAACGCAGGTGGATCATCCAGTGCAGGCGCCCCTGCACACCGAACGTCTCGTCGTACACGAAGGCGGTCGCCGTCCCGGGGTTGCCCTTGTTGATCGCCTCCGTGAGCTGGCGGGCGAACAGGTGGGCTTCGGTGGCGAGTCCGGCAGCGATCACCGCGGTGCGCTCGACGACGACTCCGGCGTTCGCGGACTGAAGTACGTCATCGCCTGCGGCAGCCGCCTGGTGCAGGGCGGTGCGGTCGCCCGAGTCCTGGGTGTTCGGGGCTATCGACACTTTTCTGACTCCTTCCGTACGTCGTTGTACTGCGGGACAGATGCGGCAGGAACCGGGCCGGCCTGCCCGTTACCAGGTAACGGGCAGGCGGTGGACGCCGTAGACGAACATGTCTCCACGGAACGGAACCTCCTCGATCGATGTGGCCACCTTGAGATCGGGCAGCCTCCGGAACAAGGTGTTGAGCGCGATCTCCAGTTGTGCGCGTGCGAGCAGTTGCCCCGGGCACTGGTGCGGCCCGAAGCCGAAGCCGAGGTGCTCCCTCGCCCCCCGGTGCATATCCCACCGGTCGGGGTCGGCGAACACCGACTCGTCACGGTTGGCCGAGCCGAGGACCACCAGCACGCCCTCGCCCGCCCTGATCAGTTCTCCACCTACCCGCACGTCCTCGGTCGCCACGCGCCGGGCACCGTAATCGGTGACGGTCTGGTGGCGTACGAGCTCCTCGATGGCGTCGTCCATCAGGGACGGGTCGGCCTTCAACTCGGCGAGCTGCTCCGGGTGCTGGAGCAGCACCAGCGTGCTCACACCGATCTGGCTGGCCACCGTCTCGTACCCGGCGACCATCAGCAGGGTGGCGATGCCGATGACCTCCTCACGGCTGACCTCGGCCCCCTCGCGGCGTTCCAGGATCCGGCTCAGCAGATCGCCCGTGGGGTGTGCCTCCTTGCTGCTGACGAGCTCTTCCAGGAACGACCTGAGCTTGGTGCGCACCGTCATCCGCTCGGCTGTGCTGATGCTCTGGTCGCCGATCATGTTGGTGGTCTCGTAGAAGAACTCCCGGTGCTCGTCGGGGACGCCGAGCAGTTCCGTGATGATCACGAACGGCAGTGGCAGCGCGAAGGATTCGATCAGGTCGGCCGGCGAGCCCTTGGCGATCATCTCGTCGAGCAGCCGGTCGACGATCCGCTGGATCATCGGGCGCAGCTCCTGGACCCGCTTCAGCCTGAACTCCGGCACCAGCAGGCCGCGCAGCCTGGTCTGGTCCGGCGGGTCCATCCTGATGAACGTCCCGGGCCCCGGCGGGCGGGACGTCAGCCGGGCCGGGAATCCCGGTCGGGTGAAGTCGGAACTGAACCGGGTGTCGCGCAGTACGGTGCAGGCATCTTCGTACTTGGTGATCAGCCAGACCATGCTGTCGTCGAAGTCCAGCCGCACCCGCGAGATGGACGGCCGACGGCGTAGTTCGGCGAGCTCTGGTGCGGGGTCGAAGGGGCACGTTCGGTTCATCGGGTAGGAATCCGGCACGACCGTTGTCACCTCTCCCAGGCGTATCTGAGACAGTGCGCAGCCTGACCCGGGTGGAAACCCGCCAGCCACTCAAGATTGAGCACTTTGTTCGGGTCTCGAAAACCTGCTCAATCCTGTTCAGCGGAGGCTCGACAGGATGCCTAGCCTGGCCGCATGCGGATACAGGTGGATCAGGAGAGCTGCGTCGGAGCAGGCCGCTGCGCATGGGCGGCCCCGGAAGTGTTCGACCAGGACGAGGACGGCTTCGTGGTACTCCTCGACCCCGGCCCGCCCACTGAACTGGCTGACCGGGTCTACGAGGCCGTCACGATGTGCCCCGCCCGTGCCATCGATCTGGACGAGACGGCCGGGCAGGACGGGACGGATGGGGCCGACGGACCCCGGGCTCAGTCGTCCGGCAGCCAGGCGTAGGTGCGGTGGTAGTCCTCGACACCCGTGAGGACGAGCATGTTCCGGTCACCCATCGCCCTGCGGGCCAGCGGCCCGTAACGGTCCAGGTCCGTGGTGCGGTGGGCGACGGGTGTCAGGCACCGGGAGTTCTCGGCGAGCAGCCCCTCGTATTCCCCGAAGGTCAACTCCACGCGTTCGGAAAGCCGTTCACCGATGTGCAGCGCGGCCAGTTCGGCCGCGGCGCCCGGTGCGAGGACTCCGCTGAAGAATTCCGAGGCGCAGCCCGAGCCGTACGAGAACAGCCCGACCCGCATGTCCGCCGTGTCCACGGCACAGTCGATGAGGCTGCACAGGGCCAGATAGACCGAGGCGGAGCAGAGGTTGCCGACCTGGCGAGGGTAGACGAGCGACGGGATCACCCGGCGCTCGAAGTCCTCGGCGATCTCGGGCTGCGCCGCGTCCGTGTTGTCACGCATCAGCTTGCGGTGGGCAGCCCTGACCATGCCGGCGAACGGGGTGTGCATGGCAAGCTGACCGAAGGTCTTGCGCAGGTCGACCGACTCCACCTTGGAGGTGTAATCGCGGTAGGAGTTCGTCAGGCAGTCGAGGTAGGCGAACAGGGAGCGGTCGGAGTCGGCGATGTCGAACTCCGGCCCGGGGCGGGCCGAGTCGAGCGTCTCGTAGCCGTAGGTGCCGAAGGCGCCGAGGTCCAGCCGGAGTATCCGCGGTTCGTCACTGATCAGTACGGCGGCCGCGCCCGCGCCGGTGGCGGGTTCGGCGTACTCCGCGCGGGCGTCCACCAGTGCCACGTCGCTGCCGATGACGAGAGCCTTGCCGCCGGGCGACGCGGCGGAGGCGAGATAGCCGGCGCAGAGCTGGAGCGCGGCGGTGGCCGCGTAGCAGGCCTGTTTGACCTCCACCATGCGGCAGTTGCGGCTGAGCCCCAGTTGCTCGTGCACATAGGAGCTCACCGACTTGCTGTAGTCCACGCCCGATTCGGTGGAGACGATCAGTATCTCGATGCGTGATCTCGCCTCGTCGTCGAGGGCCCTCACCAGCGGCGCGGCGGCGTTGACCGCATTGGTCACCGTGTCCTCGATCGGCAGGTTCACCGCCCGTTCGTCCATCAGCAGGTTCCCGAGCCGCTTGGGGTCGAGCCCCCGCCCCTCGAACAGGACGGGGACCGGGATCCGGGCAGGTCCGCAGTACACATTGAGTGCCTCGATGCCGATCACTGCTGCCTCACCTTCCAGAGATATCCGACGAGCGCGCCGATGTCCGGGATGTCACTGAACTCCGCCATCGGCCGGTCGATGCCCAGCCGGTCCTGGAGGGAGATGATGATCTCCACACGGTCGACCGAGTCGGCCCCCAGGTCCCGCAGATGCGCCGCGTCGGTGATCCGCTCGAGGGCGACGCTCGGCAGGATGTCCGTGATCGCCTCATGGACGAGGCTCCGCATCTCGTCCCTGGTCACTGTGTTCCCTCCGCCGTGACATGCAGGGTGCTGACGGCGATGACCTGGCCGGTGCCGGCGTTCTCGAGCACCATGGTCACGATCTCGTCGTGGGGTGTGCCCGGCCGGACCCAGCCGGTGACCTCGATGGCCAGTTCGGCCTCGGGGTCCGCGTTGCCGAGGTAGCACATCCGCTGGTCCAGGACCGTGCGCCCCATGAAGTCGTGGACGTCCCGGCCGAGCCCGCGCCAGTGGCGCAGCAGGGCCCAGTCGGTGATGGAGAAATAGGAGGCGAAGTACAGCAGCCCGACTCCGTTGATGTCACGGGTGGCGTCGACCGCGTACGTCAGCCGGGTGGGCCCGGTCGGCAGCCGCCCGGGGGGCTCCCCGTCGAGGAAGGTCCGGTTCGTCCGGGCGTTGCGGTAGTCGGCTCGCGGTGAGTGGGGGGCGGGCAGCCGGGGCAGTTCGGCGTAGCGGAAGTCGGGGGGCGAGGAGCGCACCAGGTCCTCGTTGCTGCCGGTGCGCCCCCGACTGATCCAGCGGTTGAAGTTCTCGACGTACAGGCAGTCCTCGTCCTTGCCCGCGTAGAACGCCTCGGGATCGAACGGGCCCTCGTCCACCGGGGTGTCGCTGTCCTGCCTGCGCACGGTGTGCAGGGCGAGCACCGATTCACTTCCGTAGTTGAACAGACCGGAGGTCACCCGCAGCCGGTCGCCGAAGTTCAGGGCGCCCACATGGAAGCGGCGCCCGGCCCGGATCCGGAAGTAGTAGAACGACAGATAGGCGGGCTCACCCTGCCGGTTCCTGGCGGCGAACACATCGACTCCGCACAGGGCGCTCACCGCCTCCCAGGTCCAGTCCCCCAGTTGCCCCACGAACAGACCGGTGCCGCACATGCCCGGGGCCACGGTGACATCCCGGCTGACCGTGCTGCGGTCCAGAATGCGCGGCGACGCCCAGCCCGGAAGTCCCGGCGTGCCCGTCTCATCCTTCATCTGCGCTGCCTTTGCGTCCGGCGACGGTGAGGAACCCGTGCAGTACGGCGTTGAGTGCCGCGGCACAGGTCACCGCCGGGAAGTGGCCCGCGTCACGGATTTCGTGGAAGCGGGAGCCGGGGATCGCCGCATGGAGCCGGCGGCCGGTCGCGATCGGGACGACGGTGTCCCAGTGTCCGTGCACGATCTGGACCGGGGCGGCGATGTCGGCCAGTCGGGGCCCGAGGTCGGGCGTTGCCGCGAACACATCGAGGTAGCGCAGCCCGCTGTAGGGGTCCATGCTCTCGGAGCGCAGCAGGTGGGCGCGGTGCGCCTCGCGTTCGCGGCGCAGCCGGCGTGAACCACTGCCCTCGGCGGCGTACGAGAGGTCCCGGTCGGCGACCACGTCGAGCCGGTTGATCTCGCCCTCGCGGTTGTTGAGGGTGGCCGAGCTGCCGATCAGGGTCAGTGACGCGGTGTCGTCGGGGAGTTCGAGTGCGAAGGTGAGGGCCACCAGCCCGCCGAACGAGGACCCGGCCACGTGCACCGGTCCGGTGACGCCGAGCCGGCGGACGGCGGACAGGTCCGTCCTGGCCATGCCGGGCAGGCTCAGTTCGGAGCCCACGGTCGACGCCCCGACACCGGGGTGGTGGACGCACATCACGGTGTACCGGTCGGCCAGCGCGGCGAACTGTTCCGCGAACACTCCGGCACCGATGTTGAACGGTGTCATCAGCAGGAGTGCGGGGCCCGAGCCGGCGATGAACACCTCGACATCGGCGTCCCCGATCCGCAGCAGCTCACATCGGACGTCCGGCTGCCGCTCGCGGAGCACGGCGCCGTTGTCGTCCCCGGGCGCGTACCCCTCTTCCAGCTCCTGCTGGATGTCCTCGGGAACGGCTTCGCGCGGGTGGAAGCCGCCCTCGCCGTCCACCGCCATCAGCTCCGGCACAGGCGTGGTCGAGGTGGCCAGGGCGACGAGGGCGTCGGCCGCGGCGTCGAGCCGGGCCGCCGGCAGCTCCGGGGGCACCGCGAAACGCACGAGCCGGTCACCGTCGTCGCCGGGTACGGGTCCGGCCCTGACGCCCGTCTCCCGGTAGATCCAGACGAGAGCGGAGACGACCCGGTTGCCATGGTTGCTCAGCTGTGCCATTTTCCCCAGGTCGAGAAGGACTTGGTGGCCGTGACCCGGGTCGAGGACGGGCAGCCCGGCGTCGGACAGCCGGGCGCCGAGCCGGGCCACAGCAGCGGTCCGCCGTGCCACCCGCGCGGCGGACGCCCCGAGGTCCGCGAGCGCCGCGCACACGATCCGGCGGGCGCCGAGGCTCAGCCCTTCGCCGTACAGCAGGACCTGTTCGTCGATCCGTCCGGCCAGGGCGGCGTCGCGGCAGGCCAGCAGGGCACCGTAGGGAACTCCGTGTTCCGCGGGCAGGGACAGCACCACGACATCGGCGGTGCCGAGCAGAGCGGCGAGGCTCGCGGGCACGTCCTCGGCTCCGGCGGAGCACTCCAGCAGCCGGGTGGCGTCGAGCACCGCCACCCTGTCCGGCGGCGCCGCGGCGAGCGCGGCCCGCAGCTGTTCCGGGCCGTCCCCGGGTGCGGGCGTCACGCGTATGTACGGCCGGGGTCCGGGCAGGCAGCGGCCCAGCGCGGCAAGGGCGGCCGAGCGCGAGGCGAACAGGGCGATGTGGGGCTGCGGAATCCAGTCCGGGGGCGTCTCACCGACGGCGCGCGCCGCGAGCTCGGTCATCCGCTGTGCGTCCCCGCCGTCGCCGTCGTACCACCAGACACCGGCCGCGAGATCGAGGCCTGGGAAGCCCGCCGGGAGCAGTGCGGTGTTGTGATGGTGTGCGGCGAGCAGCCGTTCGCGTTCGGCCACCGGGCCGGGCACGGGATCCTCGGCAGGCACGCTCCGCGGACGGCGCTGCGGATCCGGGTCCGTCCGCTGGGCGGGGGCCGTGGACCCGGTGGCGGCGGGAGTGAGCCGGGGCTCGGCGATCATCAGGATCACATCCGACACGGATGTGGGTTCCTCGTCGGCCGGACGGCACAGGTAGATGGGCGTGTTGAGTGGCCGGAACTTGTTCTTGAACTGGAAGTTCCCCTCACCGAAGATCCCGGCGGACCGGAGCTCGCTGAGGCCCTGCTCGACTTCCGGCTCGCTGGTCGCCGAATCGGCGATGCTCACTCCGAAGCTGGCACCGAAGCTGAAGGTGTCGCAGCCCTCCTCGACCAGTTGCCCGATGATCCGTACGATCGCCAGGTCGAGTCCGCCGAGCGGCATCCCGGGCGGATAGAACTCCAGGTCGAGCAGGTATCCGTTGGCGGCGGGCAGATCGGTGACGATCACGACATTGACCAGCTCGTCATCGAGATAGGTCAGGAACGGGCGGTAGCGCGGGGCCAGTTGTCCGGACCGGATCTCCTCCTTGACCACGGAGACATACGGATTGGTCATCTGTTTGTTGCCGGTCCAGGAGTCGATCATCGATGCGATCCGGCCGTCGGTGGCGGGATCGCTGCCGCTGCGGTATTCGACCGTGCGCCACTCCCCCAGCCGTTCGGCGCGCCGGACGAGATAGCGCAGGCGGGACATGGGCCCGCCGTCCAGGCTGAACGAACCGAGGTTTTCCAGCCGTTGGACCGCTCCGAACGGCGTGGCGGTGAGCGGGACAGCGCCCGCTTCGGCGAGCGGGATCAGCGCGAGGAAGTTGGCCTTCAGCCCGTTCTTCCGCGCGTAGGCCACATATTCGGCCGCCAGCTGGGCGAAGTTCTCGTCGCTGCCGACGTAGCTCCAGGCGAAGAGGTTTCCGTCCCGTTCGGAGAAGTTGAAGTAGGCCGACCTGTGGGAGCCGAGGAAGGCCAGGGGGGCGATGTCCCGTCCGGCGAGACCGCTCTCCACCGCATGCCGTGTGTGGAGATCTTCCAGGACGGCGGCCAGGGCGGGCTGGTCCCCGAGTTCGCGTTTGACGAGGACGGCCGGCTCGCCGTCGGCCGCCGGGCGGACCTCGTCCAGCGGCTGCGATGACCTGCCCGCCGGTCCGCCACCGGCGCCGTCGGCCGTGCCGAGGGTGACCAGACCGTACCCGTCGGCCAGGTGAGCGGCGAGTCCAACCACCGACGGCTGATCGAACAGCAGCGTCTTGGGCAGCGAGCCGAGGCGTTTCTCCAGGACGCTGATCATCCGGAGCATGTCGAACGAGGTGAACCCGTTGTCGGCGAAGGCGGCGTCCCGGTCGAACGCCCGGCCGGTGACCTCGGCGGCCAGCGCCGCCAGATCCTCCGCGAGATCCCCGTCCGCAGCGCCGGATCCGGCACCGGTCGGCTCCTCGGCGCGAAGGCCGGGGTGGGGCCCGGGCTCGGCCACCGTCGCCGCCACCGGTCCGTCCGGCGATCCGTCCGGCGGGCCGGTCTTCGGTGCGCTCGGCCCACCGGTCACGGCGTCCCGCGCCGCCACCGTTTCCGCGAACAGCTTCGCCAGCAGCGTGACGGTGTCGTGGTCGTACGCCTCGGCCGCCTGCAACTCGACCCCGAGGTCCTGGCTGAGCGAGCGGACCAGCTCCATCCGCAGGATGGAATCGACACCGAGGTCGTCGAACGGCGCGCCATCGGCGATGTCCCCCGCCGGCACTCCGATCACATCGGCGAGCCGGTCACGGACCAGGGTGGTCAGTTCCGTCGGCTTCATCGGCCACCTCCAGGGCCCGACAGTAACGACGGCGATCCGTACCGCCTGCCCAAATCTGAGCAGAGAGCGCGACCGGCGGGTCGATTACATGGACCGTCGCACCACCCACACCCAGGGATGGAGAACACCATGGCCGACACTCTCGAACCGATGCCCGACGACTGGAGCAGGGCGCTCGCGGTGGTCGCCCACCCGGACGACATGGAGTTCGGCTCCTCGGGCGCCGTCGCTGCCTGGACCGCCTCCGGAAAGAGCGTGGCGTATGTACTCGTCACGCACGGAGAGGCCGGCATCGACAGCATGAGCCCCGCCGAGTCCGCGAAGGTGCGGGCCGACGAGCAACTGGCCAGTGCGCGGATCGTCGGCGCGGCACCGGTGGAGTTCCTCGACCACCCCGACGGGTCCGTCGAGCACGGGCTGCCGCTGCGCCGCGACATCGCCGCCGCGATCCGTCGGCACCGGCCGGAGCTGGTGATCACCTGCAACCACCACGACCGGGCCATCGGCGGCGGCTGGAACATGGCCGATCACCGCAACACCGGGCGAGCGGTTCTGGATGCCGTGGGGGACGCGGGGAACCGCTGGATCTTCCCGGACCTCGAACTCGAACCGTGGGCGGGGGTCCGTTATGTGGCCATCGCCTCGTCGCCCGTTCCGACCCACGCGGCGGATGTCGGTGGCCATCTCGACAGCGCGGTGGCCTCGGTGGAGGCGCACGCCGCGTATCTGGCGGCGCTGGGACCGCGGTTCGCCGACGTACGGGGGCCGCTCACCGGATATCTCACCGCGACCGGGGCCCGTGCCGGACTCGAGTCCGCGGTGCCTTTCGAGCTTCTTGTGCGCTGAGCGGTTCAACCGCCCGACCAACGCCGTGGGCCCGCACACCGAGGTGTACGGGCCCACGGGGTTCGGCTGACGCCCGCTCAGCGCAGCGGTGTGGTGCGCTGATGCGGAATCAGCAGGGTGTCCTTGATGCTCGCCGGACGGAACAGCCGGTCCCACTTGCCGCCGCCCTTGCTCGGGTGCAGGCGCTCGGCACCGTACACCTCCTCGGCGGCGCGGCTGGAGCGGTCGAACTCCGCCAGTGCGCGGTAGTCCTCCAGAGTGCGCAGGTGGATCAGCCAGTGGATGCGGTCCTGCTGACCGAAGGTCTCCTCGTACAGCAGCGAGGTGACCCGTCCGGCCAGCTCCCGGTTCACATGGCCCTGCCAGTTGAACGCGAACTGGCGTCCCTCTTCACGGAATTCGTAGAGCACCTCCGCGCTGCGCATGACGATCGCACCCGCGTTGGCCGAGTTCAGCTGGAGCTCCGCCGGCTGGCTCAGCTGCGCCCCGGCGGGCGGAACGAACGTGCCGGTGTCCTCATGGGAGTGGTCGTCGTGGATCAGTCCGTGCTGGCCGAGCATGATCCGCTCCTGGAGCGAACCGTAGGTGAACATCCGCTCCCAGTTGCCGCCTCCCTTGGCCTCCGGCAGACGGTCCTCGTTGGTCGCGATGTCGAGGTACTTGTCGTCGTGCTCGACCATGTCGAGGAGCTTGCTGTAGTCGTTGGGTGCCTTCATCTGGATCAGCCAGTGAAGACGGTCGCGGGTGCCGAACACCTCCTCGTAGCAGAAGGTGGTGCAGACGCCGAGCTGCGCCTTGTTGATGTGGTCCAGCAGGTCGACGCTCCACTGCCGGCCCTCGGTCGAGAACTCGTATGCGAGCTGGCCGGTCCGGTGGATGATCATCCCTGCATTGGCCGAGTGCAGGAGTTCCTCGATGGGGAGCGAGGTCTGGTCCAGAGCGGTCGGCGTCGGGCCGGTCACGCTCGGGGTGGGTTCGGTGACGGTCATGGGTAACTGCCCTCTCGTCGGCTGAACCTGTTCTAGGCGATGGGCGGCCTTGAGAACCGCCCAGTATTGAGCGTCAGGACGCGCCCTTCTTGGCCGCGTCGAGAATTTTCACCACGGTGTGGAAGTAGCGCGTCGTCGCGTCGCGGCCCAACGCGCGTTCCTGAAAGCCCTTGGCCGCGGGTGCCTTGCCGTTGATCAGATACCAGACGACAAAGGCGTCGTACGCAGTGCTGCCTATGATCTCCATGTCCTTCTTCGGGGAGATCAGCGGCAGAGCCAGGTCCGGATCGATCCGCTCGGTCGTGAACACCACGCAACAGCGCATGTCGTGGGTGACCGTGACGTCCTTGAACGGGTCGAGCGCGATCAGCGCCTCCAGTTCCGCGACCGTACGCAGACAGACCGCGACCTCGTAGCCGAGCGTCCCTCTGAGACGGTCACCGATCCGGGCACTGAGCACGGCACGGTCGGTCTCGTCGGCCTCGAAGAAGACGTTCCCGCTCTGGATGTAGCTGCGCACGGAGTCGAATCCCATGTCCGTGAACAGGCTGCGCAAATACTCCATCTTCACCGAACGGCCCGGCACATTCATCCCGCGCAAGAACGCGATGTACAGCAAAACCCAACCACCTGTCCGCAAGAAAGGGGGAACCTCGGCGTGCGCCCGACAGCGTAGCGGTGACGGACGGTTCCCGCCCGGGAGAGACGCACACGACGGTGTACCGCCCCGCGCACGGTGCGCCCCGGGGCGCCGCTCAACTTTGGGCAGCGGGGAGCCCGGGGCCTCCGGCAGGCTGCGCGGCGCAACGGACTCACGCCGGAAAGGACCAGACGTGCGCTTGAAACGGACGATCACCGCCCTGGCGGTCGCGGCCACCACCTCCCTCGTCACCACATTCGCCGTGGCCCAACCCTCCACCGGGGCAGGGCATCACCAGGATGATGTCCTCACGGTGGCTCAGCGCCCGGCGCTCCCCGCGTCCCTCCCGAGGTTCTCCGTGACCCTGCCCGACATTCCGCCGGGCGGGTCCTTCGGGCAGGAGAACCTGCTCGACTGGGGCGGCTGCACCGGCGGGAACAAGTCGCCCGCGATCCGGTGGTCCGGGGCGCCGGCCGGGACCAAAAGCTATCTGATCTCGCTGTTCGACCTGGACTCCAAAACCTCCAGTGGATTCTGGCACTGGTCCGTCTGGAACATCCCGGCCGGCACGACCTCGCTGCCTGAAGGCGCCGGCACGCCGGGCAATCCGGGTCTGCCCGCTCCCTCGGTGCTCGGCAGGACCGACTTCGGGATGACCGGCTACGGCGGGGCGTGCCCGCCGCCCGGGGACACTGCGCACCGCTATGTGTTCACCGTGGCCGCGCTGGACACCGCCGACATCCAGGTTCCGCCGGACCTGCCGATGGCCGCTGTCAATGTCGTCATGCAGGAGCACGCGCTGGCGGCGGGATACCGCACCGTACTGACCGGGCGCTGACCGGTCCCCGTACAGCGAACCCGACGAAGGGCCGGGACGACACGTCCCGGCCCCCGCCGTGCGCACGATCCCCGCGTGCGAGTGGATTTCCGGCCCGTCGAGGCGGCGGGTCAGTCCTCGGCGGCGTCGGGAAAGACGGCCGCTTCACCCTCGCAGGAAGCCGGCACGTCGCCCCGCGGGGGCCAACGGACTCGCGTTCAGTGCAGGTCGGCCTTCGGCGCGGGAGTGTCGTCGAGGAAGCCGCCCGACTGGTGCTGCCACAGCTTCGCGTAGGCGCCGTCCGACGCGAGCAGCTCCTGGTGCGTGCCCTGCTCCACGATCCGTCCGCGGTCCAGGACCACGAGCCGGTCCATGGAGGCGACCGTGCTCAGCCGGTGCGCCACCACGAGCGCCGTCCGCCCGTCCATGAGCCGCCACAGCGCCTCCTGGACGAGAATCTCGCTCTCGGAGTCCAGGGCGCTGGTCGCCTCGTCGAGCAGCAGGATCGGCGCGTCGCGCAGGATCGCCCTGGCGAGGGCGACCCGCTGGCGCTGTCCGCCGGACAGCTTGAGACCGCGCTCGCCCACCATGGTGTCGAAGCCGTCCGGCAGCGCGTCGGCGAACTCCGTGACGTGCGCCGCCTCGGCCGCGCGGCGGATCTCGGCGTCGGTGGCGTCCGGCCGGGCGAAGGCAATGTTGTCCCGCAGCGTGCGGTGGAACATCGCCGGGTCCTGCGGCACGTAGGAGATCATGCTGCGCACATCGGCCTGACGCAGCGTGCTGATGTCCTGACCGCCGATCAGGATGCGGCCGCCGTCGATGTCCGTCATCCGCAGCAGCAGCCGGCTGAGCGTGGTCTTGCCACCGCCGGACCGGCCGACGAGGCCGATCCTCGCACCGCTGTTCACGGCCAGGTCGAGGCGCTCGAAGAGCGGTTCCGCACCCGCGTGGGCGAAGGTCACCTGCTCGAAGCGGACATCGGCGGCCCGGGACAGCAACGGCTCCGGCGACGCCGGGTCGAGCACGGTCGGTGGCGTCAGGAGCAGTTCGGTGAACTGCGCGGCCTCCGTCATCGAGCTCTCCAGACGGCGGTAGATCTGGTTGAACTCGAACATGATCCGCGTGGCGTTGGTGTAGTACGTGAAGGCGACAACGACCGCCTCCACGCCGTGGCTGCCTCCGCCGAGCGTGACCGCGAGCAGCAGACCCAGCGCGTTGGTCAGCACGGACATCGGCGCAACCAGCGTGTCGATGCGCAGGTTGCCGTAGTCCCACGACCGCAACGTGAGCCGCCGCGATGCCGCGACGCGGGACCGGTGCTCTGCGGCCTCGCGTCCCTCGGCGGCGAACGCCCGGACCGTGTCCATGTTCATCAGGCTGTCGGCGACGTGGCCCGACACCCGGGCAATCGCCTCCTCGCGCTGGTCGACGAGCGCCTGGCGGCGACGGATGAGGGGCGCCACGCACAGCGCCGTCAATGCGATCATCGCCAAGAGTCCGACGACGAGCAGCGGTTCGTAGCGCCACAACACCACCGACCCGAACACCAGCGGCACGAAGCTGCCCACGACCGAGAACGTCAGTGTGTCGATGAACTCCTCGAAGCGGGAGGCGAAGCTCAGGACCCGCTTGGTCAGCGCCCCGGCGAAGTTGTCATGGAAGAACGTGGCGTCCTTGGCGAACAGCTCGTCCATGCCGATCACGTACAGGTGCTCGATGCTGAGGGCGGCAACGCGGTTCAGGCAGTGGAAGCCGACGCGCCACAGCGTCTCCGCGAGCAGCAGAACGCCGGCGAAGCCGAGAACATAGGGCAGCGTGGAGCCGATGGTGATACCGGAGTCGTCGGCGATCCGGCCGACGAGCTTGGCGACGATCAGCGGCGCGATGTAGCCGATGCCGATGTTGCCCAGCGCCGGCAGCAGCATCCCGGGCACTGTCAGCCACCGGTGCCGGGCCAACTCCCGTCCGTAGTAACGAAGTGCGAGGAACACCGAGCCCTTGCCCGGCGCCTCGCGCGATTCAGGCGATCCCATACCAACCCTGTGTGGTCGTGCGGCAGCCCGCCTCATGCCTTCTGCGGGATGAGGCCGTTGCCTCAGTGGCCGCGCGGAGCTTTCGTTCGAGTGAGTGCGTCGCTCAGGTCGTCGTGCGACAGGCGGGGCACGGCGGCAGGGCCCCCGCGCAGCTCGTGGCGACGCAGACGTGTGAGTACGGGGAGGCCAGGCCCGGAACCTCAGTGTCCCGCGACAGCGCCCGCGGAGTCCAAGCGTTTTTCTCGGCCGGCAGCAACCCCGCATGCGGGTAGGACCTGTCGCAGCCCACACCACTTCGATGCCGTTTGCTGATGAGGAGACTGCTGGACGACGCCCCCTCCGTGCTGCCTGCTGGCGGTGGGCCGTGGCCGCCTGCCCGGTCCGGCGACTCCGCTGATCGACTCATCGACCTTCATCTACAGTGCACAGGCAGCAACTGGTGGACCCTGGCGGGCACGGTGGAAACGAGGTCGGCATTCCGATGCGGGTAGCGGTCGAGCGTCTCGATACGTCAGAAGACGCGCGCTTGGCCACCTACAGCACTGTCTCCACGTCTCTCGCCCTTCGAAGTGATCGCCGGCTGAGCGAGCTTGTGGACGCCGCCGTGCCGCTTGGCTCCGGTATCGGCGGGAGGTCTGCGCTGCTGGAGGTTGACGGGAAGCCGGTCTTCGTGAAGCGGGTGCCGCTCACGGATATGGAGCGGCTGCCGGAGCATGCACGATCCACGGCCAACCTGTTCGGGATTCCCACCTTCTGCCAGTACGGAGTCGGCGGGGGGCCTGGTTTCGGGGCATGGCGGGAGCTCGCCGTTCACACCATGACGACGAACTGGGTGCTCGGAGGGCAGTACCAAGGGTTCCCGATGATGTACCACTGGCGCGTGCTGCCGGACACGGCCGCGCTTCCCGACGAACTCGCGGACGTGGAGCGGGTCGTGGCCTATTGGGGAGGCAGGCCGGAGGTACGCCGTCGTATCGAGGCTCTTCAGCAGTCCTCTGCGAGCCTCGCGCTGTTCATGGAGTACATCCCTCAGACGCTCCACGAGTGGCTCACCGAGCAGGTGCAGGCTGATGAAGAGTCTGCCGACCGGGCTTGTTCCCTGGTGGAAAGGGAACTGGAGGCCGGCACGTCCTTCATGAACGCTCGCGGGCTTCTGCACTTCGACGCCCATTTTCAAAACATCCTGGTCGACGGCCGGCGTCTTTACTTCGCCGACTACGGCCTCGCCATCTCCTCCCAATTCGATCTGTCACCGTCCGAGACCAGCTTCTTCGAGCTGCACAGGACCTACGATCGCTGCTACACGCGGAGCTGGCTGGTGAACTGGCTGATCACGAATCTGTACGGCTACGAGCGGAAAGAACGCGAGGCACTCATTCGCGCATGCGCGGAAGGGGAGGACCCGCCGGACGGACCGCGAGAGGCCAGGGCGATCCTCTCCCGCCATGCACCGCTCGCCGCAGTGATGACGGACTTCTACGTCACGATCCAGGACGAGAACAGGGAGACCCCGTACCCGTTGAAGGCGCTCCGCCGCGCCCTTCATGCGGACCGGTCACGTCACAGCTGAGCAGGTCTCAGGAGTTGGAGCACGATTCCGAGTCCGGGACGTTTGCCGTGTACTCGTCGTACCGCGAGGTCCTTGAAGCACTGGGCATCCTCATGAGCGATCCGTACCTGTCGCCGGAGCGAATGGGCACCCTCCTGACCTCGGTAGATCCGGATTTCTCTGACGATCGTTCCGGCGCTGCGGTCAGAGCGGCAGACAGACGTGCGGCCGATCACTCCGCATGTGCGGCGATGGCCCGTGCACACTCCATCGACTCGGCGTGCGTGGTGTCCACTTCCAGGTCATAGACCACGCCCCGGTGGACGACGTCCGCCTGGGACGCGGCCATCCCCGTGACCCGATCGCCTCGTGCGATCTCACGACCTGCGGCGACCGTGCTCTCACACCTGACGCCGACCCACAACACTCGCAGACCGTCGAGGTTCTTCTGCCACCGCTGCTGGGACGCCGCTCCGCCGAGGAAGACCTCATCGACGATGAGCCGGGCACCCGCACGGGCCATCGCGGCAACGCCTTCGATCCACGCCGCTTCCAGTGTCCGGAACTCCGGCCCGACGATCACCTCGCCGTCCGAAGCGAACTCGATGCCCGCATCCGATGTCTGCATGGCCCCGGGCATCGCGTCGATCAACGTGTCGACCCCGAGGACCAGCCATGGATCCGGCAGGACCGCCTGCAGACACCGGGAGATCCCGGACTTCCCCGAGCTGGAGCCACCGTTGAGAACGATCACCTGAGTCATCACCGCACCACAGTAGACGCACCGCCACGACTCTCGAAAGTCAACGTATCCACCCTGCTCGGCCCCGGCCGAGCCGGCCCGTCCGGTAGAACGGCCCACGCATTGAACGCGTTCAATATTCCTGTCAGGATGGCCGCTGCTGCGGCCGCCCGCTGGGCGAGCCGCGCGTATTCGTCGTGCCGCGAGGGGGACCGAGCTGTGAATGAGGGCGGACCCTGGAGGAATCCGGGGGTTATCGGGCTGCGGCTTCTCGATCTGGCCATGCGCTACGCGCTGACCTTCGCGCTCACGTGGGCAGCCGTGGCCGCCGCTCTACCCGCTGATGCCCACGTCCCTGATACCGGCCTCGACTTCTTCCCGTTCATCGGGATCCCCTCCATCCTGATGAGCTTCGTGTACGGGCTGGCGAACACTCGCACGGGCATGGCCTTCAGACTCCCGCTGGCCGGGCTTCTCCTCCTCCCCACCTGGTTTCTGCTCTTCGGGAACTTCGTGGAAATGCTGGTCATCCCCGTGATGGGTCAGCTCGTCTTCGCGCTGTGCGTGATGCGGGCCCCGCTACTGGCCCCGTCCCGGCTCCGCCGACGGACTCTGGCAGTCCTGGCCGCCGTGGGCGCGCT
Source organism: Streptomyces sp. NPDC057565 (assembly GCF_042801455.1). Lineage (NCBI taxonomy): Bacteria > Bacillati > Actinomycetota > Actinomycetes > Kitasatosporales > Streptomycetaceae > Streptomyces > Streptomyces sp. NPDC057565. Next base: position 486,378 of record NZ_JBHVFU010000001.1, on the reverse strand, counting down.
GACCGGCTGCGCCGGCCCCTACACGTACACCGGGACACCCACGATCCACGACGCCACGCCCGCCGAGGCCGTAGGAAGGTGGCAATGCATCCAGGGCACCGAACTGACCCTGCGGCACGATGGATCCGCTGTCATCACCATGCTGGACGGCCAGGATTTCGACTTCGACGACGGCTGGCGCCTCTCCGGCACCGGAACCTGGACCCTGACCGACGAACCCGACCAGGGACAACACGTACGTCTGACGCTCACGACCCGCACCGCGTCCGCGGTACGTCCGGACTCGGAGTCAGCGGGAACACCCCCGGAGGGTCGCGTACAAGCACCCTGGACCTACACGTGGACGTTCAGCCTCCGCCGCGACACGCATCGGGAGCTTCAGCTGTACTTCTTCTTCAGCGACCCCGATGCGGGAAACACATACGTGATGGAGAGGAAGTCGACGGGGACCGACAGCACCCCGTCCGTACCACCGCGGCCGCGTGCGGTCCCCGCCCGAGAGGGTGATCGGGAGCAGGGGTGACGGTCGTGACGGAGACGGGACAGGAACGGTCCTACGGCCGTGTGCTGCTGGTCTCGATGCCGGCGCTAAGCGGCGGTCGCCCTCGTTCCCGTCATCGTCCGCGTCATCCTGGCCGACGGTATGGACCCGCTCGCTATCGTCACATCGTGGCCGCTGGCCACGGCCGTACTCATCGGACCAGCCCTGCTCAGTCGGCCGCGGCAACGGGGCCTCTTCGTCTCGGTGGCGCTGTGGGGCACGCTCGCAGTGGTCACCAACGGCGCCTTCGCCCTCTGCACGGGGCTCCTTGCGGAGTACCACCCACCGGCAATCACTCGGGCGGCGCTCGTCGGAACCTGGTCCGACGGAAAGGGGCGGAACGCCGGCCTTCACGGCGGACGGCAAGGTCACGACCTCAGGAGTTGCGCGGGGCTACCAGGCCGGACTCGTAGGCAAGGACGACGAGTTGAGCCCGGTCGCGGGCCTGGAGCTTAGCCATGGACCGGTTGATGTGGGTTTTTGCGGTCATCGGGCTGATCACCATACGGTCGGCGATCTGGTCGTTGGACAGGCCCTGCGCGACCAGGGTGACGGCCTCGCGTTCGCGGTTGGTCAGTTCTTCCAGCCCCGTGTCGATGCCGGCGTTGAGCGGCTGGGTGACGAACCTGTTGATGAGCTTGCGGGTGATCGAGGGTGCGAGCAGGGCGTCGCCGCGCGCGGCGACGCGTACGGCGTGCAGGAAGTCTTCCGGCACGATGTCCTTGACCAGGAATCCGGCAGCGCCGGCGCGCAGCGCGTCGAAGACGTACTCGTCCAAGCCGTAGTTGGTAAGGATGACCACATGCACTCCGGCCAGCGCCGGGTCCGCGGCGATGCGCCGGGTCGTCTCAATGCCGTCGACGACCGGCATCTGGATGTCGACGAGAGCGACGTCGGGCAGGTGTTCCAGGGCCAGGGCCAGGCCCTCCTTCCCGTCGGCGGCCTCGGCCACCACCTCGATGTCGTCTTCGAGGTCGAGGAGCGCGCGGAATCCACTGCGAATGAGCGGCTGGTCGTCGACCAGCAGGACACGGATCATGAGGTCCGGTCCACGGGGAGTTCCGCCTGGACGGTAAAGCCGCCCTCGCCCCGCGGTTCGGCGCGCAGCCGACCGCCGAGGGCGGTGACTCGTTCGCGCATCCCGAGCAGCCCGACGCCGGGCACCGGGGCAGTGTCCGGCGTCGCCTTGCCGTCGTCGTCGACGCGTATCGCGAGGGCGTCCGGACGGCAATCGATCTTGACCGACGCCGTGGTGGCGTCCGCGTGACGGGCGATGTTGGTGAGCGACTCCTGAACGATCCGGTACACGGTCCGGTCCACCGCGGCCGGCACGTCGTGTTGCTGTCCCTCGATCGTCAACGTCGTGTCCAGGCCGAACGTACGCGCCCGTTGCACCAGTTCCGGGACGTGGTCGAGCCCACGCGGCGGGGTCGTGTCGTCGTCGCGCAGCGCCTGAAGGGTCGCACGCAACTCCCGGCTCGCCTCACGTCCAGCCTCCTGGATCGCCAGCAGGGCTTCCGGCACCTCCTCGCCCCGCCTGCGGGCCACGTGCACGGCGACTTCAGCCTGCACTTTGATGACCGAGATCTGATGGGTGAGCGAATCGTGCAACTCCCGCGCGATACGGAGCCGCTCCTCGTCGGCGCGGCGCCGCGCGGTCTCCTCCCGGGTGCGCTCGGCCTCCTCCGCCCGCCACTCCGCCTGCCGCAGGGCCTCACCCGCGGCGCCGGCCGCGATCAGCCAGGCCAGCTCCAAGGCGCCTCGGGCCTGCGCGAACGCCTCGCCCGTGTCGTGCAGGCCCGAGGCCAGGGCCGCGAGCGGGAGCACGGCCAGCATGGCCACGCTCGCCGCCACCGTGATGATGCGGTGTCCCGCCCGTACAGCCGCGTACACCGCGAACAGGTACGCGACGGCAGGCACATCGAAACCGGCCGCCTGGTAACCGACCGCGCACAACCCAGTGGCGGCCAGCACGGCAACCGGAGCCCGGCGGCGCGCGACCAACGCCAGCCCGCCGACCGTCAGCAGCGCATACCCGAGCAAGTCGAAGGTCGTGGCTGGACGTTGCCCGGACAGCCCGGTGACCAGCAGCGCCGCCGACACGCCGACAGCGACAGCCCAGTCTCCGACACGGGCCCGGACACCGGACTCACCTGCACTCATGCGCGCACCCTAGCTGGCTACCGCCGCGGGCGAGTCCCCCTTGTTGACGAGCCGCCCACTACCGCACACGCAGTACCCTCGCGCCTCCTGCAGCGTCTGCGGCAGCCGGATGAGGCATCGGTGGCAGCGCGAAGTGTCTGCGTCCGCCGGACGACCGAAGGTGGGTCCGGCAGACATGCTCAGGCCACACCCAGTCACAGGAGCAGAAGGAGCACTCCATGCCGGTCACATTTGCGCTTGCGGCACCGGCGGCCGCGCACGCCTCCGTCCAGCCGATCGCCGCCAGTGTCTACACCATGACCCCTGGGCGCCTGGGCGCCAGCATGGCCGCGCTCATCGGGCTGACCGGCCTTGTCATCGGGGGGCTGGCGCTGGCCCGCTCCTCCGGTCGTATCGGCACCGGCAACGCACGGAACAGGGCCCTTGTTGCCCTGGTGGCGAGTCCGATCAGTGTGGCCCTCGGTGGGCTGGTGGTAGCCACGGCGGACGGTGGGCTCGGCACCGGCAACGGGCTGGGCGGGGGCATTGTTGCTGTACTGGTGGGACTGATCGGCACAGTCCTCGGTGGGCTGGCTCTGGCCCGCTCCCGCCGTACCGCCGTAGCGGGTGGCCGACCGACCGGCTGATCCCTTGCTTCTCCAGGTCGACGTGCGCGCCGCAGTGGTTGACGTAGCCGTCGACGAACAGTGAGCGTTGATCCCGACGGGTCGCAACGAAGCGGCACAGCGCGCCGGACCGGCCGGCTGCCAGGCCGGCCCGGATGACGGCGAGTTCCCCCTCCGCGCCCTGTGGCATGATCCGTTCGCAGGACCAAAATGCCGAGCAACAGGGCGAATTCGTCCCAGTGATGATGGAGGAGATGTGAGCGGACAGCTCCGCTGGCACGAGTCGATACCCGGCAACGATGAGGGCGGCGCACGCGCCGAGGCCGCGGCACGCCCGCCGGCCCCGCGCATGTTCGGCTCCGTACCGGGCGGACAGGGGTAGGCGCGCGATGGGGGGAATCATCAAGGGAGGCAACTCCTTCGTACCATCCGTGCCGCTGCGGGTCGCCGTCCGGCACGGGCTGGACGTCTCGGCCTTGCTCCTGACGGAGCGCGGACGTGTCCGGGGGGACGGGGATGTCGTGTTCCACGGTGCGCCGGTCCATCCTTCGGGCTCCGTACGGCTGGTCGGGGGTGAGGACGGCACGGAGTGGCTGGAGGTCGCTCTCACCGCGATCGAGGAGGACATCGTCCGCCTCCTCGTGGTCGCGTCGACGGAGAACGGCTGCGTGCGGGACGCGGACGGGCCGTCGGTGGAGGCGTTCGCGCCGGACGGTACGTCCGTCGCCCGGTACGACGTGACCGACGGTGGCGGCGAGACGGCCATGGTGATGGCGGAGTTCTACCGGCGGGCGGGGGGATGGAAGTTCCGCGCGGTGGGCCAGGGGTACCTGGACGGCCTTGCCGGTCTGGCGGCGGACCATGGCGTGGACGTGGCCGGAGACGAGCCGGTTCCGGAAATGATTCACACACCTATGCCCGCGCCTATGCCTGCGCCCGCGCCTGTGGCTGTGCCGATGTCGGCGCCGGCCCCAGGGCCGGTGCCCGCACCCGCGGCGACGGTTCGTCAGCCCTTGGCGTCGGGCGCGGGCGACCCATGGATGGACCGGTCGTTCGGCCCTGCCTTCGAGCCGTACACCGAGACCGGCCGGGACAACGATGTGATCACCGTGGACGGGCTCCCGCCGGGACCGGTCGTCGTCGAGCTCAACGTCGAAGGTGACGGGTACACGGGCCTGTGGACCCTCAACCGGCGCAACAAGCAGAAGGACAACATCGTCAACAGCACCGAGGAGAACTTCCGGGGGCGGCTGCTCGTGGAAGTGCCCGAGCGGGAGCCCCTGCGCCTGCGGTTGCAGGCGGAAGGGCCCTGGCGGGTACGAGTGCTGCCGCTGGCCGCGGCTCAGCGGCTGACGGAGGAACAGTTGGAGTACCGAGGGCCCGACGTCCTGCTGCACACGCAGGGAGTGGCCGACCTCGCCATCCACTACCGAGGCGACGACAACCTCATCGTCCATCTCTACGAACTGGCGGGACACGAGGACTCCACGAGCCTGCCCAGGCGGGAGAACGTCGTCAACGAGATCGGCAAGCGGCGGGAGACCGTGCCGCTTCCCGAGGGGCCGGTCATCATTCAGCTGGAGATGGCGGATGGTCCATGGAGGGCGCGGCTGAAACGGCTGCAACCCCACAGCCGGCCAGTCGCCGCCGCACCCGTCCCACGAGCAGCGCCGCTCCAGGTCGCGGACGGCGGTTCGACCGATGGCGTGGCAAAGGTGTCCGAGAACCGCAAGGTGCAGAAGTGGGCCTGGCGGGGAAGGCGGTGAGCCCGTGGAGCGTCCCGGCATCGCGTTGCGGCGTGTGGCCCTCGTGACGGGACCGTCGGGAACCTTGACGGGGTACGCATCCCGGCGAGCTGGGCGTGCTTGTGGAGCTTGCCTCCGATCAGGGCGGAGAAGAACCGGTTGAGGTCGCGGGGTGGGGCTGACCCGTCAGAGCCAACACTGCGGTCATAGGGACTGCTACGGCCGCTGTCCCTGCCTCATCGGCCCCGGGCCGGCTGTTCCGGGCCGTGCGCCGCAGGGGCCGCGGCCGCATCGATCACCTCGTCCAGCGCCGTCCGGGAGCGCTGCAGGTCATCGATCATCCGGTCGATGCGGTCGCGCTCCGCCGTGAGGTCGTCGATCAGTGGCGCGTCGGCGGTGGCGGAGGGACCGCCGTCGGTGTCCCGCACACACGGAAGCAGCTGCGCGATCTTGGAGCCGCACAGCCCAGCCGCGTACAGCTCCTGGATAGGGGCGACGCGGTCGACCGCGCCCTCGGTGTCCTCGCGGTGCCTGCCGGGAGAGGCCTGGACACGGCGCGCCGGGCCCACCTCTTCAGCTTTGGGTGGGCAAACTGGGTCCAGGTCGGGTCATGGCCGGAGCCGCAGCCGGATTGCGGCCGCGGTGACTGCACCGTGGAAGACGCAGACACGCGCCCTAGCCGGTGGCCGCGGCGTGGAAGTTCTCGAGTCGGAAGATGGTGCGCTCAACTGCGTTGCGGTGCTTGCAGGTGTCCTTGTCGGAACCGGTGGGCCGACCACCTTTGGTGCCGCGGCGATTCTGCTCGCCGCCCACCAGGGCGCCTGTGCAGCGCCGACCTGGCCCTCGGCGCGCTTTGCCCGACGGGCGCCTCGCCGTCGCCGAGCAGGGCGATCCGGCACTGTCGGCGCCGCCGCCCGCAGCGTCCTGGACCTCCTCGGTGGAACACCGTGCGAGGTCCGCACCGACTTCAGGGAATGTCGTTTTGCATAATCATGCGGATTAATACATACTCTTCCCATGTCTAAGGTTCTCACCTCCCTGCCCACCGGCGAGCGCGTCGGCATCGCCTTCTCGGGCGGCCTCGACACCTCCGTCGCGGTCGCGTGGATGCGCGACAAGGGTGCCGTCCCGTGCACCTACACCGCCGATATCGGCCAGTACGACGAGCCCGACATCGCCTCGGTGCCCGGCCGCGCGAAGACCTACGGCGCCGAGATCGCGCGCCTGGTCGACTGTCGAGCGGCGCTGGTCGAGGAGGGCCTGGCCGCGCTCGCCTGCGGCGCGTTCCACATCCGCTCGGGTGGCCGCGCCTACTTCAACACCACGCCGCTCGGCCGCGCCGTCACCGGCACCCTGCTGGTCCGGGCGATGCTCGAGGACGACGTACAGATCTGGGGCGACGGCTCGACGTTCAAGGGCAACGACATCGAGCGGTTCTACCGTTACGGCCTGCTCGCCAACCCCCACCTGCGCATCTACAAGCCGTGGCTCGACGCCGACTTCGTCTCCGAGCTGGGCGGCCGCAAGGAGATGTCGGAGTGGCTGGTCGCCCACGGGCTGCCGTACCGCGACAGCACCGAGAAGGCGTACTCGACCGACGCCAACATCTGGGGCGCCACCCACGAGGCCAAGACGCTGGAGCACCTCGACACCGGCGTGGAAACCGTGGAACCGATCATGGGCGTGCGGTTCTGGGACCCCTCGGTCGAGATCGCCGCCGAGGACGTGACGATCGGCTTCGACCAGGGCCGCCCGGTGACGATCAACGGCAAGCGGTTCACCTCCCCGGTCGACCTGGTGATGGAGGCGAACGCGATCGGCGGCCGCCACGGCCTCGGGATGTCGGACCAGATCGAGAACCGGATCATCGAGGCGAAGAGCCGCGGCATCTACGAGGCACCCGGCATGGCGCTGCTGCACGCCGCGTACGAGCGCCTCGTCAACGCGATCCACAACGAGGACACCCTCGCCCACTACCACAACGAGGGACGGCGCCTCGGGCGGCTGATGTACGAGGGCCGCTGGCTTGACCCGCAGGCGCTGATGGTCCGCGAGTCGCTGCAGCGCTGGGTCGGCTCGGCGGTCACCGGCGAGGTGACCCTGCGACTGCGGCGCGGTGAGGACTACTCGATCCTGGACACCACTGGCCCGGCGTTCAGCTACCACCCGGACAAGCTTTCGATGGAGCGTACCGAGGACTCGGCGTTCGGCCCGGTGGACCGGATCGGCCAGCTCACCATGCGCAACCTCGACATCGCCGACTCGCGCGCCAGGCTCGAGCAGTACGCCGGTCTCGGCATCGTCGGCACGGCCCACCCCGAGCTGATCGGCGCCGCCCAGGCGGCGGCGACCGGCCTGATCGGCACCATGCCGGAGGGCGGCGCCGAGGCCATCGCCTCCCGCGGCGAGGTCTCCGAGGACGACGAGCTGCTGGACCGCGCCGCGATGGAGTTCGGCACCGACTGACCGGTGCGTCGACCCGCTCCGGACGGGGAGCGGAGCAGCCGAGCCCGGTCGCAGCCGGGAGGCCGGGCCCTCGGGCGATTCGACACACTGCGTGCGAACCGCCCGAGGGCCCGAGCCGCTGTGCCGTATGGGCCGGTAGCCCCGCCCCCTCCCGCTCCCGGGCGGCCCGCAGCTCCGTGAGCAGCTCCGGTTCGTACGCGGCACCGTCCCGGTCGCGGCTCCTACGGCGATCAGGGGCTCTCGGCCCGCCGGATCGGGTTTCGCGATCGAGTCCCACACCATCGAGCCACCGGTGAGTGCGAACACGATGGGCGCACCGGGTGACCGCGAGACAGGCGAACGGGCTCACGCCCGAAGCGGTGACGAAGTCGCGAGGCAGGCGCAGAAGGTCGGGCTTGGTGACCTTGCCGAAGGGATTGTCCAGCTCCGGAGTGGTGCGCCCAAGCGTCACGACTCATCGCACGCGCGGATCCGTATGCCGCACCCGCCTCCCGCAGCTCCTGTGCCGACCGTCCGGCAGCCTGTCGGCGCCCCTCCCCCACCCGCTGGTATCCCCCACGGGAAGCTTCCACACCAGGGTCTGCGCTGCAGTGCCTGAACGAACTGCTCGTACAACCGCGGAAGTTCGGCCGCCACGATCGCCGACCCACACACGGCGCCGATGCATTGCCATCTGCGCCGATTACGGCGTCCCCCGAGCACGACCGCGCCCCGACGCCGCCGCCTTTTGCGGGTAACCTCGCCGCCTCCCGGGCTGCCTCCACCCACGTCGGGACCCTCGCGGTACCCGAGCGCACCACAGACCGAGGATGGCCAGCAGCGGGGACAGCCTCGGGTTACGGCTTGCCACGTCTCGGCACCGCTCGCCATATTCGACCCATTGCGCCACGCCCCGCGTCGGGGCACTTCCTTGCCACATAGCAAATACGAGCATATGCTCCTAAACATCGAGGTCCCGACTACGCCGGCGGTTACACCCTGCCGCTCGAGCAACGGACAGGACCCACCAGTAGACCGGTCCGCTTTGCAGCCGGTGCAACAAGAAAGAAGGACATTCCCATGGATTTGAAGCTCGAAGTCATCGTGCTGCCCGTCTCCGACGTCGATCGGGCCAAGGCCTTCTACGAGGCGGCCGGATTCCGTCTGGACCTCGACAAGGCCGCCAGTGAGGACTGGCGCGCGGTGCACTTCACGCCGCCCGGCTCCGAGTGCTCGATCCTGTTCGGCAAGGGGCTCACCTCCGCCGCCCCCGGCTCCACCCAGGGCCTGTACCTCATCGTCTCCGACATCGAGGAGGCCCGCGCGGACCTCACCGGCCGCGGCATCGAGGTGAGCGAGGTGTTCCACGACGCCGCAGGACTGCTCTACCACGGCCACGAGGCCGGGGAGGTCACCCACCAGATCGAGGGCCAGGAGCGACTTGCCGGCCTGCACCCCGACCGCGCCTCCTACGGCTCCTACGCCACCTTCAGCGACCCGGACGGCAACGGCTGGGTGCTCCAGGAGATCACAGAGCGGCTCCCCGGCCGCTGACATCACGCCAGTCACCACAGGCTCGACGGGCCTGGACCAGCCCAGCACGGCAGCCGGCCCGGCGTAGGACCGCTGGGCGCAGAGGTGCACTCCACGCCCAGCGGTACTGCCGCCATGGGGCCGCATGGGTCGCGCGCCGCCGTGCGGATCCCGCCGTGCGGATCTCCCTGGTGATGCAGGACCAGCGCGCCGCTGCGAGCCGGGCACCGAGAGGCGGCTGCCCCCAGGAGTCGTCCGCTCCCGTTGCGCAACCGCCGACGCGCGCCACGCGCCCGGGCTGCGCAGGCGGTCGGGTCGCTGGACGTCGTCGCGATTCCGGCGCGCCGCAGCGATCCCCGGGGCCGATGGTCCGGCTTCACGCAGGTCCGGCGCCGCGACGGTCGCCGGATGGACGTGCGCCTGCGCGTACCGTCGCTGTCCGGCGGCATGGCCGGCCCCAGTGAGCCGTATCGGCAACCGCCGAGGCCACGGCCTCCCTCATGGGTGCCCGAGGGATCAGTGGCGGAGTCCACCGGAAGAGTCGTGTCCTACTCGGCCCAGGGCTCGAATCCGGTGTGGAGGACGGCTTCCAGTGATGCGCGCAGCCGGGCGGCCTCTCCGGCTCCGAAGCTCTCCTCGAACTGGGCTTGCACGGCTTTCCACAGCGGTAGCGCCGACTTCACCCGGGAGAGGCCGTCCGGCGTGATCGTGACGACCCGCGCCCGACGGTCGACTGCCGATGGCTCGACGGTCACCAGACCCTCCCGCACGAGCGGCTTGAGGTTCGAGGCCAGCGTCGTGCGGTCCATGGCGATCATGTCGGCGAGGCTGGTGATCGTCATTTCTCCGTGAGCACTCAGCTTCTGCAGGATGCTGAACTGCGTCGCACGAAGACCGACCGGAGCCAGCGCCTTGTCGTACGTCGCGCCCAGGTACCGGGCCGCCTTGCGCAGGGCCAGGTTGTTGCACGAGTCGCCGAGGCTCGTCGACGCAGCGGTCATGGTCTCCTCCAGAGCTCTCCCCGGCCATAATAAGAGCACATGCTCGTAAGTACCAAAGGGCCGCCTGACTGTCGGTGACGAGTGGCGAGCCAGGACAGGTCGACCCGAATGATCCGCCTTGCCGTTCTGCAAATAGGAGCATATGCTCCTATCTATCGATGGCCCTTCTTGATCGACCTCTCCGCGCCACACCCCTCCATCAGAAAGCCCCGTCATGAACATCCCCATCGGATCCGCTTCTGAGCAGACGTCCTCCGCCACGGCCGGGCTCTCCCCCGAGCCCCGCGAGGCCGCCCGCCGGCCTCCGGTGAGGGTCTGGCTCCAGCCGACTCTGATCGCTCTGGTCGTCGTGACGGCCTTCATCGCCTGCTACGTCGGTCTGCAGCGCGACCCCAAGCCCCATCAGGTCGACATCGCCGTCACCGGACCGGACCTGCCGGGCGAAATACACCGGGCTCTTGGCGACGCCGTCGAGGTCCACCCGGTCGCTGACGCCGAGGCAGCGCGCCGCGCAGTGGAGCGCCACGACGTCGTGGCCGCGCTCAGCACCGACGGTCCGGGCCAGCTGCGCCTGGAGATCGCAGGAGCAGTCGGCGCGTCCACCACATCGGCCGTAAACAACCTCGTCGGCACCTACGCCCATGGTGCGGGCAAGCACGTCACCACCGAGGACGTCGTCCCCCTGACCCACTTCGACGCCCGGGGGCTTGCCGGCTTCTACATGGCCTTCGGAGTGACACTGGCCGGTTTCGTCCTCGGCTCGAACGCTCTCGGCCTGGCCGGTGTCTTGCACCTGCGTCACCGGTTCCGGCTGCTGGCCGGCGCCTCCGTGGCCATCGGCACCGTCGCAGCGATCATCGCCGGCCCCATTTTGGGATCGGTCCCGGCCCCGATCGTCCCGTTGATCCTCACTCTCACCCTCCTGGCAGCTGCGGCCGCCTTCACCACCAAACTTCTCGGCACCTACCTCGGCCCGATCGGAGTCCCGGTCGCCACCCTCCTGCTCCTGACCGTCGGCAACGCCACCAGCGGTGCCACCATTGGCGCCGATCTGCTGCCCGCAGCGGCCCGAACCATCTCCGCACTACTGCCACCTGGCGCAGCCGTCCGCACCATCACCGACCTGAGCTACTTCAACGGCGCGCACGCAGCAGGCCCTGTGGTCACGCTTGCACTGTGGGCCGCCATCGCCGCAGGCCTGCTCGGCCTGCGCCCCCGCCTGATGCGGCGCACCGCAGCTGCCTCCTGACCCGTATCCCCGGCCCCGGCCGTTCCACCACCGCCACGTCTGAAAGGCACTACCGATGACCGCCGACGACCAGGACCTGAGCCCATCGAGCCCGCCCCCTCACACAGCCAACCGCCTCACCACGATGGCCTGCCTGCACCAAGAAGGAGACCGACCGATGGCTGCCGGCAACCTCGTTCTCATCGCCAAGGCCGGTGGCGTGGGCCGCACAGTCCTTGAGCAACTGCGCTCGAGGGTGTCGGGACGACATCGAACGCGTGACGGGCCTACCTGCCCAGTCGGTCGAAGAGTTCGTGGCCGCTCGCAAGGACTTCTACCTGGGCTGAGCCGCTCTGGCCGGCCCCGGACGTTCGTCACAGAAACACCGCTTCCAGGCGGCTTCCGCGGAGACCCCCGACCTTGGTCGGCCGTATCCAGGAACCTTCACGAGCTCTTGAGGAGACGATGCAGTGAAACCTGCCCAGGAGAGCCCCGACCCTGCTGAAATGGCGCGCCGCGCCCGGTTCGGCAGGCTGCCGAACCGGATCCTCACAGAGGAGATGGTCGAAGAACGGGCGGCCACCGTGCCGGACCCGGCGAAGAACACGTACAACGCCGACGAGTGGCTAGTTCGGTACTGCCTATGAGCCACATCGGCCCAAACAGAGGATTCCCATGCACGTGCCCAAACCGTTCCTAGCCAGTGTGCGTGAGTGAGTCCTGGACCCACTGCTGCGTACCGGGCGCATCCCGAACGGTGTTGGATGCGCTGGGTTCCCGCGTTCGCGTCCCGTTCGGTGACGGCCCTCCGGGCGGCCGGTCCGTTGCGGGTGGGCGGGTTCCCTCACGCCCCCGGGTGCCTGGTCCGGCCTGGACGGTCCGATGCCCCGCACGATCACTCCGGTCGTGCGGGGGCGGTGCCGTCCGACGCCGGACCGGGTGCCCGAGGGCGCGTCGTCCGATCGCGATACCGGCGGCATCGTGACGGGACATGGTGCGGTGCGGGGTGACCAGTGGTTTCTGCCAGTGCTGGGCACCCCACCGGGAGGTGTAGGCCGGGTCGACCGCGACGATCGCAAGGCCGTGTTCGGCTGCCATCGACACCAGCCGGGCCTTCAGTTTCCCGGTCGGAATACCGGAGATCAGCTGCCGGAACCGCTTCCTGCGGCCGTGCTTCTCCCGGGTCTTCTCGGTGCTGAAGTCGAGATCTTCGATCCCGATCGCCGCGACCCCGACACGCACCGCCCAGTGGATCAGCCGGGTCAGCGCGTGGCGGAGCTGCGCATCGCGGTGACCGGCAGTCCCGGACAGGTCGAAGCCGAAGCGGCGCGGGTCACCGACGGGATTGCCGTGCCGGTCCAGCCGGTAGGCGGCGAAGTGATCGGCATTGGTGTCGACACCGATCACGCCCCGGGCACGGGCGGCGGACAGCGTCATGGTCTTCACGACGGGACGTTGCCAGGACGCGGTGAGGTACCAGCGGCCGCGCCGGGTGTCGAGGTGGATGCGGTAGGCCACGGCCCGGTTGGCGGCGATGCGGTCGGCCCACTCCGCACCCCGGTGCGCGAACGCGATCCGGGTGGTGAGGACGTACCGGCCGTGCCCGGCGTTGGCCAGGTGCGCGAGCGGGGCAGGCAGCCTGATGCTGACCTCGCCGTCCGGGGTGACGCGGATCGTCTCGTTCCCGAACCGCTTCCCCGACTCACCATCCGCCGCGATGAACCAGCGCTCCGCCTCCCACCGTTCCCGCCACTGCTCCTCGGTGAGCCCGGCCTCGGCGAGATGGTGGCGGGTGTTGAGCAGACGCTTACCGCCCCGCACCACCCGCACCCGCCCGGCCTGCCGGTCGGCGACAACGGCCGCATGCCGCGCCTCCAGTGCCGCCAGGCGGCGGGACTTGCGGAACCACTCACCCCGGGAGCGGTAGCCCCCCGCGGCCCGCTTCGTTCCGGGTTCACCGATCGGGAGGGACAGGCGGTGCCGCAGCGTCCTGATCCCGGCTGCCAGATTCTGGATGTGCGCCGCCTGGCAACGGCGCGCGAGCGCCCACTGATCGTGGGTGGCCTTGGTGATCGCACCCGCGATCCGCGACGACGACTCCTTCGTCAGGTCCCGCTTACGCGCTGCCCAGCTGTCCGCACTGTGCTCCAGACCATCCGCGCAGCGCGCCTTGAGATCACGCGAAGCCAGACGGCCCTGGTGCTCCCCGACCCAGCGGAGGACTTCCTCGTCCCGGGGCGTGAGGTGCTTGAGCCGGTCCCGGATCGCCACCCCGCAGGGCCCAGGCACCACGAAGGGTGCCGCAAACTCCCGCACACCACCCCCTCCCGCAAGGCCGGACGCCTGCCACCCAGCCCAACGAGCAACAGCCGCAAAAGGTCACCCATTCGGCCCCAGAACCACCGTTCCCACCCGCGCGAACCCACTGACGGGACTCACTCCCGCTCACCACAACTCACATCAACGCAGCAAACCGACAGCAGCTCACAACCCCTCATGGCAGTGTCGCTCGCGGTTCTCTCGATAGCTGTCGCCTTGAGCTGCTTCGCTCACGCCCTCTGACTGCCCAGCACTGATCGCTCCCGCCCCGCCGACCCGCACCGCGACGACGGCCAGGCCGTCGCCGTCGTAGGACGCCGCCGTTCTCCAGCCCGTTGTCGGTCTTCGGAGCGAACTGTCCTGTGACAGCAAACCTTGAGCGTGTCCGTCGAGCGTGTGAGGCGGTGGGCAGTTGCCCCTCTGGCGGCCTCCCCCGCGACGGGTTCCGGCGGGAAGTGCCGATCCAGGCTCTCCGCCCAACGCTGCGGCGCAACAAAGCCGGTGGTGCCGGCCTGTGCCTGGACCGGTCGGCGCGGACTCCGCCTGCACGGTTCGTCACGCCGATCGAGAGACTGCCGAAGAGACTGGATACTCTCCCGGTATGAAGATCATGATGGGTGGTCTCGCGGCCGGGGTGGGATTCGGGACGGCCACCTCGCTCATCAACGCGCTCTCCTCCCCCTACGCAGAGCTCGGCGCCCCGCTCACGGGCACTGTTTGGGCCAGTGCTGCCAAGGTGCTCAGCCTGCTGATGGACGCAGGCTGGTCCTGGGCCGCGCTCGCGGTGGCGATGGGCTGGCTGGCCGGGACCCGGGCCTTGGGCGCGCTGGTTGGGGCCCTGGCGCTGATCGCTGCCACGGGGGCGTACTACGTGACGGACGCCTTCGTCTGGGGAGCCGAAACGGATCTGGTCAGGTGGTGGGTGGTGGGTCTGCCGTTCGGGTTGGTTCTGGGTGTGGTGGGTGCAACCATCAGGCGGCCTGGATTGACCGGCTTGCTTGCCGCGTTGACAGTGCCGGTGGGTGCTGCCCTGCAGATGGTCGTACTACCGCCCCGGCCGCACCTCACCCTGACCCCGGCCATTGTTCTCGCCGAGGCCATCGTCTGGACGGCCTCCGCGCTGGGCGCCGGCTGGGCTGTCCACCATTTCTGGGCCGCGAAGCGTGCAGGCACTGCCGGATAGCGGAACCAACAGGGAGACCTCTCCGCGTCATGGGCAAGCCGACCGCAGCACCTCGCAGGAACTCGGTCACATCGCTACTCCTCGATATCACCGATGGCGACGCGGAGGTCATGCAAGCCCTCCAGGATCGCGATGACCGATGCCTCCGTCCGGTCGAGAGCTCGTCGGGTGGCCCGAATGTCACCGCGCTCGAAAAAGAGCCGGGCGCTGAGTGCGTCCGTAGCCGCCACGACGGCCGCCCAGGACGCCGCCCGGCGAGGAGGCCCCTCTTCCTCCGGCCCCATGAGTTGCACCGCGGTGAGTTGCAACCGGTTCGCCAGCACGACGGAGGAAACCTGTGAGTCGGGTCCTGCCTGCTCCGTCCATCCGAGCAGCACTTCGGCGACGTCCTCCAGCGGTTGCCTGCCCACGCCGGTCGAGGCAGTGATTTCCAGTTCTGTTTTGGCCAGCAGGGCGCCCAGCAGTCGCAGCCGGTCCTCGACCTGCGGGCCCTCGGGCCACACGTCCGGATCCAGTACTGGTTCAGCCCCCAGGGCGACGAGGGCTGCGTAGATCTGCTCCGCACTCACCGGGTGCACGCTTCTGATACTCACCTTCTCAGCTTCACCGCACGAGGGCGGCAGCGCACGCACCGCTCGCCGGTCACTGTCGAGGACATCACCGCCATCGACTGTGCCGATATCCGCACGTTCGTTCTCGCTCCGACAGTCATTCACCTCCGCGGTGGACGTGGCCGGGATGCCCTCCGTCGGGCCTGCGTCGCCACTTCCGGCCGGGACGACTACATCACCCCTTGACGGGGTTGAAGAGTCAAGGCGGGCGCAGCACCCGGACGCCGGGGGCTTTCGTCGACGCCGCCCCCGCTGGGTTGTCGCTACCGCGTGAGTCCACATCAAGTCCCGCCCTCCTCGGGGCGGTAGGTCGAGCGTCGGCCACCGGACCCGTATCCAGCACGTGAAGCCCGTTGCCCACACTGCCGCCGGGCATACTGACGACCGTGGTGTGGAAGCGATCCATGCATGACCGAAAGTGCGAGCCCCCGTACGTCCACGCCGCGGATTACCGTGCTGGGAGTACAGCCCGGTGATCCTCCCTTCCGTCTTGTGGAGATCGACGGAGAGGTCGTGAAAGCGGCAGAGTCGATCACGGACGTGCTCTTCACCGCTGCTGCCGCAGGGATCACGGTCCACGACCTCGACGACCCGGAAGTGGTCCGGTGGGTGGGTGGCGACAAGTTCACCTGGAGGCCGCACTGAAAAGTCATCAGGCGCCGCCGCACCGTCGCGCCACCGTCCCGCGGTCCGCCACTCGTCGGCCAGGTCCCGGAGGGTACCCGAGCATCATTACGTAACAGACGTATCGCTAAGGTGTCCCCGGTGATCCCGGGCCACCGGGGCCGTGAAGATACAGAAGGGGAAGGCCCAGCGCAGCGCTCTCACGAGTGGACGGCGCCGACGTGATCGCCCTGGCGCAGGCATCCATGGCCCGAGCCGCGGATGGCTGGGCGGGTCCTGTTCCTGTGCTGTGCAGTCCTCGTCCCGGCTTTCGGGCAGCGGCCGCCCTCGCCGCCGACGGCGGCGAGGAGACCAAGACGGGAGACCGGCTCCTACGAGCACGGGAAGGCGCCAAATGAACCGACGAGTATTCGGATGAGGCGATGAAGTGATGTGGCCGCGAGTCAATGGTATGCGCGCATTGGAACTCGGCACTCCGGGCGAGTTGCGGGTCGAGTTGAACTCATTCGTCCTGGCCGGAAAGAAGATCGCTACCACCGGTCTGCTTGCGGAATACGCCGGCGAGACCGAGGGCTTGGAGTATCCCGGTGAGCGGCTGGCCCTCTTGGACAACGACGGCCAGGCCATCGCCACCGTTGAGATCACCGGAGTGGAGGTGAAGCCCTTCATCGAGGTGACGTGGGAACATGCTGCGGCCGAAGGAGAGGGCGATGCCTCACTTGAGGAGTGGCGCGCCGGCCACCGTCGTTTCTGGAGCCGGATAGGAACTCCGGTCGAGGATGACACTCCCCTGGTGTGTCTGACCTTCCGGCTCACCGCAAGTCCCTGACGTCATTTCGCTCGAAGGCCGGCCATCATGACCTCAGCGCACGGCGCGATGAGCAGGAGGGACCTGGCGCCGGCTCCCGGCCCCGCCACACTTCGGCACCTGCCGAAGTGTCTGGCTCCTAGGCTCCGCACCATGAACGCCGCACCTCTCAGCACCCTGACCACAGACACAGCCGCCCCCCGTACAGCGATCGAGCCGAGCATTCTGTACTTCGGGACTCCGGTGGTCCTCCTCTCGACAGAGAACCCGGACGGCTCGTCCAACCTCGCTCCCATCTCCTCCGCGTGGGCGCTCGATCGGACAGTCGTGCTCGGTCTGGGCCGCGACGGGCAAACCGCACAGAACCTGGGCAGCCGGCCCGACCTCGTGATCAATCTGCCTGACCCCGCCCTGTGGCCTGCGGTGGAGCGACTGGCACCGCTGACCGGCCGGAATCCGGTACCCGCGACCAAGGCGCAGGGCTGCCGTTACGAGCCGGACAAGTTCACCGCGGCCGGCCTGCACAGCGCGCCCTCCCACACGGTACGGCCGCCTCGCGTTGCCGAATGCCCCCTTCAGCTGGAGGCCCGTGCCGAGCAGGTACGGCCGGACGTCTCAGGAGACTTCGTCATCGTTGAGGCCGTCGTACGGAAGGTCCACGCCGACCCCCGGATCGTCGTTCCCGGCACCGACCACATCGACCCTGCCACCTGGAGCCCGCTCATCTACAACTTCCGCCACTACTTCGGACTCGGCCCCGAACTCGGCCACTCCTACCGGACCCGGACCCCGGTACAGACAGAGCAATGAGCTGCGCCTGACTCCGCGTCATCATCTTGGCGTCTGCTGCCGGACTCGGGGCGTGGCACCCGTGACGTTCCCCTCCTTACGGGTGTTGGGCCCTGTGGCGTGCGCACCTTCGACCCCTCGGGAGGCGTACGCCTGGGCCCTGGACCCTCAGACCAGGGCCCCGCAGCTGTTCCCGGGTGCTGCGACCCTGCACCGTGCCGGGCAGTGGGAAGCCGGAGCCTGGGCGTACGAGTCCGGCGTGCCGCCACCCTCTGTGGGTGGTGGCACGCCGGATCAGAAGGGTTGCACCCCGGGGGCGGAAAAGGTGCACCCTTGGTCGTCAGCGGCGGTAGCCCCAGGAGTGGGTGTCCACGGTACGGCCGCGGTTGTCGCGCAGGGTCGCCTTGTCGGCGTAGTTGCTCCAGATGTAGTCCCGGCTGCGCTGGTAGACGTCCCGACGGGTGTCACGGCCGAACCCGGTGTGGACCCGGACCGTGGAGCGGCCGGCCAGGCGCACGTCGTCGAAGCGGTACAGGTTGCCGCTCCGGTCCGTGAGTGACCATCCGTCCAGGTCGACCGCGCGGCGGCCGGTGTTGGTGACCTCCACCCACTCCCGGTTCAGCGAACGGTTCGACCAGTCGTCACGACCGGGACTGTCGTACTGGATGTCGCCGAGGACAACGTTGGAGTACGACTGGTGACGGCCGTGCCCGTACCCGTGGCCACCGTCGGCGGCAGCCGGCATCGCCGCCACAGCGACCACGGAACCGGCCGCCACAGCAGTAGCGGCGATACGTCGGACGAAACGAGAATCAGACATTGATGTCCCCTCAGACAAAGGCGCCCAGGACCCGGTCAAGGGCCATGCTGCGCGGTGCGGATCCCGGCCCCTCAGGCCGAGAACCCACAGCCTGGACCACCTCCCCCACTTCCAGCCGCAACTCCGATTCGAGTTACTCAATCCGGACATTTCCGTAACTTACGCTTGCATTGATCAAGCACCCCCGACCGGGCGTGCCGCTGACATCGAATACCGGATCCACGCGCCCGGCCCCCAGCCGGGAACAAACCTTTCCAGCTTCCCCGCGCACCCCGGCGCCCCACCCCGCGAACCACCCATCCAGCAGACACACATCGGTAACAGCTACAGCACCGCGTGTGGACGGATATCTCCGCCGTCGACCGGTCCGATGCCGGACAAGCCACTGATCGTCGTGGGGCGTCGAGCGGCTGATCAACGCGAGCCACGTTCGACAAGTGCGCCCCTGGCGCAAGGGCAGGCCTTGTGCCAGGGGCGCGGTCAGGGAGCGGGGGTCAGCGCACGGCGTAGGCCTTGATCAGGGTCTGCTCGACCTTGCTGCCGCCCGTGTCCTGTGCCTTGACGCGCAGGGACACGTAGCCCGATGCCGGGTTGGTCAGGGACACCTTGTAGTGGCCGTCGCTCTTGGTCTTCACCGTCGCGGGGCTCCAGGTGGCACCGTCGTCGGTGGACACCTCCACCTCGACCCCGTCGACGTCCGCAGTGGCGCCGCCCTGGAGTGCGAACGCCAGGTCGAAGTCGTAGGTGCTGCCGCCCTGGGTGGTGTTCTCCGCGTCCAGGTTCAGGCCGTACTGCGGCCAGAGCAGCGCCAGGTTCTCCTTGGCGCTCGCCGGCCGGGCGGACTTGAACGTCCATGCAGTGCTGGTCTGCGTGGACAGCGGGAACCATGCCGGGCGCGACGCGTCGAGAGTGATCCGGTAGGTCGCAGGGTCGGCGCCGACCGGCAGCCCCGTCAGCGAGGGGTAATTCGTCTCCTTGAGGAGCTGCCCGTCCTGGTACACCCGCATCATCGTCTCGTCGGCGGCGGCGTACTGGCCGTAGTGCCCCGGCTGGCTGTCACTCATCTCCGGGAGGATGAGGGTGGCCTTGTCAGCCTCGCGGAACGCGTAGGCGGCCTCCGGTCCGGCCGGGCCGTTCGCCGCGCCCAGCCAGGTCTCCTCGTGCTGCTCGCCCGGCTTGTAGTTGCGGAGTACGTCCTTCACGGTGCGCTGGATGTCGTTGCGGTCCGGGTAGACCGTCTGGAACCACCGCATGTCCTTCATCGTCGGCCACTTGCTGCCGGTGGAGTACCACTCCTCCCGGTCCACCGGTGCGTCGAAGTAATCGATCACCTGCGTGATCATGGTCTCTCCCGGGCGGACCGCCGAGTCGGTCTCGCCGAGGTAGCTGCCCTTGGTGCCGCGGTAGTGGGACGTCACCACGGCCGAGTTCTCCGCCGTGACCGCGTCGACGGGGTCGGCCGGAATGCCGCCGGGAACCATCATTGCGATGTTGTAGACGTAGGGGTGATTGCCGATGCCCTGCAGGTTGATCTGCGTGGGACCGTCGGCCATCCGGTCGAAGAGCACCTTGCCCTGGTCCTGGGTGAGGCTCCAGGCGGGGATGGCAGTGCGGGTGACGCGCGGCACGATGGTGGCGAAGGGGCCGGGCCGGTCGTTGACGATGATCACTGCTTTCGCGCCGGCACCGGTCACCGCTGCGATCTGGTCGGGAGTCTTCCGGGTGGCATCGCGGGTGACGACCGCGAGCTTGCCACCGAGGTCCTTGCCGGCCAGGTCCTCCGGCCGTGCCATGCCGGCGTCGACCGCCTGGAGCGTGCTGGGGCCGTGCAGCCGGGCCGCGTACACCACCGGCTCGAGCGGGAGCGCGCCTTCCTGTCCGGCAATGGATGCCCGGATCACCGGCGAGTACCTGCGCTGCTGGAAGTTGAACTC
Organism: Streptomyces sp. NPDC057565; assembly: GCF_042801455.1. Classification (NCBI taxonomy): domain Bacteria; kingdom Bacillati; phylum Actinomycetota; class Actinomycetes; order Kitasatosporales; family Streptomycetaceae; genus Streptomyces; species Streptomyces sp. NPDC057565. The sequence goes on along the minus strand of NZ_JBHVFU010000001.1, from coordinate 466,029 downwards.
GAACGTGCCGTTCGTCACCGGCTCGGTGGGCACCACATAGGCGTGGTCCCAGAGCTGGCTCGACGCGCCCTTCATGTAGTCGATCCCCAGCTTGCCGGGGAGTTTCTGGCGGTACCCGAGCTTGTAGCCGTTCGGCTCGGACTCCTTGGGCGTCGCGACCTTGACCTCCTTGCCCAGCCGGGCGTCCAGCGTGATCGTGTGATCCGCCTTCATTTCCAGCATGGGATCGCCGGCGAGGGTGTGGTTCAGGATCTGGCCCGAGACAGGGTCCTTCGTGTAGACGACACCCATGACGGAGTAGCGTCCCACCGGCAGTGCGACAGTCTTGGTTCCGCCCTGGGGGAAGACCTGGCGGACAACACCGTTGTCCAGGTCGAAGGCCACGAGCTCGGCGGTCGCCGGGTTTCCGCTCCGGTCGATCGTGTTGACGGTGAGGTCGACGGTGGGCACGTCCTTCGTCGCGCCGACGGTGGTGTGGATCGCGGTGCCGTCGGCCGCGGTGGCGGTGATGATCCCGGTGTAGTCGCCCACGGCGCCGAGCTCGGGGCGGTAGGTCACCGTCACGCCGGCGGTGGAGTTCGCCGGGACCGTCACGCTGTCGGCGTTGAGCGTGAACATGCCGTCCGGCGGAGGCGCGGTCTCCCCGACGCTGAACAGGCGCAGCGACAGCGTCTTGTCCGTGGAGGAGGTGTTGGTGTAGGTGACCGTCCTGGTGACCGGAGCGCTCTCGGCCGACTTCTTGCCCATGCTCACGACGGCGGGGGTGGAGTAGACCGTGGCGTCGATCGCCTTGGGTACGTCGACCCGGCCACCGCCCTGCTGGTAGGCCGTGTAGGAGCCCTGCTTGGCGGTGCTGACCAGCACCTGCTTGAGCCGGTCGGCGGTCCAGTCCGGGTGACGCTGGGCAAGGATCGCCGCGGCGCCGGACACATGCGGGGTGGCCATCGAGGTGCCGTTGGCCGAGGTGTAGTTGTCGTCGACCGGGGTGCCCATCGTGGTGCCGGCCGCACGCGCGGCAACGATGTCCACGCCCGGTGCGGTGATCTCCGGCTTGACCGCGAAGGTGTCCTTGACCGGGCCGCGGCTGGAGAAGCCTGCGAGCTGGTCCTGCTTGTTCACCGCGCCGACGGTCAGTGCGTCCTCGGCGGCGCCCGGCGCGCCCACGGTCCCCTTGCTCGGGCCCGTATTGCCGGCCGCGATGACGAACAGCGTGCCGGAGGACTCGGTGAGTTGATTGACGGCCTGGCTCAGCGGGTCGGTGCCGTCACTGCCGGCCGCCGAACCCAGGCTCATGCTGACGATGTCCGCACCCTGGGCAACCGCCCACTCCATGCCGGCCATGACCCCCGAATCGCTGCCTGAACCAGCGCTGTTGAGGACCTTGCCGATGTACAGGTCGGCGCCCGGCGCCACACCCTTGTACTTGCCGCCGGAAGCGGCACCCGAGCCAGCGATGGTCGAGGCGACATGTGTGCCGTGACCGTGGTGGTCGACCGCGTCGGGGTCGTCGGTGAAGTTCTGGGTCTTCTTCACCCGCCCTGCCACATCGGGGTGGTTAGGGTCGATACCGGTGTCGAGGACGGCCACCTTGGTTCCGGTGCCGTCGTATCCGGCCGCCCAGGCTTCCGGCGCGCCGATCTGCGGCACGCTCTGGTCCAGCGTCACCTTGACCGGCTTGTCGAGCCAGAGCTTCTTGATGCCGTCGGCGAGCTTCGGCGCCTTCGTCGCCTTCGTCGCGGCCGCGCTGTCGTCGTCGACCGCCTCCCAGAACGTCGACGCCTTCTTCTTGCTCGCGTGCAGCGCCACCGCGTTGGCACTGGGCAGCTCGTCGGCCTTCACCGAACCGGCCGGCGCGGCCTGCTTCAGCGCCTTGCCGGCCTTGCCCGGCGCGCCCCCGTAGGTCGCGAGCAGCGGCACGGCGGCGCGGTGCGCGTCGTCGTAGCCGTACTCGACCAGCTTGGTGACGTTGAACAGCTCGCGGTCGAGCTCGTTCGCGGCAAGGTACGGCTGCGCCTTGTCCGGGATGACATAGACCTCTTCACCCACCTTCATGGAGGAGAACGCCGCCGGAATACCGTCGGCCGAGGGCTCGACCGTCGCCGCCTGGAAGCCGTTGGCGTGGCGCTCCAGCGTCACCACCTCGCCCGTGACGAGGGTGAGCTTGTGCGTGGCGACAACAGGGCCGTTCTGCTGCGGTTGGGCGGCTTCGGGAGCCGGCGTCGCCGCGGCGGCCACGGGGAGGACGCCGAGCGTGCCGGCCACACAGGCCGCGGTGAGCATCCCCAGGGCCGTCCGCACCGGACGGCGTGTCAGCCGGTAGGCTATGGGGGTCGTCGGGCTGGCCGAGGATCCGGTCGATCCAGCTGGTCGTGACTGTCTCATCAAGGCGATGACCTTCTCTGAGGGGGAACAGGGGCGCACGAAAGCCACGCGGCCACGGGAACGGGGCGCCGCGTCGGATCACTGTGTTTGGCGGGGTGTGTGGTTGTGCTGCTCTATGGGGCGAGAGCGGTGAGCAGCACCGGGTCGGCGGACCGCGCGCCGCGTTGATGCAGCGGCCGTGCACCGCCGGTGTGTCAGGCACGGGAACCTCGTCGCGTCGTGGGGCTGGGCTGCGATGCCCAGATCAGGCCACGGTCCAGTGCTGCGGCCACGGCGCCGGTGCGGCTCTCCACGCCGAGCTTGGCGAAGACACGGACCAGGTGGGTCTTCACCGTTGCCTCACTGATGAACAGCGCGCGTGAAAGCTGACGATTCGACAGTCCTTTCGCCAGCAGGACGAGAATTTCCGTCTCGCGTGGCGTCAGAGTGGACTGCGGTGCCCGCCTGCGGCCGGGCGGCTGAGTGGCGATGGGCACAGCCAGCACCGTCTCGCCGGTCGCGACGGCCTGTACCGCGCTGATCAGCTCGTCGACCGGTGCGTCCTTGAGCAGGTAACCGGTCGCACCCGCCTCGACCGCGGCAAGGATCTCGGCATCGCTCCTGTAGGTGGTGAGGATCAGCACCCGGGGAGGATCCGGCAGGGCTCTGATCCGGCGGGTGGCCTCGACACCGTCCATGCGCTCGCCGCCGCCGTCGCCTGTCGCATCGTCGGCGGCATCTGGCACCTCGCCGATACCGGCGCCCATGCGCAGGTCCATGAGGACCACGTCGACGTCCGTCGGCCCGGCAACCGTCCGCAGTGCCTCGGCGCCGTCCGCCGCCTCACCGACCACCACGACCTCGGGGACGTCCTCGAGCAGCGCGCGCAGACCGCAGCGCACCACCGGGTGGTCGTCGACGATCAGTACACGCACCTGCGGGTGGGACTTCCTGGGCTCGGTCACGATGTCCCCCCGCTCGGCATCGGCAGGCTTGCGGCGACCACCGTTCCCTCACCGATCGTGGACTCGACGGTAAGCACGCCGCCAAGCTCCGCCATCCGCTGGCGCATCCCGTGCAATCCGAAGCCACCTCCGCTGTCCTGCCGGGGCAGTTCCGGGTCGAACCCCTTGCCGTCGTCGAAGACATCGAGGGTCACCCGGTCGTCCAGATAGCACAGACTCACCACGCACGTCGTGGCGTGCGCGTGCCCACGTACGTTGGCCAGCGCCTCCTGGGTCAGGCGCAACAGCGCCACATCACACTCGGAACCCAGGGGGTACGGCTCCCCGTGCAGATGGAACGCAGTGCTCGGACCGCCGTCGGCACTGCGGTCGAGCAGTCGGCGCAGCGCCTCGGGCAGTGGTGTCTCGACCAGGGGCAGCGGGCTCAGCTCGTGCAGGAAGCGTCGGCACTCGGCGAGGTTCGCAGTGGCGACCTCAGCGGCAGCAGCGGTCCGCTCCCGCGCGAGCGAGGCATCGGGCGGCAGCGCGGCATCGGTGGCGCGTAGCAGCATGATCACGCTCGACAGGCCTTGCGCGACCGTGTCGTGGATCTCCCGGGCCAGCCGCTGGCGTTCGGCCAGCCGACCGGCCTCCCGCTGTGACGCGGCCAGCGCGTCCCGGGTGACGACCAGCTCCTCGATGAGCGCCAGTCGGGCCTCGCTCTCCCGATGCAGCGCCTGGTACCCGAGCACCAACAGCGTGGAGACCAGTGCACCCATCACCGGGCCTGCCACCTGGGGCGCCTCCAGCACGCCGGCCTGGGCCTCCCTGGCAGCGACCACGACGGCAGTCCCCACGGCGACAGCCGGGATAGCCAGCCGCAGGGGCAGAACCTGGACATACAGAGCGAACAGCGGGAAACCCAACCAGCTGAATCCCGCACTGAACGCCATGAGACCGGCCCACACCACGGTCAGAGTGCCGAGCCAGCGCAGCACACGGCCCGGGCTCACGACGGCCGTGCCGACAGGGCCGACGCGAACCTTGCGGCGGTCAGAGCCTGCAGGCCGGGCGCGGTCGACGAAACCCACCGCGTACGTCGCGGCGAGGAGCACGGACAGGGCCACCACGATCGACGCGTCCCGGTCCGACAGAACCGCGCCCGAACCCATCACGACCGTGAGACTCAGAACAAGCGAGGCAACGAACAAGCCGTTCAACGCACGCCGCAAGGACCGCGGCATGGCGTACGCCGCACATCCGGGCTGCCCAATTATCATTCGCGCCTCACTCCTGATTCCTTGCGGGCGGTCAGCGCAGACTATGCCGCGCATCGGCCAGGAACCCGTCCATCATTTGGTTGATTCGAAATGGTGCTTGATTCTTAACTGTCCCGAAATGCTGCACTTTCCAAGACCGGCCTAGAGCACATGGATTCGTCCTCCCCGGGGCAGATATGAGCGGCGTGACTTGTCATGCCCACCGCATGCCGCCTCGAGAAGCGCAGGAAGGTCCGCCCGCAGGGTGTACCGCGGGTGACCTGGGATCAATGCGGAAACAGTCCGGACGATCAAGCAGCCGGCGTCCCGCCGGTACGGGTAGGGGTGGGCTCACGTCATATTTGCGGCATGGAAGAAATACGCCAAGGTCCATTGGTTGCCCACAGCCTGATCAACCGTCAACATCTTTCTGATGCGGCAGAGGACATTCTTTGTCGCGACGAACAGGAGGCGCTCGTGCATCCCCACGCCATATTCACGGCGAGCGAAAGCACGGCGTCTCAGAAGGCCTGGGATCGAGGCGTACACCGAGAAGGCCGGTGCTCGGACGGCGGCGACTGCCGCCGATACGACCGCCGGAGTGCTCGACGGCCAGCACCCGGAGGTGTTCGATGTACCCGGAGCTCCAGCACCTCGTTGACTCACTGACGGCCAAGCTGTCACGCCCGGCGACCGTCGAGGACCGCCGACAGCGGCTGGTGGTCCACAGCCGGCACGACGAGCTGCCCGACCCGGTACGCCATGCGTCGATTCTGCAGCGCTGCGTATCCGCCGAGGTGTTGGCATGGCTGCGACGGTTCGAGCTGGCCAAGGCGCGACACCCGGTGCGCATTCCCCGCAACGTCTCGCTCGGCATGCTGCCTCGGATATGCATACCGATCCGGCACCACGACCTCCTCCTGGGTTATCTGTGGCTCATCGACGCCGACGAGTCGATGGGCTCGGAGCAGATCACGCTGGCCGAAACCACCGCCCAGGACCTCGCTTCTGCGCTTCGTCGTGAGGCGCTGGCCGGCGAGCTCGCGTCGAACCGGGAGAGGGAGGCGATCAGGAACCTGCTGCTTTGTGGCGTCGATGCCCAGGCCGATGCGGCGCGCACGCTCATCGACGGCGGGCACTTCGACCCTTCCCTGGGCGTAGTCGTGATGGTGGCCCGGCCGGTGTTCACCCCCGGCGCCGAGCCGGATGACCAGGTGCGGCTCGCCCTCGAACATGCGCTCATCGACACCCGCCACCGGGTGCCGGTCAGACACGCCGTCCACCTCGTCTCCCATGGCGACGGGTTGTTGCTCTTCGGCACGGAAGGGGAGGTCGACGAGCCGATGGTGAACCGCTGCGTGTCCCACCTCGACCACGCCCTGCAGACCGCGTTGTCCGGACTCGAGCAGGTTTCGTCAACCGTGATCGGTGTCGGACAGCCACGGTCGGAGTTGGCGCAGGCACGTGACTCCTACGTCGAGGCCGAGCAAGCCGCTCGTATCGCTGCTCTCACGCCCGGCGTCAGCCGGATTGCCCGATGGTCCCAACTCGGAATCTACCGAGTGCTCGCACTATTATTCAGACAGGACCTCGGTGAGCTTGTGCTTCATCCCGGGCTCGAGCGGCTTTTCACCGATCCGGAAGCGCTGCCTCTGCTTCAGACACTGGAGACCTACCTGGATCTCTCCGGGAACGCACTCGCGACCTCGGAGCGCCTGAAGCTGCATCGCACGTCGCTGTACTACCGCATCCAGCGCTTCGAGTACCTGGCAGGCGCGAACCTCAAGGACGGCAATGAACGTCTCTGCCTGCACCTCGGACTGAAACTGGCGCGGTTCACCGGCCGCTACCGGCCTGTCGGCTGAACCCCCGGTCCCGCGACGCCCCGCTGCCCGCCCCGCAGTCTTTGGCCTCATCTACGCCGGCTGCAGAACGGGGCGGCCGAGAAGGGCGACGGCCCCGCCATCGGATCGGTGGCGGGGCCGCGGCCTGTGTGTGCGGGGCGGCCTGGCCCCGCACACAAGCGTCAGGTCAGGGGCAGTTGCGGTCGGGTTTGAGAGAGAAGTCGGCCATGGTCGTCATGCCTTGCTTGATCTTGACCGTTCGGGTCTGCGACGCCCAGCCGTCCTTGGCAGCGATCACCGTGAGCGGATTGTTGCTGACGTCGAGCCAGAGTACGTACTGGCCGTTCTTGTCGGTCCTCAGCGTGTAGCTCGCCGTCTTCGAGGTGATCTGCACAGTCGCTCCGATCAGCGGCGCCGACGTGCCGGTGCAGCCGACCCCGGTGATGGTCCCGGTGACCTTTCCCCAGGTCTTGGGCGGGTTCACCGTGAGCGCCACCGGCACCGAGGGGATCGCCCCGTACGGGGTCTTCGCGCTGAGTGTGAGTTCCGCGGTGAACGTGCCCGGCTGGGTGATCTCGGCGACGTTCGCGTTGAAACTCACGTTGACGTCAACGCTCTCGCCCGGCTGGATCGTCACCTCCGTCTTGTCCACCGAGAGCCAGGGCGTTGCGACGCATTCCTCATAGCCGGGCAGCAGCTCGGATTGCCTGCCCGCGTCCCACCCTGCGGGGGAACCTCCGATCTTGTAGAAGCCGCAGGCGGAGCCGGCGCGGTAGACGGTGTTGTTGGAGTTGGGCAGCGCGGTCCAGGTGTCGGAACCCGGGTCGTAGCTGAAGCCCTGGTTGGTGATGGTCGTCTTGTTGTTGGTCACGCCGCCGGACACAAGGAACTTGCCGTCCGCCGCCGAGTAGCCCATACCCCACAGGTCGGTCGGGAGGTCCGCAACGGCGCTCCACCTGCGGGCCGACGGATCGTAGCTGTAGGCGTGGTTCGAGGTGCCGGCAAACGTCGCTCCGCCTGCGCAGTACAGCTTGCCCGTGATGGTGCCGCAGCCGAGCCAGGAGATCGGCTCCGGATACGACGTGGCCGAACTCCAGGTGTTCGAGGCCGGGTCGTACGCCTGTACGTCCGTCCCGCTACAGTCGTCGTATGTGCAGCCGCCGACGATGTAGATCTTACCGTTGAGTACGGTCACGGCGGCGCCGGCGTACGGTTGCGGCATGTCAGCACCTGTGGACCAGGTACGGCTCGCCGGATCGTAGATCTCGGTCTTGTCCACCGGATACCCGGATACGCCCCAGCCGCCGAAGACGTAGAGCTTGCCACCGTAGGCGGCCGCCTGCGGCGCCGCACGGGCGGCGCTCAGGTCCGGCAGGGCACTCCACGCCTGGGCGCCCGGGTCGTAGACGTAGGCATCGTTGTAAGTTGATACGCCGTCCGTTCCGCCGACGGAGTAGACCTTGCCGCCGATGGTCGCCACGGCGTTGTCCATGACCGGTACGGGGTAGTCGGCCACCGTCGTCCACGGTGCCGCGTACGGCGTCGCCGACGGCTCGGCGCCGGCCGTCTTCGTCGTCTTGCCGGGCCGGAATCGCAGGGGGCTGTAGTGCCCCTTCACCTCCTGCAGCGGAGCACCCTTCTGCGCCGCGGCGGGCTGGTGGCTGCCCGGCTGCTTACCGATCTCGGCGGTCACCGGGGCGGTTCCGGTGTTCTTCAAGGTCACCGTGGAGCTGCCCTGGCCCTTCCAGTCGACGGTCTTGCTGACCTGGGCCGGGACCTCGATCCGGGGTGCGGGCAGAGCGAACGTGCCGTCCGTTGCCCGGTGCGGGGCCACATCGACGGTGATGTCCTGTGCGGTGTAGTAGTTCCCCACCGTGGCCGAGAACGTGTGCTCCCCGGTGAGCGAGGAGAACATCCAGTAGAAGCCGTCGCCCAAGTTCGGGTCGTTCGGCGTCGCCGCCGAGGTCGTCTTCTCCGCGGGCTTGTCGGCCGACGTCACCGAGGCGCCGTTGAGCCCGGCACCGATGTTTTTGTCGGTCACCCGGCCGAGGACCAGGCCGCCCGGTGCCGGGTCGCACGTGCGGTCGCCGAGGAAGACGTCGTCGACCTGCCACCACCACCCGAAGCTGGCGGTGAAGTGGAACCTCACCTGGACGCTGGCCTTGCCGGCAGCCTCGGACAGGTCCACGATCTCGGTCCGCGGCCCTCGGGCACTGTCGGCGCTGTGGTGCCAGACGTTGCTCCACGTCTGGCCACCGTCGACGCTGAGATCGACGTCCCCGGTCTGGCCCGAGAAGCTGTTGTAGTCGGTACGGAAGGTCAGGGACGGGTGGGTTCGCCGACTGAAGTCCATGACCGGGCTGATCAGCGAGCTGTCCTGCGTGTTTCCGTTAGTGTATTTCGCGCTGTCGATGACGGCGAAGCCCCCGGAGCCGCCGGTCCTGTTACCGCGCCTGCCGGGGTCGTTGAACACCCAGGTCTGGCCGTTGCCGACCTTGTCGTCCACTGTCCAGCCCGACGGCGCGGTGGTTCCGTCGAACGACTCGGTGGTGCCGTCGTTATGGAGGGCGTACCCGGCCGCGCTGCAGGTCTTCCAGTCGACCGATGCGTTGACGTCATGCGTCACATCCGCCGAAGCCACCTGCACATCTTGAGAGTCCCGCTTGTAGCCCGGATACAGCGGGTCGACCTGCAGTGTGTAGGTGTCGGAAACGGGCACATTCAGCGTGTACTTCCCCGTCTTGGGGTCGGTGTAGGCGACCGACGTCGGCTCGTCCTTGACCCGCACGGTCGCATAGAGCGGCCAGCCCTGGCCGGAACCGTCCTGGACCTTGCCCGTGACGTTGACGCGTGGCTTCGCGGTCAGCGCGAAGTTCTCGGTCACCGTCTGCCCGTCGGCGATCGCGACACCCGAAACGGTCTTGCCGGCGTACCCGAACTTGCTCGCGCTGACGTCATGGGTTCCGACTGGAGCGGTCAGGGTGTAGTGCCCCTGCCCGTCCGTCATTGCCGTGACGTCGCCAACGGATATCTTGGCTGCCGCCAGCGGAGTGGTGCCGTCGGTGACGGTACCCGTGACGGTGCCGTGAGGCGTGTAGCGGAACGCGGCGAGCCCGTTCGGGGTGCCGAGCCCGGTCGGCCCGTCATACCCCGCCCCTCCCTTGCACAGATATGCCGACGTGCAACCGCCGTTGCTTCCGGAGGTCACATCGTTGAGCGCGGTCGGCTGGGCGTAGGGGTAGGAGTTGGGCGCTGAACCCGTCGCCGGTGTCCCGGCCAGCGCGTAGACCGAGGCGATGATCGGGGCGGAGGCGCTGGTGCCGCCGAAGACTTGCCAGCCGCCGTGGTAGACCGCGACACCGGTATTCGGGTCGGCGACCGCGGACACATCCGCGACCGTACGGCGCGCACAGCCGGTGTCCTTCTGGAACGACGGCTTGAGGTCATACGCCGAGCAGCCACTGCCCGCGCCGCTCCATGCGCCCTCGGTCCAACCACGGGCGGTGGAGCCGTTCTTGACCAGCGACGTGCCGCCGACCGCCGTCACGTACTGGGACGCGGCCGGGTACGAGACGCCGTAACCGTCGTCGCCGCTGCTGACGGTGATCGCAACGCCGGGATGGTTGAAGTAGGCATCGTCGGCCTGGGCTTGATCGGAACCTTCGCGGCCGCCGTAGCTGTTGGAGACGAACTTGGCGCCCTGGGCCACCGCCTGGTTCACGGCCGCGCCGAGGTTGTCCAGGTAGTTGTCGTCGGCCTCGACCAGCAGGATCTTGCAGGTCGGGCATGTCGCGCTGACCATGTCGATGTCCAGCGCGATCTCCCCGGCCCACCCGGCATCCGGCGGCGGGTAGTTTGTGCCGCCGCGCTGGTCGATCTTCCTGAAGCAGCCGTTGGCCGTGGTGCACGGCGGCAGCCCGTACTGCTGGCGGTAGACGGCCAGGTCCGCCTCGGCGTTCGGGTTGTCGAACGCATCCACGATCGCGACTGTCTCAGTGGAGCCGGCGGCAGGCAGGTTGTACGCGCTCCGCAGGTCGGCCGGGCCGAAACCGGCGGGAGCAGCATCGAGCTGCAAACCCTTCACCGCGGAGACATCGGTGCGGACCATGGCCAGGCAGGACATCTCGCCGGCCTTCGACGGCTTGGCGCACACCTGATTGGTGGGATGTTGGCCGGCCGAGGTCGGGCCGGCGGCCTTCGTGGGCGGGACAGGATTCTTGGCGGAGGTAGCGGAGACGGAGGCCGCGGCCGGCACAGTGACCATCGTGAGTGCGACGACGGCGAGCGCCACGATCAGCGCGCAGACACGTCCGACCATCGCGGTTAACGCAAACGGACGCGATCTGAGACGGGCAGGTTGAGCGGAGGGAGAATGAGACATGTACAGCTCTCCTACGTACGGGGTGCGTGCAACCCCACATCGTGAATTCCTGATCGGGCAGATCTCGGCTCAGTCGCATTTCTTCAACCGCGACTCGTTTCCGCGGCCCAGCGTGACTGGAGTCCGTGATCACAGGGAGCTTGAGGCCCCAACTCGGTCTCTTTCGGCCGGATGATGACGGCCACGACCACACCGGGCTTTCCGTCGCCGTCACCTTCCAAGGAGAATTCCACGAGCATGTGCTTTCGCCACTCCGAATATGATGACGAAACGTCAAGACCATGCTCATTACCGTGCTTCGAGAAGATGAATCAACCGGACGAGGACGGAACCTTCCGGTCGCGAGGCGGTGCTCGGGTAGAAGAGAGGTTCAACAACGTACGGTGCACGAGACTTTGTTCGTCCCCTCTGCCGGATGACAGGTTCGGGTCGACCGTCCGTGCGGGCCGGGGCCGGGCCCGGCCCGCACGGAGCGTCAGATCAGGTGCAGATGTATGTGAGAGAGAAGTCGGCCGTGGTCGCCTTACCCGCCTTGATCTTGGCCGATTGGGTCTGCGACTCCCAGCCGTCCTTGGACGCGGTCACCGTGAGCGGGCTGTCGTTGACGTCCAACCAGAGCACGTACTGACCCTGTTGGTCGGTCTTCAGCGTGTAGTTCGCCGTCTTCGAGGTGATCTGCACGGTCGCTCCGATCAGCGGCGCTGCCTTTCCGGTGCAGCCGACTCCGGTAACCGTCCCAGTGATCTTTCCCCAGGTCTTGGGCGGGTTCACCGTGAGCGCCACCGGCACCGATGCGATCTCGTACGGGGTCTTCGCCTTGACCGTGAGCAGCGCGGTGAACGTGCCCGGCTGGGTGATCTCGGCGACGTTCGCGTTGAAACTCACGTTGACGTCAACGCTCTCGCCCGGCTGGATCGTCACCTCGGTCTTGTCCTCTGAGAGCCAGGGGACATCGGTCGCGCAATAGCCGGGCAGCAGCTCGGATTTATTGGTCGCGGCCCATTTGTCTTCTCCTCCGATCAAACCTCCGACCTTGTAGAAGCCGCAGGTGGAGCCGCCGCGGTAGACGGTGTTCATGGAGTTGGGCAGCGCGGACCAGGTGTCGGAGCCCGGGTCGTAGGCGAAGCCCCGGTTGGTGATCGTGGTGAGGCCGTTGGTCACACCACCGGACACGAGGAGCTTGCCGTCTGCCGCTGAGTAGCCCATCGCCCACAGGTCGATCGGCAGGTCGGCGATGCGAGTCCATTTGGCCGATGCAGGGTCGTAGCTGTAGGCGTGCTTGGTGGCGGTAGTGCCCGACGACCCGCCCGCGCAGTACAGCTTGTTCGCGATGGTGCCGCAGCCGAGAAAGCCGGCCGGTTCAGGGTAGGGCGTGGCCGAACTCCAGGAGTCCGAGGCCGGGTCGTACACCTGCACATCCGTCTTGTAGCAGCCGTTCTTGCAACCGCCGACGACGTAGATCTTTCCGCCCAGCACGGACACGGCGCCGGCGGCGTACGGTTTCGGCATGTCGGCGCCTGTGGACCAGGTACGGCTAGCCGGGTCGTAGATCTCGGTCTTGGCCACTGTAGAGGTCTCGTCCCAGCCGCCGAAGACGTAGATCTTGCCACCATAAGCGGCCGCCTGCGCCGCCTCACGGCCGGCGCGCAGGTTCGGCAGAGCACTCCACGCCTGGGCGACCGGGTCGTAGACGTATGACTTTTTTGAGCCGGGATATGTTCCGTCGGAGCCGGCGATCGAGTAGACCTTGCCGTCGAGGGTCACCACGGCGTTGTCCAGGACCGGCATGGGGTAGTCGGTCACCGTCGTCCACGGTCCCGCGTACCACTTCGCCGAGGGCTTGGCGGCCGAGGACTTGGCGGTCGTCTGCGTGGTCTTGCCGGGCCGGAACGAGACGGGCCGGTAATTTCCCTTCACTTCCCGCAGCGGAGCGCCCTTCTGCGCCGCGGCGGGCTGGTGGCTGCCCGGCCACTCACCGATCTTGGCGGTCACCGGGGCGGTTCCGGTGTTCTTCAAGGTCACCGTGGAGCTGCCCTGGCCCTTCCAGTCGACGGTCTGCTTGACCGGGGCCTGGCTGACCTCGATCCGGGGTGCGGGCAGGACGAACGTGCCGTCCGTTGCCCGGTGCGGGGCCACATCGAGGGTGCTGTCCTGTGCGCTGTAGGAGAGCCCTGCCGTGGCGGAGAACGTGTGCTCCCCGGTGAGCGAGGAGAACATCCAGTAGAAGCCGTCGCCCAAGTTCGGGTCCTTCGGCGTCGGCAGTGCGATTGCCTTCTCCGTAGGCTTGTCGGCCGACGTCACCGAGGCGCCGTTGATCGCGGCCCCGGTGTTTTTGTCGGTCACCCGGCCGACGACCAGGCCGCCTGGCGCCGGGTCGCACGTGCGGTCGCCGAGGAAGACGTCGTCGACCTGCCACCACCACCCCAAGCCGGCGGTGAAGTGGAACCTCACCTGGACGCCTGCCTTGCCGGCGGCCTGGGACAGGTCCACGATCTCGGTCCGCGGTCCCCGGGCGTCGCTGGTGTGGTGCCAGACGTTGGTCCACGTCTGACCGCCGTCGACGCTGAGATCGACGTCCCCGGTCTGGCCCGCGAAGCTGCGGTAGTCGGTGCGGAAGGTAAGGGCCGGGTGGGTTCGCCGGCTGAAGTCCATGACCGGGCTGATCAGCGAGCTGTCCTGCCTGTTTCCGACACCGTATTTCGCGCTGTCGATGCCGGCGAAGCCACCGGATCCGCCGGTCAAGTTGCCGCGCCTGCCGGGGTCGCTGAACACCCAGGTCTGACCGTTGCCCACCTTGTCGTCGACGGTCCAGCCCGACGGCGCGGTGGTGCCATCGAACGACTCGGTGGTGCCGTCGGAGTGGAGCCCGTACCCGGCCGCGCTGCAGGCCGTCCAGTCGACCGACGCATCGACGTCATGCGTCACATCGGCCGAACCCACCTGAACATTCTGCGAGTTACGCTTATAACCCGGATACAACGGGTCGACCTGCAGGGTGTAGGTGTCGGAAACGGGCACACTCAGCGTGTACTTCCCCGTCTTGGGGTCGGTGTAGGCGACCGCCGTCGGGTCTTCCTTGACCCGCACGGTCGCATACAGCGGCCAGTCCTGACCGGAACCGTCATGGACGTGGCCCGTGACATTCGCGCGCGGCTTCGCGGTCAACGCGAGGTCCTTGGTCACCGTTTGACCGTCGGCGATCGCGACACCCGAAATGGTCTTGGTCTCGTACCCGAACTTGCTCGCGCTGACGTCATACGTTCCCGGTGGGTACACGGCCAGGGTGTAACGCCCATGCCCGTCCGTCATCGCCGTGACGTCACCCACGGTGATCTTGACCCCCGCCAGCGGAGTGGTGCCGTCGGTGACGGTACCCGTGACAGTGCCGTGCGGCCCGGAACGCAAGCCCGCGACGTTCAGAAGCAGGTTGGGGGAACCGGTGCCCCGGTCGGTCACCACTCCGGTGGTGGCTGAGGAGGTCAGCGCCGCTGTGACCTGCGATGGGGTGGCGGTGGGGTCCTCCGCCAGGTAGAGCGCGGCTGCTCCGGCCACGTGCGGGGACGCCATCGAGGTGCCTGAGATGGTGTTGGTGGCGGTGTCGCCGGTGTACCACGCCGACGTGATGGTTGACCCAGGCGCGAAGATGTCCACCGTGCTTCCGTAGTTGGAGAAGCTGGAGCGGGCGTCGCCGCTGGTGGTGGAGCCGACGGTGAGGGCCTCGGTCACACGGGCCGGGGACGAATTGGCGGCATCGATGTTCTCGTTGCCCGCCGCCACGGCGTAGGTGACCCCCGAGGCTATGGAGTTGCGGACAGCGGTGTCCAGCGCAGTGTCGATACCGCCGCCGAGGCTCATGTTGGCCACCGCGGGCTTGACAGCGTTGTTGGTCACCCAGTCCACGCCCGCGATGACGCCGGAGGTGGTACCGGAGCCGGCGTTGTCGAGCACGCGTACCGCGACGATCTTGGCGTCCTTGGCCACACCGTACGACGAGCCCGCGACCGTGCCGGCGACGTGCGTGCCGTGGCCGTTGCCGTCCTCGGCGATGTTGTCACCGTCCACGGCGTCGTACCCGTAGCTGGCGCGACCGCCGAAGTCCTGGTGGCTGATATGCACACCGGTGTCGATGATGTAGGCCGTGACTCCGTGGCCCGCCGTACTCGGGTAGGTGTAGCTGCTGTCGAGCGGCAGGGCTTGCTGGTCGATCCGGTCCAGCCCCCAGGAGGGCGGGTCGGGCTGAGTGCCGGTCGCCTTGACGGCCTGGTCCTGGACGACGGACTCCACGGCCGGGTCAGCGGCGAGCCGCTTGGCCTGCTTCTCCGTCAGCTCGACGGCGTAGCCGTTGAGTGCCGTGTGGTAGGTCCTCTTGACCTTGGCACTGTACTTGGCGGCCAGCGCCTTGCCCTTGCGCGAGTCGGCGTCGGCTCCCTTGCCGAGGATCACGATGTACCGATCCTTGATGGCACCGGGTGCGCCCGCGTTCTCGATCGCACCTTCGGCCTGACTCGCCGCCGTCGCGGGCAGCGCCGGACCGACGCCAAGTATCAGGGCCGCAACGGTGACCGCGGCCGCGCCCTTGAGAGCGCGCCGGGTACGAGACATGACCGTCGTGGTTAACGCGACCGGACGCGATCTGCGCCGGGATGGTCGCGCGGAGGAAAAATGAGACATGAATATCTCTCCTACGGGTGCAATGTGCAAGCCCGGATTGTGAATTCTTCATCAGGCAGATCTCGGCTCAGCCGTACTTCTTCAGCCGCGACTCGTTTTCCGCCGCCGAGCGTGCCGCAGTACGGACTGGCGTCCGTGACCACGGTGAGCTTGAGGCCCTACTCGGTCTCTTTCCGGCCTGGCGACGGCGCTCATGTCGGTTTTCCGTCGCCGTCATTGCCGAGGGCGGATTTCATGAGCACGCGCCCACGAATCGCACCCCGAGAGGAGAACACGGCTGCATGAGGCTGTTTTCGAGGATGGGGCGAGCAGGGTTCTGTGTCTGGGCGGCCGCCGTCGGCAGGAAGCCGGATGCTGCGGCCGTCGTCGCGCCGAAGCGGTGACGAAGCGTCAAGAACCTGCTCACTACCGCGCTTCCAGACGATGGATCAACCGGACGGCATCGGCACTTTCCACCTCGAGCTGGTGCTCGCCGAGACGAGGAGTTCGACGGGATACGGTCCACGGGACTTTGTTCACCCCTTCAGTCGGATGACGGGTTTGCGCGGACGTTACGGCCGGCGGCACGGCTCCGTCATCGGTTGAATGTCGGGACGATCCCGGCGCGAGCCCAACGAATGTCGAATCGCGGTCGTCTTCACGCCAGACGGTGTCGCGGGGGCGATGCTCGATCCCCAAAGACGACGAGGCCACAGCCCATAGAGCTGTGACCTCGTCACCACAACGGCGATCGCGGTATTAATACATGACACTCCCCTATCGACCGCGCTTCTGCAGGCACTGATGCGGCATCACGGACTGCGTTGCTACGGCCAGCGCAGTGGGATGGCGACGTTCTGGGAGCCGGCGGCGGCGCTGCCGCGGGCCATGGCGCAATGCAGTGTGACGGGGCGGCCGTTGTGGTCGAAGAGGAGCTGGGGGCGTTCCAGCGAGCCGAGGGTGATCAGGGTGCCGTCGGTGAGCCTCAACTGCCTCAGCGAGACCACCGGGTGTGCGGCCGGCTTCCATGTGAGGCCGTCGGTCGAGGTGACCATGCCGAGTGCCCCATATTGGGGAGTGAGTGCGTGGGTCCGGTCGGCTCCCTTGTAGAAGTCCTTGACGATCGCGTAGAAGCGGCGGTCGGCACGGTCGTACCAGAGATACGGATCCTCCGCCTGGGTCTCGGCGGTGCCCAGGGCGGTGGCGGTGTAGGGGAAGGGGCCCTCGGGACGGTCGGACTGGCCGACGACGGTGATGTAGACCCCGTTGGCGTTCCAGGTCTTGTACGTCATGAGGAAGCGGGGACGACCGTCCACGGCGGGGGCCTCGGTGACGGACGGGTTGACCACCATCTGGAAGGTGTTCACGTAGTCGGGTCCGGCGATGGGGGTGTCGCTGCGGGTACCGCGGCCGGCGATCAGGTCCTCCAGGGTGCGGGCGCTGATCACACCGATGCGCTGGCCGGCGTGGTACTGCAGCCAGAGAGTGGGCTGCTTGGAGAACCACGGCTCGGGGGTGTTCGCCGGGTTGTTGGCGATGAAGTACAGGTAGTAACGGCCCTGGAAGTAGCGGATGTGCGGGTTGTGCGCGTTGTAGCGGTCCCAGCGGCCGGGGTCTCCCGTCCCCTGAACAACGGTCCGCACGTGCCGGTACGGACCCTGAGGGCCCGGCGAGACCGCGACGGCGATCTCGCTGTACTTCATCCAACCGCTGAAGCCGTAGAAGATCTTCTCCGAGGGGTCCGGACCGCGGCCGGCCGAACCCTCCTGCCAGCGTGAATAGAAGAGGTAATACGCGCCGTCGCGGCCACGGATAGGGGCGCCGCACCAGGTGTACCAGCCCTCGGTACCGAAGATCTGCACCCCTGGGTCGACCGGCTGAATCGCTGCCTGGAAATCCGGGGAGGACGGACCGGCCGAGTCATCGGCGCCCACCAGTCCACCAGGGGAGGTGGCGGCCAGTGCCGCCGGGCCGCTGAGGGCGGTGGCGGCCACGGCCGTCGATATCGTCGTGAGTGCTCTGCGTCGCGTGATGCCATTGCTGCCGTTCAAGGCCAGCTCCTTTCGGTCCTTGGGGCTCTGCGTCCTGCATCGGCCCCTCTGAAGTTCCTCGACTTGCCCTGTGCCCTTGCCTGCTCGCGGAGTTGGGCAACGGGGAGGAGATCTGACACCGAGGTGCAGCTCCCCGATGACGGACGCGAGACTGCGCACCTCGGTGCCGGGTGACAGGGCACTCCTGCGGCTGTCGTAGGTACGGCGATCGCCGGAGCGCCGATCAACCGTGCTGTCGAAGGCGTGAGAGGCCTCCATGCCGCGGGGCGACTGCGGTTCCTATATGATTTGCCGCCGACCGGAGGAACGTCAAGATGCGGGGCGGGAGAGATCCAACCGGGACCGGCGAAGCCCGCCGTCCTTCAGGCCTGAACGCACGGACCGCGCCCCGGCACACTCGCCATACCGGCCGCGGTAGCACAAAGGGCCCGCTGTCAGGGATTTGAGGGCTTCATAGCTGTCGATCGACGCCTGCGCCCGGATAGTTCGGGCGCCATTGAGAAGGCGCCCGAACCGGCCTCGCGAAGGGCGGGCACACCTTCGGGGGCACGCCCACCCTTCTCCTGACCAACGCAGATCCTATACGATTTTGTAGGCTCTTTCGGCCGGCGAGTGGTCGGTTCGCCACCTGGACGTGAGGCGTCATGTCGGGATTGCGCTGTCGTGCTGCGGCGTCGTTGCGTCCCTCCGCAGACCGTGGCGACCATCGACGAGGCGACGGCCGCGGCCGACGTGCGCGGCGTCACCCAGGCATCGGCGGCCCGCCCAGGTGCGTACCCCTGGACAGCGCGGATGGCTCCGGCACGTACTACGTCGCCGAAAGCATCGCCCCGGCTCGTTGCGACGGGGCGGGCCGCCCTGCTGCCGCGCAGATCGGCGGTGGAGCCGACGCTCGGGCGCTACCGGAAGTCTTCGGGAATCTGTGGACGGTGCCGTGCCGTAGCTGCGGCCGGGCCCGCAGATCCCCGCACTCCTCGCGTTCAGGTGGTGACGTCGTACGAACCGTCTTGCGTCGGGTCGATGTCGGGGGTGCCGTGGTCGGCATCGCCCAGCGCGGGCAGCAGTCGCTGCCGGGCCCGCCGGATGTGGCTGCGCATGGCCGCCGCTGAAATGTCCGGGTCCGCCTCGCGCAGCGCCTCCAGGATGCGCTCGTGCTCCACGCACGTCGCCTCGGCACTCTCTTCACGGAAGTGGAGTCGGTAGAGGTGCGCGTGCGCATGAAACCGCCGCAGCGTGTCAGCCATCAGCGCATTGCCGACGGCGTTCGCGATCCGGGCGTGGAACAGCGCGTCCTGGAGGAAGAAGAGACGCAGAGTCTCCCGGCTCGCATCATGCTGCACCCTGCGCATCTCGCGGAGGTGCTCCTCAAGGGCGAGCAGGTCGTCGGCTGTGATGCGGGTGGCCGCCCGGGCCGCCGCGACGGGTTCCAGGAGCAACCGCATCTCGAACAGGTCACCGAAGTCCGCGCTGGTCATGAGCGGCGCCGCCGTATAGCCGGCCAGGGAGCGCTTGACCACCAGGCCATCGGATTCCAGCCGCGCCAGCGCCTCGCGGACAGGCGTGGGCGAGACGTCCAACTCGGCAGCAAGGCCGTTGATGTTGAGCTTGGTCCCAGGTTCGATCTCATGACTGACCAGCCGCTGCCGGATCATGTCGTAGACCGTCTCGGCCAGGATCAGGCGTCCCGGTGCCGAAGCCATCGTGCCCCCTTGTGTCGCTGCCTCTTCTCACTCTATCCAGCTCAAAGATCATATACGATCAATGAAACCGCGCCGTGGACGAGTGCTGAGCACACACGCCCCCCACGGGACGCCTTCCACCCGGAGAAGCGAGCCGGGGAACCCTCGCACTTCGCAGGAAAATGCTTATGTGGAAGCCAGGATCCCCGGCGGTTCCGCAGCCTTCATCTCGATTGAGTCACGGCTCTTGACGGTCTGGGATCGGAAGGCCCAAGCTCCTCGAAAAATATACGATCCATCGAATCGTAAGGAAGCTGAACCATGAAGCGTTCGCTCATTCCCCAGGCGAGGCTCGTCATCGGAGCATCCGTGATACTGGCGGTGGCTCTCACCGGCTGCAGCACCAAGGGCTCGGCGTCGGCCGGCGATCAGGCCACGCCGGCCGCGAAGACAGCGACGTCGAGTGTCAAGGTCGCGTTGGTGCCGGGCGGAGCCCACCCGTACTTCCAACCGTGGAGCGCCGCCGGCGCCAAGGCCAAGGCCGACTTCGGGCTCGGTGACGTGACGTTCAACGAGACGGCCGAGTGGGACCAGAACAAGCAGAACGGCCTGCTGACCTCGCTGGCGGCGCAGGGCTACAACGCCTTCGGTATCTTCGGGGTCTCACCGACCGACATCAACGCCACGTTCAGCGACCTGAAGTCCAAGGGATTCGCGGTCGGGTCACTGGGCTCCTGCCCGACCGGTGATGCCGACAAGGCCGACTTCTGTCTGTCGACCGATGTCGAGCAAGCCGCGTACAAGGCCGCGAAGGCAGCCATCGACGCGATGGGCGGACACGGCACTCTCGTCCACCTCACCGGCAACAACGTCGACTCCAACACCCAGCGCCGGATCGCCGGGGTGAAGAAAGCCGTCGACGAGACCAACGGCAAGGTCAAGCTGCTGACGACCGTCACCGACACCGACAAGGACCTGCAGACGGCGCAGAAGGCGGTCTCGGACCTGCTCACCAGTCACGGCTCGAAGGTCGACGGGATCGTCTCGACCGCCTACAACCCGGCGGTCGCGGCTGCCGCGGGAGTGAAGGCCGCCGGCCTGCCGATCAAGGTCATCGCCATCGACGACGACCCGAAGATCCTCGCGGGCATCAAGAACGGCTCGGTCGCCGCAACGGTCACCCAGAATCCGGTCGGCCAGGCATACGTCGGTGCGTGGGCACTCGGTCGGCTTCAGAGCAAGGCATGCACGGTGCGCACCCCCGGTGTGGTGATCGACTCCGGGTCCTTCGTCGTCACCCGCGCCAACGTCGCCGGCTACGACACCGAGCGTGAGGCCAAGACCCAGCAGCTGCTCAGCGACTTCAAGACCGACGTCCTGTCCTGCTCCTGACCAGCAGCGCGCACTGCCGTCCGGCTGACCCGCGGGACCGCCGGACGGTTCCAGCCACCGAAACCAAGGACATGAGAATCATGGCCAAGATCGTCGAAGCTACCGCCTACCTGGCCGACATCGAAGTGGAGACGCTTCGAACCGACGCTGTCCAGGCGTTCCTCAAGCAGGAGACGGTTTTCGTCGACCTGACAATCGACGACGGCAGTACCGGCACCGGCTACTCGTACACCATCGGCACCGGCGGGACGTCTGTGCTCGCGATGCTCCGCGAGCACCTGCTGCCGCGGCTGATCGGCGCCGACGCCGCCCAGATCGAGCACATCTGGTTCGACCTGTTCGCCTCCACCCGGGCCACCACGGTCGGCGCGATCACCTCACTCGCGCTGGCCGCGGTCGACACCGCTCTGTGGGACCTGCGTTGCAAGCGCGCCGGAGAGCCGCTGTGGCAGCTGGCCGGCGGCTTCCGCCCACGCGTACCGCTCTACGACACCGAAGGCGGATGGCTGCACCTGTCGACCGAGGAGCTGGTGCAGGGAGCCCTCGCCTCGCAGGCCGCCGGCTGGCAGGGAGTGAAGCTCAAGGTCGGCAAGGAGCGCGTCGACCAGGACCTCGAACGGCTGAGCGCGGTACGCGACGCGGTGGGCCAGGGCCTCGACATCATGGTCGACGCCAACCAGTCGATGACCTACGCCGAGGCCCGACGGCGGGCCGCGGCCTTCGAGCCCCTCGGCCTCGCCTGGTTCGAGGAGCCGCTGCCCGCCGATGACGTGGCGGGCCACGTCGCCCTCGCCCGGTCGACCTCGATACCCGTCGCGGTGGGCGAATCCCTCTACTCCGCCGCGCAGTTCCGCGACTACCTCGCCCGTGGCGCGGCGTCCATCGTGCAGGTCGACGTGGCACGGGTCGGCGGTATCACGCCGTGGCTGAAGGTCGCCCACCTCGCCGAGACCTTCAACGTCGACGTCTGCCCGCACTTCCTCATGGAGCTGCACGTGAGCCTGGTCGCCGCGATCCCCAACGGGCGCTACGTCGAACACATCCCCCAGCTCCGGGCCGTCACCCGCAGCCCGATGCTCGTCGAGGACGGGCACGCGGTCGCGCCCGACGCCCCGGGCCTGGGCATCGCATGGGACCTCGACGAGATCGACAACCGGAGGAAGGCATGACCACGGTCCGAGTGGACGAGAACAAGCAGCCCGCCGAACCGCGGTCGGCCGAAGAGCACTCAGCCGAAGAGCAGTCGTCGGCTCGCCGCTCCGCACCACGCTCGCCCGGCTTCGCTCAGCGAGTGGGCCTGCTCCTGGTGATCGCCGCCCTGGTCGTGCTCTTCGGCTCGATGCGCGGCGCGTTCTTCGACCAGCAGCTGGTCGTCTTCCCGCTGCTCCGGGACATCGCGACGATCACGGTGGTGGGCCTCGCGCAGCTGGCCGTGCTGTCGATCGGTCACATGAACCTTGCGGTGGGTCGGATGGCCGCGTTCTCCGCGATGTTCATGGGCTTGGCCTATCAGAACTGGCACCTGCCGCTCTACGTGGGCCTCGTGATCGGACTTGCCGCGGGTGCCGCGATCGGCGCGCTGACGGGCTGGATCATCACCGCCACCGGCGTCAACTCCTTCGTGGTGACGCTGGCCATGGACTTCGCCCTGCTCGGCCTGGTGTCCCTCGTCTACTCGCAGTTCGCCACCATGGCGGCCTTCACGGCCAAGCCGGCGGGCATGGCGGAGCTGCGCGACTACTCCTTGGCCGATATCTGCGTCGGCCAGGTCTGCGGATCCCCGGCTGTCCCGCAGCTGATGCTGTTCACCCTCGCGGCCATGGGGCTCGTCGGTTACCTCTACAGCCGGACCCGGCTGGGTCGCGAGCTGCTCGTGGTCGGCTCGAACATCACCGCCGCCAACCTTTCCGGGATCCCGGCGGGACGCCGGGTCGTCACCGCGCACGCCCTCTCCGGGACGCTGGCCGGGCTGGCCGGATTCATGCTCGCCGTCACCTCCGGATCGTTCACCGCCGGTATCGGCAGCGAGTTCATGATCCCGTCCTTCCTCGGGCCGGTGCTCGGCGGCACCCTGCTCACCGGCGGTGTCGTGTCCGTCATCGGCACGTTCCTCGGCACCTCACTGGTCCAGGTGATCCGCCAAGGGCTCACCACGCTCGGCGTCGGCCTGGAGAACCTCAACATCTACCTGGGCGTGATCCTCCTTCTCGCGCTCTCCACCGAACGGATCAGGACCGCGGTCTCGACCAGGAGGACGGTGTCATCCTCATGAGCATCCAGACAGCACCCGACATGAGCACGCGGAGCATGCCCGGGGCGGGCGTACGGCGGTTGCCGCGGCTCGGCCGCTCGACGGAGGCGACCCTCGCGGTCGTCAGCGTCCTGGCGTACGCGGGGCTGGTCGCCGGCTCGCACGGCAGCTTGCTGCACGGCAACGCGGTACGCGGTGTCCTGGTCTATCTGACCGTCCCGATCCTCATCGGGCTCGCCCAGCTCGTCGTCCTCGCCGTCGGGCAGATGAACCTCTCGGTCGGCGCGCTGGGCGGCTTCCTCTCGGTCTCCATCGGCGCGCTCATGGCCGACCACGGCGTCCCCACAGGCGTCGCCGTCGCCATTGCCCTGGCCGGAGGTGCGGCCATCGGAGCGGCCAACGGCCTGCTCGTCGTGACCACCCGGATCAACGGCTTCATCGTCACCCTGGCCGCCATGACGATCCTGGGCGGCCTGCAGTACAAGGTCGCAGGGACGCGCACCATCGACCTCCCTGAAAGCTCGCTCAGCAGGCTCGGATCCGCGAGCTTCCTCAACGTCCCGGTGATCTTCCTGATCGCCCTGGCGACCGCCGCGATCCTGGCCTTCTTCCTGCGCCGGGCCACGGCCGGACGGCGGCTGCTGGCAAGCGGGGGCAACCCGCTGGCCGCGAGGCTGTCGGGGATATCCAACGACCGCTCGCTCATCCTGGCGCACAGCATCTCGGGGCTCGTCGTCGGCATCGCCGCGGTGCTCACCGCAGCCTCGGCACCGGGGGTGAACACCAGCATCGGTGTGGACTGGCTCCTGCCCAGCTTCGCGGCGCCGATCATCGGAGGCGCCGCGCTCGCCGGCGGCGCGATCTCCGTCCTCGGCACGGTCCTGGCGGCCTTCGTGGTCCGGCTCGTCGACGTCGCCCGAGCGCAGTACTCACTCGACCCCAGCTGGGTCAACTTCACCGTCGGGGCGGTCGTCCTGGGCACGGTGATCCTCGGTCGGCTCCGCGAGACCCGACGAGCCCGCGCCGCGCGGCGTCCCGCCGCCGACGCGCCGCAACAGCACACCACCGGGAGCCCCTCGTGACCGAACGAAAGCCCGCACTCCTCGCCGCAGGCCTGGTCAAGCGGTTCCCCGGGGTCCGAGCCCTGGACGGCGCCACCCTGCGCATGGACCCCGGTTCGGTCCACGCTCTCCTCGGGGAGAACGGCGCCGGGAAGTCGACCCTGATCAAGATCCTCACCGGGGTGCACCGCCCCGACGCAGGGACCCTGTCCCTGGCCGGCCGTCAGATCACGCTCCACTCGCCGCTCGACGCGGTCAGGGCAGGCATCGGTGTCGTCCACCAGGAGCGCAATCTCGTGCCCGAGTTCTCCGTCGCGGAGAACACCACCCTGCACCGCACACCCACCCGCCGCGGGCTCGTCGACCGCGACCGGATGCGCGAGGACGCGCGTCGCTGCCTCGAGTTGATCGGCCTCGACCTGGACGTCGACACCCCGGTGAAGGAGCTGTCGGTCGCGCAGATGCAACTCGTGGAAATCGCCAAGGCACTGTCGGGGGACAATCGCGTCCTTCTGCTGGACGAGCCGACCTCGGCGCTGACCCTGGCCGAGGCCGACCGGCTGCTGGAGGTGGTCCGGCGACTGCGTGACCAGGGCACGTCTATCCTGCTGGTCAGCCACAAGCTGGAGGAGGTCTTCGCGGTCGCCGACACCGTCACGGTGTTGCGCGACGGTGCGTCGGTGCTGGAAGCGGCCCCGCTGGCCGCGCACAGCCGCGACGAGGTGGTCGGACTGATGGTCGGCCGCAGCCACCAGCAGGTGACGTTCCCCCCGCGGACCCGCGACGAGGAGGGGCCGGCCGCGCTGGAACTCGACTCCGTCTCCACCGCGTCCGGGCATCGCGACGTCAGCCTCGACGTGGGCCGCGGCGAGATCGTCGGGCTCTACGGCCTGGTCGGCGCGGGGCGTACCGAGTTGGCGAAGGCAGTACTGGGCCTGGACCGGATCACCGGCGGCCGGATCCTCGTGGCCGGACAGGAGGCCCGCATCGGCAACGTCGGTCAGGCGCTCAACACCCACCGCATCGGCTACGTCCCGGAGAACCGCAAGGAGGAAGGTCTCTTCCTCGACCAGCCGTTGACGATGAACATCGCAGCCACGGTCTGGCCCCGCATCCGCAGGGCTCTGGGCTACGTGGCCCGGCGGCGGGAACGCTCTCTCGCCGAGGAGTACACCGAGCGGCTGGGGATCAGGACGTCCGGAACCGGACAGCTCGTCGGCCAGCTGTCCGGCGGCAACCAGCAAAAAGTCAGTCTGGCCAAGTGGCTGGCCGCCGACACCGAGATCCTCATCATCGACGAGCCCACCGTCGGCATCGACATCCGTACCAAGGCCGCCTTCCACCAAGTGATCTGGCAGCTCGCCGCCGAGGGCATGGCGATCCTGCTGATCACCAGCGACCTGCCGGAGATGGTGACACTCGCCGACCGCATCGTCGTCATGCGGGACTTCAAGGTCACCGGAACCGTCGACAACAGCCACGACTACGCCGAGACGAGCCAAGCCGTGATCGGCCTCGTGCACCACGTCGACCGACCGGCCGCATGACAGAGAAGTGGTGAATCCATCCATGCGCAGATTCGGCATGGTCATCGCAGCGAGGCCCGAAAAGCTGGAGGAGTACAAGCGGCTGCACGCCGAGCCGTGGCCCGGTGTCCTGGCAGCGTTGCAGGCGCATCACATCACGAACTACTCCATCTTCCACAACGACGGATTGCTGTTCGCCTACTTCGAGTACCGGGGCGACGACTTCGCCGCTGACATGGCCTCGATCGCCAGGGACCCGGTGACACAGGAGTGGTGGAAGCTCACCGACCAGTGCCAGCGACAACTGTCGACAGCGCGCGAGGGCGAGTGGTGGACGGAGATGGAACAGGTATTCCTCATGGAGTAGCTGACCGTGCCCGACCGTTCGGCCACCAAGGCCCCGCACATTCACCCGATGCATGCAGACAGAGGCATGCGAGCCATGGAGGCCCGGCCTCCGCACCACTGGAAGGTACGACATGAAGCTGCTGCGTCTCGGCGCACCCGGCGAGGAGGTCCCGGCCGTCCTCGGCGACGACGGCCGCGCGTTCGCCCTTTCGGGCCTGACCCGTGACATCGACGGGGCATTCCTCGCCTCCGGCGGACTCGACCGGGTACGCGACGCCCTGGCCCAGGGCGGGCTGCCCGTACTCGAGACAACGGGCCTGCGGATCGGCGCGCCGATCGCCGGTCCCGGCAAGGTCGTCTGCGTCGGCCTCAACTACCGCGATCACGCGGAGGAGACCGGGGCCGCCGTCCCCGAACGGCCGGTGGTCTTCATGAAGGACCCGGCAACCGTGGTCGGGCCGTACGACCGGGTGCTGATCCCCCGCGGCTCGGTGAAGACCGACTGGGAGGTCGAACTTGCGGTCGTCATCGGCAAGGAGGCCCGCTACCTGGCCGACCCCGACGAGGCCGCGGAGTGCATCGCCGGCTATGCCATCAGCAATGACGTCTCCGAGCGTGAATTCCAGCTCGAGTACTCCGCCCAGTGGGACCTCGGCAAGTCCTGCGAGACCTTCAACCCGCTGGGCCCCTGGCTGGTGACCCAGGACGAGGTCGGCGACCCGCAGGCGCTCGGCCTGCGGCTGGCCGTCAACGGCGAAGTACGCCAGGACGGCGACACCAAGAACATGATCTTCGGCGTCCACTACCTCGTCTGCTATCTGAGCCAGTACATGGTGCTCCGGCCGGGCGACGTGATCAACACCGGAACGCCGGCCGGTGTGGCCCTCGGCCTTCCGGGGACCCCGTACCTGCGCGCGGGCGATGTGGTGGAGCTGTCCATCGACGGCCTCGGCACCCAGCGCCAGACCTTCATCAGCGCGTGACAGCCGGCACCTGCCGCTGCTCACAAGACTGCTTCCACAGCAAAGAAACCTGATGGTCAATCATCATCCCGACGGAGAGGTCGCAGCATGACCAAGGATCTTGACGGGCTCACCGCGCTCGTCACCGGCGGCGCCTCCGGCATCGGCCTCGCCACCGCCACCCTGCTCGCCGAGCGCGGCGCGCGGGTGGCCGTCCTCGACCTCGCCCCGGAAACGGTGAGCGAGCCCCTGGTCGGCTTCACCGCCGACGTCGGCGACGACGCCTCGGTACGCGCGGCCGTCCAGCAGGCGGCCGAGGCCTTGGGCGGGGTCGACATCCTCGTCAACAACGCCGGCATCGGCGCAGCCGGGACGGTGGAGGACAACCCCGACGACCAGTGGCACCGCGTCCTGGACGTCAACGTCCTGGGCATCGTCCGCACCACTCGGGCCGCCCTGCCGTACCTGCGCCGCTCGGACCACGCCTCGGTGGTCAACACCTGCTCGATCGCCGCCACCGCCGGACTGCCGCAGCGCGCGCTGTACTCGGCGAGCAAGGGCGCGGTGCTGTCGCTCACGCGTGCCATGGCCGCCGACCATGTCCGCGAGGGCATCAGGGTCAACTGCGTCAACCCCGGAACGGTGGACACCCCGTGGGTTGGGCGCCTGCTCGACGCCGCCGAGGACCCGGAGGCCGAACGCGCCGCACTCGACGCCCGCCAGCCCCACGGCCGCCTGGTCACCGCCGAGGAGGTGGCCGCCGCTGTCACCTACCTCGCCTCGCCCGCCGCGGCCTCCGTCACCGGCACGGCCGTCGCGGTGGACGGCGGCATGGCCGGCCTGCGACTGCGGCCGAGCACCCGATGAGGAGGGATACCGCCATGCGACAAGCACAGCTCGGCCGCAGCACCGCGACGGTCACCCGGCTGTCCTTCGGGGCCGCCGGGATCGGCAACCTCTTCGCCCCGGTCACGGACGAGTCCGCCGCCCGGACGGTCCAGGCGGCCTGGGCGGCGGGCATCCGCTCCTTCGACACCGCACCCCACTACGGACTCGGCCTCTCCGAGCGCCGCCTGGGCGCGGCCCTGCGCGACCGCCCCCGGGCGGAGTACACCGTCGCCACCAAGGTCGGCAGGCTGCTGAAACCCGTTCCACACCCGGCAGGTGACGATCTCGCCCACGGCTTCGCCGTGCCGGCGACCCACCGCCGGGTGTGGGACTTCAGCGCCGACGGCGTGCGGCGCAGCCTGGAGGCCAGCCTGCAACGGCTCGGTCTGGACCGCGTGGACATCGTCCATCTGCACGACCCCGACGACCACTTCGCCGAGGCCATCGGCCAGGCCTACCCGGCACTTGAACAGCTGCGCGCGGAGGGCGTGGTGCGCGCGATCGGCGTCGGCATGAACCGGTCCGAGATACTGGCCCGCTTCGTCCGCGACACCGACATCGACGCTGTGCTGCTGGCCGGACGGTACACCCTGCTCGACCAGGGTGCGATGGCCGAGCTGCTGCCCGAGGCGGCCCGGCGCGCCGTGTCGGTCGTCGTGGGTGGCGTCTTCAACTCCGGAGTCCTGGCAAACCCGAGGCCCGGGGCCACCTTCGACTACGCCGCTGCCCCACCCGAACTCGTCGACCGCGCCCTGCGGATGCAGACCATCTGCGAGCGCCATGGCGTGCCGCTGCGCGCGGCGGCAGTCCGATTCGCCCTCGCCCCGCAGGCCGTCGCCGGCGTGCTGATCGGTGCCCGGTCGGCCGAGGAGGTCGCCGACGCCGCCCGGCTGCTCAGCCTGGACATCCCGGACGCGCTCTGGCAGGAGCTGCGGACCGCAGGCCTGCTGCCCGACCACCTGCCCTTCCCGCAAAGAGACCAGCCGCCATGCGCATAGCGCTGTTCGTCACCTGTTTCAACGACACGCTCTTCCCCGGAACCGGCCGAGCCGGTGTCAGTCTGCTCGAACGGCGCGGCCACACGGTGGAGTTCCCGCTGGAGCAGACCTGCTGCGGCCAGATGCATGTCACCACCGGCCACCGCCCGGACACCGTGCCGCTGGTAGCCCGGTTCGCGCGGACCTTCCGGCACTACGACGCCGTCGTCACCCCGTCCGCCTCCTGCGCCAAAATGGTGAGGGAGAACCACTCGACGCCGACCGAGGAATACGGCGACGCCGCGCTCCGGTACGAGGTCTCCGATCCGGTCCCGCGGGTCCACGAACTCACCGAGTTCCTCACCGACATGTTGCAGGTAACCGACGTGGACGGCATCCACGGTCCCCGCACTCTGGACCTCATCACCGTCACCACGGAGGAACTGTGACCGACCGCCGGATCATCGACGCACACCACCATGTCTGGGACCTGAAGGTCCGGCCGCAGGGCTGGATCACAGGTGAGGACCTCGCCCCGCTGAACCGGTCCTTCGCCGTCGCCGACCTCGAGCCCGAGGCCCGCGCAGCGGGGGTCACCGCCACCGTCGTGGTGCAGACCGTCACCGTGCCGGCGGAGACCCCCGAGCTGCTGGCCCTGGCCACCGAGGGCGGACTCGTCGCCGGGGTGGTCGGCTGGATCGATCTCACCGCCCCGGACGTCGCCGACGCCCTTGACAGGCTCCGCGAACAACCGGGCGGGGACAGGCTGGTGGGTATCCGGCACCAGGTTCAGGAGGAGCCGGACCCGCACTGGCTGCTGCGCCCGGACGTCCGGCGCGGTCTGCTCGCCGTCGCTGCTTCCGGTCTCGCCTACGACCTCGTCGTCAAGCCGCACCAACTGCCCGCCGCCGTCGCCGCAGCGGCCGGCCTGACCGGGCTGACCTTCGTCCTCGACCACCTGGGCAAGCCCCCCATCGCCACCGGCGCGCTCGATCCCTGGTCGAACGACCTCCGGAAGTTCGCCGCGCTGCCCAACACCGTGTGCAAACTCTCC
Organism: Streptomyces sp. NPDC057565; assembly: GCF_042801455.1. NCBI lineage: Bacteria > Bacillati > Actinomycetota > Actinomycetes > Kitasatosporales > Streptomycetaceae > Streptomyces > Streptomyces sp. NPDC057565. The sequence goes on along the minus strand of NZ_JBHVFU010000001.1, from coordinate 436,401 downwards.
GGCCTGCTCACCGAAGCCGTCCCCGGCAGTTGGCGGATCGAGGACCTTCAGCCCTACGTCGAGACCGCGCTGGAGGCATTCGGACCCCAGCGTCTGCTTTTCGGCTCCGACTGGCCGGTATCGACGCTGGAAGCCGGCTACAGCGAGGTCGTGCGCATCACGGACCGACTCACCGACTCGCTCAGCCCGGTCGAGAAGGACGCCCTCTTCCGCCTGAACGCGATGCGCGTCTACAACCTCGGCGGGTAGCGACAGAGAGCGAATACGAAACCCGCCAGGACGGGGCGTGAGCGTCAGGAATTCATGGCGGCTCGGTCGGACTCACTGCGCAGAACGCAGAATTCGTTACCTTCGGGATCAGCAAGGATGACCCAGCCTGAACCATCGGGATTCCGGTGATCGGCGACAAAGGTGGCACCGAGACCCAGCAGCCGGTCCACCTCCTGATCACGCGAGGTCTCAGGGCGCAAACACAGATGGATCCGGTTCTTGATCGTCTTGGCCTCGGGCACCTGGTTGAAGTGCAGCACCGGGCCCTCCGCCAGCAGCACCTGAGTCTCGCGGGCACCCGGCCTGTCCTCCGGATGCTGCGGACGACCAGTCACATTGCTCCAGAACCGGGCCAGCTCGTAGGCATCCGCACAGTCGATCGCTATGTTCTGCAATACCGAGATCATGCGCGCGAGCCTTCCTGATCTCCACGCCGAACGCCACCGAGTTGCGTCGGTGCTCGTCGTTGTGGACAGCGGGAACCACGCCGGGTGCTCGGTGTCCATGGTGATCCGGTGGGTCGCCGGGTCGGGGATGGCCGGCAGGTTGCTACCGGGACACAGTGACGGCGCACTGAGCTGACGTCAGTTCCCGGCCGTCTTCGGCAAAGGCGACGGCGTAGTTCCCAGGTGCGACGTCGGTGCCGACGCTCAGGCGGACCGTTTCCGAAGCCTCGAGCGGGCCCGAGGCTCGCAGACGGCCCTGGGTGCGCTCGGCCGTGAGTCCCTGGGGCGTAGTGAGTGTCCACTCCACGTCGTGCCCCTGGAAGTCGACATCCTGCGCCGTGATCGTCACATCGACGGAGGCCCCCTGCTGCACGCTGAACCGGATCTGCGGCAGGTAGCCCCACGCCGGGGAGCGGTACTCCTTGGCAATCTGCTGCCGGGTGACCTGTTCGCCGTAGCGAGGGGTCGTGTAGGCCGATTCGAGCTGGATGCCGTTGAAGCGGTGCCGCTGGGTCAGTCGGCGGTAGAGGGCCATCGCCTGCTGCTTGCCCGCCTGATCGCCGACCTGGGTGTACCGCGTGATGTCGATGTCGGCCAGGGCGAGTTCGCAGCCCCAGGCGAGCCGGTCGAGGACGATCGCGGCGGCACTGCTCCGGTCGGTCTTCGCTCGCGCCGCGGCGACGTCGGCCGCGGCAGCCTGGTACTTGGTCCGCAGGGCCGTCGCTTGACCGGGCGTATTGAGGACGTCCGGGTCGTCCGCGGTGCGCGGCACCCTGGTAGTAGCTGAACTGCGGTGCGAAGAAACCGACTCCGAGCTGCTCCAGCAGCGCGTATGTCGCGTGCACCACGCCTCGGTCGCCCACCCCGCCCAGCAGTACACCGAGCGGCGCGGCGCTGAGCAGGTAGGTGTCGGTGGCCTGGTCGCGCAGCCGTGTGTCGGCCTCGGTCAGCAACACCTGCGGGAAGGCGGTTGCCTGGCGTTGACTGCCGGGGAGCACGAGCACTCCGGAGGTTGCCGTCTGCGGCTGCTGTTGGGGCTGTGCACGCAGGATCCGAAGGCGGGCACCGCTCATCTTCTCCACGTAGTCGGCCAGTTCAGAGGCCGCGAAGCGTGCGGTGGCGCCGCCCCACCACAGCACCGTCGCCTTGCCGAGGCCGCCGTGCACGAGCGGGAACGCGACCACGGTGCCGCTGTCGTCCGAGGCCCGGGCCGGCGTCCCGACGGTTGTCATGACGACGGCTCCGGTCACGCCGACAAGGAACGTTCGACGCTTGAGGTGCTGCATGACGCCTCCTGGTGTCGGGCATTGCGTGTCATGGATGCGGGGGTACAGGCCTGACCGGCGTCTTGCGCCGGTGGCGTGTGATGTCACTGTCTGCAGCGGAGGCTCGTACGAGCGTCGGACGGTGCGGGGTCCCGCGATGTGTGCGGCGAGGCAGTGACGGAACAGGATCAAAAATTATTCCGAAAACAGATCGTATTGAGTGCGGGGCGACGACAAGAGGTCTACACCGGAATCCCTTCTTGGACGGTTGCAGCCGGCCCGGTCCCTCCCAGTCGCGGCCCCCGCGCCCGGCCGTCGCTTCCCGTTCCCAGACCCACGGCGACCTGCGCATCAGCGGTGCCACGCGGGTATTGGTCAGGACGGACGGAGTGTGTTCACCCGGACCCGTCCGCCACTACGGAAGCACGACTCGCTGCACTCGGAGGCCCCTGCCGCGGCAGCGGTGATTTCTTCCAGACTTTGCCCGAATAACGAACAAGAGCGCATCATGCTGCGGTGACTACTACTCCTGCCCGCCGCAACAGGTCGGCCTACGATGATCTGGTTCTCGCAGAGCTTCGCCGATCGGGTGCGCTCAGCCGCGCAGAGCTGAGCCGGCGCACCGGCCTGCCCAAAACCACGCTGTTCAGCATCGTCGCCGGACTCCTCGAAGGCGGCGTCCTGGTCGAGCAGAGCGCCGACGACACCGCAGGGCGCGGCCGCGGTCGGCCGGCGACCCGGGTCGTGCTCAATCCCTCCGCCGGCCTGTACGCGGGGTTCGACATCGGCCGCAACCGGATGCGCCTCGTCATCGTCAACACCTCGCACGAGGTGGTGGCCAGCGGCATGCACGACCTGCCTTCCGCGGTGCGCGCCGACATAGTGGCCCCCGCGGCGGCGGACCTGCTGCGACGGACGGCCGATGAGGCGGCGGTCGCCCCGTCGACACTGACCGCGATCGGCGCGGGCCTCGTCGGACTCGTGGGCGTCGAGTGGAAGCCCGAGGAGATCGAAGCGCTGCGGACGTGCATGGCCGAGGAGTTCGGGGTGCCGGTGGTGCTGGGCAACAACTCCCGCGCCGAGGCCCTGGCCGAGGCGACCTGGGGCGCGGGACGCTCGGTGGAGGATCTTGTGTATGTGCGCTGGTCCACCGGAATCGGCGGCGGCTTGGTGGTCAGCGGTCGAGCTGTGACCGGGGCGCACGGGCGCGCGGGCGAGATCGGCCATGTGAGCGTTGATCCCAACGGGAAGCCCTGCCACTGCGGTGGCCGGGGCTGCCTCGAAGGGGTCGCCGGAGGCGCGGCACTGCTGGAACAGTGCGCCCGACAGGGTCTTGCCCTGGCCGACCTGGATGCCCTGATCGCCGCCGTGCGCAACCTTTCCCCGACGGCGACCCGAGTGGTCTCCACCGCTGCCGACCGGCTGGGCCGGGTACTTGCCGGAACTGCGGCGCAACTGGATCCGTCGCGGATCGTGGTGGGAGGGGAGTTGGCGCAGCTGGGGTCGCTGGTCCTGGACCCGATCCGCCAGGCGATCAGCCGGCTGACCCTGCCGCGTGCGGCGGAACGGGTGGATGTTGTGCAGGCGGATCTGGGAGTCAACGCCGCGGCCCTCGGGGCGGTGACCCTACTGCTTCGGGACGGGACGACAAGCACGTGAGGCAATGGTCGGCGGTGACAAACCACCTACCTCTTGTGAGCCAGACCTTCTCTGAATATGATCCGATCCTGGAAAAAGCGCTGCCGAGAACTTTCCGCCACTTCCTCCCGCGGCCCGGCCTGATGCGCTGTCCCACCCACTCCTGCAACCGCTACCGGGTCGCCGCCCGCACCTCCAACGCTCCCGACAGCTCCGCCGGTCACATCGGATTCCGGTGCGCCTACTCCGACTGACCCGCAAACACCCGATGCTCTTCGTCGAGTTGCCCGAATCCGTCTCTTAGGGCAACGCTGTCGACGAAGCGCAGGAAGGTGAAGCGGGCGCGGTCGGACTGACGGGCTCCCGGGCAGTTGCTCCAGGCCGCGGGTGCAGGAGGCGGCATCGCGGACCACGGGCAGCCGGCCCTGGCCGTCTGACTCCCACAGCGTCTGCAGCGTGCGGGTCGGAAGACCTGCGCGACCATCGACGTGACGGACCGGGTAGGTCAGCGAGGCCCGGCGGCCGACACCGTCCGAGTGAGGGCCACCGCCGGCCGGGCAAGCCCGCCCCCATGACGGCCAAGGCCGCCTTCAGCGCGACCAGCCGCGCGGAGATCTTCCACGCGGCTGGTCCCCCTTGCCTGACATGGGAAACGTGTGACTCCCCTACCGCTGAACTGAGGTCGACCCATGCGCTGTAGTCCGGTCAACAGCGGAAGGCATTCATGTGCCGGTCCCCCATTTGACGCAGCACCCCACAACCGCTGCAAGAGGAAACGAGTGGCGTATTTATGACACGGCGAATTACGCCATCCACTCAACAGGATTCTCCGATGAACCCTCACCAATTGCCCGGCTCAGCCGCACCCAGACGTGTTTCAGACCCCCTGTTCGACCGGACAAGCCCGCTGACCGGTAAGTAGACGGCCTCTCAGCCGCAGCCAAGTCAACAAACCGAAACGGGGAGTTCAGCGGTACTGCGGTAGCCCGCCCCTGGGCTGGGCTGATTTCCGAACAGACCGTCGGACCCGGGTTCCGGGACATATGGATGTCATCAGTTAGTCATATGCGCTTCGGTGATCTACAGTCAGCGATTCATCGAAGTTCCCTAATTTCTCGGCTCGTTGTGTCTCCGCCTTTGTGAGGCGGTTCTGGTTCCATACCTGGAGAGCGCCGCATGCCATTTCCCGAACATTCCGTCAGCCGTCGAGCGATCCTCGCGGCCGGCGTCACTGCGGCAACCGCGGTCGCGCTCAACGCGCCGCGCGCCATGGCCGCCACCGCGCCACCGGCCCCTGCCGCCGAGACCGGTTGGGTGAACTCCACGCTCAGCCGGATGACGCTGGAGGAGAAGGTCGGCCAGCTGTTCACCACCCGCGTGTACGGCGAGTCCGCGGACACCAGCGACCCCGACGCGGTCCGCACCAACCAGTCCTTCCTCGGAGTGGACAATGCGGCACAGGCCGTGGCCCGCTACCACCTCGGTGGCTTCGTGTACTTCGCCTATGCCGGCAACACCCGTGCGCCCGAGCAGGTCGCCGGACTCTCCAACGGCGTCCAGCGGGTGGCCCTCGAGCAGCCGTCACGAGTGCCGCTGCTGCTGAGCATCGACCAGGAGCAGGGTGCGGTGGTGCGGCTGGGGCCGCCGGCCACCCAGTTCCCCGGCAACATGGCCCTCGCCGCCGGACGCAGCGTCGCCGACACGGGCATCGCTGCCGGCATCACCGGGCAGGAGTTGCGGTCCGTCGGCGTCAACCAGAACCTCGCGCCGGTGGCCGACGTCAATGTCAACCCGGCCAACCCGGTGATCGGAGTGCGCTCCTTCGGCGAATCCCCCGAGCTGGCCGCCGAGATGGTGGCCGCGCAGGTGCGCGCCTACCAGGCCGCCGGTGTGGCCGCGACCGTCAAGCACTTCCCCGGCCACGGCGACACGGCGGTCGACAGCCACAGCGGACTGCCGGTCATCAACCACTCCCGCACGGAGCTGGACCGGATCGACCTGCCTCCGTTCAGGGCCGCCATCGCTGCCGGCGCCGATGTGCTGATGACCGCTCACATCGTCGTGCCGGCGCTCGACCCGTCCGGCGACCCCGCCACCCTGTCCCACCCGATCCTCACCGGGCTGCTGCGCGAAGAGCTCGGCTTCGACGGCGTCGTGGTGACCGACTCGCTCGGTATGGCCGGCGTACGGCAGAAGTACGGCGACGAGCGAGTGCCGGTGCTCGCGCTCAAGGCGGGCGCCGACATGCTGGTCAACCCGCCGGTGATGCGGATCGCCTACGAGGCGGTCCTGGCCGCGGTCCGCAGGGGTGAGCTCACCGAGCGCCGCATCGAGGAGTCGGTGGCCCGGGTGCTGCGGCTGAAGTGGCGCCGCGGAATCGTCCGCGCGCCGTTCGTCGGCACCGCGGACGTCGCGGACACGGTCGGCACACCGGACCACCTCGCCGTCGCGCAGCGGATCACCGACCGCACCACGACGTTGCTGCGCGACGAGGCCGGCGCGCTCCCGCTCGGACCGACGGACCGGGTGCTTATCACCGGATGGGACGACCCGGCGGCGCCGACGACCACCGCGGCCCTGGGCCGGGCGCTCACCGACCGGGGCCTGGCGATGGACGTCCTGAGCACCGGGGCGAAGCCGTCCCGGGCGCGCATCGACGCCGCCGTCGCGGCCGCGCGGTCGCACGGCGCCACGGTGGTGCTCACCAACCGCGCGGCCGCCGATCCCGGCCAGCAGCAGCTGGTCGAGGCGCTGCTGGCGTCCGGTGCCCGGGTCGTCGTGGTGGCCGTGCGCGACCCGTACGACGTGATGTGTTTCCCCGAGGTGCCCACCTACCTCACCACCTATGCGTTCAACGACGTGGCGATGCGCTCCCTCGCCGGGGTGCTGACCGGGGCGATCCAGCCCGCCGGACGACTGCCCGTGACCATCCCCGATCCCACCCGTCCGGGAACGCCCCTGTTCCCGTTCGGTGCCGGCCTCACCATCATCTGATCGATCCGGAGTAGACATGAAGCTCGATTTCCGACGTCCCGTCCGCGGCAGCCGTGCCGCCGCTGCCGTACTCGCAGTCACCGCCGTGCTCGCCTCGGTGGCACCGGCGACGGCCGCGGACGCCAACGTCCCCGGGTCGCAGGCCCCGGCGGTGTCGCTGCGGGTGGCGACCTACAACATCCACGCCGGGGCCGGCGAGGACAACGTCTTCGACCTCGACCGCACCGCCGAGGCGATCCGCGGTCTGCGCGCCGACGTGGTCGGCCTCCAGGAGGTCGACGTGCACTGGGGTGCCCGTAGCAATTTCGTCGACGAGGCCCGTTCGCTGGCCGATAAGCTGGACATGCAGGTGTTCTTCGCACCGATCTACGACATGGACCCGGCCACCCAGGGCGGGGACCGGCCGCAGTACGGCGTCGCTGTGCTGAGCCGCTACCCCATACTCGAGGCCGAGAACCACGACATCACCCGGCTCTCCACCCAGACGCCCAATCCGGTGCCGGCCCCGGCGCCCGGCTTCGCCGAGGTGACGGTCAACGTCAATGGCTCGCACGTGCACGTCTACGACACGCACCTGGACTACCGGGGCAACCCGTCGGTCCGCAAGGCCCAGGTGGCGGACATGCTCGATGTGCTTGCGGCCGACTCCGGCCCGAAGGTCCTGGTCGGCGACTTCAACGCCGAGGCGAAGGCCCCGGAGTTGGCGCCGCTGTGGCAGCATCTGCGGGACACCGCACCGAACATCGGCGGGACGTACCCGGCGATCAACCCGGTCAAGCGCATCGACTTTGTGACCGTCTCCCCTGACATCACCGTGGTGGGTGCCCAGGAAGTCGCGACGGAGGCGTCGGACCACCGCCCCGTGGTCACGGACCTGGAGCTCCACCAGCGCGGCCGCTAACCGCTCGAGGCCCGGCAACGCCCCGGCAGAACGCCGACCGCAGCCCCGTCCACGCTGCCTCCTGCCCGGCAACGGCGGCAGCGCGGACACGGGTTGCAGGCGCAACAGCTCCACAACAGGGCAATCGCGAACTCATCAACCCCTGCCCTCCCCGGCCGGGCCGGCCCGGCCGGGGAGGGCCTGTTCGACGGCAGCGCTCCCGCCCGAGACCCTGCCGGGCGGCGCAGCGGAGTCCCTCGCCTCCACAGGCCATGGTTCACAAGGAATTCATCCGAGGTAACGCGGGGGGCCGCGTCACGCCTGCGCGGCCCGCCTAACTTCTCGCCTGTTCCGGGCGTTTGCACTCCATAAGGGAAGCCCGGAATGCGCAGTACGCACGAAAGGAAAGTGCTTCAACATGCAAATGTTCCGGAGAACACGGGACCACCGTCCAGCCATCGCCGCCGGCGTTGCCGTCATCTCGGCCGGGCTGCTCCTCCCGATGCTCGGAAGTCCCGCAGCAATCGCCGACTCCACCGCGGCGGCCCCGGTCCCGCACCCCGTTCAGTATGTGGACCCGCTCATCGGCACCAGCAACGGCGGCAACACCTACCCCGGCGCCAATGTGCCGTTCGGGATGATCGCCTGGTCGCCCACCAGCACCGCGGGCGACCAGACCAACACCGCCGCCGCCAACGGGTACTCCTACAACACCACCCGTCTGCGGGGCTTCTCCCTCACGCACATCAACGGCGCGGGGTGTCACCCGGGAGCAGCCGGTGACGTGCCGGTCATGCCGTTCGCCGGCGCTGTGGACTCCTCGCCCACCGCCGACACCAAGGACGCGAAGTACGCGGCGAACTTCTCGCACGCGAACGAGAAGGCCGAGCCGGGCCGTTACCGGGTGGGCCTCGACTCGGGTGTCACCACCGACCTGGCGGTCAGCGAGCGAGCCGGCGTGGCCGACTTCACCTTTCCCAAGGACAAGCCCGCCAACCTGCTGTTCCGGGTCTCCAACTCTCTGAACGGCAGCGAGGACGCCCACGTCGACATCGACACCGCGCACAACAAGGTCACCGGCTGGGTGGAGACCGGCGCGTTCTGCGGCAGGCGCGCCAACGGCGGTACGCCCAACAACAACCGCAAGAGCTACTACCGCTTGTACTTCACCGCCGCCTTCGACCGCGGCTTCTCCGGCGTGGGTACCTGGCACGACGACAAGCTCTCCCCCGGGTCCACCAGCGCCGACGGTGGCGAGGGCTACCTGACCGGCGCCGACCGGGCAGGCCGGGGCTCCGGCGGATACGTCTCCTTCGATCCGTCGACCGACAACGATGTCACCATGCGCGTCGGGATCTCCTACGTCTCCCTGGCCGGTGCGGAGGCGAACCTGCGCGGTGAGATCGCCCCGACCGCGAGCGTCGAGGACGTGGCGAAGGCCGGGAAGGGCGCCTGGGACAGGGCGCTGAAGTCCGTCAAGATCAGCGGAGGCGACGAGAGCCGCCGTGCCGCTTTCTACACCGCCCTCTACCACTCCCTGCAGCAGCCCAACCTGATCAGCGACCGCGACGGCACCTACGTGGGCATGGACCGCAAGGTCCATGCACTCGCCCGCGGCCAGAAGGCGCAGTACAGCAACTTCTCCGGCTGGGACCAGTACCGGGCCCAGGTGCAGCTGCTCGCCCTGCTCGAACCGCGCGTCGCGGGCGACTTCGCCCAGTCGCTGTACAACTTCGCGCAGCAGAACGACGGGGTCTGGGACCGCTGGGTGCACATCAGCGGCGCCACCCACGTCATGACCGGCGATCCCTCGGCGGCCACCCTGGCGACGTTCTACGCCATGGGCGTCCGCAACTTCGACGTCCAGGGCGCTTTCGACTCCCTGTACCGCCAGGCCACCGTGCCGCACCCGTCCGGGCTGTCCGACGCGGGCTGCCCGGGCCAGTGCGAGGGCAATCGTCCCAACCTCGCCCAGTACATGAAGTCCGGCTACGCCGCGCAGGATCAGTGCCACTGCTGGGGCGGCGCCGCCGAGACGCTCGAGGACTCCGTCGCCGACGCCGCTCTCGCACAGTGGGCCCAGCTGCTGGGCCGTGACGAGGAGTACAAGACGCTGAGCGAGCGCGGCGGCTACTGGAAGAACGTGTTCAACCCCGCTGCCACCCCGACCGCCGGCTACATCCAGGCCCGCAACGTCGACGGTTCCTGGGTGACCCCGTTCAACCCCGCCTCCGGCCTCGGCTTCGCCCAGGGCAGCGCCGCCACCTATCTGTGGATGGTGCCGCAGGACGTCCAGGGGCTCGCCACCGCCATGGGCGGACGCGACAAGGCAGCGGCCCGCCTGGACGACTTCTTCCACAAGCCCGACGGCTCCTGGTCCATCCGCGGCGGCGACGCCCTGCGCTACGACCCCACCAACGAGCCAGGCATCCACGCCCCGTGGCTGTACAACGCCCTCGGCAAGCCGTGGAAGACCCAGGAGACCGTCCGCCAGATCCTCAACACCGTGTACGGGACGGGCCCCGCCGGCCTCCCCGGCAACGACGACCTCGGCACCATGTCGGCGTGGTACGTCTTCGCGGCGCTCGGCATCTACCCCAAGGCACCGGGCTCGGCCGACCTGCTGCTGGGCACTCCGGTCTTCCCGCACGCCGTCATCGCGGGCGCCGGGGACCGGGAGGAGATCACGATCGACGCACCCCAGGCATCCCGTGCCAACCTGTACGTGGACTCGGCGACCCTCAACGGCAAGAAGCACAACTCCTCCTGGGCGGACGGCTCGCTCGTGCGCCGAGGCGGCTCCCTGTCGTTCGAGGTGAGCGACCGGGCCAACACCGGCTGGGCGACCGACCCGGGCACCCTGCCTCACTGATTCTGCCCCGGTGAGCAACAGCCGCGGTCGGTGGCAGGGCCACCGGCCGCGGCACCTGTGCAAGGCAGTTCGTGTCCACCAGGGTTCATGTGGTCCGGTTGTCGGCCGGCTCGGTTTCGAGCCAGCCCAGCCGCGCCGCCCGGTAGCCCAGTTGAATGCGATTCTGCACCTTCGCGATGTCCATCAGATTCCGGACCCGGCGCTGCACTGTGCGCAGGGAGCTGTTCAGTTGGGCGGCGATCGCTTTGTCGGCGAGGCCGGTCAGTGACAGGCTGAGGATTTGTGCGTCCAGGTCGTCGATGGCCGGCGCGTTGCGCAGGGCGCCTGCGGAGGTGGCAAACTCCGTTGCCTTCTCCCATTCGGACTCGAAGAGTGCTATCAGCGCATCAAGCAAGGTGCTCGCGTGCACGAGCAGGGCTCCCGGCTTTGTGGCACTGGCCGAACCGAGGAGGGGAACAAAGGCGAACTCTCGGTCCACGATGAAGAGTTTCAGTGGCACCGCCTCTGCGGTGCGGAACTCCTCTCCTTTGGCCCGCGCCTGGACGACCTCGTCGATCGGCAGGGCTCCCTCGTCGAGCAGCGCACGTTCGAGTACTACGCGGTAGCGGACGCCGCGCGCGATGACCGCGGCGTCGCTCATGTTGCCGACCGAAAGGACCGGCGCCTTGACGAGGTTCATGACCTCTTTCCGTGCGCCGAGTTGTATTTGTCCGATGCGCTCCCGGATGGCCTCCGCGCCGTGGATCACATCGACGATGTCCGCGGCGCCGCGCCCGAGGGCGGCCGCGCGGTAGATCTCGTCGAGGGAGTCGAGTTCGAGTTCCGCCAGCTTGAGCTCGTTCTGTCGCTCGATCAGCAGTGCCCGGAGCGCTGCCGCCGGTGGGGAGGCCACGAACCGGGTGGTGTCCCCGAGGCTGCGCGTGGCGAGTCCCCGGGCTTCGAGCATGCCGAGGATGCGCACGACCTGGCGGGTGTCGCAGCCGACGGACTCGGCAAGTTCGGCGGGAGTGGCAGAGGCTACCGAGATGAGCGTGCGGTAGGTCTCCGACTCTGCGGGGGTCAGTCCCAGCACGTCTGTCAGCATGTGTGCTCCTTGGCCTGTTTGTCGTCCCTGGCCGTTGAGCCGGGTGAGACGGCCGGGACGGGACTCACGTCCCGCCCCGGCCGTGGACCTGCGGGCCGGTTCACCGCTTCAGCGGTTCACCTCAGCCCAGTTGGTACGCCTTGGGGATGGTCTGCTTGACGGTGTCCTTCGCACTGTCGGTAGCGCTGATCCGCAGCCCGACCCCTGCCGGAGCCTCGTCACGGCTCGGGTGGTTGATGTCCACGGTGAAGGTGTTCTTCCCACTGGCCTTGACACTCGCCGACTTCCAGGTCTTACCGCCGTCGAAGCTGGCCTCCGCCCGCAACTCGGTCACGGTCGGTGGGGTGCTGAGCCGCTCCTGGTAGTAGCCGGTGACCGTGATGTGGTGAACACCGTCGGACTTGGCGGTGTTGTCCAGGTCCAGGCCCAGGTCGTACTTCAGGAAGATGAGCGGCTCGGGCCGGCACGGAAGACCGGGCTTCTTCTGGATGATGTCGCCGACGCAGGGCTGCGACGGGGGCGCGTCGTTCTTGGTCGGCTGCGCGGAGGTGTACTCCCACACGGTCTTGGTCCCGTTGGTCTCCGCCTGGAACGAGTAGCGGGCTGATTCCGCCGGCAGGTCGTAGGCGACGACGTCAGCGCTCAGCGCGCATCCCGTCAACGCCATCAGCGCGGCGGCCGCCACTGCCGCGAGGTTCGCCGTCCGGCGCCACCGTGATGGCGCACTGTTCATCGCAACGTTCTCCTTGCTCACGTCGGTCCTCATCGCTGTCCCCCCGAGACCGGGTCCGCCGCGTTGCCGGGCTCACCGAGCCCGATGAAGACCGTGGCCGGAACAAACTTCTTCGTGACTTCGTCGCCGGCCTCGTTGAAGAGGCTCACGTCACAGGCGGGCGGCGCGCAGGTCTCCATATTCCAGACGATCAGGCTGACGCCGAACGGGTCGTTGACGATGCCGACCATGGCCTGGCGGCCACCATTGCTGCTGGTCGTGTACAGGTTCGGCCAGAACTGGTCGGCGTCCCGGCAACCCGCGCACGGCAGGCCAGTGCTGATCGTGACGCCCGACTTGGTGCGGGGCTGCGGCACCGCTCCGGGCAGCGACGGACCGGCGTTCCAGTCGACCGTGCTGTTTCCCTCGAGCGTCAGGTCATGGATCTCGGCCGTGCCCGCTGAACGCAGCAGGGACGGCGCGAGGTAATCCTTGACGGACTGCTCGAAGTGGTCGATCGCGTTGTCGTCTCGCGGTCCGACCAAGGTGGTGAGCTGCCGCTGGCTGAACGGCTTGGGCAGGTTCGCTGTCGATGCCGCCGGGCCGGAGGCGGTCATCCGGGTCCAGTTGAAGTAGGGAACCGCGCCAGGCCGGTCGGCGTGGATGCGGTGATCGACCCGGTCGAGGTCCGAGGGCAGGACCCGGTGCGGCAGGCTGCTGGGAATCCGGCCGGTCGTGTGGAACGCCAGCGCGTAGGCCTTCGACACCTCACTGTTGCCGCCGAGGACGACCTCGACGCCGCCTTCGGCGCCGCTCCCGATCCGCTGGATGAGCGTGGCGGCCGCGGTCGGCGACACGGTCACGATCGGCAGCGCCGTGTACGGGCCGACCGGCGGGCAGCTGTCCGGACCGTCCTTGCATATGCCGCCCTCGGTGAGGTACGTCGGCAGGGTGATCCGATTGGTCTCGCCGGCCACCAGCACCCCGACCGCGCCCGCGGCGGCAGCCGCCGCCACTCGCTTGCGCAGTGCGGTGAGGTCGCAGGTCGTCGTGCAGATGTCGGTGGGCCTCAGCAGGACGAGCGCGCCCTTCGCGTCGACCTTGGCGAGTTCCTCGGCCGAACCGGTGCCCGCGTGGACAACGGGCTTGTTCCCGTTGGTGGGCAGTCGGGGAATCGTCAACCGCACGAGGCGGCTCTTGACCTTCCCGTTCTCGTCCTTCCATTGCTGGCCGCCGGCGAAGATGGTGGCGTCGGGCGTCGGGTAGCGGGCGTCCAGGTCGAAGGAGTCACCGTTGCCTGTGGCCCTCATCGTCACGGACGGCGGTACCAGGACATGCTCGCTGTTGAAGGAGAGCGTGCCGACGCTCACCTCACCGGTCGGCAGGACCCACCAGTGCGCCTCACCGGGACCGTAGTCGGCGACCAGCCGCGAGCTGATCCCCCAATTGCCGTCCGCGGAGGTCCGCTGAAGCCTGAAGGACGCGCGGTAGGTCTCGGTCGGCTCCGGGGTATTCACCCTGACCGGCTTGACCTTGCGCAGGTCCAGCTCCACGGTGGTCGGCCCGTTGACCTCCACCTGCGGTGCCATCGGTGCGGCCTTGTGCAGCTCACCGGCCGCGTCCCGCCACGTCACCGCCATGGCCGCCGCGACCGTGCCGGCGAAGACCTGTGCCTTGGTCGTCTCGCCGCCCGGTACCGTCACCGGCTTTTCGTACAGGTGCAGCTTGTCCTCGTTCACCGGGACGACCAGCGCGTTGCCGTAGGAGAGGTCGGTGGCGCCGGCCGGGGGAATGACCTTGATGGTCAGGTCGTGGCGGACCGGCTCCAGGAACGCCGAGATCCGTGACGATCCCAGCTGCGTCCCCGCGCTGTCGTTGGCGATCAGCGCGCCGGTGTATCTGCCGTACTGCCCGGCACTATCCAGCACCCTGCCGTCCATGGTCACCGTCACGTCGGCCGAGCCCTTGGCGGGCACGGTCACGTGGTCGGCGCTGAGCGTGAACAGCCCCGCCGGTGCGGGCTTGCCCGAGGAGGTGGTCTCGGCGGACAGCGTGAGGGTGATCGGCTCGTCGGTGAAGTTGCTGTAGGTGACCGTCCTGGACACCGGCGCGTGCGGGTATGCGGCCCGGCCGAAGTTCAGGTTCCCGTCCGGGATGATCTTCGGGTCAATCGCCTTGACCAGGTCCACCCGGCCGGCGCCCTGCTCGTACAGGTCGTGCCCGAGGTCCTTGGCGGTGGCCATCAGCAGCGCCTTGATCTGCCGTCCGTTGAACTCCGGGTGCTGCTGGGCGATGATCGCCGCGGCGCCGGTCGTGTGGGGGGTGGCCATGGAGGTGCCGCTGGCGGACGTGTAGAAGTCGTCCACGGGCTTGCCCATCCCGGTGCCCTTGGCACGGGCCGCGACGATGGCGACGCCCGGAGCAGCGATGTCCGGCTTGGCCCCGCCGTCCCCGACGCGAGGTCCGCGGCTGGAGAAGGGGGCCATCTTGTCGCTCTTGTCCACGGCCGCGACGGTCAGTGCCTCGTCGGCGGAACCCGGCGACGCGACCGTCGAGGAGCCCGGGCCGTTGTTGCCCGCGGCGATGACGAACAGGGTGCCGTATTTGCGGCTGAGCTCGTTGACCGACTTGCTCAGCGGGTCCGTACCGTCGGTGGGCTGGCCGCCGATGCTCATGTTCACCACGCGGGCACCGGACTTGGCGGCCCACTCCATACCGGCGACGATCGCGTCGCCGGCGCACTTTCCTTCGGCGTCGCAGATCCTGCCGATCTCGAGCTTCGCACCGGGTGCCACACCGCGCAGCCGCCCGTTGGAGGCCTGGCCGGTGCCAGCGATCGTGGACGCCACATGGGTGCCGTGTCCGTGTTCGTCCACCGGACCCTTCGGGCTGCCGGTGAAGTCGACCGCCTCGGTGATCTGTCCGGTGAAGTCGGGGTGGGTGGCGTCGATGCCGCTGTCCAGCACCGCAACCTTGACGTTCGAACCGTCGTAGCCGTGGCTCCAGGCGGTGGGTGCGCCGATCTGCGGTACGGACTGGTCGAGCTGAAGCTTCGTCAGCTCGTTCAGCCACACCTTCTTCACTCCGTCCAGCGGGCCGGCCGCCTTGGCGGCGGAGACGGACTTGCCGGGGTTCTTCTTGCGCACCTCCCGCCACCACTGGCCGTTGCCCTTGACGCTCATGGAGCGGCCGTTGATGCTCGACAGGACTCTCTTGGCGGAGGTGCCGGCGGGAGTCGCCGCCGTCCGGGCGTTGGTCTTGGCGGTGAACGTCTCGATCACCGGGACCTCACCGGTCTTGCCCTCAACCGCCCAATCGGCCAGCTTGGCAAGGTTGAACAGCTCCCAGTCCAGCAGGTCGGCACGCAGCAGCGGCAACGCGTCGTCCGGTACGACGTAGTCCTGGCCGTCCCTGGTGACGGTCTGGAAGACAACCGACTCATGCCCGGCCCGCTCCGCGGGCTCGATCGAGCGGACGAAGGGCTTCCGGTCCTTGCCGACACCGATCGTCACCTTGTCACCGGTCACCAGCGTCAGCTGCAGGCTTGCCTGAGTTCCGGCGGCAGCCTTCAGAAGGTCGTCGCGGGCCGACGCGGCCAGGTTGGCGGTAGCGGAAGCCGGGGCTGGGGCCGGGCCGGCGGCACTCGCCGAGGCTGTCGGCACGGCCATCCCGAGGACGGTGATGCCGACAACCGCGATGGCGAGCCGTTGTCCCGAGCGTCTCATCGCCAGGCCTCCTGAGATGCCGTTCTTTCGTATTCGCCGTGAATATGGCGGGGGATGCACGAATTCCTCCTACTCGTCGCGGCAAAGCATTTGCTGGCCGCATCGACCAGATACTGAGGGTTGGTCAGAGATAAAGGCAACTGACTGACCGTGGCGGATTTCTTCCATGCCGCAAACCCGCCACAGCAATGGACCGGACCACCGGCGGGGAGACGCCATGCAGCCTTGGCGATGCTGGTCAGACGCGACGGATCACCATCGGCGCCGCCTGAGGGGCTCCCGAAGATTCCGAGACACGAACGCAATGGGATTGCCCTGTAAGGAATCGAGGGAATTAGCAGACAGCGGGTCCATGTCCGCCTCCCTCCGGATTTTCGCAAAGAATCGGTCCAGCGGGCACAGAAATCAAGCAAGCCGATTGCTCCGCGGCATATTTCGCGAAAAATCTTCGGCGGCAAGAGGATGCCTCACGTGGTGATGGGCCGGCGGTGCAAGACGCACGGTTGTGGGTGCCGATCCATCGCGTCGACCGGTTCCTGACGGGCTGTGGGAGTCGCTCCGTTGCTGCCGCCGCCCACTCCTCGCCCGCAGGGCTGAGGGACCGCGCCGCGTGGTGAGCAGGCTCCGGAACACCTGGCGCGGGTGCTCGGCGTCGACGACCGCCACGATCCCCGCGGTGTCGAGACGGTTGAGCACCATGGGGTAGGGCGAGGGGCCGCGGGTGCGGCCCCTCGCCCGGCGTTTCTCCGATG
Organism: Streptomyces sp. NPDC057565; assembly: GCF_042801455.1. Taxonomy (NCBI): domain Bacteria; kingdom Bacillati; phylum Actinomycetota; class Actinomycetes; order Kitasatosporales; family Streptomycetaceae; genus Streptomyces; species Streptomyces sp. NPDC057565. The sequence goes on along the minus strand of NZ_JBHVFU010000001.1, from coordinate 419,763 downwards.
TCATTCGGAGCCGAGATTGAGCCGCCAGGCTCCGAGCCCGTGTGTCGCGGCGTAGAGGATCCGCTTGCCCGGCACGACGGTCAGGCCCGCCACCTCGACGTTGGGCATTCCAGGAGCACCCTGAGTCCACGTCTTGGTCCCGGCCGCGAGCCGCAGCACGCCGAAGTCGGTCGCCGCGTAGAGGTCACCGGAGGTGTCGTCACGCACCAGGTCGTTGATCGGCTGGTCACCGAAGTCGTACGAGCGGTCGGTCCAGCCGGCTTTGCCGGTCTCCGAGTCGAACCGGACCTCGAACACGTGCCCTGCGGTGTCCGGCGTGGCCGAGTTGAAGCCGCTGTAGGAGATCCAGGCGTGGTTTCCGTCAGCGGGGTCGACGTGGATGCCGCTGATGAACCGGTTCGGGGTCGACGCGTCGTCGATCCGGGTCCAGGAGACCGAGGCCGCCGGTTCCGCGTCGATGTTGCGGGAGACGAAAACCCGGCCGGTGGTCGTCGCCGCCCAGGCGGTGCTGGTGTCGGCGGTGGTGCGCTCGATGGCTGCCACCCCGCCCCCCTTCCGGTCGCCCCAGGCAGCGTCGTTGAGCGGCTTGGACCCGAGCTCGACCCAGTCGCCGCACTTCGTCTGACGGTCGCGGGTCCTGGAGTTGCAGACCTTACTGGCCTCCTCGACCGTCCGGTCACCGAGCCCGAACGTCTTGGTCCGGTAGACCGACCGGCCGGCGCCGGCGAATATCGTGCCGCTGACCTTCGGGTCGCTGAGCATAGGCGCATAGAACTCGGTGAAGGCCTTCCCGGCGATCCCCTCGGTGGCCCAGATCCAGTCGTCGTTGTTTCCGTTGTTGAAGTTCACCTCCACGGTCGTGCCGGAGAAGGTGTGGAAGCGGAACTCCGGCCGGCCGACATCGAAGCCCGACTGGCCGCCGTCGCCGATCGCCGTGTTCCGCCACAGGCTCGGGCTGCCGTCGGTCTGCCAGGTGCCGTTGTCCTGCGTCCCGCCCTGCAGCACGTTGCTGTTGTGCGGGCTGACCGACAGACTGTTGAACTGCAGCGTGCTCAGTCCCTTGTTGAGGCTGCGCAGCTCAGACGGGATACGGGAGAGCATCTGCAAGCAGCGGGGCTTGCTTCTCTCGGACAGGTTCCGGCGAGGGTCGTCGCACCACGCCGAGCGGTCGACGAACGTGCCGCTGGAGCGCACCACGCCGCCGTCACTGGCCGAAAAGAACTGGAACGGGTTCTTGGGGTTGGTCACCAGGGCCTGCTGGTCCGGGTGCAGGCCGTTCGGATGCAGCCGGTCGGTGCCGTCCATCGTCATGTCGGTGCCGGTCGCCCCGGCGTCGGTGGACAGGATCACCGCCTTCTTGTTGGAGATGTTGTCACCGTAGGAGTAGGAACCGCCGACGTAGACCATGTCCGGGTGCCCCTCGGGGGTGTGGACGACGATGTCGTACCAGCACGTCTGGGTGCAGAGGCCTGACCAGGCGTACCCGGGCTTGGTGGTATCGGAGGTGGCCAGATCGGAGAAGGCAGGGGTGCCGGTGGCCACGTCATCGCTGCGGAACAGCCGGGAGGCCGGCTGGGACATGTTGCCCTCGTAGACGTACATCCGGGTCTTGCCGTTCGGCAGCCGGGTCACGTCGAAGTTGGCACGGGTATAGGGGAGCGTCGCGTTGAGCGACGGCTTGATCTGCGTCCAGGTGGTGCCGCCGTCCGGCGACCGCCAGATGCCCCGCGACCATACGGACGCGTACACGATCTCCGGGTTGCCGGGGTCCAGTTCGACACCCTGGACACCTCGCGGCGAGCAGACGCCCTGGTTGGCGTACTCGGCCTGGCTGCCGGTGCAGTCCGCGACATCGGCCGACCCGTTGTGAACCAAGGCCCAGGTGGCTCCGCCATCGGTGGACTTGTACAGACCCCACTTGGCCGCGTCGGGCACCGGACGGGTGATCCCGGAGCAGCAGGTGCTCGAAATGCTGCGCATCGCGGTGGTGGTGCCGGCGTACATCGTCCGGGGGTCACCCGGCTTGACCGTGATCTGACTGATGCCCTTGCCGCCGAGTTCCGCCTTGCCCAGTGGTCCGGTCCAGGTGTCGCCACCGTTGGTGGACTTGTAGATGCCGACGCCGGCCACGCAACCCGAGGAGCAGGTGTTGGCCTCGCCGGTGCCGACGTAGATCGTGTTGCCGGTGGCGTCGTTGCGGTCGAGGCTCAGCGTGCCGACGGAGTTGATGCCCAGCGGTCCGCCGAGGTACTTCCAGCTCGGCTCGTCGGCGAGCGCGTTCTCGGTCCGCCAGACGCCACCACCGGCGGCCCCGATCCACAGCCTGCAGTGACCCGGCACGCAGGTGGGACTGATCGCCTCTGCGGTGGTACGGCCACCCGCGACGTACTCGTTGGGCAGATAGCCGTCCGCGTCGCGGTGCGGGGAGGACGGATAGACCGCTTCCTTGGGCCCCACCGTGACCCAAGTACCCTTCTTCCCCTTGCCGGTCGGGAACGGCCGGCCCTTGGCCGAGCCATAGGCGGCACGAGCGCCGTTCATCTGCTCCAAGGTGATGGTGTCACCGGGGTAGGCGCGATGGCGGAATGCGACCTGTCCGGCGGTTCCGGGGTTTTCCCCCTCGCCTTCCTCGCCCTCCTCGCCGCCTTCCTCCCACGGCTCACCAGGGGATGCCTCGTGCAGCTTGTCCAGATCCTTGCCGGTTTCGGCTCTCTCGACCCGTGGCGTGGTTCCTGACCAATAAGTTGCCACTACACCGGTCGAGAGAGCGAGTATCCCGGCCACAAGTACGGCGATCAACTGGCGGCGTCTGCTCATTGCGTGAATTCCTTTCTGTGTTCGCTGCGACCGGCGGAGCGGCAGGGCAGCTTCAGCACCGATCAAGGTGGGAGTGGCGCGCATCGGCGACCGAGACGACTGCCCGGCAACCGCCGAGCTCTCGCGTCGCGCTGCCCCGACACGAAGACACTCAGGCCGACTTGGAGGCGCGCCCCTTTTACAAGAGAGAGAGGCGAGCGCACCCGTCACCAGGCCGACCACCTGCGGTACGGCCGGTGCGCCCGCCTGCACCTCTGAGGGCGACCACAACAGCAGTTCCCACGGCGACCGCTGGGAGCGCCGGCCGCGGCGGCCAGAGCTGGACATACAGCACGAACATCGCAAACGCCATCCACGCCACCGTCATCACGTCGAACCAGCGCGACGCTTCGATCTTCGCTCCCGGTTCGCTCGGTCCAGAGACTAGGCAATACACGCGCCGGGTTCTGTCCATCGTTTGGTTGATCCGCGAGCCCGCTGCCGGATGGGACTCCGCAGCGGCGACGAGGAGTGGGACAGTCGGGGACGAGCTGTTCTGTGCTGTGGGCCTCGCACCCGAAGACGTGACAGAAGGGTCGGTCTTCGCCGGTAGGGGCGTCGGACCGGGGCCGGTTGTTACCTCCACGGTCGGCGCGATCCGTCCGTCGGCCGATCGGCGAGCTGAAGAGCGCATCAGCGCAGGCGTGAGCGCGGGCCGGTCCCGGAGGACCGGCCCGCGCGCCGTGTCGGAAGGTCGGGGATCAGGAGGACAGAGTCAGCGCACCCTCCCCCGCGGTTTCAGCGCCACGGGCGGGAGTTCGGGGGCGGGCAGTCGGTCGCCGTCGTAGCCCTTCACCTCGCCGAAGCGGGAACTGTTCATCCAGTCCTCCCGGGCCTTCGCAATGTCCTCGTGCGTCCGCCCGATGAAGTTCCACCACATGACGAGCTCCTCCTCGAAGGGCTCGCCCCCGAGGAGCATCAGCCCGGCGTCGGAGTCGGCGCGCAGCGGGAGTTCGGTGCGGCCGCAGCCGAGGTAGAGCATCGATCCGGGCAGCAGGGCCACGCCGTCGACCTCCGCCTCGCCGGACATGGACAGCACGGCGTACTCGAAGTCCGGATCGAGCGGCAGACGTGCCTGGGCGCCACGGGTCAGGGCGATGTCGGCGCCGACGATCGGGGTGTAGGCGGTGCCGGGGGAAGTGGCGCCGTCCAGCTCGCCGAGGATCACCGTGGCGGTGAGGCCGGGGGCGGTCACGGTCGGCAGGTCGGTGTGATGCTGGAAGTGCGGCTCGACGTGGCGGTGAGCGTCGGGCAGCGCAACCCAGAGCTGGGCGCCGTGCAGAAAGCGAGCGTGCGGCTTCGGGCTCTCCTCGGAGTGGCTGATCGCCCGGCCGGAGGTCATCAGTCCCAGTTCTCGCGGGCGGATCGTCTGCAGGCTCCCCAGGCTGTCGCGGTGAAGCACCTCGCCGTCGTGGAGCCAGCTGACCGTCTGCAGGCCCATGTGGGGGTGGGGCGGCACCTGCATCCCGGGTTCGTCGGCGATGTCGTCGGGGCCGTAGTGATCGACGAAGGCCCAGGCTCCGACCATCCGGCGGCCGAGATTGGGCAGCAGCCTGCGAACCTCGGTGGATTCGCCGAGCTGGACGTGACGCGGGTTGAGGAGTTCACGCACCGGGTCGGCGACGACAAAGCCCCGGCCGCCGCAGACGGAGAGTGCGGCCTGGCGATCGAGATTGCTCATGGCGCTCAACCTATTCCTGCGCAGGCGCGGGCGGTCGGTACCCACGCCAAAAGCTTGGTGGAATGTTCAACCATAATGAGGTGTTGTGCAAGCTGACAGCGGGCTGCGCGAACGATTGGACGCACGGCCCGACGGATCGCCGAAGGCCGCGACCGAGGAGGACAAGTGAACGACACCTATTACGAGTTCGGCACGGCAGCGGACCGCTGGGACCGCGCCCGGATGTTCTTCGAGGCCAAGGAGTACCTGACCGCGGCCCGGATCCTGGGCGGACTGGTCGAGGAAGCGCCGGAGCAGGTCGCGCCGCGGCTGCTGCTGGCCCGCGCCTACTACCACTCGGCGCGGCTCGGCAAGGCCGAGACGGAGCTGCGGGCGGTGCTGGAGCGCGACCCGGTGGAGCACTATGCGCGGCTGATGCTCGGCCGCACCCTGGAGCGGCAGGGCCGGCAGGAGGAGGCGACGCCTCACCTGAGGATGGCGGCGGCGATGTCCGGGGACTTCGGCGAGGACATAAGCAGCTGAGACGGCGGGGCTCCGGGACGGACACTGTCCGACGAGGGACGCCCGCCCTCATTCCCGGCCGCTGTGGGTGCAAGACGGTGGGCCCGGTCGGCGAACGCATGCCGACCGGGCCCACCGCTGCGGACGGACCGTGTCCACATGCGTCGGCCTGGGAGGTGGCGGCTGCGTCGACCGGGGCCCATGTCAGCGGAAGGCCGCCACGTGGTGCTCCGCCCAGTGCGCGAAGGTCAGGGCACTGCTACCCCCCTTCAGGCAGCAAAAATTCCGATAATTCCGGTGCGCCGAAGGTCGCCGCCGTGATAGTCCGACGGGTCATGGGAGATCTTGTGACACCTCGACTCGTACTCCACCCGTTGAGTCCCGCCGAGGCGGAAAACGTAGTGGCCCACCGTCCGGGGCCGGGTGCCCTATGGGCACCGGAGTACCCCACCGACGGCGACACGGCCGGGGCCAGGCATTTCTTGGAGCATTGCGCCGACTCCGGCAACCCCCAGCCGTTCGGCGCCTACGAGATCCGCCTCCGCCAGGACGGGCACGCCATAGGCGGAGTGGGCTTTCACGGCGCTCCGAACGCGGAGGGGCAGGTGACGATCGGCTACGGCCTGACCCCTGCGGCGCGCGGCAAGGGGTACGCCTCCGAGGCGCTGCGAGCGCTGCTGGAGTTCGCCCGCGACGAGGGCATCGCCGCCGTGAACGGCGATGCCGACCTCGACAACATCGCGTCCCAGCGCGTCATGGTGGCGGCAGGCATGCGTTTCGTCAGGGCGGACGACCGGGTCAAGTACTTCATCGTCGAATGGTCGGACACGCCGGAGGTGCCGGACACAACGGAGGTGACGTACGTGGTTGAAGCCACCGCCGCGACGGACGCCGTATAAGAGGAGCTCAGGGGCAGAACCCGCCGGGACGCTCCGGCGGGTTCTGCCGTCATACGGCCGACGAGTCGGCCGGCGCCTCAGCTCGCAGCGGCGCCCGCATGGGACGTGGTACCGCCCCCGGACGTCATCGCACCGGTCTTCGGCACGAGCAGTCGCTCGGTCAGATAGCCGAAGACCAGACCGAAAGTGGTCCACAGCGTGGCCTGAACGGCGAGAGTGGCGAGGCGGAACTCCCACAGCAGACTGGCCGGGAAGTCCTTTCCGACCTCATTGAACGAGGGCAGGAAGGCGTAGGCCAGCCCGATGACGAGCACATAGGCGGCGGACGCCGCAATGGACGCGTTCCAGTTGCCGAGGCGGGGAGCCAGCCGCTTGCCGAAGATGACGGCAGCGACGGCCAGCAGCACGCTGAGGGCGACCATCAGGAAGAACAGGGTGGTGCGTTGGCCGATCGTGTCGGGGTTTCCGACAGCCGGCGGATTGGCCGGGTACTTGAGGAATGGCACGACATACACGGTCAGCAGGGCACCGAACGCAATCAATGCGGCCGTGGCCCTCGGGCCGAACCTGCCGATGCGGCCGAGGGCGTAGCAGAAGACCAGCGCGGCGATGCCGCCGATAGCCACGCCGAAGACCAGGACACCGGTGGCGAGACCCGCGGTGGACTGCATGGTGCGGCTGACGAGCTCCTCGCCGCCGCCGTGGTCGTGGCTGTGAGCCTCTTCGAGGGCGATCGCCGCGTTCACCCGGGATTCACCGAGGAAGTAGGCGACCGCAAGAGCGAGCGCGCCCGCGGTAAGTCCGGCCAGCATGCCGCGGACGAGCAGGGCTCTGACGGATATGGAGTTCATGAGGGGTTCCCCTGAGGTGCGCAGCGTGTCAGTGGCAGGGGAAACCGAGCAGGTGGCGACCGTCGTGAACCCACTCGTGGACACCTTCGCCGGAAATGAGGGCGGTGGCACCCTGCTCGGCGCCGACGAAGTACAGGAGGACGAGCATGAGGATGCCGAAGAAGACCGCCCACGGGGCAATGGCCTTCAGCGAGATGGGGGTGATGGCGGGTGTTGCAACGCTTGCGGGGGCAGCAGTCTGTGCCATGGCAGAACCTCCTGAGGGAACACGCGTCCCGATCGTGGTGCCTGAAGACGACAGTGCCGGGTCTGACTTCCCGTACAGGTACGGGTTCACAGTGGCGCGACCGTGCCGGATTCTCACCGGACTTCCATCACACCGTCGTCATGTTCGTCGCGACCATACCGCCTGCGGGCACCCGCCGCCATGGCGCCATCCGCGGGGCCGGAAGACCCGGAGGCCATGGTGTGCTTACCCGAGAGTCCACAGTTCAGGGAGTTGACACCGGTGTTGACGGTACAGGTGATGTTGATCTCACCGGCGCTCAATGCGGCGCTGCGTGAAGCCCGTTTCGACGGCGACGCCCCGCTCGACGCGTCCGGTGTCCGGCGGGCGCGTGCGGCCGCGGACGCGGTGCCTGCCGCCGACCGCCGGGTGTGCGGCGCGGACGAGCGGTGCGCCGGGACCGCCGAGGCGCTGGGGCTGCGGTCCGAGCCCGAACCGTCCCTCCGTGGCTGGGACTTGGGGCGCTGGAGCGGGCGGCGGCTGGCTGAGGTGAGCGAGGCCGAGCCGGAGGCGGTGTCGGACTGGCTGTCCGGCCCTTCGGCGGCACCGCACGGCGGTGAGTCGCTGCTGGACCTGTGTGCGCGAGTAGGCGGCTGGCTGGACTCGTTGCATCGGGACGGCGCCGGTGACGGCCGCGTGATCGCCGTGGTCGAACCCGCAGTGGTGCGCGCTGCGATCGTGCATGCGCTGGGCCTTCCGCCGCAGGCGTTCTGGCGGTTGGACGTCGCCCCGTTGACGCTGACCGAGCTCAGCGGCCGGTCCGGCCGCTGGAACCTGCGCTGCGGGCGGTCCCTGAGCGCCGGAACCGTCGCCCCGTAACCCGGCGTCGTCCTTCACACCGCCGGACCGGCCCGCCCCGCCCGTGACGTCAGGTCACAGCATCTCTCCGGCGACCGGTCGGTCTGTTCGAGTCCGTCGACGGAGAGACCGAAGCGGGCGTGGAGACGGAGCCCAGGAAGGTGTGAGGACGAGAAGGGGCAGTCCGCCCACCCGCCCCTCCTCTCCGCGCGGGGCCCGTCCGTGGGTCCGCCCATACACCCGTACCGCTCGAGCGATGCGGACAAATGGTACGTAAAATGGCCAAGGCGTTCGAACCCACCTTCTCTTCGGAAGGGCGACCGACCATGACCGATCAAACACAGGTGAAGCGGCCCGAAACCACCCGCTCGCAATCAGAGGCCACGCACGAAGCGGGACCGCACGGTGGAAACCGCCGAACGGAACCCGGGTCGCGGGGCCGAACCACGATCGCCGACGGTGTGGTGGCGAAGATCGCCGGACTGGCGGCCCGGGGTGTGCCCGGAGTCCAGGGCATGGGAGGGGGATTCGCCCGCGGCATGGGGGCCGTGCGGGAGCGGGTGCCCGGAGCGGGAGGTCAATCCGTCACCAGCGGTGTCAAGGTCGAGGTCGGCGAGGTCCAGACGGCGGTCGACCTGTCGATCATCGTCGAATACGGATACCCGATCGTCGAGCTCACGGGCGACGTCCGGACCGAAGTGATCGCCGCCATCGAGCGGATGACCGGCCTGGAGGTCGTGGAGGTCAACATCCTGGTGACCGACGTGAAGCTGCCCGACGAGGAAGAGGAACAGCAGGCGCCGGAGAGGCGGGTCGCGTAGCGGTTCGCCGGACCGGATCGCGCGTGGTCGAGAAGGCCCGTCGGACCGCCTCGTCGGCCCGAAACCCCGGCTGTCCCGTGTGATCCACTGCGGTCCTCCCGGCCAGGGATTCCCGGCCTTGGACGGCACTACGGGCCAGAGCGGTCGTCCGCCACGCGGGGACATGCCCTCCGGCGCATACTCGAAGGTGGCCCTGAAAGATTGGGGGACGCAATGATCGTCCTCGGAGTCATTTTGCTCGTGATCGGCATGGTGGCCGGAATTTCCTTCTTGTGGACCATCGGCGTCGCACTCGTGCTGATCGGTGCGGTCCTCTGGATTCTCGGTGCTGTCGGCCACGGGATCGGTGGACGGCGCCACTACTGGTGAGAGGCGGAAAGAACGCTTCGCCCCGCGAGCTGACCGGCACTTCGGGGACGTAGGTGCAGCGTGCATCTGCGCGGGACGACGCACCCCGGAGACGGGTCCCGACGTCCCTCCGGGGGACGTCGGGACCCGTCGCCGACGCACCGGCTCACCAGCCGTACTCAGCCGCGGTACGCCTCCAGCAGGCGCAGCCACACCTCGCTGATCGTCGGATAGGCGGGGACCGCGTGCCAGAGCCGGTCGATGGGGACCTCACCCGCAACGGCGACCGTCGCCGAGTGCAGCAGCTCGCCGATGCCGGGGCCGACGAAGGTGACGCCGAGTACGATCTCGCGGTCGAGGTCGACGATCATGCGCGCGCGGCCCCGATAGCCGTCCGCGTACAGTCCGGAGCCGGCGACGGCGGCGAGGTCATGGTCGACGGCGCGGACCCGGTGCCCGGCGCGCTCGGCCGCGGCGAGGGTGAGCCCGACGGAAGCGGCCTCCGGGTCGGTGAAGACGACCTGGGGGACGGCCGCGTGGTCGGCGGTGGCTGCGTGTGCGCCCCAGCGCTCGGTCGACAGCGGCGCGGTGCCCTGCGCTCGGGCTGCGATCGCGGCACCCGCGATGCGGGCCTGGTACTTGCCCTGGTGGGTGAGGAGCGCCCGGTGATTGACGTCGCCGACTGCGTACAGCCAGTTGCTGCCCTCGACGCGGCAGCTGTCGTCGACCTTCAGCCAGGATCCGGGCTTCAGTTCCACCGTCTCCAGCCCGAGGCCGTCGGTGCGCGGGGCACGGCCGGTGGCGAAGAGGATCTCGTCGGTCTCGATGCGCTCGCCGTTGTCCAGCTCCACGGTGACCGGCCCGTCGGGGCCGGCACGTCGCACGGAGGTGGCGGAGACGCCCGTACGGATGTCGGCTCCGGCCTCGGTGAGGGCCTCGGCGACCAGCTCGCCCGCGAACGGCTCCATCTTCGGCAGCAGCCCCTTGCCGCGGATCAGCATCGTCACGTGCGCGCCGAGAGCCTGCCAGACGGTGGCCATCTCCACGCCGACGACTCCCCCGCCGACGATCACCAGTCGGCCCGGCACCTCCTTGGCGCTGGTCGCCTCGCGGCTGGTCCAGGGGCGGGCGTCGGCGACTCCGGGAAGGTCGGGAACGACGGCGCGGCTGCCGGTGCAGACGGCGACGGCGTGCCGGGCGGTCAGCCGGTGTTCGGAGCCGTCAGGGCCTGTGACGGAGACCGCCTTCGTACCCGTCAGGCGTCCCTGACCCCGGTAGAGGTCCGCCCCGATCCCCTTCAGCCAGGCGACCTGTCCGTCGTCCTTCCAGTGCGAGGCGTAGTCGTCACGGTGGGCGAGAACGGCCTCCGCGTCCAGGGGGCCCTGAACAGCCGCGCTGAGTCCGGGGACCTTGCGCGCATCGGCGCGGGCCACGACCGGGCGCAACAGCGCCTTGCTCGGCATGCACGCCCAGTACGAGCACTCGCCGCCGACGAGCTCCGTCTCGACGACCGCCGTGGACAGTCCGGCAGCCCGGGTCCGGTCCGCCACGTTCTCACCCACAGGCCCCGCACCGATCACCACGACGTCGTACACAGCGTTCTCCACAGCATCTGTCATGGGGGACAGTCTGACCGGGGGTGTGAGCCCCGGCCACATGGGCAGGCGGAATAGCGCAGAACCGGGCACCGTTGTGCCGGACACGTCCGAACGGGCACAGGAAGAGGTAACGAGAGCATGAGCACCGTAGAGCTCACCAAGGAAAACTTCGATCAGGTCGTCAGCGAGAACGAGTTCATCCTGATCGACTTCTGGGCTTCCTGGTGCGGCCCGTGTCGGCAGTTCGCGCCGGTGTACGACGCGGCGTCCGAGCGCCACGGCGACCTGGTCTTCGCCAAGGTCGACACGGAGGCGCAGCAGGAACTGGCGGCGGCCTTCGAGATCCGGTCCATTCCGACCCTGATGATCGTCCGGGACAATGTCGCGGTGTTCTCCCAGCCGGGGGCCCTGCCGGAGACGGCGCTCGAGGACATCATCGGGCAGGCCCGCAAGCTGGACATGGACGAGGTCCGCAAGTCCATCGCGGACCAGCAGAAGGGCGAGAAGTAGGCAGCGCGGGCGAGCGACGCCGCAGGGGTCCGGCCGGCGAACCGGCCGGACCCCTGCGGCGTGCCCGCCACCCTTGAGCTCCTCCTAGAAGGGGTGGCCGGACGGTTCGCGGCGGACGGTCGTCCAGCGCAGGTCGGTGAAGGCCTCCAGGTTGGCCTCGCCTCCGAAGCGCGCCCCGGTGCCTGACGCGGCGATGCCGCCGAAGGGTGCGACCGCCTCGTCGTTCACCGTCTGGTCGTTGATGTGGGCGATGCCGGTCGGGATCCGGTCGGCGAGTTCCAGGCCGAGGGCGGTATCGCGGGTGACGATGCCGAGCGACAGCCCGTACGGGCTGTCGGCGGCCAGCGCCGCGGCCTCGTCCAGGGTGTCGAAGGACCGCACGGGGGCGACCGGACCGAAGACCTCCTCCGCGTATGCGGGCGTCCGGCCGTCGACGTGGGTGAGGACGGTGGGCCGGTAGAACAGGTCGCGGTGAGTGCCGCCCGCCGCGAGCTTCGCGCCCCGCGCGGTGCTCGACTCGACCAGCCGGTGGATCTTGCCGAGCTGGCCGCGGTCGATGACCGGGCCGAGATGGACCTGCTCACGGTGCGGGTCGCCGACCGCCAGCGCCTCCGCCTTCGCGGCGAGCCGCTCGACGTACTCGTCGTGCAGCGAGGCGTGGACGAGGTGGCGGCCGGTGGTCATGCAGATCTGGCCCTGGTGGAAGAAGGAGCCCCAGGTCGCCTGGGCCACAGCGCCTTCCAGGTCGGCGTCCTCCAGGACGACGAGGGCGGAGTTGCCGCCGAGCTCGAGGTGGACACGCTTGAGGAGCCGCCCCGCGGCCTCGCCGACGGCGCGGCCCGCCGTGGTGGAGCCGGTGAAGGAGATGACCGGGACGCGAGGTTCGGCGACGAGCGCCTGTCCGGCCTCGGCGCCGCCGGGCAGGACGTGCAGCAGGTTCTCGTCGAGTCCGGCCTCGGCGAAGACCGCGGCGAGTGAGAGTCCGCCGCAGACCGCGGTGCGCGGGTCGGGCTTGAGGAGAACCGCGTTACCGAGGGCGAGTGCGGGCGCGACGGACCGGATGGACAGAATCAACGGCGCGTTGAACGGGGCGATGACGCCGACGACGCCGACCGGGACCCTGCGGGTGTAGGAGAGCCGCTGGTCCTCGCTGGGCAGGACCTGACCGGCCGGCCGGGAGGCGAGCGCTGCGGCTTCGTAGCACTCCTGGGCGGCGACGTGGAGCTCGAAGTCGGCCTTGCCGGGGATCGATCCGGACTCCCGTACGAGCCATTCGCGCAGCTCGTCGGCGTGGGCGGTGAACAGGTCACCGGCCCGGCGCAGGACGGCCGCGCGCACGAAGTGCGGGGTTCGGGCCCAGGCTGACTGGGCGGCGACCGCGGCCTCGGCGGCTGCCGCGATGTCCTCGGGCGCGGCGAGGGTGACGTGTCCGAGGACCTCGCCGGTGGCGGGCTCGACGACGTCCGACTCACCTCCCGCGAGCGTGCGGGACTGCCAGGCTTTGGGGTCGAGCAGGGACATGAAGACTCTCCAGTCGATCGGTTCGAGGGGTGGTCCCATGCGGTGGGGCGCGCGAAGTGTGCGGCCGCGGCCTCGCGGGACTACGCGATCCGGCGCAGCCGTGCGAGCTGCGTTCGGCCATCGAACGTGATCTCGCCCGGTTGAACGTGCAACATCGTAGTCACGCCACACCGAACGAAAAGGGAATTGATCGAACTGCTGCTCCCTTTGGCGCGCATGGAACGGTGCGGACGTCACACACGAGCGGGTTGCCCAACTCCAGCCTCATGCACAGCAGTTGCCACCATCGACGGTCAGCTGTCGGCGGTCCGCTCCGAGATCCTGACCGAGAGCCCGATGTCCAGTTCGGCACCGTCGACAAGCAGCGCCTCCACGGTGTGGGTCGCCGGATCGATGTCCGCCACCATGCCCTCCCCGGCGTACCGGGGGTAGCCCGACGCCCCCGTCTCGCCGGTGGCCTCCACAACGGCAGAGCGGATGGGGGCCCCGACGGACCGCACATCGCCGGCGTCGGCGGACTCGGAGGTTCCGGAGGCCTCGGAGGCGCCCTTGGCCTTCGGGGCCTCAGCGGGGCCTTCGGTGAACTTGGGGACCAGCAGGATCTCGTAGCTCTGCGGTTGGCTCATGGTCATGACGCTAGGCAAGCGACGCGCGACGCGCACGTTGCCGCGCTGAACCCGCCTCAGCTGGACTCCCGGGGGATCGCCCGCGCCCTCAGCAGATCATGGCGCTCCGGCACGCCTCCCGGATGCCGCACCAGCCGGTCGACGAGGTCAGCCAGTGGCTGCGACGCCGCCAGCTCCATCCGCACACTGCTCAGCCGGGGCCTCAGCAGCCTGCCGAGCAGCAGGTCGTCGGCGCCCACCACGGCCGTCTCAGCCGGTATCTCGATGCCCGCGTCCTGGAGGGCCCGCATCAGGAGCATCGCGTAGGCGTCGTTGTATGCGAACACGGCGTCGAGTCCGAGCGTGCGCCACCGGGCGGCGAGCGCGTCGGCCGACTCCTCGTCGTACCGCAGGGGCAACGGTTCGACGAGGGCTCCGACATCGGCCGCCACCCGGCGGGCTCCGGACAGCCTCGGTTCGGCGAACGGGGCGAGGCCCGGTTCCTCGGGCATGACCACGCCGATCCGGCGTCGTCCGCGTTGCAGCAGATGTCCGGTCGCGCAACTGCCGACCTCCCGCTGGTCCATGACCAGGGCGTGGGCGCCGTCCACCGGTTGCGGGCCGAGGGTGATCACCGCCTTGGCGCCGGAGCGTCGCAGTACGGCTATGCCCTGCGGGGTGAGCGCGACCCCGCCGGGTGCGATCACGGCGACGGGGCGGAGTTCGGCCCAGGCCCGGGCGGCTTCGTCGGCGTCCAGACCGAGGCTCCCGTGCTGGACCACGGTGTAGTCGAGGCGGCGCAGCCCGGATTCGAGTTCGTGGAGGAAGCGGTGGTGGAGCGGACCGGCCGGGTGGTCCCCGGTGGGCATCAGCACCGTCCGGGTGTGTCCGGCGCGCAGGCTCCGGGCCGCCGCGTGCGGCACATAGCCGAGTTCGGAGGCAGCCTCCCTGACCCGGCGGCGGGTGGACTCGCTGATCCGGACGGTGGGGTTGTTGTTGAGTACGTACGACACGGTGGCCCGCGAGACTCCGGCGAGCCGCGCCACGTCGGCGCTGGTCGGGACGGGGCCTTCGGTGGGCTGCTTGGGTAACTGGCTCATGGCGTCGGGCAGTCTTCCAGACCGCATCGAGGTGGGTACGCTCCGGGGCATGGATGACTCGTCGATGGTGGGGCTGCTCGGCAGGGTGACCGGGACCGTGGGGCCGGGTCTGGTCGGTGAGGTGATCGTTCAGATCCGTGGGGGCGCCGAGCACTTCCTCGCCCATCCCGCCCCGCCGGGGGTCCGCATCGAGCCGGGGACGGTGGTGACGGTGATCGAGTATCTGCCGCCGCGCACGGTCTATGTGGCTCCTGCTTACGACAGTTGAGGTGCGTGAAGGACCGGCGTCCGGCGTGCGGCAGTCAAGATTGCGGCAAGGTTGCGCACACCTCTTCTCCGCCGTCGCGCGCAGGAGAAGACTCCCTCTGTTCAGCAGTGCCGACGGGGTACTGCGATAAGGGGAGCTGCCAAAATTGCGAGCTCCTCCAAGGGGGCGCATGCCGATGGTCATCGGCGTCGCGGCGGGTCTCGTACTCGCTGCCATCATTGTGTTGATCGGCCTGTTCAAGCTCATGTGGCGGGTGGCCGAGCCGAACGAAGCACTCGTCATCTCCGGTTCCAAGCACAAGACCGAGGGCCTCGGACAGGGCATGGGGTTCCGCATCGTCACCGGGCACGGCACGCTCGTCCTGCCGGGCGTGCAGGCGGTACGGAAGATGTCGCTGGATCTCAACGAAACGGAACTGTCCGTCGATTGCGTCACGCATCAGGGGATTCCTCTGCGGGTGCGCGGTGTTGTCATCTTCAAGGTGGGCGACGACTTCGTGTCGATCGCCAATGCGGCCCGTCGATTCCTCGATCAGCAGAAGATGATGTCGGAGCGGGTGCACAACGTGTTCGCCGGTCATCTCCGTTCCATCGTCGGCGGGTTGACCGTCGAGGACATGATCAGGGACCGGGAGAAGCTCACCGGTCAGACCCGGGCGGCGTGCGGCACCGAGATGGAGAAACTCGGGCTGATCGTCGACTCGCTGCAGATCCATGAGATCGAGGACCCGACCGGATACATCAAGAATCTCGCCATGCCGCATGCCGCGGCGGTGCAGCGGGACGCCCGGATCGCGCAGGCCGAGGCCAACCGGCGGGCCACCGAGGCGGAGCAGCAGGCCGCCGCCCGGATGTCTGAGGCGACCCGCGACAGCGAGATCCTGCAGGCCGGGTATCAGGCCGAGCGGGACAAGGCCGCGGCCAAGTCGCGACAGGCGGGACCCCTCGCCGACGCGGCGGCCAGGCAGGAGGTCGTGGTCCAGGAGACCCGGGTCGCCGAACTGGAGGCCCAGCGGCGCGAGCAGCAGCTGCAGGCGGACGTACGGAAGCCCGCGGATGCCCAGGCCTACGAGAAGCGGACGCTGGCGGAGGGTGAGCGCGACGCCCGGATCTCGGCTGCCGAGGCGCATGCGAAGGAGACGGAGCTCGCCGCGATCGCCGAGGCCAACCGGGTCAAGACGGCGGCGATGGCGGAGGCCGAGGCCACGAAGGCGCGCGGCGCCGCGGCCGCGTCGGCGACCCGGGCGACCGGTGAGGCGGAGGCAGCGGCGGCGCAGGCCAAGGGGCTGGCGCTGGCCGAGTCGACCCGCGCCAAGGGGCTGGCCGAGGCCGAAGCGATCAAAGCACGTGCTGCTGCCCTCGCGGAGAATCAGGAGGCCGTCGTCGCCCAGCAGTTGGCGGAGAAGTGGCCGGAGATCGTCGAGGCGGGCGCTGGAGCCTTTAGCAGTGTGGACCACATGGTGCTGCTGAACGGCGCCGACGGGATGTCGGATATGTTCGCGAAGGCGCTGACGATGGGTGGCACAGGGCTGGGTCTGGCCCGGCAGCTGCTTTCGACGATGAGCGAGAAGGGCGGGACGGCAGGGGCCTCGGCGCCGGTCAACGGTGTCACGCCCACCGTGCCGCCGTCGCCGCGCAAGGAACGCATTCCGGTGACGGGTGATCAGGAGGGGAACCTGTCCTCCTGATCGCTCCCGGTAGGTGTGGCCGGTCCTCGTCCGTCATCCACGGGCGAGGACAGGCCACGGCTCCGGTCCTCGGCATGTGGCGCCCACAGCTCCGTGTCGACCACCCCGTGCCGACGCAGTACCGGCCGACGGGTGCCGACCGCGGTCAGGGACTGCTGTCC
This sequence comes from Streptomyces sp. NPDC057565, assembly GCF_042801455.1. Taxonomy (NCBI): domain Bacteria; kingdom Bacillati; phylum Actinomycetota; class Actinomycetes; order Kitasatosporales; family Streptomycetaceae; genus Streptomyces; species Streptomyces sp. NPDC057565. The sequence continues at coordinate 403,272 of NZ_JBHVFU010000001.1, read as the reverse complement.
GTTCGGCGGACCCGGTCCCACGAAATGGGCCGGTCAGCACCTACGGTGTTCCGATGACCTTCCCTCACCGTTCAGACAGCACGTACCTCTCGGGCTCCACCCGCGCCGCCGACGGCTCGGCCGACTTCCCCGGGCGCTCCGGCCCCGCCGCGACCGTCGAGGCGGACCCGCACGACGTGGGCCCGGTCCGCACCTCGTACGCCCCCGACCGCGACGGTGATCCCGACCCCGGCGAGATCGTCTGGACCTGGGTGCCCTTCGAGGAGAACGACGGGCGCGGCAAGGACCGCCCGGTGCTGGTGGTGGCCCGGGAGGCGGCAGGCACGCTGCTCGCGGTGCACCTCTCCAGCAAGCAGCACGACCGGGACCGCGAGTGGGTGGCTCTCGGCGCCGGGCCGTGGGACAGCTCGGGCCGGCCGTCCTGGGTCGATCTGGACCGGGTGCTGCGGGTGCATGAGGACGGCATGCGGCGCGAGGCGTGCGCTCTGGACCGGGACCGGTTCGATCTGGTCGCCGACCGGCTGCGGGAGCGTTACGGCTGGCACTGACCGGCGGGGTCGGGGGCCGTCATGCTGCTGACGTTGACCCCTCTGGCCCAACGTCACCGTGTCGGTCGACGTCCACCGCTCCGGCTCAACGGCAAGGTCAGGGAGTATCCGGTCCCGACGGCCGCACCGCCTGTTCGAACGCGCGAGCGAATGCGGTACGAGTGGCCGATTCAGGACCGCGGTCGAGGATGCCGAAGACGATCTGCTCGAAATGCCCGGCGAACCTGCCCCCGTCGGTGAGCAGCTCCCGGAAGGCACGGGCCACCTGCGCCGGATCGTTACGGAACACGCCGCAGCCCCAGGCGCCGAGCACCAGCCTGCGGTATCCGCGCACCGCAGCGACCTCCAGCACCCGTTCGGCGCGGGACGCGAGCGCGGCGGGGATGCGCGGGGCCTCCTCGGGGGTCCGGCTGCGGATCACTCCGGCGTTGGGTGCGGGCGAGGTGAGGAAGCCCACGGTGTACGGGATGTCCAGCAGGCGCCCCCGGTCGTCCCGGAACACCGGTACGCCGGGTGAGTGGATGACCCGGTCGGTGTAGAAGGCGCTGCGTTCGGCGCGGTGGTGGGCGTAGTGGTCGGGGGCGCGCAGCAGGGTGGCGTAGAGCGCCGAGCTGCGGCAGAGCGCCTCCTCCTGGGCCTGCGCGCCGTTGAGGTAGCCGCCGCCGGGGTTACGGGCGGAGGCGAAGTTGAGCACGGCGACCTTGCCGGGCCCTTCGCCCGTCATCCGGCGCGCCGCTTGCAGGCTGCTCTCGCCGGTGACCTCGACAACCGTGGCGCGGTCGGAGTCCAGAACGGCGACGGGCACCGGCTCGGGCCCGTACAGCCGGGTCCCGGAGAGCGCAGCGGCCAGAGCACGCTCGATACTGACCTCACGCCCCGCGGGGGTGCGGTATCGCCCCTCTTCCACGATGGTCTCGGTCTCTCTTGCGATGGCGCGAAGCCGTGCGCTCATCAATACTCCCCCGTGTGGTGCATACGGGGCATGGTCAGTGTTTCCGAGGCCCGGATGCAACCGAATTTCTTTCGCGCAGGGGCCCCCTTGTGCGATCTCCTGGCACGGGTTTGGGTGGTACGGACGCACCGAAGAAGGAGGCCCCGGAATGTCACCGGACGCACCTGTCGGCCACGGTCCGGCCGAGTACAACCAGCCCCTCGGCGAGGGGGAGGCGGAGGATTTACTGCGATGTATCTGCTTCAAGACGGGCCCGCCCCGCACGGTCGGTGTCGAGCTCGAATGGCTCATACACGACCGTGACCACCCCCGGACGCCGGTCCCCCACGACCGTCTCCACGCGGCTGTCGCCGCTGTACGCGCACTGCCGCTGAGTGCGGCGCTCACCTTCGAACCGGGCGGCCAGCTGGAGCTCAGCTCGCGCCCCGCCGACTCCCTGATGGCCTGCGTCGATGCCATGACCACCGATCTGGCCGCCGTACGTGCCGCCCTCGACGCGGAGGACCTCGCACCCGTCGGTTTCGGCGTCGATCCCTGGCATCCGCCGCACCGTCTGCTGCACGAACCCCGCTACGACGCCATGGAGGTCTCGCTCGACCGGTCGGGTACGGCCGGCCGCGCCATGATGTGCACCACCGCATCCGTCCAGGTCTGTCTGGACGCCGGCGAGGAGGAGCCGGGGCCACTGGGCTACGGGCGGCGCTGGCAGCTGTCGCATCTGCTGGGTGCGGTGCTGGTGGCGACGTTCGCCAACTCGCCGTACCAACAGGGTCGGCCGACGGGGCTGCGGTCCACCCGTCAGTCGATCTGGGCGGATCTCGATCCGGTACGAAGTCTGGCGCCGCCGGGTCATCTGGCCCCGCGGGACGCCTGGGCCACGCATGTGCTCGACACCCCCGTGATGTGCATACGGGGCGGCGAGGGGCCATGGGCCGTCCCGGAGGATCTGACCTTTCGCGACTGGATCCGTGCGGGCGCGCCACGGCCGCCGGTGCGCGCTGATCTCGACTACCACATCAGCACGCTCTTTCCGCCGGTGCGCCCACGCGGACATCTCGAACTGCGCATGATCGACGCGCAGCCGGGTGACGACGGATGGCTCGTACCGCTCGCCGTCACCACCGCCCTGTTCGACGACCCGGAGGCCGCCGAGACCGTGTACCGCACCGTCAAACCGCTGGCCGAGACGGCGGGCCCGCAGTCGGCACCGCGCAACCCGCTCTGGACCGGCGCCGCCCGTGACGGCCTGGCCGACCCCGAACTGCGGGCGGTGGCCGATGTCTGCTTCCAGCTGGCCCGCGAAGCGCTGCCCCGGATGGGTGCGAACGATGCCGTGCAGGAGGCGGTGGCGAATTTCCACGACCGTTATGTCGCCCGGGGGCGATGTCCGGCCGATGATCTGTCCGGACTGCTGACGAGGGAAGCGGTGCAGGCGATGCACGCGGCCACGCTCCGTCCGGAACCGGGAAAGAAGGCAGGCTCATGACGCACTCCCCCACCCCCTCGGCCACCGGCCTGGACACCGAGGCGCTCCGTCGGCGCGCCCTTGCGGCGCTCCTCACCGCCCGGGAACGAACCACGCTCCTCACCGACAGCGTGGACGACCATGAACTGACCGCTCAGCATTCACCGTTGATGTCGCCCTTGGTGTGGGACCTCGCACACATCGGCAACCAGGAGGAGCTGTGGCTGTTGCGGGGCGTCGCCGGGCGGGAAGCGATGCGGCCCGAGATCGACGGGTTGTACGACGCCTTCGAACATCCGCGGGCGAGCCGTCCGTCCCTGCCGCTGCTGCCGCCGGCCGAGGCCCGCTCCTACGCGGCGGAGGTACGGGGCCGGGCCCTGGACATCCTCGACAGCACGACCCTGACCGGCGGCCGCCCGCTCGTGGACGCGGGTTTCGCCTTCGGGATGATCGCCCAGCATGAACAGCAGCACGACGAGACGATGCTGATCACTCATCAGCTGAGGTCGGGTCCGGCCGTACTCACCGCACCGGAACCGCCGCGACCCACCGAAGCGGCCTCCCTGCCCGCCGAGGTCCTGGTGACCGGCGGCCCGTTCACCATGGGAACGTCCACCGAACCCTGGGCCCTCGACAATGAGCGGCCCGCCCATGTGCGCGACGTCCCCGCGTTCCTCATCGACACGACACCGGTCACCTGCGGAGCGTACGAGCGCTTCATCGAGGACGGCGGCTACACCGAACGGCGCTGGTGGGCGCCGGAGGGATGGGCCATGGTCCGCGAGCACGAGCTGACCGCCCCGCTGTTCTGGCACCGGGACGCAGGGCAGTGGCTGCGCCGCCGGTTCGGGGTGACCGAGCCGGTGCCCGCCGACGAGCCGGTGCTCCATGTGAGCTGGTACGAGGCGGACGCGTACGCCCGCTGGGCGGGGCGCAGACTGCCCACCGAAGTCGAGTGGGAGAAGGCGGCGCGCCACGACCCGGGCTCGGGCCGCTCGCGCCGCTACCCGTGGGGCGACGAGGACCCGACCGCGGACCGGGCCAATCTGGGCCAGCGCCATCTGCGTCCGGCGCAGGCAGGCGCCTACGCTGCGGGCGAATCACCGCTCGGCGTACGCCAGTTGATCGGCGATGTGTGGGAGTGGACGTCGAGCGACTTCCTCCCCTATCCGGGCTTCGCGGCGTTCCCGTACCGGGAGTACTCGGAGGTGTTCTTCGGGCCCGACCACAAGGTCCTGCGCGGTGGTTCGTTCGCCGTGGACGCGGTGGCCTGCCGGGGCACGTTCCGCAACTGGGACCTGCCGGTGCGGCGCCAGATCTTCGCCGGATTCCGTACCGTGAGGGATCTCTGATGTGCCGTCATATTGCTTATGTCGGGCCGCCGGTTGCGCTCGGCACTGTGCTGGCGCAGCCGTCCCACGCGTTGGTCCGGCAGTCCTGGCAGCCCCGGCAGCAGAAGTACGGGACGGTCAACGCGGATGGTTTCGGGGTGGGCTGGTACGCGGACGGCGACCCGGTGCCCGGTCGCTACCGGCGCCAGGGGCCCATCTGGGCCGACCTGTCCTTCGCCGATCTGGCCAGAGTGGTGCGGAGCACGGCGCTGCTGGCCGCCGTACGCGACGCCACCGAGCCGGGGGCGGACGGCGAGGCGGCAGCCGCACCGTTCACCTCGGGCCGACTGCTGTTCAGCCACAACGGCGCGGTGAAGGGCTGGCCCGGGTCGCTGGCACCCCTCGCCGCCACGCTGCCCCCGGCCGAACTCCTCACCCTCACCGCCCGCTGCGACTCCGCCCTGGTCTGGGCACTCGTACAGCACAGGATCGCCCAGGGGGACGACATACCGCAGGCCGTCGCCGACACCGTGGGCGAGATCGCGGAGGCGGCGCCCGGTTCGCGACTGAACCTGCTGCTCACCGACGGCACCACCATCGTGGCGACGGCCTGGGGAGACACCCTCTGGTACCTCACCGAGCCGGGCCGCAGCGCGGTCGTGGCCTCGGAGCCCTACGACGACGATCCGCACTGGCGCACGGTCCCCGACCGCACTCTGCTCGTCGCGACCTGCACCGACGTTCTGCTCACCCCGCTCAAGGAGCCCACCGAGTGAGTCCCATTCAGCTGACCCGCACCCTGCCGGCGGACGCGACGGACGCGGCGCTGCGCGCCGATGTGCTGCACGGCCTGACCAGGCACCCGAAAACCCTGCCGCCCAAGTGGTTCTACGACGCACGCGGCAGTGAGCTGTTCGAGGAGATCACCCGGCTGCCCGAGTACTACCCGACTCGCGCCGAGCGGGAGATCCTGGTCGCCCGCGCGTCCGGGATCGCCGCGGCATCCCGGGCACAGACCCTGGTCGAACTGGGTTCCGGCTCGTCGGAGAAGACACGGCACCTGCTGGACGCGCTGCCCGCGCTGCACAGCTATGTGCCGGTCGACGTGAGCGAGAGCGCGCTGCGCGGCGCGGCCGAAACCCTGCTCGCGGAGCGGCCGGACCTTTCGATCCATGCGCTGATCGCCGACTTCACCGAGGGACTCACCCTGCCGGACACACCGGGGCCGCGGCTCGTCGTGTTCCTGGGCGGCACGATCGGCAATCTGCTGCCGGACGAGCGGGCGGTGTTCCTGAAGTCGGTACGGTCGCTGCTCTCGCCCGGCGACGCGCTGCTGCTCGGCACGGATCTGGTGAAGGACGAGGAGACGCTCGTCGCGGCGTACGACGACGCGGCCGGGGTGACAGCGGCGTTCAACAAGAACGTGCTGACGGTCGTCGACCGGGAGTTGGGAGCCGACTTCGACCCGGCGGACTTCGACCATGTGGCGCTGTGGGACCCGAAGCGGGAGTGGATCGAGATGCGTCTGCGGGCCCGCAGAGCTCTCACGGTGAAGATCCCGGAATTGGATCTGGTGGTGCCGTTCACGGCAGGTGAGGAACTGCGTACGGAAATCTCGGCGAAGTTCCGCAAGGAGGGGATCCGGGCCGAACTCGCTTCGGCCGGACTCACGTTGACTCAGTGGTGGACGGACTCCGCGGACCGGTTCGCGGTGTCGCTGGCCACGGCGGTCTGAGCGGTACGGGCGAGAGCACGGCGGCCGGGCCGGGCGCCCGCGGGGATCGGCGGCAGGACGCGGATCTCGGCGGTCAGCCCGGCCGCCGTGACCACCCGCCACAGCGAGGCGGCGAGCGGATCGTCACCGACGAACGCGGCGGCGCCGGCCGCGGTCCCGTCCGTCCGCGCGGTGCGGTAGGTGATGCGTACCGGGCGGACCTCGGCGCCCGCGTCGATCGCCGCCTGAAAGACAGCGGGCCGGAACCGGCCACCGGATCCACGCCCGCACCAGGTGCTGCCTTCGGGGAAGACCACCACCCGTGAGCCGCCGCGCAGTGCCCCCGCGATGGTGCGCACGGTCGTGGGCAGTGCCCGCAGCCGGTCGCGCTCGACGAACAGCGTGCCGCCGAGCACGGCGAGCGGGCCGAGCACCGGCCAGCCCCGGATCTCGCTCTTGGCGAGCATCCGGCCCGGGAACACGGCGGCGACGAGCGGGATGTCCAGCCATGAGATGTGGTTGGCGACGACCAGCGCGCCGGGGGCACCGGCGCGATCCGCCCCGGCCGTCGGCGCAGGGTCGCCGGTCACCTGAATCCGCACGCCGAACGCCCGCACGACCGCGTACGCCCACCACCGGATCAGCCGGTCGCGCTGCCCCGCGCCGAGGAGCAGCACGGGAGCGGCGCACAGCGCGCCGACGAGCACGAGGGTGCACCCGGCAAGCAGCAGGGCCGTGGCCGGAAGGGCGCCGCGCACCGGACCGTCGTGACCGGCGCATGTGTGTGGCGTGCAGGGCGCGGTGGGCAGCCAGGCGCTCATGTCAGCGGGGCGAGAGACAGGAAGTGGCGCAGGTAGCGCGGGTCGGTGCGGCGCAGCGACAGCAGGACGTAGAGGTCGGCGACGTTGAAGTCGGGGTCGTGCGCGGGCGCCCCGCAGACCCAGGCGCCGAGCCGGAGGTAGCCACGGAGCAGCGGCGGGAGGGCAGCGAGTCCGGTGCGCGCGGAGGTCCTGGCGGCTCGGCCGGCGCGGGTGGCGGCGTGGGGCTGCCAGAGGCGGTGCGGGGTGACCCAGTATTCCTCGGGGGCCAGGTACTTCGCCCGTACGGTGTCCCAGGTGTCGGCGGCCAGGACGCCGCCGTCGGCCAGGGGTATCGAGCAGCAGCCGGCCAGCCAGTTGTGCCCGCTGCGCTCCATGTAACGGGCGAGCCCCGCCCAGATCAGGGCGATGACGGCGCCGTCCCGGTGGGCCGGGTGGACGCAGGAGCGGCCCACCTCGATGAGGTCGTCGCGGATCGGTCCGAGCCGGCCGAGATCGAACTCGCTCTCCGCGTAGAGACGTCCGGCAACACGGGCCCGGTCGGGCGGCAGGAGGCGGTAGGTGGCGATGACGTCGCCGGTCGCCACCTCCCGTACCAGCAGGTGATCGCAGTACGCATCGAAGGCGTCGCTGTCCAGACCGGGTTCCGGCCCGTCCAGCCGGGCACCGAGTTCACCGGCGAATACCTGGTGGCGCAGCCGCTGGGCGGCCCGCACCTCGTCCTGGGTGACGGCGAGGGAGACGCGGTAGAGCGGCGGCGCGGGAGCTTCGGACCGTGCCGGGGCGGGCTGCTCCGGCACCAAGGAGGTGGAGGTGAGAGGGCCGGCGACGAGCGGTGGGGTGGGCAGCGCGTTCATGGCGGTCTCCGGGGACGGATCGGCAAGGGCGGCTGCCGGGCTGCCGCACTGCTGCGACATCCCGGCCCCTTACTTCTTCCGTGACCGGCTGGATTCGACATGACCGCTGCGGAGAGCCTGGATGTGCGACGGCTGAATCCCGAGGTGTTCGGGCAGTGGATCGGGCGGGCCCGGTGGCCCGTCCGGCGACCCGGCCCGGTCAGCTGCCCGCGAGCTCGGCGGTGATCCGTTCCGAAGCGGACTTCGCCTCGGCCAGCGGGTCACCGCCCAGCAGAACGGCCGACATGTAGGGCTTGATCGGGTTCTCGGCCTCGACCGCCGCCCACTGCGGCGAGTTGGGGGTCGCGCGACCGCGTCGGGCGCCCTCGGCCATGGCGGCGGTGCCCTCCTGGCCCTCGATGACATGTGCGAGGCTCGTCTTGTTCGGCACATAGCTCATGGTCCTGGCGAGGTCCGCCTGCCATTTCGCGCCCGCCAACGCCTTGATCACCTCGATACCGGCCGTAACGTTGTCCGCCTTCTCGGGAACGATCAGATCGGAACCGCCGGTGAAAACGGAACCCGGGTTCTTCGCGGTCTTGCCGGGTATCGGGAAGTAGCCGAGTTTTCCCTTGAGTTCGGGATTCTTCTGCTCGATGAGCTTGGCGCTGCCCGGCACGGAAATGATCTGCGCGACATCACCCTTGGCGAACACATCGGTCTGTGGAGGGTGCTCTTCGTCGGCGTTCTTCGGGCCGCTGCCGAACGACTGGATTTCCTTGTAGAAGTTCATGCCCTTGATCGCGGCGGGCGTGTCGAGGGTCCCCTCCCAGTCGCCGCCCTTGTCGGACGCCAGATCGCCGCCCTCGTCCCAGATGAACCCGGCGAGCACGTACCAGTTCTGGCCCGCGAGATAGATGCCCTGATTGCCGTTGCGGTTGAGCAGACGGCTGTCCTCGATCCACTCGTCCCGGGTCTTCGGCGGGCTCGTGATGCCCGCCTGCTCGAAGAGATCCTTGTTGTAGATCACCACACGGTTGGCCGCGTACCAGGGAATGCCGTACTGGGCGCCGTCGATGCTGCCCGGATCGGCGAGGCCGGGCAGCCATTCCTCGCTGCCGAGATCGCGCATCGATTCGAGGGTCAGATCGCGCAGTTCGCCGCTCTCCGCGTACTGGGCGACCTGGGTGTTGCCGACCTCGATGACATCCGGGGTGTCGTCCCCCTGCAGGGCCGCGGAGACCTTGGGGCCGATTCCACTCCAGCTCTGAATCTTGAACTCCAGTTCGATGGAAGGATGCTCCTCTTCATACGACTTCTTGAAACGGTCCAGGAAATCGGCGGAAACACTGTCCTTCATCAGCCAGATCGTCACCGTCTTGCCGCCGGGGCCACCCAAGCCCGGGAGGTAGCCACAGCCGCCCAGTGCAACGGTGGAAACGAGCGCGACGGCTCCGATGAGTACACGGTTCTTCACTGGGCCACCTTCTGCGAAACGGCACGACGAAATCAGGACCCGGTGTGGGGGACTGCGGGCAGCGCTCGCACGGGCGTGGCTGGATTTTGGTATGGACCAATCATTTGGTCAAGGGTCGTTCGCGCCACCTCCCTCCATTCGACCCCTCGCGTACCCGCGCCAAGTGGGGCACCGTGGTATGGACGAAAGGGGATAGAGGATGTCCAACAACACGTATCGGGTCACCGAAATCGTAGGAACCTCCCACGAGGGCGTGGACGACGCCATCCGCCGGGGCATCGCAAGGGCGGCGGAAACGTTGCACAATCTCGACTGGTTCGAGATCACCCAGGTGCGCGGGCAGATCGTGGACGGCCGGATCGAGCACTACCAGGTCGGCCTGAAAGTCGGCTTCCGGCTCGACGAGACCACCTGACCCGGTACGCCGCGGTCAGGTACGCCCCTCACGCCCCTGAGCGTCCTTCAACGCGGGCGAGGCCACTGCCCAGCGAGCCCGCACCACGGTGAAACCGGCCAGCTCGGCCGCGTCGCAGACCAGCTCGTCGTCATCGACCAGCATCCGCACGAGACGCTCCCGGCCCAGCCGCTTCAGGATCTCCAGCTTGGTGTGGCGGGCCGGGCGACGGTCGTCGTTGCGACGCATGTACACCCGCCCCTCGGGCAGGCCCTGCTCGGCAAGCCACGCCATGGTGTCCCGACGGCAGCGCTCCGGCCGTCCGGTGAGGTACCTGACCTCGCACTCCTCGGCGCTGCTCAGCACCAGCCGCACGCCCTCGTCGAGCGGCGGATCGTCCACCGCCGCGGCAAAGAAGCTCCCCCAGTCGCGCCGAGCCCCCTCAAGGAAGTGCTGCCGGTGCCCGCTGTCCGCGAGCGTGCCGTCCAGGTCGAATACGGCCAGCGGCCGGGCTTCATATGTCACGCGCCCAGCCTAAGAGGAGCTCACAAAATGAGGGGCGGTGACGCCTGCCGGCCGTGATGGACACCGAGTCCGCCACCGTCGTGCGCACCACCTCCGCCGCGACGCCGGCATGCCGACGCTCGCGGCACCGGGAGCGGCCCGGATCGCCTTGCTGGGCACGGGAGTTCAGGACGTCGCACAGATGGACCTGCCGGCCCACAGGACCCCGCGACCCCCGCGGTGGTCGGCGGCCGGGACCCCGGCCGGGCCAAGGCATTCGCCGCCCGGCACCCGCACGCCACCGCCGACAGACTCGAGGGCGCGGTGCGCGGATCGGACATCGTGCTCTGCTGCACCGGCGCGCCCGAGCCCGTGCTGCGCCGCACCTGGCTGACCGAAGGCGCGGCCGGCGGATCACGGCGGAGCCGGGGGAACGGGGCTCCCGCCGCCGGAGACCGGACCACCCCGGACGCGCGCGAGCGCAGCCGGTTGCAGGCGCCTCTCACCGGCGAAACGGACCGGGCCGCCCAGAAGGCGCTCTCAGCCGGTGACCGATTCGTCCGTCCCGGGGGTGTCTTTCCGTTCGTCGCCACCGACGGCGGAGTCGATCAACAGCAAGGCGACGGAACGAGCCGACGCCCCGGGGCGGTCGCTGTTGAGTGCCGTCCCACGGGCAACAGCACCGTCGAAGATCAGGGCCAACTGCTCGCCGAGGGCCTCGGGGTCCCGCGCCCCGGCCCGGCGTGCGAGAGTCGCGAGACGACGGGAGAATTCCCTCTTGTACGCGGCCGCCAGCCGGTGGACGGGGTGCGCCGGATCGGGCACCTCGACGGACGCGTTGAGGAACGGGCAGCCCCGGACCGGACCGGCGGTGTCCTGCGGCCGGTGGTCGAAAACGGCCAGCAGTTGCCGGCGGGGGTCGGGACCGGCCTCGATCGACGGCAGCAGACCGTCCTCGAGCTCCTGCAGATAGGCGTGGACGAGAGCGTCCTTGCTGTCGAAATGCGCATAGAGGGTGCGTTTTGACACACCTGCGACCGACGTCAGCTGCTCCATCCCGGTCGCATTGATCCCCTGGGCCGTGAACAGCTCGGTTGCCGCGGCGAGGATGCGCTCCCGGGCGCCCCGGCCGCGCCGTCCGCCCGAGGAAGAGGTTTCAGTCATGCCTCAAGGATACCGATCGTTTTACTTTGCGCCACGCCTGCCCTAAGCTCACCGAAATAAGTAAACCGATCGGTTTCCTTTTGGTGTGAGCGATGCGGCCCGGCGACAGGCCTGCTCGCCGTGGAAGACCTTCGGGGCCGACTCGGCGCCTGCACCCCATCGGAAGCGGTCGGGGCAACGGGTCCACCGGCCCCATAGCGCTCACCGACCGCCGATCCTGCTTCGGAGCGCAAGAACCGACCTGCGGAAGCACTCGATCTCCAAGGAGAACTCCATGCGATACACGACCTTCGGCCGCCGTACCGGACTGCGTGTCTCCCAGTACGCACTCGGCACCGGCAATTTCGGCACCGGCTGGGGCGCCGGCGCCGAGCCCGACGAGGCGCGCCGCATGTTCGACCGGTTCGCCGAGGCCGGCGGGAACTTCCTCGACACGGCGGACAGCTACCAGTTCGGCGAGTCGGAGAAGCTGCTGGGGCAGTTCCTCGGCGCAGACCGCGAGGACTTCGTCCTGGCCACGAAGTTCACCAACGGCGCCGCACCGCAGTCGGGCCTGTCCCGGACCGGCAACAGCCGGAAGAACATGCGCAACTCGGTCGAGGCGAGCCTGCGGCGCCTCGACACCGACTACGTCGACCTGCTCTGGGTGCACTTCCCTGACGACCTGACGCCGATCGAAGAGATCCTGCGCGGCCTCGACGACCTCGTCAGCCAGGGCAAGATCCTGCACGCGGCACTGTCCAACTTCCCCGCTTGGCGTGTCTCCCGCGCCGCAACGCTGGCGGACCTGAAGAACTGGGCGCCCGTCGCCGGAATCCAGGTCGAGTACAGCCTGGTCGAGCGGACCGCCGATCGTGAGCTGCTGCCGATGGCCGAGAGCCTCGGACTCGGCGCCGCCCTGTGGTCTCCGCTCGGCGGAGGGCTGCTGACCGGCAAGTACCGCGGCAGCACGGAAGGCCGACTCAGCGACCTGAAGACCCTGGTGCACACCGAGAGCAGCAATCAGAAGACCGCGATCGTCGACACCGTCCTCGCCATTGCCGAGGAGACCGGCGCGACCCCGGCCCAGGTCTCGGTCGCATGGATCAACGAGCGGGCCGCACGCGCGAGCACCTCGCACATCCCGATCATCGGCCCGCGCAGGCTGAACCAGCTCGACGACTATCTGGGCGCCCTCGACGTCGCCCTCACACCCGAGCAGTACGCCCGCCTCTCCGAGGTCAGTGCCGTTCCGCTGGGCGTACCGCACGAGGCGAGCGCAGGTGTCCGGGACGCCGTCCAGGGCGGGGACGCCTCGCTCTTCGCCGCGCCCGCTGTGCCCGTCGCCTGAGCGGTCGCCCCTCATCCCATGGTGCAGGTGAGGAGCGTGCCGAGGGGGCAGCCTGCGTGCCGGGGCCGGTCCGGAGGAAGAAGTGGCCGACCGGCACCGGGGCCGGGGCGCGCACCCTCAAGGGCACTTCATCCGGGCCGAGTTGGCTACCTGCGAGGTCACACAGGAAGGGCGGGCGCGGAGCCTTTTGCCCGATCCGCGACCGACGACCGGGTAGCCGGATGGTCACGTTCCGCGTTCATGGAAAAGGTTGTAGGGATCCAGATGGAAACTAAAACGTACGTAAAGCTAACCTTAATTCGTGGCATCTAACGTTACCGATGTGAAGCGAATACTCCTGCGCTCAGGGAAGAGCCCTTACGACGTCGTTCCTGTTGAGCGCGCCCTCCACGAGGACGTGTTCGCGACCAACTCAGGCAACCTGATCTTCAGCGATGCCGCGCACAAGATCCTTGAGACGCCGCGGACCAAGGTGGTCTCCAACGGCATCCGGACCAGGGTCGCCGCCGCCGAGCGGATCAACGAGGAGTACGACGCTTTCGTCATTCCGCTCGCCAATGCCTTCCGGCCGTCCTTCGAGCCCCAGCTCAAGCGGCTGACCCAGCTCATCTCGAAGCTGAAGATCCCGGTCATCGTGCCGGGCGTCGGCGCGCAGACCAGCACCAACTACTCCGCGGACCGGTTGCGGCCCATGGCGCCCACCGTGCACGCGTTCGTCTCCGCGGTGCTGGACCACAGCGCTTCCATCGGGGTGCGCGGTGAGTTCACCGAGCGCTACCTGCGGGACATGGGCTTCCGTGACGTGGAGGTCATCGGTTGTCCGTCGATGTTCATGGGCGGCCGCGATCTCTTCATCCGCGAGAACACCCGGCCACTGGGACCCGAGTCGCGGATCGCGATCAACGGATCGCACGACGCCGTGAAGAAGTACAAGCTCGGGCGGATCATCGACCACACCCATGCGCGCTATCCCCATCTGCGCTTCATCGGGCAGAACCTGTCCGATGCCCGCCAGCTGCACTGGCGTGACCTGAGCCACGTGAACGCCGCCGTCACCGACATCCCCACCCACCCCGACCACCCGATGTTCGCGGAGGGCAAGGTCAGGGTCTACATAGACCCCAAGACATGGGTGGACGACCTGCGGGGCTTCGACTTCTCGTTCGGCTCCCGGATCCACGGCAACATCGCGGCGCTGCTCGCCGGAACGCCGGCGACGGTGCTCTGCAGCGACTCGCGGACGTTGGAGCTGTGCCGCTACTTCGAGATTCCGCACCGGATGCTCGCCAAGGTGCCCGAGAACGTGGATCCCGCGGACCTGTATGCCGAGGCGGACTTCGGGCCTCTGATGCGCGGCCACCAGGAGCGGTTCGACCGGTTCATGAACTTCCTGGACAAGAACGGCCTGGAGAACACCTTCACCCACGGTGACGGGGGTGCGGCCTTCGAGTCCCGCATGAGCGAGCTGGCTTTCCCGGCGGGCGTCCGTCCCTGGACCGGCAGCGGCGTCTCCGAGATGAGCACTCGCCTCAACTGGCTCCAGTCCCAGATGACCGAGCTCACCGACCGGAACACCCTGCTGGAACGGCGCCTTGCGAAGGCCAGCAGGCTGCCCGTCCCGCGCGAGAGCGAGGGCCCCGAGCGGCGGCCGTACCAGCGTGCCCGCCGGGTGATCCCGGGCCCCATCAAGCGGGCGCTGCGCAACGCCCGCTAGAGCGTGCGCGCCAGGCGTCGCGGGGCAGGCGGGACTTCCGACACACGCCCTGGTGCCCCTCCCGGCAAGCTTTGCCGGTCACGGCACCGGTAGGGCTTTGTCCGGCGGTGTTCCCCTCCCTGACCTGAGGGATGTGGAGGGGAACATCGGCGTCGGCGTTGCGGACCCGGGCATCACCGACGCCTAGAATCCGACTGTTTGTCGCCATCTGTCGGCCCCGCCACCATCCGTACGGAGTTCCGCGCGCATGCCCACCCCCCACGATCCGTACGTCCGGGTGCGCGGCGCCCGTGAGCACAATCTGCAGGATGTCCACGTCGACATCCCGCGCGACACCCTCACCGTCTTCACGGGCGTCTCGGGCTCCGGGAAGTCCTCCCTCGCCTTCGGAACGATCTACGCCGAGGCCCAGCGCCGCTACTTCGAGTCCGTCGCCCCGTACGCCCGGCGGCTCATCCACCAGGTCGGCGCGCCGAAGGTCGGCGAGATCACCGGTCTGCCGCCCGCCGTCTCGCTGGAGCAGCGGCGTTCGGCGCCCGGCGCCCGTTCCTCGGTCGGTACGGTCACCACGCTGTCCAACTCGCTGCGGATGCTGTTCTCGCGCGCCGGGGAGTATCCGGCAGGGGCCGAGCGGCTGGACTCCGATGCGTTCTCGCCGAACACCGCCGCCGGAGCCTGCCCCGAGTGCCACGGTCTGGGGCGTATCCACCGCACCACCGAGGAGCTCCTCGTCCCGGACCCGTCGCTGTCGATCCGGGACGGCGCGATCGCCGCCTGGCCGGGCGCCTGGCAGGGCAAGAACCTGCGCGACGTCCTGGACACGCTGGGGTACGACATCGACCGGCCGTGGCGGGAGCTGGACGCGCAGGACCGGGAGTGGATCCTCTTCACCGACGATCAGCCGGTGGTGACGGTCCACCCGGTGCGGGAAGCGGGCCGCATCCAGCGCCCGTACCAGGGCACGTACATGAGTGCGCGGCGCTATGTGATGCACACCTTCGCGGACTCCAAGAGCCGCACCCTGCGGGCCAAGGCCGAGCGCTTCCTGACCAGCGCCCCCTGTCCGGTCTGTGGCGGCACTCGGCTGCGTCCGGAGGCGATGGCTGTCACCTTTGCCGGCCGTACGATCGCCGAGCTCACCTCGCTGCCCCTCGCGGGCCTCGCCGACGTGCTGTCGGCCGCGGGCGGCAATGACACCGCGCGGCTGCTGACGACGGATCTGCTGGCCCGGATCGGGACGGTGACGGAGCTGGGGCTCGGCTATCTCAGTCTCGACCGCACGGCTCCGACGCTGTCCTCCGGCGAGCTGCAGCGGCTGCGGCTCGCCACCCAGCTGCGCTCGGGACTCTTCGGGGTCGTCTATGTGCTGGACGAGCCGTCGGCCGGCCTGCACCCGGCGGACACCGCGTCGTTGCTCGCGGTCCTCGGCCGGCTGAAGGAGGCTGGGAACTCGGTCTTCGTCGTGGAGCACCAGATGGATGTGGTGCGGCAGGCGGACTGGCTGGTCGACGTGGGGCCGCTGGCCGGTGAGCACGGGGGCATGGTGCTGCACAGCGGGCCCCCGGCCGGACTCGCGGACGTCGCGGAGTCGGCGACGCGGCGGTTCCTCTTCGGCGGGGGTCCGGCGCCTGCCCGGGAGCCGCGTACGCCCTCCGGGTGGCTGAAGCTGATCGGTGTCGACCGGCACAATGTGCGCGGGGTGGACGCCGCGTTCCCGCTCGGGGTGTTCACCGCGGTCACCGGGGTCTCCGGCTCCGGAAAGTCGACTCTGGTCGGTCAGGTGCTCGCCGGGGTCCTCGCCGACCGGCAGGCGTCCGCCACCGCCGGCCTTCCCGCCGAGCAGCCCATGGCCGGCTGCGCATCGGCGCAGGGGCTGGAGGCGGTGGACCGTCTCGTCCAGGTCGACCAGAAGCCGATCGGCCGTACCCCGCGCTCCAATCTGGCCACGTACACCGGGCTCTTCGATGTCGTGCGGAAGCTGTTCACCGAGACCGGCGCGGCGCGCGAACGCGGCTACAGGGCGGGGCGGTTCTCGTTCAATGTGGCGGGCGGGCGATGCGAGACCTGTCAGGGCGAGGGGTTCGTCTCCGTCGAGCTGCTCTTCCTGCCGAGCACGTACGCGCCCTGCCCGGACTGCCACGGTGCGCGGTACAACCCGCAGACGCTGGAGGTCACCCTGCGCGGGCTGAACATCGCGCAGGTGCTGGATCTCACGGTGGAGTCGGCGGCCGGTTTCTTCGCCGGGACACCCGCCGCCGAGCGCAGTCTGCGGACACTGCTCGATGTGGGGCTCGGCTATCTGCGGCTGGGGCAGCCGGCGACGGAACTGTCCGGCGGTGAGGCCCAGCGGATCAAGCTCGCCACCGAGCTGCAGCGCACCCGCCGCGGCCACACCCTGTATCTGCTCGACGAACCGACGACAGGGCTGCATCCGGCCGATGTCGAGGTGCTGATGCGGCAGTTGCACGGACTGGTCGACGCGGGCAGCACGGTAGTGGTCGTGGAGCACGACATGGCCGTGGTCGCGGGTGCCGACTGGGTGATCGACCTCGGCCCCGGAGGCGGCGACCGGGGTGGCCGGATCGTCGCGGTGGGGACGCCCGCGGAGGTGGCCGGGGCGGCGGACAGCCGGACCGCGGCGTACCTGGCGGCCGCGCTCAGGTCGGCCTGACGGCCGATCAGGTCCAACTGGCCTGTTTCCCACGACTACGGTCCGGCGGAGAAGTTCACCATCGCCGTGAGCGCTTCGGCGTCCACGGCCCCCGGCACGTACAGGATCAGCGTGACGGGACCTCCGGCACGCCCACCCACTCGGCCCCCCTCACACTGACGGTGTCCGGTCCGGCCGGCGGTACGGGCGCCCTGGTGAACGGCGACGTCGAGACGGGTTCGCCCGCTCCGTGGAACTGGGAGAACGGCGGCGCGGTCGTCTCCAACCCGGCGCACGGCGGCGCGCACGCACTGGCGGCCGCGGCCACCGCGTGGCAGAGGCAGTGCCGCACACTCTAGACATCCGATCTGTCATCCGATGAAATGGCCTCGCCCTCGGCATACTTCAATACATCTCCCTCATCTCTCCATTAAAGAACCGATCAATGGGCCAGGAGCTCTCTCGTGACCAATGAACCCCAACCGCAGAGACGAAGCATCCTCAAGTTCGGCGGTGCCCTCGCCCTCACACCGCTGATCACTCAGCTGACCGGCGGAATCCCTGTGGGACAGGCCGTCGCCGCCGGGGCCGCCGCGCCGGCGTCCGTCCAGTGGCCGACCCTGTCGCGCAAGGCGCTGAAGTATTCGGTCCCCGCCGTGGACTGGCAGTCGCAGGCCCTGCCGATCGGCAACGGCCGGCTCGGCGCCATGCTCTTCGCCAACCCCTCCGAGGAGCGCGTCCAGTTCAACGAGCAGAGTCTCTGGGGTGGTGTCAACAACTACGACAACGCTCTTGCGGGGAAGCCGGACAGCGCATTCGACACCGGGATGACCGGCTTCGGCTCATACCGGAACTTCGGTGATGTCGTCGTCACCTTCGCCCGCCGTGCGAAGGTCACGGCCCCGGGGGGACCGTACCGTACCTCCTCGACCGAGGGCGTCGACAAGACGTACGACGGCAACTCGAGCACCAAGTGGTGCATCGAGGCGCCCGGCTCGAAGGTGCAGTGGCAGGTCGAGCTCCCCGACCCCGTCGAGGTCGCGTCCTACCGTCTGACGAGTGCCAACGACGTGCCGCAGCGCGACCCGCAGGAGTGGACGTTCTCCGGTTCCGCCGACGGCGCCACCTGGACCACGCTGGACAGCCGCACCCTGACGACGCCCTTCGAGAGCCGGTACCAGACGAAGGAATTCACCTGTGCCGACACCGCGGCCTACCGCTTCTACCGGTTCGACTTCGTTCCCAAAGCCGGGGTCAGCCACTTCCAGGTGAGCGAGATCGGCCTGTCGGGCGTCGACCTCAACGGGGGCGGCTCGATGTATCTGTCGTCGCCCAGCGGGCACTCCGAGGGATCCGGTCAGGCCACGGACATCTCGAGTTCGGTGGACCGCGATCCGGCCACGGTCTGGCGGGTCGATGCCGTCGCACCGACGGTCGTCTGGCAGGCCGACCTGTCCACCACGACCGCCGTCACCTCGTACACGCTGACGGCGGCCCCGGACCGTCCGCACGACGACCCCCGGCGATGGGCGCTCGAGGCGTCGCAGGACGGGCAGGCCTGGGTGACCCTCGACACCCAGAACCCCGGCGCGCCCTTCGCCGGCCGCGGCGAGTCCCGGACCTTCCGGATCACCAACAGCACGGCCTACCGCACCTACCGGCTCACGTTCACCCCCGGCGAGTCGTCCACCGGCTTCCAGATCGCGGAAGTCGTGCTGGAAGGCAAGGGGTTCGACACGCGCATGCAGTCCACGTTCGTCGACTACCAGCGCGCCCTGGACTTCTTCGAGGGTGTCCATGTCACCCGTTTCGGCGCGCCGGGGCGGCGCGTCCTGCGGGAGGCCTTCGCCAGCCGGGCCGCGGACGTCATGGTCTTCCGGTACACGTCGGACAGCGCCCGGGGACTCTCCGGAGCGATCTCGCTGACGTCCGGACAGGATCAGGCCCCGACGACCGTCGACGCCGACGCCCGGCGGATCGCCTTCAGCGGTGTCATGGGCAACGGCCTCAAGCACGCGTCCACCGTCCAGGTGGTACACACCGACGGCGACTTCAGCACCGACGGGTCGGTGCTCCGGTTCACCGGCTGCACGACCCTGACCCTGCTCCTCGACGCCCGCACCGACTACAAGCTCGACGCCGCCGCCGGGTGGCGCGGAGCCGATCCGGAGGCGGCTGTCGCCGCGGCGCTCGGCAAGGCGGCGGCCCGGTCCTACGACGAGATGCGCGCCGAGCACACCGCCGAGATACGCGCCGTCATGAACCGCGTCTCCGTCGCCTGGGGCACCTCCGACGACGCCGTCGTCGCCCTGCCGACCAACGCCCGGCTGGCGCGCTACGCGGCGGGCGAGGAGGACCCGACCCTCGAGCAGACGATGTTCGACTTCAGCCGATATCTGCTGATCAGTTCCTCGCGACCGAAGGGTCTGCCCGCCAACCTCCAGGGTCTGTGGAACGACAGCAACTCGCCGGCGTGGGCGTCCGACTACCACACCAACATCAATGTCCAGATGAACTACTGGGGAGCCGAGACGACGAACCTGCCGGAGTGCCACGAGGCACTCGTCGGGTTCATCAAGCAGGTGGCGGTGCCCAGCCGCGTGGCGACCCGCAACGCCTTCGGCAAGGACACGCGCGGCTGGACCGCCCGCACCAGCCAGAGCATCTTCGGCGGCAACGCATGGGAGTGGAACACCGTCGCGAGCGCCTGGTACGCACAGCACCTGTACGAGCACTGGGCGTTCACCCAGGACCTGGTCTACCTCCGCACCGTCGCCTACCCGATGATCAAGGAGATCTGCGAGTTCTGGGAGGACCGTCTCAAGGAGCGCGAGGACGGACTCCTCGTCTCGCCGGACGGCTGGTCCCCCGAGCACGGGCCACGCGAAGACGGCGTCATGTACGACCAACAGATCATCTGGGACCTGTTCCAGAACTACCTCGACTGCGAGGCGGCGCTCGAGGCGGATGCCGACTACCGGGCCAAGGTCAAGGACATGCAGGCGCGCCTCGCGCCGAACAAGATCGGCCGGTGGGGTCAGCTGCAGGAGTGGCAGGAGGACATCGACAGCCCCACCGACATCCACCGCCACACCTCGCACCTCTTCGCGGTCTACCCGGGCCGTCAGATCACCCCGAAGACGCCCGGCTTCGCGGCCGCCGCCCTGGTGTCGCTCAAGGCACGGTGCGGCGAGAAGGAGGGCGTCCCGTTCACGGCCGGGACGGTGTCGGGCGACAGCCGCCGCTCGTGGACCTGGCCCTGGCGGGCAGCCCTCTTCGCCCGCCTCGGTGACGGGCACCGCGCCCAGATCATGCTGCGCGGACTGCTGACCTACAACACGCTGCCCAACATGTTCTGCAACCACCCGCCCTTCCAGATGGACGGCAACTTCGGCATCTCGGGCGCCGTGGCGGAGATTCTCCTGCAGAGCCACGACGGCGCCATCCACCTGCTGCCCGCCCTGCCGGACGAGTGGAAGGCCAAGGGTTCCTTCACCGGGCTCCGCGCCCGCGGGGGCTACGAGGTCAGCTGTGAGTGGCGCGACGGGAAGGTCACGTCCTACAGGATCGTGGCCGACCGGGCGCGGAACCAGGGGAACGTCACCGTGCGGGTGAACGGCGTCGACACGAAGGTGAAGCCGATCAAGCCCTGACGTCGGCCGTCCGCCGGCCGAAGCGACGCGGCACGGATCGTCGGCACAGCCGGTCTCTTCACCGGCTGTGCCGACCGGCATCGGAACAGGCCCCAGTGCCCCTCCCGGCAGGCTTTGCCCCCGTCACGCCGCCCAGCACGCACGCACTGGACGACGCTCCTCATGGGACAAACATCGCCGGTCACGGCACGAGGGCGTGTGTCGGAAGTCCCGCCGTCCGCCCGAAGGGCGGGCCCGGCGGCGTCTGGTGCGTGCGATCGCAAGGCGGAGGGTCGTCCTCGTACTGGACGTACTTGGACGACCCCGACAACGCAGCGAGCGTGCGTGCCGGGCGTCGCGGGGCAGGCGGGACTTCCGACACACGCCCTAGCGTCGGACCTTCCGGGTCGCCCGCAGCCACTCCTTGTTCATCGCCGAGATCGACGGCAGCGGAATGCCCTTCGGGCAGGCCGTGGCGCACTCCCCGGTGAGCGTGCAGCCACCGAACCCCTCACTGTCCATCTGCCCGACCATGTCGAGCACCCGGGTCTCGCGCTCGGGGGCGCCCTGCGGCAGGACGTTGAGGTGGTTGATCTTCGCCGAGGTGAAGAGCATCGCCGAGCCGTTGGGGCAGGCGGCGACACAGGCGCCGCAGCCGATGCACTCGGCGTGCTCGAAGGCGAAGTCGGCGTCCGGCTTGGGCACCGGCGTGGCGTGCGCCTCGGGAGCGGTGCCGGTAGGGGCGGTGATGTAGCCGCCCGCCTGGATGATCCGGTCGAAGGCGGACCGGTCCACGACCAGGTCCTTGACGACCGGGAAAGCCGAGGCGCGCCACGGTTCGATGTCGATCGTGTCGCCGTCCTGGAAGGAGCGCATGTGGAGCTGACAGGTGGTGGTGCGTTCCGGGCCGTGCGCATCGCCGTTGATGACGAGGCTGCACGCGCCGCAGATGCCTTCGCGGCAGTCGTGGTCGAAGGCGACGGGGTCGTCACCGGCGAGGATGAGCTCCTCGTTGAGAGTGTCGAGCATCTCCAGGAACGACATGTCCTGCGAGATGCCGTCCACCTGGTAGGTGGACATGGCGCCGGGGGCGTCGGCGTTCTTCTGGCGCCAGACGCGCAGGGTGAGCTTCATGCGTAGCTCCGCTGAGTGGGGTGGACGTACTCGAAGACGAGGTCTTCCTTGTGCAGGACGGGGGCGTCGCCGGTGGCCGTGAACTCCCAGGCGGCGGCGTACGAGAACTCCTCGTCCCGGCGGGCGGCTTCGCCGTCCGGGGTCTGCGACTCCTCGCGGAAGTGGCCTCCGCAGGACTCGGCTCGGTGCAGTGCGTCGAGACACATGAGCTCGGCGAGCTCCAGGTAGTCGACGATGCGGTTGGCCTTCTCCAGCGACTGGTTGAACTCCTCGCCGGTGCCGGGGACCTTGATGCGGCGCCAGAACTCCTCGCGGATCTGCGGGATCCGGTCGAGCGCCTTGCGCAGACCCTCCTCGGTGCGGGCCATCCCGCAGTACTCCCACATGAGTTCGCCGATTTCGCGGTGGAAGGAGTCGGGGGTGCGGTCGCCGTCGACGGCGAGCAGCAGGTGCAGCCGGTCCTCGGTCTCCGCGACGGCTTCTTCCACGGCCGGGTGCGAGGCGTCGATCTCGCCGTGGTGCGGGTTGCGGGCCAGGTAGTCGTTGATGGTCGACGGGAGGACGAAGTAGCCGTCGGCGAGACCCTGCATCAGCGCCGAGGCGCCGAGCCGGTTGGCCCCGTGGTCGGAGAAGTTGGCCTCGCCGATCGCGAACAGGCCGGGGATCGTGGTCTGGAGGTCGTAGTCGACCCAGAGCCCGCCCATCGTGTAGTGCACGGCGGGGTAGATGCGCATCGGCGTCTCGTACGGGTTCTCCGCGGTGATCCGCGCGTACATGTCGAAGAGGTTGCCGTACTTCTCCTCGACCTTCGCCCTGCCCATGCGCTGGATGGCCTCCGCGAAGTCGAGGTAGACGCCCTGTCCGCCGGGGCCGACGCCGCGACCCTCGTCGCAGACGTTCTTCGCGGCGCGCGAGGCGATGTCGCGTGGCACGAGGTTGCCGAAGGCCGGGTAGATGCGCTCCAGGTAGTAGTCGCGCTCGTCCTCGGGGATCTCGTTGGCCGGTCGGTTGTCGCCCTTGGCCTTCGGGACCCAGATCCGGCCGTCGTTGCGCAGCGACTCGCTCATCAGCGTCAGCTTGGACTGGTGGTCGCCGGTGCGCGGGATGCAGGTGGGGTGGATCTGGGTGAAGCAGGGGTTGGCGAAGTACGCTCCGCGCCGGTGGGCGCGCCAGATGGCGGTGGCGTTGGAGTTCATGGCATTCGTCGACAGGTAGAAGACGTTGCCGTAGCCGCCGCTGGCCAGCACGACCGCGTCGGCGAAGTACGTGTCGATCTTCCCGGTGACGAGGTCGCGCGCGACGATGCCGCGGGCCTTGCCGTCGACGATGATCAGGTCGAGCATCTCGGTCCGGGCGTGCAGCTCGACGTTGCCCGCGGCGATCTGCCGGGACAGTGCCTGGTAGGCGCCGAGGAGCAGCTGCTGCCCGGTCTGGCCGCGGGCGTAGAACGTGCGGGAGACCTGGACACCGCCGAAGGAGCGGTTGTCGAGGAGGCCGCCGTACTCGCGGGCGAACGGGACGCCCTGCGCGACGCACTGGTCGATGATCTCGACGGAGATCTGGGCGAGCCGGTGGACATTGGACTCGCGGGCGCGGAAGTCGCCGCCCTTGACCGTGTCGTAGAAGAGCCGGTGGATCGAGTCGCCGTCGTTGCGGTAGTTCTTCGCGGCGTTGATGCCGCCCTGGGCAGCTACCGAGTGGGCGCGGCGGGGCGAGTCCTGGAAGCAGAACTGGACGACGTGGTAGCCCTGTTCGGCCAGCGTGGCCCCGGCCGATCCGCCGGCCAGGCCGGTGCCGACGACGATGACGGTGTGCTTGCGGCGGTTGGCCGGGTTGACGAGCTTGGCCTCGAAGCGGCGGGTGTCCCAGCGTTCGGCGACGGGGCCCTCGGGGGCCTTGGTGTCGACGACGGGTGCACCGGTCTCGTAGTGCGAGTAGTCGGTCATGTCAGCTCACGACTCCGGTCATGACGGCGACGGGTACGGAGATGAAGCCCACCGTCAGCACCAGTGCGAGGACGTTGGCGATGGTCTTGAGAACACGGTCACGGCTCGCCCTGCCCGCGCCGAGGGTCTGCGCGGCGCTCCAGAACCCGTGCTGGACGTGGAGTCCGAGAGCGAGCATGGCGACGATGTAGATGACGTTGCCGTACCAGGTGGAGAAGGTGTCGACGACGTTCTGGTAGGGGTGCCCCGACTGGAAGCCGCCCGAGTGGACGGTGCCGGTGGTCAGGTCGAGGACGTGCCAGACGATGAACAGGGCGAGGATGATCCCGCCCCAGCGCATGGTGCGGGTGGCGTAGCTCGCCCGGGGCTTCTTGTGGACGTACTTGCTGGGCCGCGCCTTGATGTCCCGGCGGCTCAGCTGGTACGCGGAGGTGGCGTGGGCCACGACGGCGACGACGAGCACGACACGGACGATCCAGAGGGCCCACTCGTAGTGCAGGAAGGGCTCACCCATGACCCGCAGCCAGTGGGCGTAGTGGTTGAACTCCCCCGGCCCGAAGAAGATCTTCAGGTTGCCGATCATGTGGACGACCAGGTAGCCGAGCATGATCAGGCCGCTCACGGCCATGACCGTCTTCTTGCCGACGGACGAGTCCCAGAGCGTACGCGTCATGGACGGCCGTCGGTCCGTCCGTGTTGCCAGTGCCATGGGCACGACGCTACGACCGAAGGGTCTCATCGGTCCAAGACATGACGCGGCTCATATCCATAGCCTCTGACTATGGAGCGGGCTAGGCTGGGTGTATGCAATTTCAGCAGCTCATGTACTTCGTGGCCGTCGCCGAGACACGGCACTTCACCCGCGCCGCGGAGGAGGTGCATGTCTCGCAGCCCTCGCTCTCCCAGCAGATCAGGGCGCTGGAGAGCGAGCTGGGGGCAGAGCTGTTCAGCCGGGCACGCGGCAACATCGCCCTGACCGACGCGGGCGAGGCGCTGCTGCCGCTGGCCCGCCGGATCCTGGCGGATGCCGATACCGCCCGGCACGAGGTGCAGGAGCTGGCCCAGCTGCGCCGGGGCCGGGTCAGGCTCGGGGCGACGCCGAGCCTGTGCACGGGGCTGCTGCCCGACGTCCTGCGCACATTCCACGACCAGCACCCGGGGATCCAGCTGCTGCTGGAGGAAGGCGGCTCGCACGACCTCGTACGGGAGCTGGCGCGGGGGGCGCTCGATCTCGCGCTGGTGGTCCTGCCGCTGCCGGCCGCGTCGCCGGCGCTGACCACGGTGGAGCTGCTCCAGGAGGACCTGGTGGTGGTGTCGGCGGCGGGGGCTCCGCGACCGGGGAAGGGCGGAAGCGTGCGGATCGCGGATCTGCAGGGCGAGCCGCTGGTGATGTTCCGGCACGGCTACGACCTGCGGGAGCTGACCGTGGCCGCGTGCCGGGCGGAGGGCTTCGAGCCGTCGTTCACGGTGGAGGGCGGCGAGATGGACGCGGTGCTCGGTTTCGTACGGGCGGGACTGGGCGTGGCGGTGGTGCCGAGCATGGTGGCGGGCCGGGCGGGGCACGACCTGCGGACGACACGGCTTGCCCCGCCGGGACTGCGGCGAACGATCGCGCTGGCGCACCGCAGTGACGTGGCGCCTCCACGGGCGGCGCGGGAGCTCCAACGGGTACTGCTGGCCAGCCGACCGGACGGGCTCGCGAAATCGAGCCCGTCCGGAAGCTGAGGACGAGGCCGGTGCCGGGCCTCCTCGCTCAGACCGCGTCGGCCAGCAGCAAGGCGTGGATCCGGTCAGGCGCCCCGGGCCGCGCGTAGTACCACCCCTGGGCCGTGTCGCAGCCGAGCTTCCGCAGCTGCTCCGCCTGGGCTCCCGTCTCGACACCCTCCACCGTGACCGCCAGGTCCAGGCTGTGCGCCAGTGAGACGATCCCCTCGACGATCTTCAGATCGACCGGGTCGGCCGGATGCTGCTGCATGCCCCGGGTGAAGGAACGGTCCAGCTTGAGCACGCTCACCGGCAGCCGACGCAGATTGGCCAGGTTCGAGTAGCCCGTACCGAAGTCGTCGAGCGCTATGTCGACACCCATCTCGGCCAATTGCCGCAGCGGCTTGAGCAGGTCGTCATCGGCTCCGATGAGCGCGGACTCGGTGACCTCCAGGCACAGCGCTCCCGGGTCGAGACCCGAGCGTTCCAGCACGTCGACGGTCTCGGCGACCAGGCGCGGATGGTGCAGCTGGGTCGGCGAGAGATTGACGTTGATCCGCAGCGGACCGCCGTCGCTGTGCCGCTCCTGCCAGAAGTTGGCCTGCCGTACGGACTCCTCCAGCACCCACCGCCCGAGCGGCACGATCAGCCCGGTGTGCTCGGCGAGCTGAATGAATCGGTCCGGCCCGAGCACCCCGTGCTGCGGATGGCACCAGCGCACCAGCGCCTCCGCGCCGTGGACCGTGCCGTCGCCGAGGTGCACGAGCGGCTGGTACTCGATGAAGAACTCGCCGCGCTCCAGGGCGGCGGGCAGCGCGGTGGTGAGCCCGTGCCGGGTGATGGCACGGGCGTCCGCCTCGGCGTCGGCTATTTCGAACCGGTTGCCGCCCGCCGACTTGGCCCGGTACATCGTGATGTCGGCGCTGCGCAGCACCTCGGCGGCGCTGCGTTCGCCCGCCGGTCCTTCGACGACGCCGATGGAGCCTCGTACGGTCAGTTCGCGGCCGTCGAGCCGGATCGGCGTGGCGAGCACACCGAGGATCCGGCAGGCCAGTTCGTCGACCTCCGACTCGGTGTGCGGGCCGGTGGTCAGCGCCACGAACTCGTCGCCGCCGAGCCGTGCCACCATCTCGCCCGGCGCGGTCGCACAGCTCTGCAGCCGGTCGGCGACCTCGACGAGCAGCCGGTCCCCTGCCGCGTGGCCCAGGCTGTCGTTGATCGCCTTGAAGCCGTCGAGGTCGAGATAGCAGAGCCCGAAGCGGCTGCCGTCGTCGGCGGAGAGCGCCTTCTCCAGGCGCTCGAAGAACAGCGTGCGGTTGGGCAGGCCGGTGAGCGCGTCGTGGGTGGCCTCGTACCGCAGCCGCAGATTCAGCAGCCTGCGCTCCGTGGTGTCCTCCATGAGCGCCAGCTGGTACTGCGGCCGGCCCTCGGGGTCGCGGAGCAGCGACACCGTGAGGTTGGTCCACAGGACGGTGCCGTCGTTGCGGTAATACGGCTTCTCGACGCGGTAGTGCTCGCGTTCGCCGCGTACCAGCTCCTCGTAGTACTTCCACACGTGCGGCGAGTCCTCGGGGTGGACCCACTCGTTGACCTTGTGGCTGCGGACATGGTGATCGAGGCCGCCGAACATCCGGGTCAGCGTGTCGTTGACCTCCAGCACATTGCCTTCCAGGTCGGCGATCCCGATGCCGATGGCGGCGTCCTTGAAGACGGCACGGAACCGCGCCTCGGTGGCGTGCAGCGCCTCCTCGGCGTTGGAGCGGGCGGTGAGCGCCGAACGGGCGATGGCCTCCTGTTCGGCCAGGGTCCGCTCGCGCAGCGCCTGGGTGAAGCCACCCGCCAGAGCGTGCTGCATGCGGGCACAGCGGGCCCTGCCGTCCTCGGTCGACAGGGTCACCGGGCCGTTGCCGCCGCAGTAGAGCACCAGGTACGAGTCGACGACGCCCAGCGTGGAGCTGAGCGCGTCCGGGTCCGTGCAGTGCGCGGCGACGAGCGCCGCTCCCACCTTGTTGGCGGGCGCGGGGTCGAAGGGACGCGCATGCAGGATGTCGCTCAACCTGCGGGCCAGCGGCAGCAGATGCTGTTCGAACTCCGGACGGGTCATGGATGTTGCCGTCGAGGGGAAGATGGCCCGGCTCCAGATGGTGGCGAATCTCCGGAGCCGGTCCTCGGCGTCGTCGGGCTCCGCGTCCGGTGCTCCGGGCGCCTGGGCGGGAATACTCACGCCTTGCGTCCCACTCCGCCGAAGCCCGAGAAGGCATATGGGTCTTCCTGCTCCGGCACCACGGGGGTGTCGGGACGCCAGTTGGGCATGGCCACGAGCCCGGGCTCGACCATCTCGTACCCGTCGAAGAACCGGCTGACCTCGTCGCGCGACCGCATGATCAGCGGGTTGCGGATGTTCCGGTAGACACCGACCGCACCGCCCGCCTCCTCCTGGGTGAGCGGGATGCCCTCGTACGACGCGTGGGTGATGACGAGCAGGCTGCCGGGGGCGAGTGACTCACTCAGCTCGGCCACGGCCGCCTGTGGTTCGTCGGCGTCCTCGATGAAGTGCAGGACGGCGACGAGCAGCAGCGCCACCGGGCGTTCCAGGTCGAGGAGTTCGCTCACCTCGGGGCTCTTCAGAATCTCCTGCGGGCGGCGCAGATCGCCGGTGGCGATGACCGCGCGGTCGTTTCCTTCGAGTACGGCCTGGCTGTGCGCGACCGCAACGGAATCGTGGTCCACATACGCCACCCGCGCCTCCGGGTCGGCGGCCTGGGCGACTTCGTGGACATTGCCGAAGGTCGGTATGCCGGAACCGATGTCCAGGAACTGAGTGATGCCTTCACTCACCGCATGACGCACCGCCCTGCGCATAAAGGCACGATTGGCCTGCATGATCTTGGGGAGTCCCGGCATGAACTCCATGGCCTTGCGGGCCGCTTCCCGGTCCACCTCGAAATTGTGCGATCCGCCCAGATAGAAGTCATACATGCGTGACACGCTCGGCACTGAAATGTCAATGCCTTGCGGTGCCCAGGCGGGACGCTCCATCGATGTCTCCAACAAGTCGCCACGGCGATCCGGCCATGTTCATGGTCAGTGTGGACCAGAGGCTACTGATTGACCGCCAGGAGAGCGAGCGGAAACGGAAATTAGCGGTCCGTTATTGGTCACACACCAGTGGCATGTGCATCCGGCCTGTCGCCAACGGTGACATTCAGCGACGGGCCGGTCCGGAACGGCTGTTGTGGGGCTACTTCGAGGCGCCGACGAGCTTTGCCTCGGGGGACACCACGTACCATGTGCCCCCGACACCCTGGCCGTTGGTGTCACCCGGCTTCGTATCACCGGAGAAGGTATAGATGGGCCAGCAATCGATGGCCTGCTGCTTGAGACCATCGGGGCGATTGAAGGTGACAAAGCCCTTGGTGGTGACGCCCTTCACGTCATTCTTGGCCAATGGGACGACAACCGGCCACTTCGAGAGGCAGGCTCCGGTGCAGGCCGACTTCATGGGCCATGCCGTGTCCTTCTTGAACCGGTATACCGTCATGCCGCGCTTGTCGACGACGATGTCTCCGAGTTTCGGGTCCTTGCGGACCGAAAGTCCCGCGAGATCGACCTGCTCACCACCGCTCGGACCGTCGGCGCTCACCGCAGCCTTCTTGCCGTCCGGCGCGGAGGCGAACCATGTACCGCCCACTCCCTGACCATTGGCGTCTCCGGGCTTGGTGTCCTTGGTATACCGGTACATCGGCCACCCCGCAATGGTGAGTTGCTGCGTGCCGTCCGCACGGGTGACTTTGCCGATCAGCGCTCCGTCGGTACCCGCGGCGGCCGTCACATTGCCCGCGGGAACGACCGGCCAGACCTTCGCGCAGTCGCCCTCGCAATTCGACTTCGGCGGGCTCGCGGTGTCCTTGTCGAAACGGTAGAGAGTGAATCCCTCGCTGTCCGTCACGACCTTGCCGAGTTTCTTGCTGTCCCACACCGCGAGCTGTCCTGCCTGCTTGGACGTGCCCGCCTGTGCCCCGGAACCGGATCCGTAGTCGCTGCCGGAGCCGTATCCGCTGTCGGCGTCGTAGCCGCTGCCCGCCTGACCGGCCGGACTGGCATTTCCGACGTTCTGACCGTTGGGCGAATCCGTGCCCTGCTCCTGACCGCACGCCGTCGTCAGCGCCAGCAGGGCCGCCGCGGTGACCGCGAGCGAGGCGTTCCGCCAGATGTTCATGTCAACTCCCGTGATTTTTCCGCCAGTTGTGACCAGACCGCGCCGTTCATGGCCCTAGGTACGGGCGGCGGGTGCTTCTCCGTTCAACGCGTTCGCAGAAATTTCCCGATCCGCAAACCCTCAGTGCCCCAGGTCCCCTCCATCAGGGGAATCAGGACCGCGGTCCGCGTGCCCTCCCACCGGCCGGAACATGCTCCCCGTCGTGTACGGATCCCTCTTCGGGCGGCTCACCGCAGCCGTCGCACTCAGCTGGCTCCTGGCCGCCCCGGTGCCCGCGGTGGCCGGCAACTGCTCGTACGCCTCGATCGGGGACGACGGCGGGAACTCGGCGGTCGCCACCTCGGGTGACGGTCATTGCCAGGCGGGCCCGGCGCCCAGGCCGACTCCGCGGCCGGCACCCCCACCACCGGCCCCGCCTCCCCCGCCTCCGCCACCCCCGCCGCCCCCACCTCCGCCACCACCCCCGGCACCGGCACCACCACCACCGACGCCCACACCGCCGTCTCCGGAGCCCACACCCTCGGTACGCCCCACGCCACCCCGGCCGAAGCCGGTGGCGATCCCCACCTACCGCAAGCCGCCGCGCAAGGTCCTCCAGCGCGGTCCCTCCCTGGTCACCCTCACCCTGCTGATCACCGCGCCTGCGGTGTTCGCCGTCGCCGTGCTACGACCCCGCTCCCGCTGACCCACGGAGAAGCCCATGTCGGAATGGCTCGTTCTCACCCTCGCCATGGCCGCGGTTTGCGCCGTCGTGCTCACCATCGCCGTCCTCAACCATCGCCGCGTCGGGGAGGACGACGACCCGTCCGAAACCCCTGACGTCATCGAATACATGACGATGATGATCGGCGTGGTGTACGCCATCGTGCTCGGCCTCGCCATCGCGGGCGTCTGGGAGGGGCGCAGCGCCGCCCAGGAGTACGTCCGTCAGGAGGCCCAGGCACTGCACGAGGTGAAAGCCCGCTCCTCGGTCTACCCGGCCGAGGTGCGTACCCGGATCCGCGCCGATGTCGACGCGTACGTCGGTCATGTCGTCCACGACGAGTGGAAGGCGATGGCAGAGCACGGCAGCCTCACCGACGAGGGCGCCGAACTCCTCGGCCGGGTACGTACCGACGTCACCGACTACCGGCCGAGGAACGACCACGACGGGCAGGCGTATCAGCCACTGGTCGACCAGGTCGCCGCGGCCGACGACGCGCGCAGTGCCCGCGCCCAGAGCGCCGGCGCCACCATGCCGGGCGTGGTCTGGTTCGGCCTGATCACCGGGGCGCTGGTGACCGTCGGGCTGATTTTCACCCTGCAGATCCGCCGAACCTTCCGGGAACTGCTGCTGGCCGGGCTGTTCAGCGTGCTCATCGCCTTCCTGCTCTTCCTGATCTGGGACTTCGACTCCCCCTTCGGCCGCGGCATCTCGGCCACGGCCGCGCCGTTCCTCGACCTCTTTCCCAACGTGTCGGGCTGACCGGCGCCCTGACGACCTGACGACCTGACGACCTGACGGCCCGACGGTGCGACGGTGCGCCAGCCCGACGGTGCGACGGTGCGCCGCCCGGGGGACACCTGTGCCCCATTCGCCCGCCCCCGATCGCGAGCGATATACAGCACTTCTAACGTTTCCTCCATCGAGGTGCATATCTGACACTTTGTGGATATTCGTTCCGCAGTTGCCCCTCGGGGAGGAGGATTCACCATGCGCGCCATAGGCGTCGCACCCGTCGCCCTGCTCGGCGCCGCCGCTATCGCCCTGACCACTCCGGCTGCGTCCGCGTACGCCGTGTCGTCGGGGGGCGCGCCGGGCGCGACCGGATACACCGTTGCTCCGTCGGTGATCGCGCCGGGCGGCCAGGTCACCCTGGCCGCACGGGGGTGCCCAACAACAGCAACGGCCAGCTCGGGCATCTTCGACAGCGTCACTATTCCCAGAGGAGGCAGCGCCTCGGCCACGGTCGACTGGGATGCAAAACCGGGCGCTTCCTATGAAGTGTCCTTCATTTGCAATACATCGCCGACCTACACGGCGGAGATCGGGCTCACGATCTCCGCCGGCACCCCCAGCACAGGCTCCACGGCGCTCGCGCCGAACGGTGTGCAGGGTGATCTCGGCGGCGGCATCGGCCGGATGAATGCCGCGCAACTGGTTGGCGGCACGGCAGTGGCCGTGGCCGCGACCACCGGCGCCGTCTTCGTGGTGCGTCGGCGCAACGAGAGGTACAGCCACTGACCGGCGCAGACCGTCGGTGGTACGCCCGTCGCCCCGGGTCCTGATCCAGGACCTGGGGCGACGGGCGTACCGGGCCGGTGGCCGCGTTCGGCCGGCCGGATCACCTGATGACGCATCCACCGAGGACGCACGGGAAACGCACCGCCACCGATTGCCGCCACGGCGGCCCGGGCCGGCCCCGACGCTCGGTTCCGTGAAGCCTGCGTCCGTCGATCGGTCGATCCGACGGGACACGGACACCCCCGGGCATGACGAACTCTCACCAGACCCTTGATCCACCGCTTTTCGGCACTGCTCCACCCCGGTGATCCGACCCACCGGGCCCCCGCCCGGCACATCTGACGGAAACGCAGGTCATGGGCAGTCAGAATCCACTGTCCGCTTATGCGCCGATCAGGTGGGCCTTTCCGGCGGCCACCCATTTACCCGTCCCCGATCGCCGCCGGGCCGCATCGCGCTTACCCTTCCCATCGTCACAACGAAGGGAGAACCATGAGTCGGGACCACTGGCGCCCCGAGCGGACCAGACCTTCGCCCTGGGGCGCGATCGCCCTGGTGATGCTCACCGGCGTCGCACTGATGCGGAACGGTCCGGAGCTCTTGCCCGGTCCACCGCAGCCCCTCGGCGCAGCATCGGCAGGCCGCCACCCGGTCTCCGCCGGGGCGCTTGTGGCCGGCGCCGCGGAGACACCGCGGGCGTGTGCCCCCGCCTCCCGCGTGGTCATCCCGTCGATCCGGGTCGATGCCCCGCTCGTGGAAGTGGCCCCGGACAGGAACGGCTGCATCGAGGCACCGGCCCCGCAGGACCCGACTCTCGCGGGCCGGAACCGGAACGGGGTCGCACCGGGACGGGTGGGCATGTCGGTTTTCGCCGGCGTCATGGCGCGACCGGCGGTCTCCACGGTCTCCGTTCGCTGAAGCAGGGCAGCCGCATCGAGGTGCCCCACCACGACGACAGGGGCCCATTCCGCGACGGGCGGACTCCGGTCACGCTCCGCGACCGACCGGTCGCGAACCGGTCGGTCCACCCCTCTCGACGACATGAGGTACGAAGGGGTTTGCACCCATTCCAGGGATCGCATGCGCGACATCCGGCGGCTCCGGTCAGGGCAGCGGGCAGCCCGGGCCGGGTGCGGCGCCGGGAGCGGCTAACCTCACTGCCGTGACAGACCAGCAGCCTCACCAGTTCGAACGTGGCACAGACGGTCCGAAAGTGATCGTCGCGGGCCTCGACGGGTCCGATTCCTCGATGCGTGCCGCCGCGTACGCCGCCGGGCTGGCCCGTCGACAGAACGCCATGCTCGCCCTCGTCTATGTCCAGCCGGTGATGCCCGCGGGCGCCGCGCTCGGCGCACCGGTCGCCGACACGACCGGCGAGGTCGCGGAGGGCCTGGTGAGCGAGATCAGGGCGGCCACGGAGCGGCTCAAGGACATATGGAATGTGCGCTGGGAGTTCCACACCTTCCGCGGTGATCCGTACAACGGCCTGGTCACAGCGGCAGACGAGTTGAAAGCGGATGCCGTCGTGGTGGGCGCTTCGGAGTCGGCGGGACACCGGTTCATCGGATCGGTGGCGATCCGGCTGGTGAAGGCGGGGCGCTGGCCCGTCACCGTCGTTCCGTGAACGGTGGACGACGTCGGCGCGGGCCCCGCCTCCGGGGCCGTCAGGCGTTCTTCTCGATGGACTTCTGGAACTCACGGGCCATCCGGTCCAGGCCCTGGGAGCGCCACTCGGTCCAGAACGACTTCCACTCGCCGGTCTTCCTGCGGCCGCTGACGATGTCGTTGACCAGGTCCGTGGCCTCGGTCGACATGCGCCCGTAGTGCTCGGTGTACGCGTCGGAGTAGTGGCCCACCGTCGGGTTGGTGATGGCGGTCTCGGTGAGCTTCTGCTCGACGGCGTAGATGTCCTTCACGTCCTGCGGGCCATGGGATCCCGCGAACGTGGAGGGCAGCAGTGCGAACGGGGCGGTGGTCGCGGTGGCCAGTCCGCTGTAGAACCCCTCGACCTGTTGCTTCCCCCGGTCGGTGCGCTGCGGGAAGCCCTGCTTGTCGTAGGTGAAGTCGACGCCCTCCGTGCCGAATTCCAGCAGCTCGCGCTCCTTGGTGCCGAAGGGCGCGGCGAGGTAGTCGAGGACGCCGAGCAGCATCCGTACCCGCTCCTCGCTGCCCTTCTTGATGGCGGTGTAGCCGATGGTGCCCAGGTGGTAGTGGTGGTTGGGCTGCCGACTGCCCGCGGCGAACGGGATCAGGATCTCGGCGGCGAGCGAGGGGTCGTTGGTACGGAGGTTGGCACGGGCACCCGACGGGTTGGCGAACACCGCGGCGCCGATGGAGCCCTGGGCCATCTTCAGATAGGCATCGGCCATCTTCGGGTCACCCGGGTAGAAGACCCCGGCCTTCTTGAGCTTCAGCACGAAGTCCAGCGCCGCCAGATACTCGTCGGTCTCCTGCCAGAAGGTGAGCGAGCCGTCCTTGTTCTGCC
Organism: Streptomyces sp. NPDC057565; assembly: GCF_042801455.1. Lineage (NCBI taxonomy): Bacteria > Bacillati > Actinomycetota > Actinomycetes > Kitasatosporales > Streptomycetaceae > Streptomyces > Streptomyces sp. NPDC057565. The sequence goes on along the minus strand of NZ_JBHVFU010000001.1, from coordinate 369,031 downwards.
GCCACTTGTTCGGGGCTCCGAAGCACTGGCTCATCACGCTGACGGCATTGACGTAGATCGGTTCCAGCGCCCAGACCTTGCCGCCGGTGACCTCCTTGCACTTGGCCAGGAACTCGTCGGGGCTGCCGGCGGACAGGCCGCCCGCCTTCTCCCAGACCTCGGGGTTGCCGCCGTAGACCTGGCCGAACGCGGGGTAGGGACTGGGCGCACCCCAGATCTTGCCGTTGACCACGGCGGTCTTCCAGTGTGCGGGGGTCATCGCGGCGAGGTTCGGGTAGTCCTTGACCGCGTCGCCCGAGACGAGGTCGGTGATGTCGGCGCACTTGGATTCCAGCAGCTGGGCGACGTGCTGGATGCCCTGGTTGGGCGGTATCCACATCAGGTCGGGCAGGTCCCCGCCGGCGACCGTGGCGGAGAACTTCTCGTCGTATCCGGGGTCGGTGCCCAGGATGGCGGAGAGATCGACACCGAGCGCCTTGTTGACCTTCTGCCAGTGCTCGTTGGAGCCCTTGGGAAGCGGCGGCTGGGTCCAGATCTCGGTGAGCAGGGTGACCTTCGAACCGTCGCCGGGGGCCTTCGAAACGCTCTGGATCAACTCCTTGGGGTACGAGAGATAGCCCGCGGAGAGCCCCTTCGCGTTGGGCGGCAGATCGGGCTTGATGCTGGTGTTGGGAACGTACGAGGGAAGCTTCACCTTCCCCGAGGCGGCTTCGCCCTTGGCGGCGGTGGAGGAGCCACAGCCGGCGAGCGTGGTGGCGGCGGCGCCTGCCGCGACGGCGGTGCTCAGGCCGAGGAAGGTGCGTCGGGACATGCCGGTCATAGGGAATCTCCGCAACGGGGGGTGAGAAGGATGGGGACAGATGAGCGGGCGTGGGTCAGCCCTTGATGGCGCCGGTGAGCACGCCCTTGGTGAAGTACTTCTGCAGGAACGGGTAGAGCAGCAGAATCGGGATCAGCGCGAGCATGACGACCGCCATGGAGATCGACTGCTGGGGCGGCAGATGGGCCACACCGAGCTGGTCGGCCGCCATCTGCTTGTTCTGCACCACATAGGTGCGCAGCAGCAGCTGGATGGGCCATTTGCCGGAGTCGTTGAGGTAGAGCATCGCGTTGAAGAAGGCGTTCCAGTACGTCACCGCGTAGAAGAGCCCGACGACGGCGATGACGCCCTTGGAAAGCGGCAGCACGATCCTGGTGAGGATCCGCCAGTCGCCCGCTCCGTCGATCCGGGCGGCCTGGTACAGCTCCTCGGGGATGTTCATGAAGAACGCCCTCATCACCACCAGATTGAAGGCGTTGACCAGGCCCGGCAGGATCAGCGCCCAGTACGAGTCGAGCAGTCCGAGCTCCTTGACCAGGACGTACATCGGGATCATGCCGGGGGCGAAGAGCAGGGTGAACAGGACGAGCAGCAGAACGGGCCTGCTGCCGGGGACGCCGCGCTTGCTCAGGGCATAGGCCAGGGCGATGGTCGTCAGCAGGGAGAGCGCGGTGCCGATGCCGGTGATCAGGACGCTGACCGTGACGGCGCGGGTGACCAGTCCGCCCGAGAGGATGGTGCGGTACGCCTGCAGGGTGGGCTCGGTCGGGAAGAGTACGTATCCCCCGGCGGCCGTGACCTCCTCGCGGGAGGCGAGACTGGTGGAGAGGACGACCAGGAACGGCAGGGTCATCACGGCGACGATGACAGTGAGGACGACGGCTTTGGCAGCCGAGCCCAGCCGGGTCGGCGGCTCCTCCCAGGCGGCCCTGCGGTCGGCGGGCCGGGGCTTCAGCAGGGGCAGTCCGACGGTCATTTGCTGTACACCCCTTGCTCTCCGAATGCATGGGCGAGCCGGTTGGCGCCCCAGATCATCAGTGCGCCGACCACGCCCTTGACCAGGCCGGCGACGGCGCCGATGCCCCAGTCGCCGTAGACCACGCCGTGGTAGTACACGTAGGTGTCGAGGACCTCGGAGGCCCGGGCGCCGACCGCGTCGCGCTGGAGGAGGAACTGCTCGAAGCCGACGGACAGTACGTCGCCGAGGCGCAGTACCAGCAGCATGATCGTGACGCCTCGGACGGCGGGCAGGGTGACGTGCCACATGCGTCGCCAGGGTCCGGCACCGTCCACGGCAGCCGATTCGTACAGACTCTGGTCGACGTTGGCGAGCGCCGCCAGATAGATGATCATGCCCCAGCCGATGTCCTTCCAGATCACCTGTGCGGTGATCAGCATCGGGAAGGTGCTGGGATCGGTCATCACGTCGAGGGCCGAGAGCCCGTGGTCACGCAGGAAGTTGCTGATGAGTCCCGCGCCGCCGAGCACCTGCTGGAAGAGGGCGACGACCAGTACCCAGGAGATGAAGTGCGGGAGGTAGACGACGCTCTGCACGAACTTCTTCACGCGGCTGCTGACCAGGCTGTTGATGAGCAGCGCGAGGGCCAGCGGGGCGGGGAAGAAGAAGATCAGCTGCAGCGCGGCGAAGGCCAGCGTGTTGCGTACGGACTCCCAGAACGCCGGATCGGAGAAGAGCTCCTGGAAGTTGGCCAGGCCCACCCACGGGCTGCTCCTGAAGCCGATGAACGGCTGGTAGTCCTGGAAGGCAACGATGTTGCCCAGCATCGGCACGTAGAAGAACACGGCGAAGAAGAGCAGGCCCGGGGCCATCAGGGCGAGCATCACCCAGTTGTTCCGCAGCCGGATCCTCAGCGGTACGCGCCGCAGCGGGGGCCGGCCGGTCTTCGCCCTGGGCGCTGGTGGGGACGCCGCCCGGGGGCTGCGCGTTGTTGCAGGGGATGTCACACGTACTCCCTGGCCTGACGGAACGACGAATTTAGAAACCAACTTTCGGAAAAGAGTGGCCACATCATCGAAGCGTCGAACCGGTACGTCAACAGCCAATCAGTCCTGTGGAGTTGGACTTTTCTGCACCGTGTTCTCGATATGTTCCAGTACCAGCCGGGCTGCCCCGATCGCAGTTGACTCCTCGCCGAGCGAGGAGTTCTGGACATGCGGCGTGTTCGGGCAGAGGGCGGCGAGCGACGCGGCGAACGGCTCGCTGAGCAGCGCTCCCGCCCGGGAGATACCGCCGCCGAGTACGACCAGCTCGGGATCGAGGGCGGCGACATGGGGCGCCAGACAGGCGGCGAGCGACTCGGCGAAGGCGCGCAGCGCGTACCGTGCGCCGCCGTCCCCGGCCGCCGCAGCCCCGACCACGGCGCGGGCAGCGCTGTCCCGGGTGGGCAGCTCGGCGCCCTGGTGTCCGGCGGCCCAGTCCAGCAGTCGCCGATAGGCAGCCGACCAGCCGTCCGGGGGCAGCAGTTCGCCCGCGGCGCCGCCGTGGCCCCGGTGCAGCCGGCCGTGCAGCCACAGGCCGATGCCGGGGCGGTTGCCCACGTAGAGGTAGATGGCGTCCCGGACCCCGACGGCCACACCTCCGGCGCATTCGGCGAAGGTCGCCAGCTGGATGTCGTTGCCCACCAGTACCGGGCCCGGGGCGCTGTCCGCGAGCTCGCTCCCGAGGTCGAGTCCGGTCCAGCCGGGCAGCGCGGTGCTCCGCACCACCCGGCCCTCGAGGTCCACCATGCCACTGGTGCCGATGCCGGTGGCCAGCGGGCGCACCCCGGCGCTCTCCGGCCGGGCCAGGCACGCCTCGATCGCCCCGCGGACGGTGTCCAGCCGTTCCCGGGCGGTCAGGGCGGGGGTGACGGCGACCCGTTCCGCGGCGACGGTGCGACCGAGCAGGTCCACGGCGTGCACCAGCACCTTGTGCGCGCCGATGTCCACGCCGATGACATGTCCCGCCTCGGCCCGGAACCGGAAGCGGCGGGCCGGACGGCCCACGGAACCACTGTTGGCCTGCAGCTCCACCAGTCGGCCCTCGCGCAGCAGCTGCGCCGTGAGGTCCTGGGCGGTCGGCCGGGAGACCCCGATCAGCCCGGCGAGTTCCGGCACGGTGACCTCGTCGCGTTCGCGCATCACCCGCAGGGCAGCGGCCGTGTTCAGTCGGCGCAGCAGCGAGGCGTCCCCACCCCGGTCCATGACGTCTCCCTTGACAGCATGATCGTCGGATCTCCATGGTGTCCCATGGCAATTCAGCAACTTACCTAATAAATAGCGCCCTTGAGGGAGTGCGGACATGGGTGAGCAGGGCCATCCCGAGCTGCAGTGCGGGCTCGGTTCGTGGGACAGCGACATGTACGGCAATCACCGGATCCTGGTGCGCGCCCCCTCGGGCGGCCCCGTTTTCGGGGCGGAACTCCCGTGGCGGCGCAGGGATCCGGACCCCGGGGCGGTGGATGTCCTGGTCCTCGCCCCGTCCGGCCGCCGGGTACGGAACACGGTCCGGATCGAGGCGACGGCCGAGCGCGGCAGGATCGCGTTCGAGCCGGTGGAAGGTCCGGGCGACTACGCCGTGCACTATCTGCCCTACGCGCACACGGGCCGTCCCTACTATCCACAGGCCGCCTACCGGCATCCGACGCCGACCGCGGACCCCGACTGGGTGCACCGTTGCGGGCTGCAGCGGCCGGACGGGGTCTGGGCGTCGCTGCCGCGCGCGGAGGCGTTCCGGTACGAGGCCGTGAGCGCCGTCGACTCCTTCGCCCCGCTGGGGTTCGCGGCCACGGCCGACGAGTGTGCGGCGCTGACCGCTGCGCATCCGGACGAGCCGTTCCTGCTGTTCGGCGAGGACCGCGACCATCCACTGGGCCGGTACGACCGGCTGCCCGCCCCGTGGGCCCACGCCGTGCCGTCCGCGCCGTTCACGGGTGCGGCGTCGTGCGGCGAGTTCTACGTGCTGCAGGCCGGGGTGTACGCGGTGGAGGCGCTGACGGAGATCCGTACCGAGGTCCGGGGGCTGCCGTTCCCGGTCCGGTCGCTCAGTGCGGGCGGCACCGACGCACGCGGGGAGCCGTTCGAGAACCGGATCGATGTCGGCGCGGGGCATGTCCACGCGCTCTGGTTCGGCCTGGACATCCCGCAGGCCGCCGAACCCGGCACGTACGAGGGCGAGATCGCCGTACGCGCCCACGGCACCGGAGAGCGGGTGCTGCCGCTGCGGATCACCGTCGGCCCGCAGACCGTTGACGACCACGGCGCCGGGGACCCCGCCCGGCTGGCCCGGCTGCGCTGGCTGGACTCGACGCTCGGCCAGGACGACGAGATCGTCCCGCCGTTCACCCCGGTGAAGGTGGCCGGACACCGCCTGGAGATCCTCGGCCGGGCGGTGGAGATCGGCCCCGCCGGGCTGCCGCGGCGGCTCACCTCGTCGTTCACCTCCGGGGTGACGGGCACGGACGGTCCGGAACGCGATCTGCTCTCCGGACCGGTCGCGTTCACGGTCGGCCACCCGCTCGACCACGGTCCGCTCAGGCTCGACCGGACCGGACCGGCGCGCGTCCGCTGGTCCTGCGAGGCCACCGGCCCGGGTCTCCGGCTGCGCACCGAGGGAGCGTTGGAGGCCGACGGTTTCCTCGTCGTACGGACGACTGTCGAGGCGGTCGACGAGCTCGCCCTCGACGCGCGCCTGGACATGCCGGTCCGGGCGGACATCGCCCGGTACGCGATGGGTCTCGGGCTGCCGGGGCAGGTCTGCCCGGAGACGTACGACTGGCAGTGGGACACCCCCGCCCACAACCAGGACGCACTCTGGCTCGGCTCCCCCGCCGCGGGTGTCCAGCTCTCGCTGCGCGACGAGCACTACGCACGGCCGCTGAACACCAACTACTACCGCGAGAAGCCCCTGGTCACGCCTCGCTCCTGGGCCGGCGACAGCAGCGGCGGGGTCCGGCTGCGCACCGAGAACGGGGCGCGGACGGTGAGCGCGTACAGCGGTCCGCTGCGGATGGCCGCCGGGGAGAGCCGCTGCTTCGAACTGCGGCTGCTGCTCACTCCGTTCAAGCCGATCAGGCCCGGACTCCAGCTCGCCGAGCGCTACTTCCATGCGTACGCCGCCCCCGCCGAGGTCGCCGCGTACGGTGCGAACGTCGTCAACATCCATCACGCCACGCCACCCAACCCGTACATCAACGACCCGCTGCTGGCCGCCGATGTGCTGCGTGACTACACCACCGAGGCACACCGGCTCGGTATCCGCGTCAAGGTGTACGACACCGTGCGTGAACTGACCCGGCACAACCCTGAGCTGCCCGCCCTCGCCTCCCTGGGCAGCGAGGTCCTGGCGCCGGGGCCCGGCGGCGGACACGCCTGGCTGCGCGAGCATCTGGGCACGGACTACGTCCCCGGCTGGGTGGCGCCCGACGTCACCGATGTGGCTGTCGTGACCTCGGGCGACTCGCGCTGGCACAACTCCTATGTGTGCGGAATCGACCGGCTCCGCCGCCGGATCGGGGTCGACGGACTCTACCTCGACGACGTGGCGTACGACCGGACCACCATGAAGCGGGTCCGCAAGACACTGGCCCGGTCCGGCGACACCGCGCCACTGATCGATCTGCACTCCTGCAACCAGTACCGGGAGCCGGACGGCTTCGCGTCCAGCGCCAATCTGTACGCGGAGCTGATGCCGTACACCGACCGGCTCTGGCTGGGCGAGCTGTTCGACTACGAGGGGACCGACCCCGCGTACTGGCTGGTGGAGCTCTCCGGGATCCCGTTCGGGCTGATGGGCGAGATGCTGGAGGGTGGCGGCAACCCGTGGCGGGGCCTGGTCTTCGGGATGACGGCGCGCGCCCCGATGACCGATGTCCGGCCGCTGTGGCGGGCCTTCGACGCGTTGCGGCTGCCCGAGGCCGACTTCACGGGATGGTGGGCGGACGAGCCGCCCGTGGCGACCGGCCGGGCCGATGTCCTCGCCTCCAGCTGGCAGGGACCGGGCGGGACGGCGACCGCGGTCGCTTCGTGGGCATCGACGCCGGTGGAGTGCGTGCTGACCGGCTCCGGCGACCCGGTCGCGGCGTACGCACCCGCGATCGAGGGTTTCCAGCCGGAACGCTCGTTCGCCGCGGGCGAGCCGGTCCCGGTCGCGCCGGGCCGGGGGTGGCTGCTGTCCGTACGGCCGGCGCCCGCTCCCCGCTGACCGCCACCGACCCCGCACTCGGCCACGCCGCACGCCCGGCCGAGTGCGGCGTCGCGCGCCGCACGTCGCCCGCCCCCTGTCCGTTCACCGTCCGGCCGACCGTTCACCGCACCATTCGCCGCTCCGTGCGACCGCTCGTCGCACACCTCGGTGCATCTTCTGTTCGTCGCGGCCCCGATGCGTTCGTATACGGCGCAGGCAGCGGCAGGGCGGCAGGGGCCTCCGCGGGAAAGGGGCGTTCACCATGACCACGACGACCGATGAGCGGGCCCTCGCGGAGTTGCAGCGCGAACACGGTCCCGCGCTCCTCCACTTCCTGCTCGGTCTGACCTTCGGCGACCGGCAGCGCGCCGAGGATCTGCTCCAGGAGACGCTGGTACGCGCCTGGCAGCACCCTGAGGCGTTCGACAGTCCGTACGAATCGATGCGGCCCTGGCTCTTCACGGTCGCCCGGCGGCTGGCGATCGATGCGCGCAGGTCCCGTCAGGCCCGGCCGACGGAGGTCAGCGACCTCGTCCTGGAGAGCGCCCCTGGCCGGGAGGACACGGCGGAGGCGACCGTCGCCGCGCTCGATGTCCGCGAGGCGGTGCGGACGCTCAGCCCGGAGCACCGTGCGGTGCTGGTCCAGATCTACTTCCGCGGGCTGAGCGTGGGCGAGACGGCGCAGGTGCTGGGCATACCGGCAGGCACGGTCAAGTCCCGTTCCTACTACGCGCTGCGCCTGCTCTCCCGCAACCTGCCCGGCTACTCCAGCAGGTCCTCCTCGCTCAGCAGGCCGAGCAGGGACACCGTCTCCGCAACCTCCACATAGTCGGCGGCGCATCCGTCGCAGTCCTGCAGATGCTGCGAGACCAGCCGGGCCTCCCCGTCGTTGAGCGCATCGAGCACATACGCGCCGAGCAATTGCCGCATGTGCGGTCCCTCCCCGGGATCGATGGTCATCGCAACCTCGTGTCTGTGACGGATCGGGTCGGACGGATCCTGTCCTTCTGGCCACGCGGGGCGCGCTCCCCCGGTTCAATGCTGCGTGTGGCCCGGTGCCGAGATGAGGAAGAGGCGAGACGGGATGCGTCCGGAACGTACGGATGGAACCAGTGGGGGCGGGCTGCTGGTCCCGATGGCCTGGATGTACGCCGAGTACATCGCCGATGAACTGCTGCGGACCGGCGATCTGATGGAGCCGTCGACGCTGGAGTACCGCGCCGGGCGTGAGGCGCTCGCCCTGACCATCTTCCTCTCCGACGGGGCGGTGGCCGATGCGCTGCCCGCGACCAGGATGGACGAGCTGCGACTGCTCACGGCGTACGGGAGTGCCTGGCGCCGCTGGGTCTGCGAGCGGCTCGACGCGGCGGCGTCCGCGGTCCCTTCGCCGGACGGCGGCCGGAATGTTCCGGATCCCGATCTGGCGCTGGCCAGGCGTGCCTGGCGGTGGCTGGACGAGACGGAGCTGCTCGCCACCGATCTCGACGCGATCGGGCCCCCGCCGTGGGAGCCGCTCGGCACCGAGGACGACGAGGAGTGGGCGCAGGTGTCGGCCCAGGTGTGGACGCCCGCCTGGCAGCTGGGGCTGCCACTGGGGCATCTGGCGATCCATCTGTACTGAGAGGAGCTCACGAACCGTGCACCCCTGCGCGGTACTTCGGCAGCCGCACCGTGATCTTCATCCCGGCGCCGATGCCCGTCTCGATCACGAGCCCGTAGTCGTCGCCGTACACCTGGCGGAGCCGCTCGTCGACGTTGAGCAGTCCGATGCCGGTGGAGTGTCCTCCTTCGCCGCTCAGGATGTGCCGCAGCCGCTCCGGGTCCATTCCGGTGCCGTCGTCCTCGATGACGACTTCTGCCTCCGAGCCCGCGTCCAGCGCGCTGATGGTGATGCGGCTGCGGGTGACGGCGCCTTCGAGTCCGTGCTTGACGGCGTTCTCGACCAGGGGCTGGAGGCACAGGAACGGCAGGGCGACGGGCAGGACTTCGGGGGCGACCTGGAGGGTGACCGCGAGCCGTTCACCGAAGCGGGCCCGGACGAGGGCCAGATACTGGTCGATGGAGTGCAGCTCGTCGGCGAGGGTGGTGAAGTCGCCGTGGCTGCGGAACGAGTAGCGGGTGAAGTCGGCGAACTCCAGCAGCAGCTCGCGGGCCTGCTCGGGGTCGGTGCGGACGAACGAGGCGATGGCGGCGAGGGAGTTGAAGATGAAGTGCGGGGATATCTGGGCACGCAGGGCCCTGATCTCGGCCTCGATGAGCTGCGTGCGGGACCGGTCGAGTTCGGCGAGCTCGAGTTGTACGCAGACCCAGCGGGCCACCTCTCCGGCTGCCCTGGCCAGGACCGCCGACTCGCGCGGGGCGTAGGCGATCAGGGTGCCGAGGACTCGGTGGTCGACGGTCAACGGCACGGCGACGGCCCAGCGCAGCGGGCAGTCGAGGTCGTCGCAGTCGCTGTGGAAGGCGGTGTCGCGGCCGCTGGCGAGAAGCCCCTGCACCTGGTCCATGACGTGTCTGCCGTGGTGATCGCCCTCGCCGTCCCAGACGAGGACCCGGTCCCGGTCGGTGAGACAGAGCGCGTCGGTGCCGAGCAGGGAACGCAGTCTGCGGGCTGACTTGCGGGCGCTCTCCTCGGTGAGTCCGGCGCGCAGCGGCGGCGCGGCGAGCGACGCGGTGTGCAGCGTCTCGAAGGTGGCATGCTCGACGGGGGTGCCGACATCGCTGGGGCGGACGGTGCGGGCCGTGCGGCGGCCGAGCAGGAACCCGGCGCCGAGCAGGAGGAGCACGAACAGGACGAGGACGGCGTACGTGGGCCCTGTCATCGGTGCCTCCCGGGTATCAGGGCCTCCGGCAGATGGAAGCGGGTCATCGCGGCATTGGTGCCGACCGGTATGCGACCGGGCGTGGCGAGCGACACCAGGACCATCGCGAGGAAGCCGACCGGCACCGACCAGACGGCGGGCCAGGCGAGCAGGGTGTGCGGCCAGCCGGGCGGGCGCACCGCACCGCTGACGGTGATCGCGACGGACAGGAACGCGGAGCCGCCGCCGAGCACCAGTCCGGCGATCGCGCCCGGCGGGGTGAGCCGCCGCCACCAGATACCGAGGACCAGCAGCGGGCAGAAGGACGACGCTGATACGGCGAACGCCATCCCCACGGAGTCCGCCACCGGCACCCGGCTGACCATGAGCGACCCGGCCAGCGGCACACACATGGCGAGAACGGTGGCCAGCCGGAAGTGCCGTACGCCGCGCGAGGGCAGGACGTCCTGCGTGATGACGCCGGCGACAGCCATCGTGAGTCCGGATGCGGTCGACAGGAACGCGGCGAAGGCGCCGCCCGCGATGAGTGCGCCGAGCAGGTCCCCGCCGAGCCCGCTGACGACGCGTGCGGGCAGCAGCAGCACGGCGGCATCCGCGTCCCCGCCATGGATCAGCTCGGGGGCGTACAGCCTGCCCAGTGCCCCGTACACGGGCGGCAGCAGGTAGAACAGGCCGATCAGGGCGAGGACGGCGACGGTGGTGCGCCGGGCGTCGCGACCGTTCGGGCTGGTGTAGAAGCGGACGACGACGTGCGGCAGCCCCATCGTTCCGAGGAACGTCGCGATGATGAGACCGTAGGTCGCGTACAGCGGATGGTCGGCCCGGAAGACGGACAACTGCTCGTCGAAGGTGACCCGCGGCCGCCCGTCACCCTGCCAGGCCAGCACCAGGAAGATCGCCGGAACCAGAAGCGCCGTCAGTTTCAGCCAGTACTGGAAGACCTGGACGAAGGTGATGGACCGCATGCCGCCCGCCGCGACGGCGACCACGACGACGGATGCGACGAGCACATCGCCGAGCCAGCCGGGCGCCCCGGTCAGGATCTTCAGGGTGAGCCCGGCCCCCTGGAGCTGCGGTACGAGGTAGAGCCAGCCGGCCCCGACGACGAGCACGCTCACCAGCCTGCGCACCTGCCGCGATTCGAGCCGTCCCTCCGCGAAGTCGGGCAGGGTGTACGCCCCCGAACGGCGCAGCGGCGCGGCAACGAAGACCAGCAGCACCAGATAGCCGGCGGTGTAGCCGACCGGGTACCACAGCATGTCGGGGCCGTGCACGAGCACCAGGCCGGCGATGCCGAGGAAGGATGCGGCGGAGAGATACTCGCCGCTGATCGCAGCGGCGTTGAGCCGGGGGCGCACGGTACGGGAGGCGACGTAGAAGTCCGAGGTGGTACGGGAGATGCGCAGCCCGAAACCGCCGACGAGGACGGTGGCGAGAACGACGGCGGCGACGGCCACCACCGCGTACGTGCGGCTCACTGTGCGGGTCGGCCTTCCACGAGCCGGGCGAAGTCGCGCTCGTTGCGCTCGGCCCGCCGCACGTACCACCAGGCGATCAGGGTCAGCGGCGGGTAGGCGGCGAAGCCGAGGACCGCCCAGACGACGGCGGCGCTGTGCAGGGCGGCGAAGACCAACGGCAGCGTGCCGGCGACGACGGCGAGGACGGTGAACGCGGTGAGTCCGGCGCGCAGCTGGCTTCGCATCAGCGAGCGGACGTAGGCGCCGCCGAGCGCGGTCTGCTCGTCGATCTCCGACTGGGTGCGGTAGCGGGGCAGCGGGCGCACCCGCCGGGGCTCCCCCGTCACCACTTCACGCCGGGGCGTCGACTCTGCGGACATGGGCCCGGAGTGTACGCAGCCGAGGACCCCTCTGGGAAGCTTTCGGACCTGGGTAGTCCCTGGTCAGCGGCCGGTCTGCCGCATGAGCAGATCACGCAGGGCGCGGGTGTGTCGGCGGCTCACGGCAAGCGACGCGGTGCCGATGCGGACGCTCATGCTGCCCGCGTCGAGCCGCAGTTCGTCGATCCGGCCGAGGGCGACGAGATGGCGGCGATGAATGCGGACGAAGCCCCGCGAGCGCCAGCGTTCCTCCAGGGTGGTGAGGGGGATCCGGACGAGGTGGCTGCCGCCCGCGGTGTGCAGCCGGGCGTAGTCGCCCTGCGCCTCCGCGTACGCGATGTCGTCGATCGGGATGAACCGGATCACTCCGCCCAGTTCGACGGCTATCTGATCGGCTGCGGTGTCCTGGAGGGAAGCGGAGCGGTCGCCGACCTGTTCGGCGACGCGGCGGACGGCTTCGGCCAGACGTTCGCGACGGACGGGCTTGAGGACGTAGTCGACGGCCTTGAGGTCGAAGGCGTGGACGGCGAACCCTTCGTGGGCGGTGACGAAGACGATGAGCGGGGGCGCTGCGAACCCGGCCAGCAGCTGGGCGACATCGAGTCCGGTGAGGCCCGCCATGTGAATGTCGAGGAAGACGACATCGATGGCGGACGGGTCGTCGGGACCGGCGTCGACGGCGCTGCCGATCCGGCGCAGCGCCTCGGTGGCCCCGGTGGCGCCTTCGGCGCTGCGGATGCGAGGGTCGGCACGCAGGAGGTAGAGCAGCTCCTCCAGGGCGGGTGCTTCGTCGTCGACGGCGAGTACGCGCAGCATGAGGCCGGAGTGTAGAGCGTGTCCGGTGGTGTTGGCTTGAGTGATTCACGGGTGCGTTCCGTACCGGACTGCATGCGCACCCCGGAACCTCATCGCCATGTCGGCGCCTATGCACTGGGCGTGCTGAGCGCTGCCGATGCCTTCCGCTTCGAGGAGCATCTGGCGCAGTGCCCGTTGTGCGAGATACGGGCGGCGGAGTTCCGCGCGGTGACGGCCGTGCTCGGGGAGTACGCCCGGCGGACGCCGCCGGGGGTGGATCCGGTGGTTCGGGCGGGTCCCGAGCTGGTGCGGCGGGCGGTGGGCGCGGTGGTGGCCGAACGGCGCAGGAGCCGCCGCAGACGTCTGGCGCTGGTGGCCGCCGCGGTGGTCCTGGCGGTGGGCGCGCCGCTCGGGGTGATCGGCGCATCGGCTGGGCCTGCCGGAACGGTGCAGGCGCAGCGATGGGCGGCGACGGACCGGGCCACGGGGATGGCGGCCGTGGTCACGGCCAGGGCGAAGGAGTGGGGCACGGACGTCGGTCTGGAGGTGGCGCGGGGGCCGGAGGCGGGGGTGTGCGCGCTGGTGGCGGTCGGGCGGGACGGCAGCGAGGAGACGGTCACCACCTGGTCGGTGACCGGGCCGGACGAGGAGACTCTGACGGTGCACGGCGGGGCCGCGTTGCGCCCGGCGGCCATCGACCGTTTCGAGGTGCGTGCCGCGGACGGGCGGCAGCTGCTGGCACTCACCCGCCGCCCTATTTGAGGAGTCGGGAGAGGCGACGGTCGGCCAGTGGTCTGCCGCCGGTCTGACAGGTCGGGCAGTACTGGAGCGAGAAGTCGCTGAACGAGACCTCCCGGATGATGTCCCCGCAGACGGGGCACGGTTCGCCCGTGCGGCCGTGGACACGCAGCCCGCTCTTCTTCTCCGCCTTGAGCTTCCCGGCCGCCACTCCGCTGGAGCGTGCGACGGCGTCGCGGAGGGTGGTGCGCAGGGCCGTGTACACCCGGGTGATGTCGTCGTCGGTGAGGCTCGCGGCGAGTGTGAACGGAGACATCCTCGCGGCGTGCAGGATCTCGTCGCTGTAGGCGTTGCCGATGCCCGCGATCAGGGACTGGTCGCGGAGGGCGCCCTTGATCCGGCGCCGTTCCCCGGCGAGCAGTGCGGCGAACGCGTCCCGGTCGAAGGAGGCGTCGAGCGGGTCGGGTCCGAGGCGGGCGATGCCGGGCACCTCGCCGGGGTCGTGCACGAGGTGGACGGCGAGGCGTTTGGTGGTACCTGCCTCGGTGAGGTCGAAGCCGTCCCCGCCGGTGAGTACGGTACGCAGCGCCAGAGGGCCCTTGCCCGGGCGCGGCAGGGCGGCGGGGAAGCTGTCCTTCCAGTGCAGCCAGCCCGCCCGGGCCAGATGGGTGATCAGATGCAGCGGGCCGACGCCGATGTCCAGGAACTTGCCGCGCCGGGCGACGCCGGTGACCGTGCCGCCTTCCAGGGCGGTGAGCGGTGGGTCGTACGTCTTGAGCACACTGACGGCGAGCGGCAGGACGCGGGCAATCTCCTTGCCGGTCAGGTTCTCGTCGAGAAAGACCCGCAGCGCCTCGACCTCCGGTAGTTCAGGCATGGCTCCCAGGATGCCGCAGCCCGCTGCGCCCTGCCACCGCCCTCAGAGGCCGTAGGTCCGCTCCGCGGTGGTCGCGAAGACCGCCGACCGCTCGTCCGCGCCCAGTCCCTCGGTGAGGGCGCGTGCGGCGTCGACGACCTCCGTATAACTCGCCGCGAGCCGGCAGACCGGCCAGTCGGAGCCGAACATCAGGCGGTCGGGCCCGAAGGCGTCGAGGACGGTGTCGGCGTACGGGCGGAGGTCGTGGACCGTCCAGGAGTGCAGGTCGGCCTCGGTCACCAGGCCGGAGAGTTTGCAGACGGTGTTGGGCCGGTCGGCCAGCGCCCGGACGTCTTCCGCCCAGGGGTGCAGGCTCCGGGTGGCGATGGGCGGCTTGCCCGCATGGTCGAGCACGAAGGTGAGTTCCGGCAGCAGCGCGGCGGCCCTGACGGTTGCGGGCAGCTGGTGGGGCTGGACGACCAGGTCGTAGACGAGTCCGGCGGCGGCCACGGCGGACAGTCCGCGCTGCACCTCGGGGCGCAGCAGCCACTCGGGGTCGGGCTCGCCCTGGACCTGGTGGCGGATGCCTACGAGCCGGTCACCACCGGGGAGTTCGCGCAGGGCGGCGAGGGTGTCGGCAATGCCGGGCGCGGTGAGGTCGGTCCAGCCGACGACCCCCGCGACGAGGTCGTTGCCGTCGGCGAGGGCGAGGAACTCGGGGGTCTCCTCGGGGACGGTGACGGTCTGGACGAGGACCGTGGCGTACACCCCGGCGGCGCGGGCCTCGGGCTCCAGGTCGGTCAGGGTGAAGGTGCGCCGGAGCGGGGCCAGTTCCTCGCCGGTGATCCACTCCTGGTCGCGCACCGACAGGTCCCACACGTGGTGGTGGGCGTCGAGGATCCGTTGCCGGCCGGTCATGTCACAGCTCCCAGGCGACGGGGAGACCGGCTTCGACGCCGTCCGACGAGTAGTCGTGGGCCACGTCGAGGAGTTCGTCCATCCGGGCCTGCCAGGCGACGTTGACGGGCAGCTGCTCGAGCTCGGCGAGAAGCCGGGCGTAGTCCTCGCACTCGATGACGTGGAACAGCTCGGTGCCGCTGCGCCAGATCGTCCAGGAGGTGGCGCCCGCAGCGCGGATTGCCGCGGTGAGCTCCGTGGGAACTTCGCGGTGCGCGGCCTCGTACTCCTCGATCCGGTCGGCGCGGACCTTGGTGTGCAGGGCGATTCTCATGGCCGGTGTCCGTCCTCGGTGAGCAGGCCCTCGGCGCGCAGTTCGTCCCAGAGGGCGTCGGGGATCTCGCGGGAGAGCAGGTCGGCGGCGTCGCGCATCTCGTCGGGCGAGCGGGTGCCGACGAGCACCGTGGCGACGGCGGGGTGGGCGAGCGGGTAGTGCAGGGCGGCGGCGCGCAGCGGTACGCCGTGGCCCTCGGCGACGGCCTTGATGCGCAGGGCCCGGTCGAGAAGGGTCAGCGGGGCGGCCGCGTAGTCGTAGGTCGCACCGGGGCGCGGGTCGGCGAGCAGTCCGGAGTTGAAGACTCCGCCGACGACGACGCTGCGGCCGCGTGCGGTCGCCTCGGGCAGCAGCTCGGCGAGCGCGGACTGGTCGAGCAGGGTGTAGCGCCCCGCGCAGAGGACGGTGTCCACGTCGGTGTCGCGGAGGAAGCGGGTGAGCATCGCGGTCTGGTTCATGCCCGCGCCGATGGCTCCGACGACGCCTTCCGAGCGCAGCTTCTCCAGGGCCGGGTAGGCCTCACGAAAGGCGGCTTCGGCGTGGTCGTCCGGGTCGTGCAGATAGGCGATGTCGATGCGGTCGAGACCGAGCCGTTCGAGGCTGTCCTCGATGCTGCGGCGTACGCCGTCGGCGCTGAAGTCCCAGCGGCGGCGGTGGGTGGCGGGCACGGCGAAGCCTTCGGAGAGGCCGTCGTACGAGGCGATCGGGTCGGCCGGGACGGGGTCGAGCAGCCGGCCGACCTTGGTGGAGACGACGTAGGAGTCGCGCGGCCGCTGACGCAGGGCCGCGCCCAGCCTGCGTTCGGAGAGGCCGAGCCCGTAGTGCGGTGCCGTGTCGAAGTAGCGGACACCCTCGTCCCAGGCGGCGTCCACGGCGGCCGCGGCCTGGGCGGGGTCGACCTCACGGAAGAGATTGCCGATGGCGGCGGCCCCGAAGGACAGCTCGGTCACCTCGACCGCACTGGTTCCCAGCCTGTTTCGCCGCATGCCGCTGCCACCCTCACCGATGATCGTTAATTCCTGCACAACGAATATTCATCGGATCACTTCGGCACGTCAACACCCTCGGCCCCACGAACTACCGCGCCGCCGCCAAAATCTGTCCGATCTATCGGGCCCGTTGGGAGGGTTGACCGACCGGCAGCAGGGCGAGCAGCTCGCGCAGCTCGTCCTCAGCACAACGGGCCAGCCGCTCCAGGTCGGGGACCGCCTTGCCGTCGGCCACCAGGCCGATCTGCACCCGGCCGCCGTACGTGGACAGGGCGATGGCCAGTGACTGCCCGCGCGCCAGCGGCGCCATCGGGTAGACGGCCCGCAGCGGGCAGCCGCCCAGCGAGAGCGCCGAGCGTGGCAGGGGCACGCTGGTGACCAGCACGTCGAAGAGCATCCTGGCGGCGCCGCCGGCGAGCGGGGCGCCGAAGCGGTGGGCCAGTGAGGGCAGTTGATCGGCGAGCACCGCGACGGCGCCCGCACCCCGCAGCGGTCCGGCGGCCTTGTTGCGGTCCATGGCGGTGCGGACGATGCGCAGCCGCTCCCAGGGGTCCGACTCGGAGACGGGGAGCCCGAGCAGATAGGCGGAGAGCCGGTTCCCGGAGGCCGCACCGGTGCCGGGCCTGCGCCGGGAGACCGGCACGAGGGCGCGCGGGTCGGCGGCCGGCAGCTGCTCGCCGCGCTCCACCATCCAGCGGCGGAGCGCTCCGGCGACGACGCCGAGCAGGACGTCGTTGGTGGTCCCTCCCGCGACCCGGCGGATCCGGTGGACGGACTCGCCGTCCAACTCCGCGGTGGCCAGCCGCCGGGTGCCGCTGGAGATCGCGGTGAGCGCGGGGGCGCCGCGCAGATCGAGGCGGCTGGCCCGCACGACGGAGGCACCGACCCCGAACGCCCGCGAGAGGTCCTCGATCCGGCCCAGCGCGAATCCTGCCACCTGGCGCGGCCCCGGCATCCACGAGCGGGGCGGGACCGGGCGCGCCCGGCGGGCGCTCGCACCACCGCGGGCGCGGGCTCCGAGGGAGGCGATCTCGTCGAAGATCCCGGCGCCGATGGCGACGGCGCGCATGCCGTCGGCGAGCGCGTGGTGAAGCTTGACGAGCACGGCGAAGGGACCCTCGTCGGCGCCGGAGATGACGTACATCTCCCAGGGCGGCAGCCCCCGCTCCAGCGGCCGCTCCATCAGCTCGCCGGCGAGCCGGGTGGCCCCGGCCATGAAGCCGCCGTCCGGCGACTCGTCGTCCCGGGGCAGCAGCACACGCTGGACGTGACGGAAGACGTCGAAGTCCTTGTCGGCGGACCAGGCGGCGCCGCCGACCGGCAGCAGGACGTCCCGTACGCGCATCCGCAGCCGTGGGATCGCCGCGGCGCGGGCCCCGAGCAGCTCCACCACGGCATCCGCGGTGACGCCCGGCGCCGGGGCGGGCGCCGGCGAGAAGACGGCGAGCGCGCCGAGGTGCATGGGGTGCGCATCGGTTTCGAGGTGCCAGAAAGCCAGATCGAGAGGTGCCAGTAGTTCAGTGCCCAACGGTTCCTCATGTCATCGAAGACAAAGATTGCCGGAGTCAACGACTGCCGCAGTCGCAGTCAATCGCCCGCGATCGGTTACGGTCAAGTACATACATGTTACTTTCTGTTACTGTCGGGTAGTCCGCATCACGCCCGTCGGCGTCAACCCTCGCCACATGTCACTCGCCCCTCGGGACGATGAACTCGCACCACACGCACTTGCCGCTGCCGCGGGACTCCACCCCCCAGGCGTCCGCCAGCCGGTCCACCAGCATCAGCCCACGCCCGGAGACGCCGGACACCCCCGCGTCGCGAGGGCGCGGCAGCGCGCTCGACCGGTCCTCGACATCGACCCTCAGCCGCCGACCGGGCCCGGCGAGCACCCGGACGGTGACAATCGCCCCGCCGTCGGTGTGCATCAGCGCGTTGGTGATCAGTTCATCGGCGGCCAGCTCGACCTCGTCCGCCCGGACCTTCGCACCCCAGGCCCGCACCGCCGCGCGGATCATGTGCCGGGCCGAGCTCAGCGCCTCCGGATCGTTCTGGGCGACATGCTGCTGGAGCCGGCCGCCGGGCTGCGGTGCGTAGGCGGCTTCGCGGCGCAGCAGCAGGACCGCCACGTCGTCCTCGCCGCCCCGCTCGTCGACCGTTTCGCACAGCTGGTCGGCCAGTCTCTGGAGGTCCTGCGACCCGCCCCGGATCACGGAGGTCAGCAGCTGCATGCCCTCGTCGAGATCGGCGCCCGGCAGCTCCACCAAGCCGTCGGTGTACAGCACCATCGTCTGGTCGGGGTCCAGCTCGACGGTGCTGACCGGGTATTCGAGCCGGCCGAACTCGGCCGAGAGCCCCAGCGGCAGCCCTCCCTCGGCGGGCAGCCTGCGGCAGCTGCCGTCGACGTCGCGTACCAGCGGCTCGACATGCCCCGCCCGAACGAGCTGCACCACCCCGGTGGTCAGGTCGACCTCGGCGTAGGTGCAGGTCGCGAAGCGGTCGGTGTCGAGCTCATGGAGGAAGACGGAGGCGCGGGCCATGACGGTGGCCGGGCTGTGCCCCTCGGCGGCGTAGGCGCGCAGGACGATGCGCAGCTGTCCCATGATCGCTGCCGCGTCCGTGTCGTGGCCCTGGACGTCGCCTATGACGGCGCCCACCCGGCCACCGGGCAGCGGAATGACGTCGTACCAGTCGCCCCCGATGTCCCGCCCGAGTCTCGCCGAGCGGTACCTGACGGCGATCTGCGCGCCGGGCACATCCGGGACCCGCCGCGGCAGCATGGCCTGCTGGAGCCCCTCGGCGAGGTCGTGCTCCTGCTCGTAGAGCATGGCCCGCTGCAGGCTCTGGGCGATGGAGCTGCCGAGGGCGACCAGCAGATTGCGTTCGTCGCCGGTGAAGCCGTCCTTGTCGCCGTAGAGGAGTCCGAGGGCGCCGATGGGGCGGGCCTGGGCGATCAGCGGCAGATAGGCGGCGGAGGTGATGCCGAGGTCACTGATGTGCGGCCACAGGATCGGGTACGAGGTGGCGAAGTCCTCGGCGGACTCGATGAAGCGGGGCGCGAGGGTGCGGACCACTTCACTCATCGGGTACGGCTCGTCCGTACGGGTGTACCGGGTGCCCGGCACGAAGGACCCCTCGGGCCCGTCGGCCACCAGATGGATGCGCCCTGCCTCGATCAACCCCATGACGAGGCTGGTGGCTCCGAGCAGGACCAGCCCCTGGGAGTGCTTGAGCACGTCGATGACGTCCCTGACGGTGCGGGCGTGGGCCAGGGCGGCCGTGGCGCCCTCCACCAGCCTCGTGCGCCGGCGCCGCTCCTCGTCCTGCTCGTGGCGGACGGTGGAATCGGCCAGCTCCTGGGTGGCGTCCCTGACTATGCCGATGATCCGGCGCGGGCGGCCGGTCTCGTCACGGCGGATGAAGCCCTGGGTGTGGGTCCAGCGCATCGCGCCGTCGCGCCGCAGGATCCGGAAGTACGCGCCGTAGTTGCTCTCCCCGCTCTTGAGTGCCTGCGAGACCAGTGCATCGATGCGCACTCTCTCGTCCGGCGGCACACGGGGGGAGAGGCTCTCCGGCCGGTTGTCGTATTCATCGGCCCGCAGCTCGAACACGTCGAGCGCGGGCCGGTCCATGTGCATGAGTCCGCTGTCGAGGTCCCAGTCGAAGCTGCCCATACGGTTCAGGGCGAGGCTGAGATCCGGGTGGGCGGGCCAGTCATCCGGGAGTGACAGGGCACCCGCTACCCGATCGTCCATATGCGACACTTTGCCATTGATTGCCCGATTCCTCGAATGATCCCGTCCGCCGGACGGCGGGGCGAAGCCCTTCCGTGAGCAGGTCTGGACCCACGAGTGGTTGTCGCGGCTACCAGCCGAATCCGCTGGTGCGCCACTCCCGGCCGTCGGGTGTGACGGCGAGCGCCTCGTACCCGTCCAGCGACTCCAGCCAGCCGCGTGCTCCACCTCCCATGGCGAACGCAGCCGTGGCAAAGGCGTCCGTCAGGGTCAGCGCCTGCCCGACCACGGTGATCGACGCGAGGCCCAGGGCCGGTGTACCGGTGTGCGGGTCGAGGATGTGCGCGCCGCGTTCGGCCGTTCCGGAGGTGGCGACGGCCAGATCACGCCCGGTCACCACGGTGGCCAGCGCCCCGCGGCGCAGGGGGTGGGCGACACCGACCCGCCAAGGAGCGCCGGGGGCGGCCTCGCCACGCAGCTGAAGGTCGCCGCCGCCGTTCACACAGGTGTTGTGCGCGCCGCTCTCGTACAGCAGCTGCGAGGCGGCCTCGACCGCCCACCCCTTGACCAGCCCGGAGGGATCGAGGACACCGCCGGGTGTGGCACTGAACCAGCCCCGGCTGACCCGGCTGACATCGCCGCACAGGTCCAGGACCTCACGGACCTCAGCCGGACACGTGGTGAGCCGGGACTCACCGCGGCCGAGCCGGCTGATGGCACTGTCCGGACGGTAGGTGGAGAACACCGCGTCGATGTGGTGCAGCCCGCGCACCGCATCGTCCAGGGCGCGACGGATCGCAGGGGTGGGCCGGTCCCTGATGTCGAAGGAGAACACCGTGCCCATCACGTGCTCGACATGGCGCAACCCGTACGCACGATCAGCCACCGGCCCGGTCCAATGCGCTCTGCAGGGACTCCATGTAGCCCTGACTGGTGTAGCTGGCTCCGGAGACGGAGTCGATGTCCGCGCTCTGGGCACCGAGCGCCTCCTGGGTGAGCCGGGGCAGCGCGAACGCGGCGATCTCCTGGTCGCGGCCGTTCTCATCGGGCGCCCGGAGCACCCGCACGGCGGTGAGCTTCCCCTTGACGAGGGTGGCGGCGACCTGCACCGGTCCGTACCGCGTGTCGACCGGATCGCCGTTGAACGTGCCCGTCGCGGTGGTGGCGCCGGGCGGAGCACCGGTCGACGTGCGTGGGGAGACCGTGGTCGCCGCGCGCCTGCTCGCATCGAGGAGACCGGGAGCCTGATGCGGTTTCAGGGACAGCAGGACCACGACCAGGGCACTGGTGCCGGTGGTGGTGAGGACGGCTCGGCGCATGCTGGTTCTCCTCGGGGCACTCATCAGAACGCGAACGACTCGTGGTGGATGCGGCGGCGGGGCACTCCGGCGTCGCGCAGGGCTCGGATCGCCGTCTCGGTCATGCCGGGCGGACCGCAGAGGTAGACGTCGTGCGCGGCCAGGCCGGGGACCAGACGGCTGAGAGCCGGTGCGGTCAAGGGGGTATCCCCGTCTACGACGTAGTGGACCGTGGTGCGGCGGTGTGCGGCGATGGCGTCGAGTTCGGCGCGCAGCGCCAGGTCCTCGGTCCGTCGCGCGCGGTAGACGAGGGTCACCGGTCCGGGCAGCGTCTCGAACAGGGTCCGCAGCGGAGTGATGCCGACTCCGCCGGCCAGCAGCAGCACCTGGCGGGCGGTACGACGACGCGCGGTGAAGCTCCCGTACGGCCCCTCGGCCCAGACCCGGGTGCCGGGTGCGAGACGCGCCAGCGCGGCGCTGTGGGCGCCGCCGACCTTGACGGTGATCCGCAGATGGCGGGGGTGGGCGGGCGCGGAGAGCGAGTACGGGTTGGCGGTCCACCACAGGCCTCGGGTGAGGAAGCGCCAGCGGAAGAACTGCCCCGGCTCCGCTCCCAGCTCGTCCAGGCGCTCGCCGGTGAGGTGTACGGAGACGACGCCGGGGGCTTCGGTGTGGACGGCGGTCACCGTCAGCCGGTGCCTCAGTCCGCGGCGTACCGGGACCACGAACCGGTACCAGACGACCAGGGCGGCGGCGCCCAGGTAGAGGGCGTACCACGCCAGCTGCGCGGGTCGGTCGCCGACGAAGTCGGCGCCGTCGGAGAGCTGGTGTCCGAAGGCGAGGAAGATCGCCAGATAGGTGGCGAAGTGGAGGTAGTGCCAGGTCTCGTAACTCATCCTGCGGCGGGCGGCGCGGGCGGAGACGGCACCGGTGAGGAGCAGGAGCAGAAAGCCCGCGGTGCCCTTGAGGAGGTCCGGGTAGTGCAGGACCAGGACGGAGGTCTGGCTCACCACGTCCGTGTGGGCGCTGACGGAGTAGCCCCAGATGACGAGAAGGGTGTGGGCCAGGACCAGGGAGACGGTCCACCGGCCGCCGGCGGCGTGCAGGCGCGCCAGCCGGTCGGTGCCGATGCTGTGGTCCAGCAGGGGGACACGGGCCATCAGAACCACCAGGACCGCGCACGCATACCCGGCCAGCAGCCCGGTGATGCGCCCGGCGTTGGTCAGCCGGCCCGCCGCGCCGACGACGGCGGACGTGTCGATCCACCACAGGGCGAGGACTGCTGCGGCCCCCGCGCAGATGACGGCGGACACAAGATGCGGGGCGAGGCTGCGCGGCGGGCGGCGGTGACGTGTGCCCTGGCTCGCGTACGGCGAGGCGGGGGCTGTGGTGGTCATGGGGCTCCCCTCGTAACGGACCGCTTCGGCGGTCGACAGCGGCAAGCCTCGCAGCGCATCCTCTGCGTACCTTCTGAATGGGCGGCGGCCGCCCCGGTCCGCCGGGATTCCAGAGGGAATGCAGAGGCAACTCAGAGGGAACTCAGAGGCTCCCGGCGGCCCGCCGCCGTCCGCGCCGGGGGATGCTGGACAGATCATGGACAACCACCGCGCACACCCGCCCCTGCACCGCCCCGACGGAGGCCCGGTGCGGGTGCTGGTCATCGACGACGAACCCGATCTGACCGAGGTGCTGGCCGGAGCACTGAGCGGCGAGGGCTGGCAGGTCCGTACGGCCGCGGACGGCGCCTCCGCCCTGGCCACGGCGCGCGAGTTCCGGCCGGACGCCGTCGTGCCGGACTGGATGCTGCCCGACATGGACGGGCTGCGCGTGCTGAGGGAGCTGCGCCGCGAGGCCCGTGAGGTGTGCGTGTTGTTCCTGACCGCCCGCGATGCGGTGGAGGACCGTATCGCCGGGATCACGGCGGGCGGCGACGACTACGTGACCAAGCCGTTCAGCCTGGAGGAGGTCCTCGCCCGGCTGCGCGGGCTGCTGCGGCGGGCGGGGATGGCCAGTGCACCGGGCCGGCACCGGCTGACGGTCGGCGAGCTCACCATGGACGAGGAGGCCAGGGAGGTCCGACGCGGTGGCGCCGTCGTCGAGCTGTCCCGTACCGAGTTCGAGCTGCTGCGCTTCCTGATGCGCAATCCTCGCCGGGTGCTGTCCAAGGAACAGATCCTCGACCGGGTCTGGGCTTACGATTTCGGCGGCCGTGCCCATGTCGTCGAGCTGTACATCAGCTATCTCCGCAAGAAGATCGACGCGGGCCGCACTCCCATGATCCATACGGTGCGCGGACTGGGGTACGTCCTGAAACCGGATCCGTCATGAGGCGGCCGCCCCCGCACACGCTGCGCGGGCAGCTCACCACCGGGCTCGTCCTGCTGCTCGCCGCCGCATGTCTCGCGGTCGGACTCACCACCGTCTTCGCCCTCCAGGGCTTCCTGGTGCGCCGACTGGACCAGCAACTGACGGCATCCGGCGGCAGGTTCCCCGCCAGCCTGGAGCACGAAGCCGCGCGGGACGCCGACAACCGCCCCGACTCGCGGGGCCAGGCCGACTCCACCTTCGGCGCCAGGCTGCTGAACGGCCGGGTGACCCAGGCCGCCGTGGTCGATGAGCAGAACGTCCGCAAGGTGCCGTTGACCGCCGACGACCGACGCACGCTCGCGGCCGTGCCCGACGACGGGGAGGGCCGGAGCGTACGGCTCTCCGCGCTCGGTGGCTACCGGATCGCGGCCGTCACCGGCGACGACCGGGATGTGCTGATCACCGGACTGCCGCTGCACCCCGTGGAAGAGACCCTGCACCGGCTCGAAGCGGTCGAGGGGGTCGTGTTCGGCGCGGCCCTGCTCGCCACCGGGGTCGCCGGAGCCCTGTGGGTGCGGGTCTCCCTGCGCCCCCTGCAACGCGTCACGAAGCAGGCGGTCGGCGTGGCCCGGCTACCGCTGGCCAGCGGCGAGGTCGCCATGCCCGACCCGCTGCCCGTCACCGATCCTCGCACCGAGGTCGGGCAGGTCGGCACCGCGTTGAACCGCATGCTCGGACATATCGGGGACGCGCTCGCCCGGCGGCAGGCGAGCGAGGAACGGCTGCGGCACTTCGCCGCCGACGCCAGCCACGAGCTGCGCACACCCGTCGCCAACATCCGTGGCCACGCCGAACTCGCCCTGCGCCACCACGGCCCCGTGCCCGCCGGGGTCCGGCACGCCCTGGAACGTATTCAGTCGGAGTCCGGGCGGATGAGCCACCTGGTCGACGATCTGCTGCTGCTCGCCCGCCTCGACGCGGGGCGCCCCCTCGACCACGAACCGGTCGATCTGACCCTCCTCGTCCTCGACGCGACCGACGACGCACGGGCCGCGAGCCCCGGCCACCGCTGGCTCCTCGACCTCCCCGAGGAGCCCGTGACCGTCACCGGCGACGCGCACCGTCTCCAGCAGGTGATCGGCAATCTCCTCGCCAACGCCCGGGTACACACCCCGGACGGTACGGAGGTGACGGTGCGGCTCCGGGCGGCGGCCGCCGAGGTCCGGCTGGCCGTCACGGACAACGGGCCGGGCATCCCCGACGCGCTGCTGCCGGAGATCTTCGGGCGCTTCGTCCGCACCGACCCCAGCCGCTCAAGGGCCACCGGCAGCACCGGACTCGGCCTGGCCATCGTCCGCGCGGTGGTCACCGCCCACGGCGGCACGGCAGATGTCGTGAGCCGGCCGGGACACACGGCATTCCGGGTGTCCCTCCCGCGCTGACCCGGGATCCTCGCCAGCCCCCGCCATCCCTCGTCGAAGTAGGCGTACGGCGCCACGGAAACGCCCTCCGCGACGGCCCGCTCGTCGTCCTCCGAGGCGGCCGGATCGAGGTCTCCCGCGCTCAGTGAGTGCATGGACCAGACGGCGAAGCCGACGTGCTGCCTCCTGCGGTGAGCCCGGTCACCCGCTCCCCCGCCACAGCCGTCTTGAACGCGTTCAAGAAAACCTCTAGGGTCGGCACGGAAGGCTACTTGAACGCGTTCAAGGCGGGGGATGCGGCATGTCCGTACTGGTCGACACGATCGTGATGCTGGGCATGCTGGTCGTCGTACCAGCCGGTCTGCGCCTGACCGGCGCGCCCGAGCTCGACCGGATCCGCCGCCTGTGGCCGCTCTTCGCCGCACCCGGCGCCGTGTCGCTCTGGCTGCCGCGCGGCGGCCCGGCGACAGCCCTCGCCACCTGCTACGCACTCGGGGCCGCGCTCCTCGCCCTGCACGCGCCGCCCCGCCTGCTGCGTACGGTCAGGTCCACCACAACCCACCGCGCCGCACCAGCGGAAATCGCGCTGCTCACCGCCCTGGTCACGCCGTCGGTCGCCGCTCTCGCCCTGGTCGCCGAGCGCTCCGGGCACACTCTTTTCGGCTTCGGGCTCGGCATCCTCGCCCTGACCGTGCCGCACTTCCACTTCGCCGGATTCGCCGCCGCCCTGGTCTCCGGACTCGTCTGCCGGGTCACGGACAGTCCCGGAGGCCGGTTCGCCGCGCTGAGCGTGCCGCTCGGCACCCTGCTGGTCCTCGCCGGATACTTCATCGGGGACTGGGCGGAGCTGGCGGGGGCAGTCGTTCTGACGGCCGGGATGTGGACCGTCGCTCTGCTGACCTGGCGCACGATCCGTGGCCGTGGGCGGGACCGGGTCACCCGGCTCCTGTTCGGCACCTCGGCCGCCGTCCTCGTGGTGACCATGGTGCTCGCGCTGAGCTGGGCGCTCGGTGAGGCGACCGGACTGCCCCACCCCACACTGACCTGGATGGCCGCCACACACGGCCTCGGCAACGCGCTGGGCTTCGCGCTCTGCTCGGTGCTCGCCTGGCAAAGGCTCCGGAACGGCGTCGGCTCCACCCGTACCGCCCCGACCCGCACCGTCCCGTTTCTCACCGACCCATTTCCCACCGACCACGGAGGCAGGACGTCATGAGCACCCTCACGTACCCGGAGGTCGGGGCCACCCGGCTCGGCCCGCTCCCCGACGGCTACCACCATCTCCACCACCGGGTCGCGGTGGGCCGCGGCCGGGCCGACCTCGAGGCGGCGGGCGCAGCCGTCACCGGCTGGCACATGCACCGCAACTCCGGCGCCCGGGTGCGGGCGTCGACGGCCCGCGCGGAGCCCGGAACCTCCGTGCAGGTGTCGATCGGGCTCGGTCCGTTCCGGTTCGCCGCGCCGTGCGAGGTCGTCTGGACCGCGTACGAGAAGGAACGCATCGGCTTCGCGTACGGGACCCGGCACAGGCACCCCGAGCGCGGCGAGGAGTGCTTCGTGGTGGAGCTGGCGGACGACGGCACGGTGTGGTTCACCGTGCTGGCGTTCTCCCGTCCGGCCCGGTGGTACAGCAGGGTTGCGGGCCCCCTCGTGCCGGTGCTCCAGCGGTGGTACGCACGCCGGCTCGGCACCACGCTGGGACGGATCGTGTCGGAGGGCTGAAGCGCCCGGTCGCTCGGCAGCGCCGATACTGGAAGTGATGGAATGGTTCACCGCAGATGGCTACTGGCTCAGCCGGCTGATCTTCCAGCGGACTCTCGCCTGCATCTATCTGGTCGGGTTTCTCGCCGCCGCTCTCCAGTTCAGGGCGCTGATCGGCGAACGTGGCATGCTGCCCGTGCCCGAGTTCCTGCGGCGAACGGACTGGCGGCTCGCTCCCGGTCTCTTCCGGCTCCACTACTCCGACCGGTTCTTCGCGACGGTCGCCTGGACCGGCTGCGCGCTCGCGGTCGCGCTGATCGCCGGGGTGGATTCGTACGTTCCGCTCTGGGCGGCGATGCTGCTGTGGCTGCTGCCCTGGGCGTTGTATCTGTCGATCGTCCAGGTCGGCCAGCTCTGGTACGCCTTCGGGTGGGAGTCGCTGCTCCTGGAGACCGGCTTCCTCGCCGTCTTTCTCGGCAACGCGGACACGGCTCCGCCAGTACTCGTGCTGTGGCTGCTGCGCTGGGTGCTGTTCCGGGTCGAGTTCGGCGCAGGGCTGATCAAGATCCGGGGGGACGAGTGCTGGCGCAAGCTGACCTGTCTGTATTTCCACCATGAGACCCAGCCGATGCCGGGACCGCTGAGCTGGTTCTTCCACCGGCTGCCCCCGCCCGTCCACCGGGTGGAGGTGGCGGCCAACCACGTCACCCAGCTCCTCGTCCCGGTACTGCTCTTCACTCCGCAGCCGGTGGCGAGTGCGGCCGCGGGGCTGATGATCGTCACCCAGTTGTGGCTGGTCCTCTCCGGGAACTTCGCCTGGCTGAACTGGGTGACCATCGCTCTCGCCCTGTCCGCCGTCGACTGGTCGCTGTTCGCCCCGCAGCCCGCGCAGTCGGCGCCGCCACTCTGGTACGAGGTGGTGGTCATCGCCGTCACCGCGCTGGTGGTCGCCCTCAGCTACCGTCCGGCGCGCAATCTGATCTCCCGCCGCCAGGTGATGAACCGCTCGTTCGACCCGTTGCATCTCGTCAACACGTACGGCGCGTTCGGCAGCATCAGCCGGGTCCGGCTCGAGATCGCGGTCGAGGGCACCGACGAGACGGTCCTCCACCCCGACACCGTCTGGCAGGAGTACGGCTTCCGCGGCAAGCCGGGCGATCCACGGAGGCTGCCGCGCCAGTTCGCTCCCTACCACCTGCGCCTGGACTGGCTGATGTGGTTCGCGGCGCTCTCTCCCGCGTACGCCCACCCCTGGTTCGGACCGTTTCTGGAACGGCTGCTGGAGAACGACCGGGACACACTGCGGCTGCTGCGCCACAACCCGTTCCCCTGCACCCCGCCCACGCACATCCGCGCCAGGGTCTACCGCTACCGGTACACGACCTGGCGCGAGCTGCGTGCCACCGGGAACTGGTGGCACCGCACCTATGTGCGGGAATTCATCAGACCGGTGGCCCTGGCCCCCGCCCGCATCAGCCCGACCATGCCCCCTTGAGGACCCGGGCCCCAGGCCCGCGTGGACTCCGCCCGGTGCGGTGACCGGGCCGGGACACGCCGGAGCCCCGGACTTCCGTGGTGTCGGAAGGCCGGGGCTCCCTGGCTGACGGGCGTCACGAACGCCGGGCGGGCGCGCAGCCCGGCCCGTCGATCAGTCGATGCCGGGCAGGATGTGCGGCTCGGCGAGATCGTCCTCGTAGCCGGCCAGCCGGATCGGTGCGGACCTGGCCCAGACTTCGAGGTTCTGGAGTTTCTCGGGCCGACGGGCCCGCTCTCCCTGTCGCTCTGCCGGTCGCTTCTCTTGCTTCGTCAGTTCTGGTGTCACCGCGCACTCCTTTGTGTCGCGTAACCCCGGGCGTCGCCGACACTCCGGCCTATTACCGGACATCGACCACCCATGTGGGGCGGGGCAGGAACAGTTCGGTCGCGGTGGCGCCGGGCGTTGGGCGGAACGGCGGCCTGGTTACAAGCCTGTCCCAGGACGGCCCGGGGAGTTTTGTGGATCCCCGGGTGGCGTCCGTTCACCTCAGCCTAACCAAATGAGCGCGTTCCCGCTCGATGGAACGTGTGCGCTCAGTCACTTTCGGACAACGGATCGATCTACCAGCCCGCCGGCGCGTAGTCCTTCAGGAAGCAGCCGAACAGGTCCTCGCCCGCTTCGCCGCGCACGATCGGGTCGTAGACCCGGGCAGCACCGTCGACCAGGTCGAGCGGGGCGTGGAAGCCCTCCTCGGCCAGCCGGATCTTGTCGGGGTGCGGGCGCTCGTCGGTGATCCAGCCCGTGTCGACGGCGGTCATCAGGATGCCGTCCTTCTCGAACATCTCCTGGGCGCTGGTGCGGGTGAGCATGTTCAGCGCCGCCTTGGCCATGTTGGTGTGCGGATGGCCCGCACCCTTGTAGCCGCGACTGAACACGCCCTCCATCGCGGAGACGTTGACCACATAGGCGCGCTTGGCTGCCGTCGCGGCCATCGCGGGACGGAGCCGGCTGATCAGGATGAACGGCGCGGTGGAGTTGCAGAGCTGGACCTCGAGCAGCTCGATCGGCTCGACCTCTTCGACCGTCTGGATCCAGCTGTTCGTGTGATGCAGGTCCGGTACGAGACCACCCGCGTCGATCGCGGTGCCCGCAGCGATCCGTTCCAGCGAGGCGGAACCGGTGACCAGGGCCAGTTCAGTGACGTCCTGGGCGCTCAGCCCCTCCTTGCGGGCGGCGGGCAGGGCGGCGACGCGGTCGACCGAGCCGCTGCCGAAGGTGCCGATGACCTCGGCCGCGGGGAGTTCGCCCGCGGGCAGCGTTGCGGACTCCGCGGCGAGCAGTTCGCTGTACGCCTGCGGGGAGCGGCGTACCGTCTGCGCGGCGTTGTTGATCAGGATGTCCAGCGGCCCCTCGGCGGCGACCGAGTCGGCGAGGGCGACGACCTGGGCGGGGTCGCGCAGGTCGATGCCGACGATCTTCAGCCGGTGGATCCACTCGTCACTGTCCGGCATCGCCTTGAACCGGCGGATCGCGTCGTTGGGGAAGCGGGTGGTGATGGTGGTGTGCGCGCCGTCACGCAGCAGCCGCAGCGCGATGTACATGCCGATCTTGGCCCGGCCGCCGGTGAGCAGCGCCCGGCGTCCCGTCAGGTCGGTCCGCGCGTCGCGGCGATCCCGGTTCTCCTTGGCGCACTGCTGGCAGAGCTGGTGGTAGAAGGCATCCACTTCGACGTACCGGGTCTTGCAGATGTAGCAGGAACGGGGCCTCTGAAGTATCCCGGCGATCTCGGCGCCGGCCGAGGAGGACGGCAGGACACCCTGGGTCTCGTCGTCGATGCGGTCGGCGGATCCGGTGGCGGTGGCCTCGGTGACGGCCTTGTCGTGCGCGGTCTTGGCGGCCCGGCGCTCCTGGCGGCGGCGCTGTTTCACGGTCCGGTAGATGCCGGCGGTGGCGCGGCGCACGGCGATGGCGTCGGGGTGGTCGACCTCGATGCTGTCGAGTTCGTCGAGCACGCTCAGGCAGACGGCCAGCCGCTCCGGGTCGATACCGGGACCGAACTCCTCGATACCGGGAGCGAACTCCGCGCTGTCCTCTGTCACCGTCATTGCCGTTCCTCTGTCAGTCATGCCGCCGGGATCTCTCGGCGGCCCCCGGCGCATCGCCGTAGCGGGCTCACGAGGACCGGCTGTCCACGGGGCTGAGGCCCGGCTGCGGGCTTGCGCGAAGCCGCCGCACTTCGGGCCGAACGCCCCGCTCAAGTCTGCCATGTCCGCCGCGCTGCTCCATCCGGGTGCGCGGGGCGGCGCAGCGGGCCGCTGGAGGGGACGCCATGGACCCGGGCGACGTCGGCGGTTCGGGGGCGGAACCCAGGACAGGACCGCGCATGCACGGGGGCAACAGTGGGTGCCGTGACCTGGCCGGCAGAAGGAATTCTGGATCTTCGCGCATCACTCGGGGGAAGCGGGGCAGGCGCCGTTCGATACATCCGACGAACAGGGAGGGCGACGACATGGTGACCGCTTCGGAGCGGACCAGCGGAGCAGGAACACTGCACCAGGAGACCGGTGCGCTCACCGGTGCCGGAGCTGCTGAGCTGCCCTGGATCGAGGACACCGGAAAGGTCGCTCCGCAGGATGCGCGCCAGCTTTCCAAGCTCTTCCTCGACAGGCTCCAGATGCTCGAAGAGGGCACGCACGAATTCCAGTACGCGCGCAACACCCTCATCGAGATGAATCTGTCGCTGGTGCGCTTCGCCGCGGCCCGGTTCCGCAACCGGGCCGGTGACGACACCGAGGACATCATTCAGGTCGGCACGATCGGTCTGATCAAGGCGATAGACCGGTTCGACCTCTCCCGTGACGTCGAGTTCGCCACATTCGCCGTGCCGTACATCGTCGGCGAGATCAAGCGCTTCTTCCGGGACACCACCTGGTCGGTGCATGTACCGCGCCGGCTCCAGGAGCTGCGTGTCGATCTCGCGAAGGCGAAGGAGCAGCTCTCGGCCGAGCTGGACCGCGACCCCACCGTCAAGGAGCTGGCCGCCCGTCTCGACCTTCCCGAGGAAGAGGTCATCGAAGGCCTCGTCGCCGCGAACGGCTACTCGGCCGGTTCCCTGGACAGTCCCTCGGCCGACACGGAGGCGAGCAAGGAGCAGCGGTCGTACGCCGAACTCCTCGGTGAGGCCGACCCCGGCATGGAGACGGTCGAGAATCTCCACGCGCTGGCGCCGCTGCTGCAGAAGCTGGACGACCGCGAGCGGCGGATCGTGCAGATGCGGTTCGGGCAGGAGATGACGCAGTCCCAGATCGGAGCGGAGCTCGGCGTCTCGCAGATGCATGTCTCGCGATTGCTGGCGCGGATCGTCCAACAGTTGCGCGTGGGAATGTCCGTGGAGGCCTGACCGCGGTACGGAGCGTGAGAAGGGCCTTCGGCCATGGACCTCGCTCCGCTCGGACCGGCCGTGCGTCGCCTGCGTGGCGCGCGGCCGCCGCCGACGGTGCCCGCGCGCACCTGGGAGCCGCACGCGGTTGCGGCCGTCCGCGCCGGAACGCCCGTGGAGACGGTGGCGGAACTCACCGTGCTCACTGGACAGACTCGTCGCGCCCGCCCGACCGTGGCGCCCCGGCGGCCGATGGACCGGACCGCCGGGTCCGCCGATGTCCGACGGCACGGCGACAGCACGCGTTCGCATATGCTGCGGGACGACCGGAAACGACCTGCGCCGACTGCGCGAGGGGGTGGAGAGTGTCTGAGCCGCGCGCAAGCGCCTCGGCACATCCTGCGGCCTCCGTCACCCTCCCGGTACAGCACGGCTCAGGACGTTCCGTATGGAATGTCGACGCCGCGATCCTGCTGGTCGAGGACGACGCCGGTGACGCCCTGCTCGTCGAGGAGATGCTCGCCGACAGCGAGTTGGAGTCCGGACTCATCTGGCGCAAGACGCTGGCCGAGGGACTGACATTCCTGCGGACCGTCAGCACTCCGGTCTGTGTGCTGCTCGATCTGCACCTTCCCGATGTGCACGGGCTTGTGGCGGTCACCCAGATCGTGGAGACGACTCCGGACGCCGCGATCGTCGTACTGACCGGACTCGCGGAGGCCGAGGCGGGCCTCACCGCCGTGGCCACCGGTGCGCAGGACTACCTCGCCAAGGATCGGCTCGATCCTCAGGCGCTGTCCCGCGCCATTCGCTACGCCCTCCAGCGCAAGCAGGCCGAACGGGCCGCTGCCGCGCTGCGCGCCAATCAGCTGATGGCCCGGGAGAACGCCCGTCTGGAGCGCGGGTTGCTGCCCGTGCCGCTGCTGCGCGACCAGAGCTTCGACGCCGTCGCCCGCTACCAGCCGGGCCGGGCGCACGGTCTGCTGAGCGGCGATTTCTACGACGTGGTGCAGACCCCCGACGGCACCGTGCACGCCGTGATCGGCGATGTGTCGGGGCACGGGGCGGCGGAGGCCGCGCTCGGTGTGTGTCTGCGCGTGGCGTGGCGTACAGCGGTGCTGTGCGACACCGATCCGCTGGAACAGATACGGCTGCTGGAAGCGATTCTCGTCGCCGAGCGTTCCGACCCGCATGCCTTCGCGACGGTGACCTCGCTCGTCTTCCCGCCCCACGCCGGGCACGTCAGGGTGGTGCGGGCCGGACACCCGGGGCTTCTGGTGCGGCGCGGCACGGAGGTCGAGTGGGTGGAGCCCGAGGGCGGCATGGCGCTGGGGCTGCTTCCCGGAGCCGGCCAGTGGTCGACGACCGAACTCGCCCTCCCGAGCGACGGCGGCGTCGTGCTCTTCACCGACGGACTCTTCGAGGGGCGCACGGGTCCGGACTCCCGGCTCGGAGAAGAGGGACTGCTCGCCATGGCGCGGCGCCTCGGGGATCTTGCCGCCCGCCCCTTCATCGACGCGCTGGTCGCCGGCGCCACCGAGGGCGCTTCGCCCTACGGCGGCCTCGCCGACGACGTCGCCGTACTGCATCTCGGCTGGAGAAAGACGCCCCATGAGTGACGCAGCGACCGGACCGGCTTGGCGCGGGCGGTGGCTCTCGCCCCTGTCGGTCCAGAACTGGGTGCATCTGATCCTGGCCGGTTTCGTGCTGGTCGTCTGCGGATGTCTGGTGGTCGGGGGGCTCGTGCTGTCCCGAATTTCGGACCGGACCACCGAACTGGTGGACCGCATCCAGCCGGCCCGCTCCTCCGCCTTCCAGCTGCAGAATGCGCTGCTCGATCAGGAGACCGGGGTCCGCGGATTCGCGCTCACCGGCGACAAGACCTTTCTCGAACCCTACGAGGCCGGCAGGAGGGACGAACAGCGGAGGATCGCCCGGGTGCGAGCGGTGGTCGGTGACGAACAGCCGTTCAGCAGTGATCTGGACCGGATCGCCGAGGCTTCCGCGCGCTGGCGCGCGTTGAACGCGGAGCCGTTGATCGCTGCGGTCCGGCAGGACGGTCCGGCGGCCGACTCCTCCACCAGGATCCTGGAGAGCAAGCGGGAGTTCGACGTCCTGCGCTCGCTGTACGGCACGCAGCAGAAGCATCTCGATGCCGCCCGGGACCGGGCGCGCGCCCAGCTCAACGACGCCCGGACCATACGCGACCGGGCCTTGATCGCCCTGGTGATCGGTTTCGCGCTGGCCGTGATCTCGCTCAGCATGCTGTTCAACCGTGTGGTCGGCCGCCCGCTGAGCGTTCTCGCCGCCGACTCGGGGAAAGTACGGGCCGGCGCATTCCGCCACCGCATAGAGGTGCACGGGCCGTCCGACGTGCGGGCGGTGGCGGCGGCCGTCGAGGACATGCGCAGTCGTCTGGTCTCGGAGCTCGACGAGGCCCAGGAACGCGAATCGCTGCTGGCCCAGCAGACCGAGGAGCTCCGTCGCTCCAATTCCGAACTCGAGCAGTTCGCCTACGTCGCCTCGCACGACCTCCAGGAGCCGCTGCGCAAGGTGGCTTCGTTCTGCCAGCTCCTGGAGAAACGGTACGGCGAGGAGCTGGACGCGCGAGGCAAGCAGTACATCGACTTCGCGGTCGACGGGGCCAAGCGGATGCAGGTGCTCATCAACGATCTGCTCACCTTCTCGCGGGTGGGCCGGGTCCACGACAGCTGGAAGTCCGTGGACTTCGACCGCTCGTTGGACCGGGCCGTGGCCAATCTCGCGCTGTCCATCGAGGAGACCGGCACCACCCTCGTCCGGGAGAGTCCGCTGCCACAGGTGACCGGAGACCCGACGACCCTCGCGATGATCTGGCAGAACCTGATCGGGAACGCGGTGAAGTTCCGCCGCCCGGAGGTCCCGTGCGTGATCACGGTCGGCTGTGTCCGGGAGGAGGACGAATGGCGTTTCACCGTGCAGGACAACGGCATCGGCATCGCCCCCGAGTTCGCGGAGAAGGTGTTCATCATCTTCCAGCGTCTGCACTCCCGCGACGAGTACGACGGCACGGGCATCGGACTCGCTCTCTGCCGCAAGATCATCGAGTTCCACGGCGGCCGGATCTGGCTGGACCCCGATTACCGCGAAGGCGCTCGCATCCACTTCTCGCTGCCGGTCGGCCCCGGTACGGCGCGCCACCCGGCGACGGAGCCCGCCGTCCCCGCTCCTGTTCCCGAACTCTCCGGAGATGCCCCGTGAACACCCCGGTACAGCCCATCGAAGTCCTTCTCGTGGAGGACGACCCCGGCGACGAGCTCATGACCCGGGAGGCTTTCGAGGACAACAAGATCCGCAACACTCTCCATGTGGCGCGGGACGGTCAGGAGGCCCTGGACTTCCTCTATCGTCGCGGCGACCACGTCGACGCTCCGCGCCCTGACCTGATCCTGCTCGACCTGAACCTGCCCCGGTACGACGGCCGCCAGGTCCTCGAGAAGATCAAGAACGACCCGGAGCTAGCGCTCATTCCGGTGGTCGTGCTCACCACGTCCTCCGCCGAGGAGGACATCCTGCGCAGCTACAAACTGCATGCCAACGCCTATGTCACCAAGCCGGTCGACCTGGATCAGTTCATCGCGGCCGTGCGCCAGATCGACGAGTTCTTCGTGACGGTCGTACGACTGCCGGGCCGCTCCTGACCACCCTCGTCATTCCCAGGAGTGGGATCTCATGACACGGGTAGATGAACCGCGAAGAAAAGGTCACCGACCTCCCCTGCTGCGCCCTGGCTGGAGCTCATGAACCAACACGCCCTCTCCCGGCCGGACGACCCGCATCCGGGTCACTGGCCCACCGAGGCACTGCACATCGCCGAAGTGTTCGGTGGTGAGCCGGGATGCATCGCACAGGCACGCGCACTGGCCGACCGCTTTCTGATCAGGCTCACCACGGAATGGCTGGCGGTGCTCGGCGAGCACACTCGTAACGACCTGATGCTGGCCGTGAGCGAGTTGGTCACCAACGCCGACCGGTACACCCACGGCCCCTACCTGCTGGAGCTTGAGGGCACCGCGCAGCGGATCAGCGTCACGGTCTACGACAGCAGCACGGCGCTTCCCGTCCTCTTCACCCCCGACCCGAGCCGCCTCGGCGGACACGGCATGGAGATAGTCGTCGCCCTGTGCGACCGCCTGACCGCCGAGCGGGTGCCGGTGGGCAAGCGCATCAGGGCCGAGTTCGAGCTCAGCAGCTGACCCGGGAGCAGCCCGCCCCGGTCCTGTGAGGAGCCTTCAGCTCCTGCCCCGGGAGAGCACCTAAGACCTGCCGAACCAGTCGATGCACAGGACGAGGGCGTCGTCCAGCGTCTCCGAGTCCCGGTATTCGGCCAGCTCACGCAGTACGGCGCGCGGCACGGTCGCTGCCGGCAGCAGCCTGGTCGCCAGGAGCGCGCGGGCCAGGGCCCGTTCCCCGTACAGCTCCCCCAGCGGCGACGCGGCCTCGTAGACGCCGTCGCTGACAAGCAGCAGCCGGTCCCCGGGCACCACCTGGAACTCCTGGACGGAGTACTGGGACTCCTCGAACATGCCGAGCGGAAGCTCCGCTTCCAAGTCGATACGGGTGACCGTTCTGCCCCTCAGCCGCCACAGCCGGGGAGAGCCGGCGTCCACGGCGCCGACCCGGCCGGTGGCCAGGTCGAAGTGGAGCAGCAGGGTGGAGACGTGGGCACTGCCGCGGTGCAGCCCGTAGATCGCCTGGTCCGCGAGGGATGCCTGGTCGGCGATGCCGATCCCGGCCCGTCTGGCGTTGCGCAGCGCGTTCACGGCGAGGTTGGTGAGCAGGGACGCTTGGATGCCCTCGCCCATGCCGTTGGTCACGGCGACGGTCAGCCCGTCGGCGTCGGCGGACCAGTCGAAGTTGTCGCCGTGGATGGCATAGGCGGGCTCCAGCTGGGCACCGATGGCGTACTCGGCCGCCGTGCAGGCCCGCGCGGGAAGGAGCTGCCACTGCATTTCGGCGGCGAGGGTGAGCCTGCTGACCCGACGCGCCCGGTGATAGAGGTCGGTGTCCCGTTCCGCGACCAGGATCTCGTGGCCGAGAAGGTCGGCCACGTGAGTCAGCTCGTCCACCGTCCGCGCGGTGGAGCTTTCGGCAGGCAGCCGCACGGTGAGAATGCCGAGCCGCTCCCCGCGCACCGTCACCGGGAGGTGATGATCGAGTGCCTCGTCGTGCCGGAGGGGCTGCTCGCGCGGTTCCTGGCTGCCGAAGGCCCGGCCCTCCGGACTGTTGTGCATCGACAGGGCGTCGCCGGGGCCGTCGACCGGGTCGATGGGCTTGAGTACGGTCATGCCGTAGTCCGCCAGCAGAAGCTGGACGTGCAGCGCACCGTACTCCCTCCGGAGCGCTTCGCGGACCGTCTCCACCAAGGCGTGCGGTGCCGCTGCCCGCACCGCTCTTTCGATATCCGGGCGGGTCACGGTCTCTCGGGCTTTCTTCGAGCGGCGCCGGGGCCGGTTCCGGGCTGACAGACGGGTGCGCAGGGTGAAAGAGTGGACAGATGCCCCGCCCCACCGGTCATCCGCGCCCCTTTGAGCAGGTGTCCGCGGATGTCTGTTCCGCCTCCGAGTTGCTGGAGGTGTTGTGGTCGCGGGGCCAGGAGTCTGCGGACCTCGGCACGGTCTCGCCCTCCCAGCTGCGGGCACTGCTCGTGATCGAGCAGCAGGAGGGCAGCAATCTCCGGTCGCTCGGTGAGGCGCTCGGTTCGCGCGCGCCCTCGGTGAGCCGGCTCTGCGACCGTATGGAGGCCATGGGCCTGATCCGGCGGGAGCCCAGTGCCACCAGCCGCCGGGAGGTCGAACTCCGGCTGACCAAGCAGGGCCGCACCCTGCTGGAGGAGTACCGGGCGATCCGGACCAGGGAGTTCGCCGCGGTCCTGGGACGCATGCCGCCGGCCGCGGTGGCGGCCCTCGCGGAAGGCCTCGCCGCATTCAACACGGCCGCTGCCGAGCGGATCGGGGGGGACGGCGGTCCGACTACCCGGCTGCGCGACGATGTCGCGGAGAGCGCCTAGCTTCATCCGGCCCCTGTCCTGGGCGTAACCGAGCCGCACCCGACGTGGATGCGGTCGTTGTTGATCAACTGGAAATAGATTGTTACCCAGGGAGAATGTTGTCAAGCGGCAACTATCCCTTCTATCGTTCGGCAGGTACCCCACGCCGCAAGCCGGGGCGGATCGCGACCGAGCCGTCCGCCCACGACGGTCGTCCCCGTCCACCGAGTGCATCCCGAGGTGCCTTCCGTGCTTCCACCGCCCAGCGGAGACAAAGTCATGCGAATCGTCCCACGCCAGGAGCAGGGAGCCCTGATACTCGCCTTGACGGGTGATCTCGATATCGACAACATCGGCGTTCTCGGTACGGCGC
The DNA here is from genome assembly GCF_042801455.1 of Streptomyces sp. NPDC057565. Lineage (NCBI taxonomy): Bacteria > Bacillati > Actinomycetota > Actinomycetes > Kitasatosporales > Streptomycetaceae > Streptomyces > Streptomyces sp. NPDC057565. The sequence goes on along the minus strand of NZ_JBHVFU010000001.1, from coordinate 331,044 downwards.
TGGAGAACGCGGCACAGGATGGGAAGGCTCCGGTCGTCGTCGAGCTCTCGGCCGTGTCGTTCGCGGACTCCACGACGGTGAACATGCTGCTCCACGGGCAGTCCTTGCTGGGCCCCCGCATGCGGCTGGCCACGCCGTCCCCGTTCATGGCGCGGCTCATCGGTGTGCTCGGTCTGGACAGCGCGTTGCCGGTCTTCGACACCGTTGCGGAGGCCATCGACCCTCCGCTGCCCACCTGACTCCGGCAACGGCGGACGCCCGCCCCCTCGTGCGCGAAGGGGGCGGGTGTCCGGGCCCAGGGTTCGGACGCGACCACTCCGGCCCGCCCGGAGGGGGCGGGCCGGAGCACGGCCATGGGTCAGGGCGTGGGGCATCCCGCCACGACCGGGTTCGAGGCGTCGCGGACGAGCGCGTCCTGCGCCGCCCTGATCCGCTTCACCTCGGGCTTGACGACCCTCCGGTCGTAGGTGAGGAGTCCGTTCAACTCACCCTCAACGTCGGAGATCTGGGTGTACACGGCGCCGTTGCTGCCCCGGCAGGCGAGCTTCCGCACCTCGCCGAGCCTGGCCAGATAGTCGTCGGTGTACGTGGCCGGGTCGACCGCGATGTATGACTGCTGAACGGCCCAGGCGTGCCCCGGCACGGCCAGGCCGAGGCCGCCGTACTCGCCGCTGACCAGGGCACGTCGGCCGTCGGGCCTCGGCAGCGCCGGGCTCGGATAGCCGTGCGCGTCGGCGATGTCCCCGTTGCCGCCGTCCACCGCGCCGCAACAGTTGAGACCGCTCATGTTGTTGACCAGCCGGGTGGGGTCCCAGGATTTGGCCTGGTCGGCGATGCGGGCCTGGTCGTACTGGCCCCACCCCTCGTTGAAGGTCACCCACATGACGACGGACGGGTGGCTGGAGTGTTCGTCGATCATTTCCTTCATCTCGTGCTCGTACTCGGCACGGGCGGCGGCGGACGGGTTCACGGTGTTCATCGCCGGCATGTCCTGCCAGACCAGCAGGCCCAGCCTGTCCGCCCAGTAGAACCATCGGTCGGGCTCCACCTTGATGTGCTTGCGCACGGAGTTGAATCCCATCGCCTTGTGCATCTTCAGGTCGTACGCGAGGGCCTCGTCGGTGGGCGCGGTGTGCAGCCCGTCGGGCCAGAAGCCCTGATCGAGGGTGGCCATCAGGAAGACCGGCTTCCCGTTGAGCACGGTGCGCGGGGTTCCGTTCACCTTCTCGACGGCGATGGACCGCATCCCGAAGTAGCTGCCCACCCGGTCCGATCCGACGCTGACCTCCAGCCGGTACAGATGCGGATCGTCGGCGGACCACAGGTGCGGGTCGGGAACGCTCACGCGCAGCGCCGACCCGGTGCGCCCGGCGGCCGTCCCGACCTTGCGCTTCCCGTCGTAGGCGGTGGCCGTGACCGGCACCCCGTCGCGTACACCACGCACCTCGACGGCGACCTTCTCGCCCTGCACGTCGGGGGTGAGCTTCAGCGAGTCCGCGTGATCGGCGGCGACAGGCTCCATCCACACGGTCTGCCAGATCCCGGACGACGGCGTGTACCAGATGCCGCTCGGGTCGAGGCGCTGCTTGCCCATCGGCGGGTTCTCGCCGCCCTCGGCATCGGTCGGGTCATAGACGCCGACGATCAGCTCCTGGGTCCGGCCGGGCTTCAGAGCATCGGTGATGTCGGCGCTGAACTTGTCGTAACCACCCTTGTGTTGGGCGACCTTCTGACCGTTGACATACACCTCGGACTGCCAGTCGACGGCTCCGAAGTTCAGCTGCAGACGCTTGCCCGTGTCGCCGACCTTCCATCCCTGGGGAACGGTGAAGGTGCGGCGGTACCACATCCGGTCCTCGTGCCGTTCGATGCCGGAGAGCTGCGACTCCACCGGGTACGGAACGAGGATCTTCTCGCCGAGATTCCTGCCGACCGGGGGCTGCTCCCCTGCCTTCGCCGCGGCGAACTCCCAGGAGCCGTTGAGATTCTGCCAGTTGTCACGGGTGAGCTGCGGACGCGGGTACTCGGGCAGCGCGTTGCCCGGACCGACTTCATCGGCCCACCGGGTGCGCAGCTCGTGCGTGGAGCGGTTCGGCCCACTGGACCAGAAGGCCCCGACGGCCTTGCCGTCCTCGCCGGTCAGCCCGCCCTGGCCGTCGTAGCGGACATCGGCCAGACCCTTGGCATCGCCGGCCTTGTTCCCGACAACCGGCTCCTTGAGCGCGACGGTGAGGCTGCGCGGGTCGGCGGGATCGGCCTTCACGGCTCCGAGCGGCCACTTCGCGCCACCGATGACGGCGTCGAGGTGGTTGGCGAGCCCTTCGGGCAGGGGCGCGAGCTTCTGCGCGAAGTCCAGCTTGAGACTGCGGCCGTCCGCGAGAACGGTGGCGGCGATGGCACCGTCGTACGCGAAGCCGTCGGGCAGCCGGAAGGCGGACTGCGGCACGGGCTTCTTGGTGCCGCCGGGCTCGGTCCACTTGAGGTGCAGGTTGGACCCGCCCTGGTGCTCGAAGAACTCGACCTTGAGGTCGTACGCCGTGCCCGCGGTCAACTCGACCGGCTGCGAGGTCTGTTCCTTCTCCCAGTCGTCGACCCAGTGGTCGATGACGGGCTTTCCGTCGATCCAGAGACGGAACCCGTTGTCCCCGATCATCGAGAAGACATGGGCACCGGTCTTCTCCGGCACGATTTTCCCGGTCCACCGCACGCTCACGTTGTCGGCCTGCCCGGTGGCCGAGCTCAGCCGCGATTCGAGGGTGGGGAAGTCGATGTCCGGATCGAACCCCGTGGCCTTGAGCTGTCCGAAGTCGAAGGCACCGGGGGCGGTCTGGGTGTAGTACTCGCCCTTCAGACCATGCACCTCGGCGGGACTACCGGGGTCCGTCGCCGCGGACGCGGCAGGAACTGCGGACAGCCCGGCGGCGGCGAGAAGCAGGACAAGTTTCTTTCTGATGCGCACGGATCCTCCTTGGTGAGGAAGGGTGGCGGCTCGTTGCACCAGCATGTACAACGTTGGAAGGAACGGCAGTTGGCATGACAGCACGAGGCCGGTTCGGCTGTCCAGGTGCATGACAAGCCCGATTGGAGGGTCCGGAGCAGGACGCCGTTCCGATGTCCGGCATGCCCGCAGGCCGGTCCACACCGGCTCGTGGACGGCCTGCGACGCCGTCACGACGTCTCAGTCGGCGCGCGGTGTTTCGATCACCGGGGGGCGGGGTCCGGTGAGGGTCCCGGCCGACGGTCGAGGACGCAGTCCCCGCAGAGGCCCCCGCCCGGGCACCGGTAGTAGAGACAGCAGCTGCGTCTGCGGAATGCGGGGGTGTGCGGGGAGCCGGTGGTGCGCAGATCCGGGTGGTCGAAGAGTTCGGCGACCAGGGCGCGGGCTCGTTGGGCGACGTCCGGGCGGTGGTGGGTCCGCGCCCAGGCGATCAGTTCACGGAGCGCTCCGGCCAGGGCCGATCCCGCGTTGCCCCACAGCAGCCGCGGAGCCAGGTGTCCGTCCTGTCGGATCGCCTCCGCCAGCGGCACGAGATGGCCGAACTGGACGACCTCGCGGATCCGCTCCGCGGTGCCGGGCAGCGTGGCGACCGGCTCGTGCCACAGGTCGTCGGGGGCGGGGCGCCGCGGGTCCCAGTGGAGCGTGCCGGGGGACAGATCGGGAAAGCGTCCCGCGACGGCCGCCGGCCCCAGGGCCGTCGACCAGAGACGGGCGGCCAGGCCCAGGTGAGCGACGGACGCGGCAACTCTGCGCTCGGAAGTACGGAGCGCGGCGGCGACCACGTCGATACGGGCTGTGAGCGATGCCGTCTCCCCCGCGTACAGCCGGGCCAGTGGGCGGTGTGCACCGCCGGACACCGGTGTGCTGCGCAGAGCGAAGAAGCCGCCCACCGAGGCCACGTCCGACTGCTCGGTGCGCTGTTCCTGCGCGGGTTCCATCGATCACTCCTGGTGACGTCGCGGGCATCCCGGGTCCCACGGCTCGCCGTTCACCGTATCGCTGCGGGATGATCGTCCTGAGGCCCGTCGGGAGGAGGACTACCGTCGGGAGGAGGACACGCGGACCACTGCCGTACTACCAAAGCAGTACGTCGGATCGCAGTCTCAAGGACGACGACTCGGCGGCTTTGAAGGGCCATCGTGGTGCACATGAGTTTCCTCGCACTGTCGGTGCTGCTGTCACTGGTCTCCGCGGTCGCATACGCGGCCGGGGCAATCGTCCAGGAGCGCGTCGCCACGGCCGGAGACGGCCGCTCGCTCACCCCTCTGCGCAACCGCGTGTGGTGGGTGGCGGTGGCGTCGAACGGCGTGGGTGCGGTGCTGCACGTGCTGGCACTGGCGTACGGCCCCCTCAGCCTGGTGCAGCCGCTCGGTGCGCTGACCATCGTCTTCGCCCTGCCGATGGCTGCCCTCTTCGTGCGCCGCCGGGCCGGGGCGACTGCCTGGCGCGGCGCCATCATGGCGACGGTCGGCCTGGCGGGCCTGCTCGCGCTCACCGGCAGCGGCGAGGCGCACACGCTGGACGGGCCGGAGCAGTTCATGCTCGCGACCGTGACGTTCGGTGCGGTGGCGCTGCTCCTCGTGGTCTCGAAGGGCATGCAGAAGCCGGTGGTACGGAGCGTGGTGCTGGCCGGGGCGGCGGGTGTCGCGTTCGGTATCGCCTCCGTGTTCACGAAGACGGTGGCGATGGAGTGGACGTCGGGTGCGGTGGGCGCGGGACTGCCTTCACTCCTGGTGATCGCGGCGCTGGCCGGGTCCGGGCTGTTGCTGTCCCAGGCCGCGTACCGTGGCGCCGGCCTCACCGCTCCGCTCGCGACGGTGACCGTCGTGAACCCGGTGATCGCGGCGGCGGTCGGCATCACGCTGTTCGGCGAGCAGTTCCGGTACGGCACGGAGGGCACGGTGCTGGCGCTCGCGTGCGGCGTGGTGGCAGCAGGTGGGCTGATCATGCTGACGACGGAGCGGATGAGCGCGGAGCAGCGCGTGGAGCAGCGGATCCAGGCGATCGGCTCGGATGTGTCGGAGGTGGATGCCGGGGCTGCCGCGGAGGACGTCATCGAGGATGCCGAGGAGGGCGTGGAGAGCACCGCCGGCTCCGCCGGTGCGGTCGCGCTCGCGGGCGCACCGGCCGTGGATCGGCCGCAGGCGGAACCCGCCCGGGTCACACCCGCCGTGTCCGGCCCGGCGGCTGCCGAATCCTTCTCGTCGCTGCTCACGCCCCCGGCGACGGTGGTGCTGGGGAGTCGTCGGGCGGGGTGGATCGAGTTCGGCCCCGCGCCGCGGCCGCGCACCGTTTCGGGACGACGCGGTCCGGCGGCCGCCGGACCGGCTGACTCCGCGCAGCTGCCCGGCAGCGTTCAGACGCTGACACCGCCCGCCCTGAGGTAGGTCACGGGGTCGATGTCGGAGCCGTAGCCGGGACCGGTGCGAATCTCGAAGTGCAGGTGCGGTCCGGTGACATTGCCCGTGGAGCCCGAGCGGGCGATGCGCTGACCACCGCTGATGTGCCGGCCCTCGCGCACATGGAGCGCGGACAGGTGCGCGTACTGGCTGTACTTGCCGTCGCTGTGCCGGATGACGATCTGGTACCCGTACGCTCCCGCCCAGCCCGCCGACACGACCGTGCCGGAGGCAACCGCCTTGACCGAGGTGCCGGTGGGGACGGGGAAGTCGATGCCCGTGTGATACCCACTGGCCCAGGAACCTGCCTGGTGGTACGAGGTGCCGATGCGGGTCGCCGCCACCGGGGCGGTGAGCCTGGAGTGCTTCTCGGCCCGCTCGGTCTTCCTGGGCTGGGGCTTTGCGGCCTGGCGCGGCTTCGGCTCTGTCGTGCGGTGCGGTTTCGCCGCCTGGTGCTGCGGTTCCGCCTGTTCGTGCCTCGGTTCCGCCTGCCGACGCGGCTTCGTCTTCTGCTGCGGTCCGGTGGACGCGCCCGGCTTGAGGCCGGCCTTCGAAGCCGCCTTCGGGGTCCGGTCCGCGTCCAGGGTGAGCCGCTGGCCGGGGAAGATCAGGTCCGGGTCGTCGCCGACCACCGTGCGGTTGGCCGCGTAGAGATGCCGCCAGCCGCCTCTCACGTGCTCGGTCGACGCAATCGCGGAGAGCGAGTCGCCACGCGCAACGGTGTACGACTCGCGCTTGCCGGGCACCGTGGTCGGCGTGACGGGCGCGGGTGCCTTCTCGGCCTTCGGTTGCGCCTTCTTCGGGGTGGGAGTCCCCTTCGAGGAGGTGTCGACGGGACCGCCGGTCCGCTCCGCCTGCGGCTTGACGTCGGGGGCGTCACCGCCCCGTGTCAGGCCCGCCCGGGTGGAGCAGGTCGGCCAGGCACCGGGGCCCTGCGCCTCCAGTACCTTCTCCGCGATGGCTATCTGCTGTTCCCTGGTGGCCAGATCGGCGCGTGGCGCGTAGGCGGTGCCGCCGTAGGCCGCCCAGGTCGACCGGGTGAACTGCAGCCCGCCGAAGTATCCGTTGCCCGAGTTGATGTGCCAGTTGTCGGTGGACTCGCAGGCAGCGACCTTCTCCCAGACATCCGTCGACGCGGCGCCCGCCGAGGCAGCGCTGATGAGCGGGAGCGCGATGCCCGCACCGCCTGCCGTGACCGTCAGCGAGGCACGGTTGATGCGACTGGGCTGGTATTTGCGGTGCCGTCCGTTCGCGGCCATGACTAGGCTCCCCCACTGGCTTTAGGACACGTCGCAAGCGGCCAACTTATGGGCAGGCAAAGGGTGATGACAAGGGCTCAGCCACGAACCCACCCGTCACGCACGGAGCGGGTGCACCTCGGATCGCCGTTCGTCGGCAGGGGCGATGCCGGCAGAAGACGCTGGATCCCGCACGCGGGAGAGCGCGCCAGGAGAACAGGGGCACTGCCCTGGCACATGGCGGCGCTTGCACGGACAACTCCATGACAACGAAGGCCTGCACAGCGACTGTCGAGCCCGGCACGGCTCCCCGGCGCAGGCCCTCGGGGCGACGGCGACGCCCCGGGACGGGCCGGGTCTCCCTGCCCGGACGGCGCGGAGGCCTCCGGGTCCGCGCCGACAGGGCGCCGACGTAGACGGCCCCCGGCGCACCCGGCCCACGGCTCCGGGAGGCGAGCCGGGGCGGCGCACGGGTGACACTGCGGGCCCGGCAGTCGGGGCCGCCGACGCGACGACGGGCTCGTGCCCGTCGCCCGGACGGCAGGAGAACCTGCGCCGCGCCGAGGATCCCTGTTCCACCGGCCCGGTCCGGCCGGCTCCTCACCTGCCCGTACGGGCGTACCGCCGCGGCGGCGCGAACGGAGCGCGGCGAGGTGAACAGGCCATGCCCGCGTCCCGTATCCATACTGGTCGTCCCGGCATCCTCGACAGATTGCAGGAGCACACAGATGAGCGGCACTGCGCAGATCGGCGTCACTGGACTCGCGGTGATGGGCCGTAATCTCGCCCGGAACTTCGCCCGCAACGGCTTCACGGTCGCGGTGCACAATCGTACGTCCGCAAAGACCGATGCCCTGGTCAAGGACTTCGGCGACGAGGGCACCTTCGTCGCCGCACGCACACCCGAGGAATTCGTGGCGGCGCTGGAGCGGCCGCGTCGGCTGGTCATCATGGTGAAGGCGGGCGATCCGACCGACGCCGTGATCCAGGAGTTCGCCCCGCTGCTCGAGGAGGGTGACGTCATCATCGACGGCGGCAATGCCCACTTCGAGGACACTCGCCGCCGCGAGAAGGAGCTGCGGGAGCGCGGGATCCACTTCGTCGGTGTCGGTATCTCGGGCGGCGAGGAGGGCGCGCTGAACGGGCCGAGCATCATGCCCGGCGGCTCCACCCAGTCGTACGAATCCCTGGGGCCGCTGCTGGAAAAGATCGCCGCAAAGGCGAAGGACGGCACCCCGTGCACCACGCACATCGGCCCCGACGGCGCCGGGCATTTCGTGAAGATGGTCCACAACGGCATCGAGTACGCGGACATGCAGCTGATCGCCGAGGCGTACGACCTGCTGCGCCGGGTGGCCGGCTACTCCCCCGCGCAGATCGCCGAGACATTCCGCAGCTGGAACACCGGGCGCCTCGACTCGTACCTGATCGAGATCACCGCCGAGGTCCTCGCCCATACGGACGAGGCGACGGGGAAGCCCTTCGTCGACATCGTGCAGGACCGCGCCGAGCAGAAGGGCACGGGCCGCTGGACGGTGCAGATCGCGCTGGATCTGGGGGTGCCGGTCTCCGGTATCGCGGAGGCGGTGTTCGCCCGTTCTCTGTCGGGCCACGTGGATCTCCGCGAGGCCGCACCGGAGTTGCCGGGGCCGTCGGCCGTTCCCCTCACCGGGGCAGGAGCGGCAGCCTTCGCCGACCAGGTCGAACAGGCCCTGTACGCCTCCAAGATCGTCTCCTACACGCAGGGGTTCCACCAGATCCGGGCGGGCGGCGAGGCGTACGACTGGAACATCGACCTCGGTGGGGTGGCGGCGATCTGGCGGGCCGGATGCATCATCCGGGCCGCATTCCTGGACCGGATCCGCGCGGCGTACGACGCGCGACCGGGGCTGGTGAGCCTCCTCTCCGACCAGCAGTTCGCCGCCGAGATCGGTGCGGCGCAGGACGACTGGCGGGCGGTGGTCGCCGAGGCGGCGCGCCAAGGGGTGCCGACCCCCGGATTCGCCGCCGCGCTCTCGTACTACGACGGGGTGCGCGCCGACCGGCTGCCCGCGGCGCTCACACAGGGGCAGCGGGACTTCTTCGGAGCGCACACCTATCGGCGTACCGACCGTGACGGGTCGTTCCACACGCTCTGGGGCGGCGACCGGTCGGAGGTCTCCACCGGCTGACGGGGGCGGTCGCTCGCCCGGTCGGGTCACCCCGGGGTGCGGCGGGGCCGTACGTATGCGTAAGTAGCAGCGAGTACCGTCGGCTTCCCGCACCACCGGGATGCCCCCGCCGAGCTGTCGTCACCACCCACTCGGAGCCTCCGCATGCCCGAAGCCGTCCCGGACCCGGCCGCCGCCCAGCCCGTCGTCACGCCGCTGACCACCGCCGCCCTGATCCTGGTCGCCACGATCGAACCCGGTGGTGAGAGCTCCGTACGCGAGGTGCTGCCGGACCTTGCGGCGTTCGCCCGCTCCATCGACTTCCGGGTGCCGGACGCCGGGCTGGCCTGCGTGACCGGGTTCGGCTCGGACGCCTGGGACCGGCTGTTCGCGGGGCCCCGGCCGGCCTCGCTCCATCCGTTCCAGGAGCTGCACGGCGCGCGCCACCACGCCCCCGCCACACCGGGCGATCTACTGCTCCACGTCCGGGGCGAGCGGATGGACGCGTGTTACGAGTGGGCCGCCCGCCTGCTCGACCGGCTCGGCGGGGCGGTGACGGTCGTCGACGAGACGCAGGGGTTCCGGTACTTCGACCACCGGGACCTGCTCGGCTTCGTCGACGGGACGGAGAACCCGATCGGCGCCGGTGCACGGACGGCGGCGCTGGTGGGTCCCGCAGCCGACCCCGCCTTCGCAGGCGGCAGCTATGTCGTCGTCCAGAAGTACCTCCACGACCTGGCGTCCTGGAACACGCTGAGCACGGAGGAGCAGGAGCGTGTCATCGGCCGCACCAAGCAGGACGACGTCGAGCTGCCCGACGACATCAAACCCCCCAACTCCCATGTCGCGTTGAACACCCTCACCGCGCCGGACGGCACCGCGCGCGAGATCCTGCGCGCCAACATGCCGTTCGGCAGTTTCGAACAGGGCGATTTCGGCACGTACTTCATCGGTTATGCCGCCGATCCGGACGTGACCGAACAGATGCTCCGCAATATGTTCCTCGGAAATCCGCCGGGCACGTACGACCGCATTCTCGACTTCTCGACTGCCGTCACCGGCACCCTCTTCTACGCCCCCAGCGCCGACTTCTTCGACGCCCCGCCGCCGTCCCCCGCCCTGTCCGGGACCGAGTCCCTGTCGCAGCCGGCGTCCGCGCCGGTGGCACGGATCACGGTTCCGGCGGATGCGCGGGACGGTTCGCTGCATATCGGCAGCCTGCAAGAAAGCGCCCAGTGATGAACAACCTCCACCGCGAACTCGCCCCCGTCACGGAAGCCGCCTGGGACCAGATCGAGGAGGAGGCCCGGCGCACCTTCAGCCGTCACCTGGCGGGCCGCCGCGTCATCGATGTGACGGATCCGGAGGGACCGTCGTTCGCGGCGGTCGGTGACGGGCATCTGCGGGACATCGACCCGCCGACGCCGGATGTCATCGCCCGGGCCCGTACCTCGGTGCCGGTGATCGAGTGGCGGGTGCCGTTCACGGTGACCCGGGCCGCCGTGGACGATGTCGAGCGCGGCTCCGACGACAGTGACTGGCAGCCCGTCAAGGACGCCGCCCGGACCTGTGCGTTCGCCGAGGACATGGCCGTCATCGACGGGTATGCGGCGGCCGGGATCACCGGCCTGCGCGACGGTTCCTCGCACGCTCCGCTGCCGCTGCCCGCCGATGCGCGCGACTATCCGACCACGGTGAGCCAGGCGCTGACCCAGCTGCGGCTGGCCGGTGTGGACGGGCCGTACCGGCTGTTGCTCGGCGCCGACGCGTTCACCGAGGCGACCGAGACGTCCGACCACGGCTATCCGGTGGCCACACATCTCGCTCGGCTGCTGGACGACCAGATCCTCTGGGCGCCCGCCGTCGCGGGCGGTGTGCTGCTGTCCACCCGCGGTGGCGATTTCGAACTGCGCCTGGGCCAGGATCTGTCCATCGGCTATCGGGACCACGACGCGACGCACATCCGGCTCTACTTCCACCAGTCGTTCACGTTCCGGATGCTGACGCCGGAAGCCGTGGTCCCGATCATCGCCTGACGGCCGGGGCCGGGTCCGCGGCTGCTGCCTACCGGTGCCCGGCCGCCTCGACGGTCCAGGTGAGCGTGTCGGTGGCCAGGGCGCGGACCGCGGGGTCGCGGATGGCGTCCGTACGGTCCACGGACTCGGCGGTCACCCGGTGGCCGCGGCCGTCCGCGCGCACGCCGAGCGAGGCCGGGGTGACGGTGGTGCGGCCGCGGGCGGAGACGTTCTCGACACCGTCGACGTACCAGCGCAGATCCGTCCGCGCGAGACCGGCCGCCGGGCCGGACCCGTGTCCTTGGCCATCGGTGCTTCCCAGGCCGGCGAGGGTGACCCGGATCAGCTTGCCGTGCGTGATCGCGGCGCTTGTGTCGAGGGTGCTGCTCAGTGCGTTGCCCGCGCGGTAGAACCCGGCGATCATCGCCTCGCGTCCCGGCAGGTTGAACTCCGTGCTGGACAGCTCACGCATGAGCGAGGTCGAGGTCGGCCGGTAGATGCCGAGCGGATAGTAGGCGCTGCCTTCGTACGTGCCGACCGTCGAGCCCGTCGGGTCGCTCTCGCCCAGCCAGCGGTACCACTTGGCGCGCTTCTCGGCGAGCTGCGCGGGGGTGTATGTGGTCGAGTTGGGTCCGTCGGTCTCGCCGCCGGTCCAGGTGCCGTACGAGGGGTACGTGTACTCGTCGTCCAGGAGGCCTACCGAGTGGCCGATCTCATGAACGGCGATCATGCTCGACTTGGCGTTGTCGGAGGAGAGCGTGGACACGCCGCCGAAGGGATAGCCCTCGTCCTGCAGACCGGAGTAGCCCGCGCCGCCGTACTTGGTGGAGTTGGCGATGACGACGACCAGGTCGGCGGCGGGCGCCTCGGCCGCGTACGAGGCCACCTTGTCGATGTCGGCACAGACGAGGCGCTCGATGTCCCCGCACCAGAAGTAGCTGGAGAGCGCGGTGTCCTTGACGATGTCGGCGCCGGGGTCGCCGCTGATGCCGGACTCGTTGGAGACGGCGTCGACGGTCCAGACGTTGAACAGGTCCCGGTAGCTCCGGTACGGCTCGACGGCGGTGATGTCGGCCCACTTGGCGGTGGCATCTGCATGGAAATCGGCCTGCTGGTCCGCCGTGTAGCCATCACCGATGATCACGACGTCGAGCCGGTCGTCGGTCGAGCCGGTCACTTGCTGCCTGCCGACCGCACCGTCCAGGGCGGCCTCGGCGGCGCTCAGGGACGCGCCCGTGCTCCGGCCGCTCTTCCTGGGTGCGGTGGCCGGGACCTCGACGGTCTTCCCTGCGCCTCCCGGATCCGGGAAGTACTCGACGCGATGGCTGCCCTTGCCGTCGCCCCCGGTCGGGGCGGCCGCCGCGGGGGCGGCAGCGGCAGCGGTCGCTGCGAGCAGGCCGGCAACGGCAAGCGCCGCCACCGATCCGGTGGTTCGGCGCGTGGCCGGGCGTATGCGCATGTACAACTCCTTGAGGGGCTCCGACGTCGAGCGGACGCGCAACGGTGTGCGATCAGCTGCTAATCAGCGAATTAAATCGACTTAGGTCGACGCTTAACCTAGGGGTGGAAGAAGCACGGAACAAGACCCGGAAGCCGAGCGGCTGGTGATCGAATCCGGTCAATCGCCGCTCATGGAGCCCGGATCGGGCACCCTCGCCGACCGGACACCGGGCGTACTCCTGCTATCGGCCGGTCCCTCGTATGCTCGGTTCCCATGACGAGGCGCGACGTGCCCGAGCCGGAGCGGGAACCGCAATCCGGGGTCACGCTCCGCGAGATCCTGGCCTTCGACGACGGCGGCACACTCCGCCTGTTGCTCGCGCCCACCGACCACGTCGTCGGCGTCCGCGGTGTGGCCATCGGTGACGAAGGGCAGGCACAGCCACTCGACCGGCGCATCGTGCTGGCCGTCGGCCCGCCGGCCTCCTCCGCCTCTGCGGCGGGCCCGGTCCGTGAGGCCGCCCGGCGCGGCGCCTGCGCCGTAGTGCTCCGCGATACCGAAGGGGTGCCCGCGGCGCCCGAAGTACTGGCCGCCGCCGAGGAGTCGGGCATCGCCCTGCTCGCCCGTGCGGCCTGGGCCGACTGGACCGACACCGCGACCCTGCTGCGTTCCGCGCTCTCCTACGCCGAGGCGGGCCGGACCGGGGAGACGGCCATCACGGGGGACACCTCAGCCGGCGGGCTGGCAGCCCTCGCCTCAGCCATCGCCGAGAACACCGGGGGCTCCATCACCATCGAGGACACCCGCTTCCGGGTGCTGGCCCACTCCGCCACCCGCCCCGAGGCCGACGGGGTCCGCCGGTCCACGATTCTCGGCGGCAGGGTTCCAAAGTGGCGGGTCGCCGAACTCCGGCGCAGCGGAATCCTCCGTGCCCTGTGGACCTCCCGGGACGTCATCCACCGGGCCGCCGAAGGCGACAGCCCCGAGCGTCTGATCATCGCGGTCCGCAGCGGCTCCGAAGTCCTCGGTTCCATCTGGGCGGCCAGGGACGGGCGCGCACTGTCCGCGCAAGCAGCGGATGCGCTGCGGCGCGGAGCGGAGGTCGCCGCCCCTCACCTGGTGCAGCACCGGCTGCGCGAGAGCGGGGCCGTACGCCGGAGGAACCATGCGCTGCGCGGTCTGCTGTACGGACGTGGGGACCGACGCACCCACGCCTGGTCGCTGGGGCTGCCACCGGACGCGCCGTGCGCGGTCCTGGTGGTCGAACGCGACGGCGCGGCAGGGGCGTCGGGCGACCGCGTCCTGGATGTACTCGCCCTGCAGGCATCCTCGTACCACCCCTCGGCGCGCGTGCTGCGCGAGAGGGACCGACTGCTGGTGCTGCTGCCCGTCGAGCGCGACCAGGACAGGGAAGTGCTGCGTCTTGCACGCGAGTTGGACGCACTCGCCGTGTCGATGCCCGGCTCCGCCCCGGTCCGGGTCGGGGCTGGTCCCGTCGTGCCCACCGCCCTGCGGGCCGCCGCCTCCTGCGAGGAGGCGGCGCTGGTCGTACGGGTGCTGCGCAACCGCGCCGCGGACGGCGGGGAGCCTGAGCCCCTGCGGTACGCCGGGGCGGCCGAAGTCGGTGCCTCCCTGGACGTCCTGCGGGTCCTGGACGCCGTACGGCCGGTCTGGAAAGCGGGCAGCGGGCCGGTGCACGACCTCGTACGGTCCGACCTGGCGACCGGGGGCGAGCTGGTCCGCTCACTCGCCGCCTACTTCGACGCGTCGGGCGACGTCGGCCGGGCCGCCCGGAAGCTCGTCCTGCACCCCAACACCCTGCGGTACCGGCTGCGCCGCGCCCGGGAGCGGTACGGCGTCGATCTCGACGACCCCGACACCCGGCTGCTCATCACCCTCGCCGTCCGGCTGAGCGGCTAGGTTAGGAGGAGCTCACACAATGGGCGCCCGGCTTGCGACGCCTGGCACGCACGCTGATCGGACTCCCATGGTGTGAGCTCCTCCAAGGGCTGTCCCGTAATCCCCGATTCGTACGGTCGTTGGCCCTGCGGCCAAGGTCCGGCGCCGATTCTGTTCTGCTCGACAGAGACCTGTGGGGCCCCCATCACCGACTCTCGCCCTATGCCTCTCACCACGCCCGCTCCGGGCCCTTCGTCCTCCGCGCGTGTCGCCGCCGCGGTCCGCCACGCCGTCGGCACCGGGCTGCTCGGCGAGGGCCGGCCCGTCGCCGGGTTCATCGACACCGACGGGGTGCGCGCCTCGGTCGCCGCCCTCCATGACGCGTTCACCGACACGCCCGCCACCGTGCTGCACACCTTCGCCGCCAAGGCCGCGTCCCTCGTCCCCGTGCTGAGGCTGCTCGCCGACTGCGGCATGGGATGCGAGGTCGCCAGCCCCGGTGAGCTGAGGCTCGCCCTCGACGCCGGATTCGCACCCTCGACGATCGTCCTCGACTCCCCCGCCAAGACGCGCAACGAGATCCGTCAGGCGCTCGCGCTCGGTGTGGCACTCAATGCCGACGGCCTCGACGAGGTGCGGCGCATCGCCTCGCTGCGGCCCCGGAGCTCGGTCTCCGTCATCGGGCTGCGCATCAACCCACAGGTGGGCGGAGGCTCCATCAGCGCGATGAGCACTGCGACGCCGACCTCCAAGTTCGGCGTGGCGCTGCACGACCCCGGCGCGCGCGAGAGTGTCGTCCGGGCATTCGCCGAACACTCCTGGCTGACCCGCCTGCATGCCCATGTCGGCTCCCAGGGCTGTTCGTTGGACCTGATCGCGACCGGGGTCGCGGAGACGTACCGACTCGCCGAGGAGATCAACGAGACCCTCGGTGCCCGGCAGGTCACCAGCATCGACCTCGGCGGCGGACTGCCCGTCAACTTCGAGGACGACTCCGTACGGCCCACCTTTTCCGCCTATGTGGCGGCGCTGCACGCAGCGGCGCCGGGGCTCTTCGACGGCCGGTACGGGCTGGTCACGGAGTTCGGCCGGTCGCTGCTCGCCAAGAACGGCTTCATCGGGGCACTGGTGGAGTACACGAAGGACGCGGGCTCCCGCCGTATCGCGCTCACCCACGCGGGCGCGCAGATCGCCACCCGTACCGTCTTCATGCCCGAGTCCTGGCCGCTGCGGGTCGGGGCGTTCGACGCCGAGGGGCGCCCCAAGGACGGTCCGCCGCTGGTCCAGGACATCGCGGGACCGTGCTGTTTCACCGGGGACGTCGTCGCGCACGCCAGGGAACTGCCGGAACTGCGGGAGGGCGACTTCGTGGTGCTGTACGACACCGGCGCGTACTACTTCTCGACCCCCTGGTCGTACAACAGTCTGCCGAGACCCGCCGTATACGGTTTCAGCACGACCGGCGCCGGGAGCGACAGCTTGGGCGAGGAGACCGTGCGATTCGCGCCGGTGCGGGACGCCCAGTCGCTGGAGTCGATCGCCGAGGAGAGCGGGGCGGGACACGCCGACTCCCTCCTCGGAATCGGCCCCCATCACACCGAGTAGCCGTCCGGCCCTGACGCGTCATCCGGCGGGGTGGGGCGTGGGCTCCGGCTCCGGTACCGGTTCAGGGTTGGGCGACGGCGGCTGGGGAATCGGGTCCGGCGACGGACCGGGCGGCACCGGACCGGGTACCGGCGGGGCAGGTGTCGGCTCCGGCAGCGGCGAGGGCGGTCCGGGCGGAGGTCCGGGCGTCGGCGCCGGCGGCACGGGGTCGGGATACGGGTTGGTCATCTCGGGCTCCAAAAGTGCGGGCAGATCTCGTGTCCACCGTCTCCCGGAGCAGCTGCCCGCGCCTGCCGAGACCATACGTCCGGGTTCCGTGCCACCGGACGAGAACCCGTACGGCGGGTCAGTGTGCCGCCGCGGCCGCGGCGGCGAGCCCGGGCCGGGGACTGGAGAGGACCGGGATCCGCGTGGCCGTCCGGGTGACGGCATCGGCCATGGACGCCTGGGCCAGCACGATCACATCGGCATCCGCCACCCGGTCGGCGGCAGCGGCCACCAGCTCCAGATAGCCGTCACGGTCGCCGGCTTCGAACCGCGCCCATGCTCCCTCGACCACCACCGTACGGATGTCCGCGGCCCGATCACCCGCCTCCTCTGCCAGCAGGGCCAGGGTCGGTGCCAGGGTGTCCGCAAGCGCGGCGAGGACCACGACGCGGCCGCGGCCGACGGCGTCCGCCGCCATCGGCCGGTCGACCCGCAGGACAGGGACGCCGAGCGCCGCCGCGGCGGACTCGGCGACCCCACCGATCGTCGAACAGGTACAGAGCACGGCGCTCGCGCCTTCGGCGACGGCGCCCGCGAGCAGGGCCTGGATCTCCCCCTGCACCGCTTCGGGCCCCGCATCCCGGGCTCGGGCGAGCAGATCCTCGTACACGAGGTGGCGCAGGGCGAGACCGGGGTGATCGGTGTCGCGCAGCGCCTCGAAGACCGGGACGTGGACCGGGGAGGTGTGCAGAAGCGCGAGTGTCCCGGGCATCAGGACAGCTCCGGGTGGGTCTTCAGCTGTTCCTTCGCGCGCTCCACCAGCTCGGCCGGGGCCACAGGGGCCTGGTCGGGGTGGTTCTGGGCCCACTTCGCCGCGTACGAGCAGAGCGGGACGACAGGCACGCCCTCGCGGTCCGCCATGGCGTAGAACTCCTGGACCAGGGCTCCGGCGTAGCCCTTGCCCCTGTGCTCCGATTCGACGACGGTGTGCACGGCGACGAGTGCCGCGGGGGCACCGTCCATGACGAAATACGCGATGACTCCGGCGGCCACGTCGTCGACGAGACCGAGCAGATTGCCGTTCTCCCGGTCGTCGAAGAATTCGAGCGCGGTGTTCTCAACCATGACGGGGACTCCCTGGCGGTGGAACGGTCAGTTGGTGGCGGGCACGGCGTACGGGCTGCGCTCGGTGGCGGTGCCCGGCACGGGCGCGGAGGCGTCGGCGCCGAGCGCGACGATCCGGTTGTCCGCGTCGACGTGGACGATGCTCGGGGTCAGCGTACGGGCCTCGGCGTCGTCGACCTGCGCGTAGCTGATCAGGATCACGAGGTCGCCGGGGTGGACGAGGTGGGCGGCGGCGCCATTGATACCGATGACGCCGGAGCCGCGTTCGCCCTCGATGACGTACGTCTCCAGTCGGGCACCGTTGTCGATGTCGACGATGTGCACGAGCTCGCCGGGCAGAAGATCCGCGGCTTCCATGAGTGCGGCATCGACGGTGACGGAACCGACGTAGTGCAGGTCGGCCTGAGTCACGGTGGCACGATGGATCTTGGACTTGAACATTGTCCGAAACATGAAGAAACTCCCGCTTTGTCTGCTCCCTGCCTGCTTTTGCAGGTCAAGGGCGATCTTCGGAGGCTACATCGTTTCGCATGTGTGGTCAGCTGTTGTCAGGTGCTTGAGGACTCCCAGGCCCGGGCCGGCCGCCAGGACATGGACTTGAGCCGCGCACAACGGCAGCGGACACGTGTCGTGCAGCGTGACCGCGATCGCTACGCGGTGGCGTACGGTCCGCTTCGCGGGCCGTTCCCGGCCGGGCCGGCATCACCTGGTCGCCTTCGCGATGCGCCGCCCATGCGCGTGCCGCCGCACGACGCGTTGCCCTGGAAACCGCGCACCGGTCTCCACTGCTTCCACGCAATCAAGGCCCTGCGGACACCTTGAGGGCGCGGGTGTGACCTGAGGTGGGAGAACGCCGGCCGCGAGCCTGTTCCTGCGCCGGGCGGACCGTCGGTCACGGCCCGGCGCGCACGTCGTCCCGTACGCCGTCGGCAGCCTTGAGCGGCATGGGCCGGTAACCCTGTGCTTTCGGAAACGGGTGCGGTCGCGGGTGCACAGGTGTCAGATACACGTTCACAACGGGGCGTTCACTGCGGGTTGACGACAAATGGTGGTCGACCCCAAGATGCACCGGCGACCACAATTTCTTCACAGATCGGGGGACCTGTGACGTGACCACGCACACGCAGGAATCAGTCGTCGCTGCGGATCCGGCTCCGTCTCCGGCCGCGCATCGTGAGGGCGTCGACTACAGCGACCGGCACACCGCTGCCGAAGTCAAGGCGATGAACGCCGAGTTTGTGGTCCGCTACCTCTCGCCGAACACCAGCGGTCACCCGTCGAAGCAGCTGACCAACCAAGAGCGGCAGGCGTTACATGCCCTGGGTATCGCCGTCGGATTCGTGTGGGAGTCGACGGGCAGTCGCGCCGCCGAGGACTACCAGGCCGGCGTGGACGATGCGAAGGCCGCCCAGAAGCAGCTGAGGAAGCTCGGAGCGCCCGACAACTCCGTCGTGTACTTCGCCGTCGACTTCGACACCGCCGGCGATCCGGGCCAGGTGGACGAGTACTTCCGCGGCGTGACGGAGACCTTCGGCCTCGCGAACACCGGCGTCTACGGCGGCTACGAGGCCGTCGAACACCTCCACGAGAAGAAGCAGATTCCCTGGATGTGGCAGACGGCCTCGTGGAGTCACAAGAAGTGGTACGCGGCCGCGCAGCTCCAGCAGTACTCCATCGACGCCCCGCCGGGCTTCGACCTCGACCGGACGACGGTTGCCGAAGCGGGGCTGTGGGAGCCGGTGAGCAGTCCGAACCGGCGGGTCGAGGGCCGCATCGTCGACGCGAAGGGCAACGGCGTCGAGGCACTCGCCGTCGGTGTGTTCCGGCAGGAACTCCACGGCGAGCGCCTGATGCCCGACGTGTACTCGTCCCAGGGCGAGGCATTCCACGGCTATGCGCGGACGGCCTTCGGCGGCACGTTCACGGTGGGTTACGACGGCGGTGTCGACGACCTCGTCGTCCGCGTCTTCAGCTCCGTCGGCCGCCAGCTCGGCCCCGACCACGGTCCCTACCCCGACGTCAAGGACAAGCTGGTGCTGCCGCCGATCCAGGTGGCCGCCGCCGAACTGAAAGGCCGTGTCTCCACCACCGGCGCCTTCACCCAGTCGGTCAACGGCAACGCCGTCGAGCCGCTGATCGACAACGACGCCGCCTGGAAGGCGTTGTACGACGACGTCCTCAAGGCCGAGCACTCGATCGACTGGATGCTGTTCTTCCTGGATGTCGGACGGGTCTTCATGACGTTCGACGATCCCACGCCCGACACCGGCGTCACCACGACCGGCGGCCGTCTCGAGGACGCGCTGAAGAAGGTCGCCCAGGACAAGGGCGTCAAGGTGCGGCTGGCGTGCAACCAGCTCACCGCGCACACGGCGTTCTCGATCCCCTGGCCGTTCACCACCGCGTCGCAGGTCACCAGGGCGATGAAGGATGTTTCCAACGTCAAGGTGCGGACGTTGCGCACTCCGGCGACCGCTCCCATCCACGCCAAGTTCGTCGTGATCGACAACAAGATCGCCTACCTGATCGGCTCCCCCTTCGTCTCCGACTACTACGACGGCATCACCCACGCGATCGGCGACGCGCGCCACGGCGACTTCTCCAGCTGCATCGACTCGCGTGCGATCAAGGTGCCGACGCACGACGTCAGCATGCGTCTGCGCGGCCCGGTGATCGGGCAGCTGAACGAGACGTTCGCGCTGCACTGGAACCAGGCCGACCCCGACGCTCCCGAGGAGCCGCCCGCGCCGGCACCGCCGGCCGTGGGTACGACGTCCCTCCAGGTCGTCCGCAGCCTCGCGGGCAACGCGCGCTACACCGCGTCTCCGCACGGTGAGAAGACGGTCCTGGAGTCGTACCTGCGCGCGATCGAGACGGCGAAGAAGTACATCTACTTCGAGAACCAGTACTTCACCAACGACGTCATCGCCGAAGCGATCGTCCGGCGTCTGAAGGAGCGCACCGAGCTGTGCGTGATCTTCCTGACGAACAACAAGGTCGACATTCCCAGCTACGACGTGCTGCATCCGCAGCACGTCGGCCGGGTGCTCTCCTCGCTCGAGGACGATGAGCGCCGGCGCGTCGGGTTCTTCTGCCCCTGGAGCCACGAGTCCGGTGCCACGGCGCAGAGTCTGACGGAGATCTGCCGCAACTACATCCACTCGAAAGTCGCCATCATCGACGACGACTGGATCACCGTGGGATCGGCGAACCTCGACGGCGCCTCCCTCGACTACAGCCAGAATCCGTACACGAACTGGTTCGCCACCTGGCTCTTCGGGCTGCGACCCAAGGGGGACCTGCACGAGAACCGCGAGACCGAGGTCAACGTGAGCCTGTTCGACCAGGTGTCCGGCGGACCGGCGACGACGATCGCCAGAGACGCCCGAAGGCGCCTGTGGGCCGAGCACCTCGGCTACGCGAGCCCCACACACGCGGACCTCCAGAGTCCGCCCTCGGGAGGCGACTGGCTGAAGCTCTGGCGGAC
This sequence comes from Streptomyces sp. NPDC057565, assembly GCF_042801455.1. Classification (NCBI taxonomy): domain Bacteria; kingdom Bacillati; phylum Actinomycetota; class Actinomycetes; order Kitasatosporales; family Streptomycetaceae; genus Streptomyces; species Streptomyces sp. NPDC057565. The sequence continues at coordinate 310,480 of NZ_JBHVFU010000001.1, read as the reverse complement.
CCGCGCCGAGGCGAAGCTCGCCGGACTCACGGCAAGCCGGATCACGATCCACTCGGCCAAGGTCCTGGCATATCCGCCGGAACCGGGAACCACCAAGATCTCCGATGACGCCGACTCGGCCGAGGGATACCTGAAATGGGCCGGCGTCAAGGTCGACGCCCTCAACGTGCGGGAGCACTTCCGCCGGTTCGACTGGAAGCACGGTCAGTGGGAGGACAACGCATCGTGACCCGGACCACGTTCCAGCAGGCCGTCGAGAGCATCGGTCAGGTCATCGCCGCGTCCACCGCGGCGATGCAGGACGCGCAGATTGTCGAGTTCGTGCTCAACCAGCTCGGCTGGGAGACGCCGCCGGGCACGGACCTGGCGAGCCTCGTCACGCTCGACGCGGGCGACGTCATCACCAAGCTGAAGATCGTCACCGCTTCGACGGACGAGGAGCGCGAGGACGAACTCCTGATGGCGGGCCGCTACGCCGACCTGCTGCTCGCCGTACAGGACTTCATCGCCCAGATCACCACCTTCAGCCAGTCGCTGCCCGGCGTCCTGTCGTCCGCGGGCGACTGGGTCGAGAAGACCGGCATCGTCCACGAACTGCCGCGCCGGCTGCTGGACTTCGCCGTCGTGGCCGGCGTCACGACGGCCTCGCCGCGCACGGCGTCGGTGCTGCGCCTGCTGGGAATCTTCCCGCAGTCGCACCACGGGGCCGACCACTCCATCTATCAGGTGGAACATTTCCGCGCGGTGGTCGACTACGAGCAGATCGGCGCCCTCCTGACCGACCCCGGCACGGCGCTCGCCGCCGAGTACGGCTGGGGCAGGCCGGAGTTCGACTCCGCCCGGCTGCTGGAGAACCTGGGCGCCCTGGTCCAGGGATTCGGCGGCCGCGGAGTCGTCTCGGAACTGCCCGAGCGGATCGACGCCCAGATCGGGAACGCGCCGACCGCGACCGACACGGCGCCGACACCTCAACTGCTCGTCGAGCTGTTACACAGCTATGGCTGGGTGATCGGCGAAGCGGGGTTCTCCCTGCACCGGCTACGCGCCACGACGGCCGAGGGCACCGACGCCGGAATCGAACTCTCGCCGTACATACGCGGGTCCGCGGAGCTGGAGATCCCGCTCTTCGGCCCGCTGAGTCTGGTGATCGACACCGACATCGACCTCTCCCAGGGCATCGGCATCGCGGTCAGGCCGACCGGCGTGCAGCTGCGCGGCGGACTGCTCCAGGGCGAAGCCGAGGATCTCACCGGCAGCCTCGCCATCGGGCTCAAGGTGGCCGATCCCGACGGCTCCCGGCACCAGCTGCTCTCGGCGGGCGGCGGCACCCAGCTCTCCTTCCTGGAGGCGTACGCGCAAGTGGGCGGGCGGGTCGGCGCCGAGGGGCCGCCCGACGCCTTCGTGCGCGCCGGTCTCATCGGGTGCAGGCTCGAGGTGGCCACCGGTTCCGCCGACGGGTTCCTGAAGGCGGTCATTCCCGACGGTCTCTCGGCGGAGTTCGACCTGCGCCTGCTGTGGTCCAAGCTGCACGGCCTGTCGTTCGAGGGCTCGGGCCGGCTCGACCTCACCATCCCGGTGCACGAGACGCTCGGTCCGATCACGCTGGACGCGCTCCGGCTGCGCCTCGGCGTCGGCGGCGGCGCGATCAGCCTCACCGCCGGGGCCAGCGGCAGCCTCGAGCTCGGGCCACTGCACGCCAGCGTCGAGAACATCGGGCTGCGCACGAAGCTCACGCCCTCGCCGGGAAACCTCGGCCCGGTCGGCCTGGAACTGGGCTTCAAGCCACCGGACGGCGCCGGTCTCTCGATCGACGGCCCGGTCACCGGTGGCGGATACCTGTTCTTCGACGAGGAACGCGAGCAGTACGCGGGCGTCCTGCACCTCCAGTTCGGCCAGATCAACCTCAACGCCTTCGGCCTGCTCACCACGCGCATGCCCGACGGGGAGTCCGGCTTCTCGCTGCTGGCCCTCGTCCAGGCGACCGGGTTCACGCCCGTTCAGCTGGGCTTCGGCTTCACCCTGACCGGCATCGGAGGCCTGCTCGGGATCAACCGCACGGTCGCAGTCGACGCCCTGCGCGCCGGTGTGCGCACGCACGCGCTCGACTCGATCATGTTCATGCGCGACGACCCCGTACCCCGGGCGCCGCAGATCATCAGCACCTTGCAGTCGGTGTTCCCTCCCGCGCGGGACCGGCATCTGTTCGGGCCGATGGTCCAGTTGGCGTGGGGCACGCCGACCCTCGTGACAGCCGAGATCGCGCTGATCCTCGAACTGCCCTCCCCGCTGCGGCTGATCGTGCTCGGCCGGCTGCGCGCGCTGCTGCCGACACCCGAGACCGCGGTGGTCAAACTCCAGCTCGACGCCGTCGGCGTGCTCGACTTCGGGCGCCGGGAGGTCTCGGTCGACGCGTCGCTGGTCGACTCCACGATCGGGCCCTTCGCGTTGTCGGGAGACATGGCGCTCAGGGCCTCCTGGGGCGAGCAGCCCGACTTCGCGCTGTCGATCGGCGGATTCCACCCGTCGTACACACCACCCGCCGGCTTCCCGTCGCTCCGCCGGCTGACACTCGCCCTGTCGAACAGCGACAACCCACGGCTGCGGGCCGAGTGTTACCTGGCCATCACCGCCAACACCGTGCAGGTGGGCGCCGCGCTCGAAGTGCGCGTGGCGGCCGCCGGGTTCGCGCTCGAAGGCGGGATGGGCTTCGACGCGCTCATGAACCTCGCGCCGTTCGGGTTCCAGGTCGACATCGCGGCCCATCTGGTCCTCAAGCGAGGGTCGAAGGCGCTGATGGGCATCGATCTGCGGGCGCACCTCACCGGGCCGGACCCGTGGCACCTCCAGGGCGAGGTCACCTTCAAGGTCCTGTTCGTCAAGGTCACCATCAGTGTGGACGCGACCTTCGGCGACTCCCGGGAACTGCCGCCGGCCCAACGCGAGAACATCTGGCCGCAGTTGCGGGCGGCCCTGGAGACCGCAGGCAACTGGGCTGCCGAACTGCCCGCGGACAGCGGCAGGCTGGCGACCCTCAAGCCGCCGACGCCCGCCGCAGGCGAGGCGATCGTGCACCCGCTCGGCGCGGTGCGCGTCTCGCAGCGGATCGTGCCCCTGCAACGCGAGATCGCGCGCTTCGGCACGGCGCCTCCGGCCGACTTCACGCGGTTCGAGATCGTCTCGGCGACCGGCGCCCAGCACGATCCCGTCCCCGTGTACGACAGCTTCAGCCCCGGCCAGTACCTCGGCCTCAGCGACGCCGAGAAGCTCGCCGCACCCGGCTTCGAGCAGATGCCCTCGGGCGCGCGCCTGACCGCGCCGGGCGACGCCCACTCGACGGGGCCCGGGGCAGCGTGCCCGATCACGTTCGAGACGATCACCATCGGCGGACATGCCTGGGGCGCGCCCTTCCGCCCCGACGACGCGACGGTCGCACAGCAGGCCGAGCACGGCGCGGCGGCGGACGCCGCGACACGCTCGACCGGACGGCTCAAGTACAGCGTCGACGCCGAGCAGCCGAAGGTGGCCGACCCGTCGTACGTGGTGGCTCCCGTCACCGACCTGTCGGCGCCCGCGACCGCGACCGACGGCAGCTTCAGCGCCGCGCGTGAGGCGGCGCGCGAGCGAAAGGACACCCAGATCGTGCGCCGCGAGGAGTTGATGTCCGCATGACCACCGGATACCGGTTCTTCTCCTGGTCTCGCCAGGGTCTGGCCGCCGGCATCCCGGCCGGTCCGCAGGGCAGCGAGGGCGGCCGCGCCGTCCTGCCGGTCACCCTGGGCGTGACCAAGAACGGCCAGGCCGACTCCGTGGACGTGAAGCTGCGCCTGTACGGGCCGGGCGACGTCCTCGGGATCGACGTCCGGCAGATCATCCGCAGGGATCCGCCACCGCTCACGGCCCAGTTCGAGCCCAACTACTTCCCCGCGGTCGAGTTCGATCTGCCCGACTATCCGTGGCTGTTCAGCCCCGAGGCGAGCGGGCCCAGACTGCGGCCGTGGATCGTGCTCGCCGTGGTCCGCAAGGACGCCGCCGGGCTCAGAGCCGACCCCCGCCGGCCGCTCCCCTGGCTGGAGCTGGACCCGGCGGACGTGCTCCGCGAACTGCCTCCCCTCGCCGACTCGTGGGCCTGGGCCCACGTGCAGGTCGCCGGTGACGGCACGACGGACGTGTCCCAGGTGCCCCCGGAGCAGACGCTCTCCAGGCTCGTGTGCCCGCGCAGGCTGGAGCCAGGTGTGAGCTATCTCGCCTGTGTCGTCCCGGCGTACGAGGCGGGACGCCAGGCCGGACTCGGCGTCGAGGTGACCGCGGCCGATGAGGACGCCTGGCCGCCGCCGGCCGGTCACTCGGGCCCCTTCGAGCTGCCGGTGTACGACCACTGGGAGTTCTCCACCGGACCGGACGGCGACTTCGAGGCGCTGGCCCGCCGACTGGAGCCGGTCGCCTTCGGGCCGGAGATCGGCACCCGCCCGATGGACCTGACCACCGCCGGGTCGCGGCTGCCGGTGCCGCCCGCCGGCGAGCCGGGCTCACAACTCGGGTTCGAGGGCGCGCTCATGTCACCCGCGGCGGTACCGACGGAGTGGCCCGACGAGGCGCGCGAGCCGTACACGCGGCGGATGATCGAGCTGGTCGACGAAGACGGCGAAAGCCAGTTGGTCACGCCGCCCGTCTACGGATCGAACGCCGTCGTACCGCCGCCGTCGTCGGCAGGTGCGGACGGCTGGCTGTGGCAGCTCAACCTCGATCCGCGCCACCGGGCCGCCGCCGGTCTCGGTGCCCAGGTGGTCGCCGAGCAGCAGGAGCAGCTGGTGGCCGGCGCCTGGGACCAGGCGGGCGACCTCGAACGCGCCAACACCCTGCTCAAGCGCGCGCAGCTCGCCCGGTCGGTCGCGGCCTCGGTGCAGGAGAAGCGGCTCGCGCCGCTGCCCGCCGACGTGGTACTGCGCATCACCCAGCCGCTGCACAGCCGCGTCCGCCTCCGGCACGACGGCAGCCACCGCCCTGGCAGTGCGACCACGCTGCGCGGCAGTATGCATGCGAGCGTCTTCCCCGAGGGCGCGGTGTCGGCGCCGTTCCGCCGTGCCGTGCGCCCGAACGGACCGATCGGCCGTCATCTCCCGTCCGCCGACGGCACGCCCGGACACATAGGCGAGCTCACGGCCTTGCTCGCGGCCGGCACGATCACGGTGCCGCTGAAGCCGGCCAAAGGCGCGGTCGCGTTCGACCGGATCGGCGCGCCGAAACTCCGGCGGGCGAAGACCGAGGTACCGGACGCGCCCGGCTGGACACGCGTGTTCGGGGGCGACACGCCCGTGTACCCGGCCGCACCGACCGCCTCCGTGGCCCGCATCGACGACGGCTCGGACGGCGGGGACCTGCCGCCCGAGCGCAAGCGCACACGCCTGCGCCTGGCCGGGATCAACACGCGGTTCCGCGACGCGTCCAAGGCGCTCTTCGAGCTGGTCCCGCAGCAGCCGGGGCAGATGGTGACGAGGCCGCTGTCCGCGCTGTCCTCGTCGGCGGACACGCTGGCGCTCGACGCGGTCGCCGGAGCGCTCCAGGACGGCGCCGGTCCGGTCGCCCCGGAGCACACGGTCGCCCAGCAGGTCCTGCCGCTGATGCCGGCCGACGGCCTGACACCGACCACGACACCCGGTCCGCAACCGGCGGACCCGCTGCGACCGCTGGCGGCGGCGCCGAGCTTCCCGCAACCCGCGAGCGATCCCCTGAGGGAGATCTTCCCCGGCGCGCTGCTGCCCGGCGCCGAGAACATCCGGCCGGACACCGTCGGCATCCTGGTCGGCAACCCGCGCTTCATCGAGTCCTACATGACGGGCCTGAACCACGCGCTGTCCGAGGAACTGCGCTGGCGCGACCTGCCGACGGACTACAGCGCCACGTACTTCCGCCAGTTCTGGAGCACACGCGGCGCCGGTTCGGAGGCGAGCTCCGACATCGACCCGATCACCGAGTGGCCGCCCGACCGGCAGCTCGGCCAGAACGCCACCCGCGTCGGCGGCCGGGGCATGCTGGTGCTGCTCGTACGCGGCGAGCTTTTCCGGCGCTTCCCCCACACGATCGTGTACGCCGTGCGCGCGGACACCATCGACAGTTCCCCGGTCGTGCTCTACCCCGAGTTCCGCGGCCGGCTCGAACCGGACATGACCTACCTCGGCTTCGGTCTGGGCATCGACGAGGCCCGCGGCAACGACGGCGGACCCGGCTGGTACTTCGTGCTCCAGGAGCAGCCCACCGGCGCCCGCTTCGGCCTGGACGCCCTACCCGACGAGGGCGGCGACGCGCGCTTCGGCGGAACACCCGCCACCTGGGCCGACCTGCACTGGGGCATGACCGCGTCCACATCGGCCGAGTACGACGCCCTCACCCACGTACCCGCCGACGGGCGGCTCGCGGGGCGGCCGCTGCCCCTGTTCGCTGCGGTGCCCCCGCCCGCGCCGGCACCGCCGTCCGCCAGTTGGGGCGCGGACGGCGCGCAGACCGCGTCCATCACGTTCCAGCGCCCCGTGCGGGTCGCGCTGTACGCCTCGCGCATGATCGGCGCCGACGTCCAGGACCCGGCGCTGCACGTCACCTCGGTCGAGCGGCACGCGGGCGCCGTCACCGCACTGGCCGGCGTCGACGCCGCCGGCAACCCGTGGCGGATGACAGCAGCCGAGGTGACCGAGGCGATCGCCCGCGGGGCGGAGAGCTTCGTACTCGACCAGGCCGACGGAGAGCGTCCGAGACTCGTGCTGACCGACACCGGCGGCACTCCGACGCTGGCGACCGCCGCCGGCAACCTGACAGGGGGATCGTAAATGCGCGCACCGGCCATCTCGTCGCTGAGCGCCGACAGCGGCCACGCCGGAGACACCCTCCAGATCGGTGGCAGTGACTTCGGCCCCAAGGCCGGCGGACCGGCACGCGTCGTGTTCCGGCTGCGCGTCGACCGGGCCACCGAGGTCTCCGCCGAGGTGACCTCCTGGAAACCGACGCGGATCACGGTCCGCGTGCCGCAGACCGCCGCGCTCGGCTCCGGCGGCAATGTCGACGTGAGCGTCGCGACCGCTGACGGCACCTCCAACCGTGTCGGGTTCACCGTCCAGGAGACCGACCGACCGGCGCTGACTGGGGTCGACCCGGCACGCGGCACGCCAGGAACGCCGCTGACCGTACGCGGAAAGGGATTCGGACTGGCGCCGTTCGGCTCGGGGTCCGGCCTGTTCGTGCGGGACGCGGGCGGCACGGAGCTGAAGCTGGCCACCCGGTCCTGGAGCCCGAGTGAGATCCGCGGTGAGATTCCGGAGGCTTCCGCGCTCGGCGGCGCGGGCGAGAAGTCGCTGGTCGTACGGACCCTGTGGGGCACGAGCGATCCCGCCCGGCTGACGATCGGGGCGGCACCCGTCGTCACGTCGGTGAACCCGCACAGCGTCTTCGCCGGGGATGAGATCACCCTCACCGGTACGGCGTTCGGGCCCGGCGGCCCCGGCTCGTCGGTGACGATCACCCCGAGCGGCGGCGCACCCATCGGCCTCGCCGTCGAGTCCTGGAACACCCGAAAGATCCACGTCGTACTCCCTCACGACCCGGCACTGACCAAGGCGGGCAACGCGTCCGTGACGGTCACCACCGAGTGGGGATCCTCCACGGCGAACGTAGCCCTGGAGGGCCCGGCGACTGTGAGCGACCTGCCCGTGGTGATACTTCCGGTGCGGCTGGAGACGCGATTCGACGCCGACGCCTCGGAACTGCTCGTACGGGTGTATCCCGACGACATCCACATCGACACACACGAGCCGGAACTGACCGCCGACGAGGCCGAGGCAGCCGCGCTGTACGCAGCCGATCCCGGCGACGCCACCTGGCGGCGAATCGTCGCCCGGTTCGGCGCCGCGCGCGCCGAGTGGATCGTACGCCCGGCCTCCAGCGGTCACGGCCCCGGCGAGCGAGCGCACTCCTGGACACGTGCCCCGCACACCGCCGTACTCCCGGACCGCTGGTTCGCATTCGCCTACGCCGCCCCTGACGACGACGAGCCAATGGCCACGGGCTGGGGCCGGCGGGTTCCCGAGCGGCTCGCCGTCGGTCCGGATCCCGCCGCGAGCGTGGGCGACACAGGGGTCGTCGACGAGGGCATGCGCTGGATGCTGGAGTTCCCTGCGGCCGAACAGGCCGGCATGGGGCTGCGGATACCGCTCCCGCCGAAGGCACGCCAGGGGATCGCCCGGCTGGCGGTCGTCGGCATCAGGACGCGGTACGCCGACGGAGCCGACGGCGCCCGACTGCTGGGCGACTGCCTGACCGCACACCGCTACACCCGCGGCCTGGGCATCCTGCCCGAGGGCACGCCGACCAACAACACCGAGAAGCGCCCGGCCGCCTTCGACTCGCGCGCCGATGTCCCGCCGCCCGGCACCCGGGCCGCCCCGCCGAGCGGCTCCTACGGCGCACAGGCAGCCCGCGCCCTCGGTCTCACCCGCCGCGCGGCGGAGATCTTCGGCGGTCTCGACCACGCCGCCGACGGAGCGGACGGGGAGACCGCACGCCGAGCCATGAACACGGCACTGTGGCCGACGACTTGGGGCTACTTCCTCGAACACATGATGCCGAACGGCAGCGCGCCGTTCCTGGCCGAGGGCGCCATCACCGCCGGCCGCCGCCACTTCATCGACAACGTGCGCGCCTGCGGACCGCTGCCGGTGCTGCGCGTGGGCAACCAGCCCTACGGCATCCTGCCCGTCATGCCCGCGCCGGACAGCGCCGGCAAGTCCGACGTCGCGCTGCGGCCGTTGCTCGACTTCCTCGACACGCTCCGCCCCATCTGGCGGCGATCCCTCGCCTCGGTCCCGCGCCCGGGCCGCCCGCTGGAGACCGGTCCCGAAGATCCCGACGAAAACCCGCTGCTCAGCGCCTTGGCGATGCTGCCGCACTCGGCCAGTCGGCGCGGCCGTACGATCCTCGGTCCGGCCTACATCGACGCCGCCTGGCGGTTCATGCACGCGGAGCTGGGCGGCGAGTGGTGGGCGGCCCAGCAGAGCGCCAGCAGCGCCGTCCTGGACTCGCTCGGGCTCGACTGGACGCCCCGCCTGAAGGACGCGACATTCGCCCTCAACTACTTCCCGCTGCCCGGCGAAGCGGTCGGCGCGAGCACCGACGACCACCTGTCGCCGGACTACATCGCGGCGCTCGCCGCCACGCCCCGGCCGTCCTGGCGGGCACTGCGCGACGAGGACGTCGCCCAGGCACTCGGCATGCAGACGCCGCACCCGCTGCTCTACCTCCTGCTGCGCCACGCACTCCTGGTCCAGTACGCCTTCGCCGCCGGTGAACTCGCGCCCGCCCTGCCATGGCGCAGCGAGCCCGAGCTGATCGACATCGACCAGATCGAGGACGACCTCGACGCCGCCCGCGAGCGCATCACCTGGGACCTCCTCGAAGACCGTCACTCCAGTGGCGCCACCAAGGGCGACTACCTCGACGCCCACCAGCACCGGGGCGACGAGTCCGGAGCGCTCGCCGAACTCGGCGAGCTGCGCGCGGCGATCGGGCAGCTCGCCGGGCTGCCGGCGACGCAGCTGGAACGGCTGATGAGCGAGACCCTCGACCTCAGCTCCTACCGGCTCGACGCCTGGATCGGTTCCTTCGCGTCGGCGCGCCTCGCCGCGACCGGTTCGCAGGCCGACGGCATCCACCTGGCCGGGTACGGCTTCGTGGAGGACCTGCGCCCCGACGCGGCCGGATCGCGGGAGAGCGCCGGATACCTGCACGCCCCGTCGCCTGCCCACGCGACGGCCTCGGCGATCCTGGCCGGCGGCCATCTGGCACACGGAGAACACCAGGGGCGGCAACCGTTCGGCATCGATCTCAGCTCCGAGCGGGTACGTCTGGTCCAGACGCTCCTGAACGGGGTCCGCCAGGGCCAGTCGCTCGGCGCCCTGCTGGGCTACCGGTTCGAGCGGGCTCTTCAGGAGAACGGTCTGGCGCGATTCATCGACGACTTCCGCGCGTTCGCGCCGCAACCGGTGGCCGCGGCATCCGACACGGCGTCCGACTCCGGCGGCCCGAGCGAGTCGATCGCCGCCCGCAACGTGGTCGACGGCCTGGCGCTGCAACGCCGTTGGATCGCCGACAACCGCCGGCTGGCGGACGGGTGGCCGGGACAGGAGTCCGCGGAGGCGGTTCAGGCCCAACTCGCCGGGCTCGACGACCTGATCGACGCGATCGGTGACGCGTTCGTCGCCGAGGGCGTGTTCCAGACCGTGCGCGGCAATCCCGAGCGGGCCACCGCCGCGCTGAACGCCGCCGCCCACCCCACCGGGCCGCCCCCGGACCTGGAGATCGTCGAGTCGCCGGGCTCCGGACTCGCCGTCACCCACCGCCTCGCCGTACTGCTGGCGGAGCACCCGGCCGACCAGGATCCGCTGTGGGCCTTCGAGCCGGGGCTCGAAGCGGCAGCGGTGGCCGAGCCGCGGATCAACGCCTGGGCCGACTCGGCACTCGGCGACCCGAAGCGGGTCCGCGTCCGGGTCGACTACTTCGACGCCAATGCGAGCGCGCAGGCGACGCCTGTCGCGACGATCGGACAACTGCGGCTCGACCAGATCTCCCCCCGGCTGTCGGCGCTCGACGTCCTACAGGCCGTGGCGATCAGCAACGGCTCGCAGCGCACTGAGCTCGAGCAGCGGATCGTCTACCACGCGCTGCGCAACCGTCCACCCGGCGTGCCCGTGGACGCCGTCGTCCGGCTCCGCCCGGTCGACCGGCCGGAGAGCGACGGCGCGGTCGCGCCGACCGAGCTCTTCGAGGTCGCGAGCACGCTGCGCGAAGCAATCGCCCAGGCCCGCCCGCTCACCCCGGCCGACCTGGCCCTGCCCGCCTCCGACGGCGGCCAGGCGTCCGTGGCGACCGTCGAGTTCGTCGGCCGCGCGAGTGCCGCGAGGGCGGCGCTGGCCGCCGTAGCCGACCGGGTCACCACGGCACTCGCCGACGGCACCGACGCGGAGACGTTGCGCGCGGTCCTGCTCGCGGCCGGGTACTTCGGCATCCCGGGCTCGGTTCCGTCGTCGGCGGTCGGCGACTCGCCCGACGACCGCGCGCAGCTGCGGCTTCAACTGTCCGCCGTGGACACCGACATTCGCCGGCGGCTGAGCGAGCTGACGCCGGCGCCGGCGCCGGATGCCGGCGCGACCGATCAGGACCGCTGCGACTGGGCGCTGGCCGCCCTGCGCGGCGTCTTCGGGCCGACGTTCCTCGCGCTGCCCCTGATCACCCCGGCGCGGACCGGGGAGTTCGACCCCGCCTTCGCCGCCAGCAACGGCCTCCAGGGCGGCGACCCGCTCGCCGCCACGCTGTGGTTCCAGCGCCTGAGCCGCGTACGGCCCGGGTTCCAGCGTCTGTCGGACGCGCTGGTTTGCGACGAGATCCTCAATGGCGCGGACCGGTCACGTTTCGAGGTGGCCCAGTTCCCGGCGCGCGCGGGCGACCAGTGGGTGGCGCTGCCCTACGACGCCGAGGCCGGTCCGCCGACCGGCAGGGTGTCCCTCGTGGCGCACGTCCCCGGAAAGCCGCCGGGCGTCGGCCTGCCAGTGTGCGGGGCGGTGTTCGACGAATTCTCGGAAGTGCTTCCCAGCCCGGAACGCACCACGGGCGTCGCGTTCCACTTCGACCAGCCGAACGCCACCGCACCCCAGGCGATCCTGGTCGCGGTGCCGCCCGCGGTCGGTTCGCCCTGGACGATCGAGTCGCTTCGCGCGACGGTCCTCGAGGCGCTCGACCTGGCGAAGCTGCGGATGGTCGACCTCGACGCACTCCACGAGGCCGGACAGTTCCTGCCGGCCACCTATCTCGCGATGAACAGCACCGGCGCGACGGTCGCCACGGACCTCGTCGGCGGCGCAGGCCAGCCACTCGGAATGAGAGACGCATGAACGCAACCCCAGAGCCCCCGCCGCCCCCGCCCCCACCGACGCCGGTGCTCGCCTCGCTCGCGCCGCAGTCCGGCAGGGGCGGCGTGAGCGTCAGGCTGACCGGTACGTTCGGTGGCGCGACGCCGCAGTCGTACGTCCACTTCCGCGTCCCCGGTGGGGCGAGCGTCGAGGGCACCGTCACCGCGTGGACGAACACGAGCATCGACGTCACCGTGCCCCCGCTGGCGACCATCGGCTCCGGCGGACCGTTCGACGTGGTGGTCGAGACGCCCGGCGGAATCTCCGCACCGGTCGCCTTCGTTCTGCACGAGGACGCGCCGCCCACGGCCGGTTCGCTCGCGCCCGCCGCGGGACTCGAACGGTCACAGACCACCATCACCGGCCAGGGCTTCGGCCGCCCGGGAACGCCCGGTTCGGCCCTCATCCTGGCAACCCCGGGAACGACCCCCGTCGAGGCACGGATCGTGTCGTGGACGCCGACCGCCGTCACCGCGACCGTCCCGGGACTCGCCGCGCTGGGTGGCGCGGGCTTCAAAGAGGTCGTGGTCCGCACGCCGTGGGGGCACAGCGAGCCGGTGCTGTTCGAACTCGGCGAACTCCCGGTGATCGAGTCGATCGGCCCGCCGAGCGCCTCCCCCGAAGCGACCATCGACATCAACGGTCACGCCTTCGGCCCACGCGAGGAGGGCAGGGCGGAGATCGTCGCCGTTTACGAAGGAGAGGACACGGAGTCCACCGACACGGTGGCTCTCGAACTCACCGTCCTCGACTGGAACGACCACCTCATCACGGCCCGGGTCCCCTCCCTGCGCGAGCTGCGGGCCTCAGGGGTCAAGCAGGTCCGGATCACGTCACGGTGGGGAACGGGCGAGCAGCACCAGCTTGTCGTGGGCGACCGCGGCTCGATCACCGCCTGGACGCGCCTGGAGGTCCACGCCCGCGACGACGACCTCGACGCCGGCCTGCAACGGGGCCTTCAGGCGGCCGTGTACGACGCCCGCTGGCTGCTCGGCCGCCAGTGGCAGATGCGCGAGTTCGACGGCGAGGACGCAGGATCGCCGATACTCGCGCAGGTCAGGGGCGAGACGTCCAGGATCGCGAGGTGGCGCCCGGGCTCTGTTTCCGCATCCGTATCCGCGTCTGCATCTGCCGCCGACGTGCCGAGCGGGCACGTACCGCTCGAGACCCTCGTGGAGCACGAGCGGATCCTGCCGCCACGCGACGGCACCTCGACGTTCGACGACCGGCGCCTCGCCGCCGAGTCGGGCCTGCACTGGCTGCGCCTGCTGTCACGGCACCTCTCGCGCCCCGAGGACGCGGACAAGTACCGCCGCCGGTACGTGCAGTGGGCGGGCATGCGGCCCCCGACCGAGCAGGAGCGCCGGACGCTCGACGCGGGGACGCTGCGCCATCTCGATCTGGCGGCCGGGCGCGCACCCGACGGCGCGCTGCTCTACCGCGACCTCCAGCAGGCGCTGCCCGCCAACGGCGGCCGGATTCCGGACAAGCCGCCGATCGACGGCAACGACCGCGACGGCTTCCGCCAAGCGGTCGTCGAATGGTTCGCGTGGTGGGACGAGCTGTTCACCCAGGCGACGGGTGCGGGGGACAGCTGGGCACCCTCGCGGATGGAGTACGGCTTCACGCTGTCCACCGAGACCTCGGCGGGTGAAGTCGCGCTGTCCGCGCCGGAGTACGACGGCCGGCGGCTCGACTGGTACTCCGTGTCCGTGGACGACGGCGACTCACTGCGCGCCGACGCGACCGAGCCGACGGGCGCGCCGCCGGTGCCCTTCGAACGCGGGCTCATACCCGTTCCCGTCTCCTTCCCCGGCATGCCCGCGCCAAGGTTCTGGGAGATCGAGGACGCGGCGGTCGACTTCGGTGCGGTGCACGCCGGCCCGACGGATCTGATGCGCCTGTTGTTCGTGGAGTTCGCGACCGTCTTCGGAAACGACTGGTTCACGATCCCCCTCGACGGCATACCGGTCGGCTCGCTGTGCCGGATCGAGAGCCTCACCGTGACGGACACCTTCGGCAGGCAGACCGATGTCACGCCGCTCGCCGACTCCGTCGACGGCTTCCGGATGTTCGACCTCGGCGGCCGCCCCGACCTGCTGTTCGCCGCCGACGCGCTGCCGTCCACGATCGAGTCGCCGCCGCTGGAGGAGGTCGTACTCATACGCGACGAACCGGCGAACCTCGTCTGGGGCGTCGAACGCGTGATCGCCGGCCCGGCGGGCCGCCCGGTCGACCGCGTCGAGACCTGGCACCGGCGCGCGGAAGAACGTGCCGCGGCCCGGACACCCCCACCACCCGGCGCGCCGGACCTCGCCTACCGCCTGGCCACCACCATGCCCGACTACTGGATCCCGTTCGTCCTGAAGGTCGAGCAACCCGACGGGCAACCCCCTTCGCGCTGGCTCGCCCGTGCCTCGCTGCGCGACCAGCAGACCGGCGCGCTCATCCAGCCCCTCGGCGAGTTGCTCGAACACCGCTCTCCACGCCTGCGGCTGTACGACGAGGTCGTGGCGCGCGAGGGGGTCCGGGTGCGGCGTACATGGCAGTACGGCCGCGGGCCCGACGGCTCGACCCACCTGTGGCGCTCACGGCGCCGGGACACCGGCAGGAGCGAGGGATCGAGCGGGCTGCGCTTCGATGTGGTGGAGCGGCGCAATGTCACACGGGGCTGACGTCGAGGGGAACAGCGTCACGCGGAGCTGACTGAGCACGGCCACGAGTGGGCTGCCTGTCCGGGCTGGACGACGGGCGGTCCACTCGTGGTCGCGCACCGGGCCGACACGTCACGATCGGGGCGGCGCCCGAGGTCAGGAAGACCGCTCCACGGTGCGGAGCCGGTCGTGTCGCTCGGGCGTGCTGTGCGGCCGTCCGGCCGGGCCACTGCTCCGGGGAGCTCGACGGGTCGCCTCGCCGACCGAGTCGTAGAAGGCGTAGACGGACCGCAGGCCGCCGATCTTGAGCGCGCTGAGCAGCCGGCCGTCGGCTCAGGTGAGGAGCAGCGAGCCCCCGCCGAGGGCCGCCGACATCGGCTGGGTCACCCCCAACGGTGCCGGAGGGTCGTTGAACCCTTCGTGGAGGAGACCAGCAGCAACACGGATCCGCAGCCACCACCAAGATTCGCCCGTCTGTCGGGGCCTACTGGATGTCACCCGACTCTCCCTTGTACGACGTCGGCCCGGGCGCCCTGAACCACGGCTCCGATCCACGTCACAGCCGAAGTCATCGGGCCCGGCCAGGGGACGATCACCCATCTGCCCACCCTTCCTGGGACCTGCCCTCGCCGCTCTCCAGGGTGCCGTCGAACGGGTTCGGCTCGTCGGGCATCCTTGGGGAGGGCCGGCGAGAAGGTAGAGGGAGCTGTAGTGGACGAGCGCGCGCAGGATTCGCGTGAGGTGGAGACATCCGGGATGTCTCCACAGCTGCGGCTGGATGCACTGCTGGAGGACCTGCAGCAGCAGGTGACGCAGGTTCGGGGGGCCCGGGACCGGGTCCACACGCTGCTGGACGCGGTGCTGGCAGTCGGCTCCGACCTGGACCTGGAGGTGGTGCTGCACCGCATCGTGGAGTCGGCGGTCACCCTGGTCGACGCCCAGTACGGGGCGCTCGGCGTCCTGGGCGAGGAAGGCACGATCAAGCAGTTCGTCACGGTCGGCATCGACGAGGAGGCCATCGCCCGGATCGGGCACTACCCGCGCGGCGAGGGCATACTCGGGCAGCTCATCCGTCACCCGGAACCGCTGCGTCTGGCGAACCTGGCCCAGCATCCGGCGTCCGTCGGCTTCCCGTCCGGGCATCCGCCGATGACCAGCTTCCTCGGCGCCCCCATCCGGGTCCGCGACCAGGTCTTCGGCAACCTGTACCTGACCAACAAGCAGAGCGGAGCGGAGTTCGACACCGACGACGAGGCGGTGCTGCGGACCCTGGCCGCGGCGGCCGGTGTGGCGATCGACAACGCCCGGCTGTACGAGGATGCGGACCGCCGACAGCGGTGGCTGGCGGCCAGCAACGAGCTGACGCGTAGCCTGCTGTCCGGTGCGGAGCCCGCCGCGGTACTGGAGTCTGTCACGGCCACCGTGCGGGAGATGGCCGGTGCTGACCTGGTCACCTTGGGGGTGCCGGTCGGTGACCGCGGCGAGTTGGTCATCGAGGCTGCCTCGGGAGTGTTGGCCGAGGAGGTCCGCGGGCTGTTGCTGCCCGCCGCGGGGCTGGCTGCGAAGGTCTTCACGTCCGGGGAGAGGATCGCCAGTGATGCCGTGAGCGCCGACCCGCGCGCCGAGGGTGGCAGCGCCTCGGTGGTGGAGCTGGGGCCGGCGTTCTTCGTACCGCTCGGCACCCGGGAGCACGTCCGCGGGGTGCTGCAGGTCGCGAACGTACCGGGCAGCGCCTTCTTCACGGACGCCGTTGTCGACATGGTCACCGGGTTCGGCAACCAGGCTGCGTTGGCCTTGGACGTCGCTGAGCACCGGCGGGACACGGAGCGCATGCTCGTGCTCAATGACCGCGACAGGATTGCCCGGGACCTGCATGACCTGGTCATCCAGCGGCTGTTCGCCGGCGCGCTGTCGCTGCAGTCCACGCTGGGCCGAGTGGCCGACCGGCCGCAGGTCGGCGAGCGGATCCAGCGGGTTGTGAACGACCTGGATGACACCATCAAGATCATCCGTTCCACCATCTACGGCCTGCGCGAACACGATCGGACCCGTCGCGGCAGCGGTCTGCGCGCCCAGCTGGTGGCGGCCACTGAGCGGGCCACCGAATCGCTTGCCTTTGCCCCGGCTCTCCGCATGACCGGGTTGCTGGACACGGCCGTGTCCGCCGAACAGGCCGAACAGTTGCTGGCCGTACTCGGCGAGGCCCTGTCCAACGCCGCTCGGCACGCACAGGCCACCACCGTCGACGTCAGCGTCGAGGTCACCGGCGCCGCCCTGCAGCTGCGCGTGGCCGACAACGGCCGCGGGATCGACCCGGCGGTCACCCGCCGCAGCGGCCTGGCCAACCTCTGCAGGCGCGCGGAGGAGATGGGCGGAACGTTCGGCCTGTCTTCGAACGAACCGAGTGGCACGGTCGTCGAGTGGGTCGTCCCGCTCCTTGAGGATGTGGTTGCGTAGCAGGTCGAGGGTCTCGATCAGCCGCGCCGGCCAGGTGGGATCGGCCAGGAACGGTCCCTCGGCCTCGGCCGGCACGACCTCGATACGGCCGTGTTCGGTCTCCAGCGCGGCGATCTTCTCGGGGAACTCGGCGACCAGGGCGGGGAACAGGCCGTGCTCCTCGACCTGGGTGTGCGGATTGAGCACGGGAGCGATCTCCCGGGCCGGCTCCGCCATGCGCGTGACCTCACCGTGGCGGCGGGCGAGCGGCTCGGCGGGCACCATGCGGCCGGGCGCGTCGCGCAGCACCAGCGCGGCGATGACCGCGCAGGTGCTGCCCGCATCCAACCGCGGATGCGGGCAGCTCACTGCGTCGCCGAACGTCGCCGGCCCGGATTCCCATTCTTGTGGGCCTTGATTGTGTGCGTCCTGCCGCCTCGACGGTCGGACGTTTCAGCCCTCGGCGTGGGCCAGCCACAGGTCGGGGCCGAAGACCTCGTAGCGGATACGGCGCGCGGGGATACCGGCCTGGAGCAGTTGGGTGCGGACGGCGCGCATGAAGGGGAGCGAGCCGCACAGGTACACGTCGGCGTCGGCGGGCAGGTCGAGGCCGTCGAGGTCCATCAGGCCCGTGCGGGAACCGGGTTCCTCAGCTGCGTCCTGTTCGTACCAGAACTCTGCCCGTGCATCGGGCAGTTGCTCCACGAGATGGCGGGTGTCGGCGCGCAGGGCGTGGTCGGCCGGGGTGCGGTCGGCGTGCAGGACATGGACCGGACGGGCGGAGCCGGTGGCCGCGAGGTGTTCGAGCATGGCGACCATGGGGGTGCAGCCGATGCCGGCGGATACCAACACGAGCGGGGTGTCGGCGTCGTCGAGGACCACGTCTCCGAACGAGGCGGACAGGGTGAGTTCGCCGCCGGTCCGGACGGTGCGGTGCAGTTGGTTGGAGACCTCGCCCTCGGGTGCCTCGGCAACGCTTGCCACCCGCTTGACGGTGATGCGCCGCAGCCGGTCGCCGGGGGCGTTGGACAGGCTGTACTGGCGGGTCTGATGGATGCCGTCGGGCATGAGGACCCTGACGCTGACGTACTGGCCGGCGCGGGCCGGAGGCACGGGACCGTCGTCGGCCGGACTCAGCAGGAAGGATGCCACGTCCGGGCTCTCCTCCCGCCGCTCCACGACGTTCCATTGCCGCCACGGGTGCCGGGGGTCGACCTGGGCTTCCTGGTAGAGCCGGGCCTCTTGGGCGATGAGGGCGCCGGCCATCAGCCAGTACACCTCGTCCCAGGCGGCGGCCACCTCCGGGGTGACGGCCTCGCCGAGCACGTCGCCGATGGCGCGGAAGAGGTACTTGTGGACGATCGTGTACTGGTCCTCGGTGACGCCGAGCGCGGCGTGCTTGTGCGCGATCCGGGCGAGCAGCGCGTCGGGGCGGGTGTCGGGGTCGGCCAACAGCGCCTGGGCGAAGGACGCGATGGACCCGGCCAGGGCTCGTCGCTGCTCGCCGCTGGCCTGGTTGCCGCGGTTGAACAGCCCGTCCAGCAGCTCGGGCTGCTCGGCGAACATGGTGCCGTAGAAACGCGCTGTGATCTCGTCCAGCGCCCCGCCGACGGCGGGCAGGGTGGCGCGAATGACAGCGGCCGACTCGGGCGAAAGCATGGCTCTCCTTTGCAATGCGGGCACATAGAGGGACGGCACTCACCGTCACAGCCGCGGTCCGTGATGCGGATCCGACCGGCACATCGATCGTGCCGGTGGCGCCGTGATCTCGAATAGGGCCGAACTTCCCTGAGGACAGGGCCCATCGGGCCGGTCCGGTGTGAGGCCCGGTGCCTGTGACCGTCAGTCAACTCGCGAGGAAGCCGTGCAGGCAGGGGCCGGATGTCCTTGGTCAGGCGCTGACGGGCTCGTCCCGGGCAGGGATTACGGGACAGCCCTGAGGCGTCGAGACGGACCTGCCGGGCAGACGAGCGGCGGACCGGCCGGGTGCAGCGGCTGGTCCGCCGTGGTGAGCCGTGAGTGAGCGGTCAGACAGTCGGCCGGGACAGGGCACTGCCCGCCTCTGCCCGCACCTTCTCGACCGCTTCCCACTCCTCGGTGCCGAGGTTGGCGAGCGCGGCCGGGAAGACGCCGTCCTGTTCCTTGAGGATGTGGTTGCGCAGCATCGCCATCACCTCCATCAGGCGGGTGGCCCAGGCCGGGTCAGTGGGCGTGGCGCCGTCGGCGGCCTCGGCCAGAACCGACTCGATACGGCGGTGCTCGGCCTCCAGAGCGGCGATCTGCTCGGGGAAGTCCCCGGCCATCGCCGGGAACAGGCCGTGCTCCTCGACCTGCGTGTGGGGGCCGAGCACGGTCGCGATCTCGCGGGCGAGCTCTGCCATCCGGGCCACGTCTCCGTCCTGGTGGGCGGGACGGAGGTGGCTGATCAGGCGGACGACCTCATCGTGCTCGCGGGTCAGCTCGTCGATGGACGCCAGGGACTGGCAGCCGCAGTACTCGCACATGGTGTATCTCCTCGCCCGTTCGAAACCCGTTCGATCCGTCGTTCTCACACCGTGGTGTGCGCGCCGTGGTGTCGCCCACGGCCGACACGCGGAGCCCGGTCACCGCCCTGGACGGCGGCCCGGACACCGGTGAGGGTGTAGCCCAGCGCCGCGGCGGCCACAACCGCGAGGAGGACGAGTCCGACCGCGTACGACCCGTACTCCCCGTACAGCGAGCCCATCACCAGCGGCGGCACGAAGCCGCCCAGGCCGCCCGCGGCGCCGACCACGCCGGTGACCGAACCGACCTTGTTCGCCGGGGTCAGCAGGGCCACCAGGGCGAAGGTCGCCCCACTGCCCGCGCCGAGCGCGCCGGCCATGGCCAGGAAGGCGATGGTTCCCACCGGGGCCAGCGACGGGGTGAACGACTGCACCACCGCCCCCGCGGCCACCACGGTCAGCGACGCGGCCAGCACCCGGACCGGGCCGATGCGGTCGGACAACCAGCCGCCGACCGGACGCATCGCCACGGCCAGCAGCACGAACCCGGCCATGCGGTTCGCAGCGTCCGCCTGGGTCAGGCCGTAGCCGGTCTTCAGGTAGGTCGGCAGGTAGACGGAGAAGGCGACGTAGCCGCCGAAGGCCACCGCGTACAGCGCGGACGCCTGCCAGGTGATGCCCAGCCGGGCGGTGGCGGCCAGGCGGCGCCCCAGCGGCTCGGTCGGCACCGTGCGTCCGGACGCGTCACGCAGCAGCAGCGCCGCGGTCACCGCGTACACGGCAAGCACCGCGGCGGTGATCAGGAAGGGTGTCGACATGCTGTGCGCGTCGACCATCTTCACGGTGGTCAGGGCGCTGATCGCGGTTCCGCCCATGCCGGCTCCGAAGACACCGATGGCCATGCCGCGCCGCGCGGGCGGGAACCAGGCGTTGACGAAGGGCACGCCGACGGCGAAGGCGGTGCCGCCGATACCGAGGAAGAATCCGCCGACCAGCAGGGCGGCGAGGGAGGAGTGTCCGGCCACGCCGAGGTAGAGGACCGGCACAATGGTGGCCGCCGACACGATCGGGAACATGACCCGGCCACCGAACCGGTCGGTCAGCGCGCCGACCGGGATGCGGCCCAGGGAGCCGACCACGACCGGCACCGCCACCAGCAGCGACTGCTGGAACGAAGACAGGTCGAGGGAGTCCTTGAAGCGCGGACCGAGCGGGCTGAGCAGCGCCCATGCCCAGAAGTTGACGGCGAAACCGATGGTGGCCAGGGCCAGCATCAGCCATGCCTGGCCGGGCACCGGAGCGCCCGAGACCGGCCTCTCGCTCTCCGTCGTCGTCGGCTGGTTCATGTTGTCCGTCCTTCCCTCTCACGTTGGTTCGGTGGCGCGGGGGGCGCATGGGAACCACAGGTTCGCTGCCCCACAGATCGGACGCCTCGCAGCCACTGTCCGCATCCGGGGCGCCCGAGCGACATGGGCCATGGGTCCCTACGGCCGGGCAAAGGACCCTCAAGGTCAGATCCGGCCGCGCGGCTGCACCCCGCTCCCGCCGGGACACAGCAAAAGAGGGCCGACCGGCCCTACCCCCTTCCCGGCGCCCACAGGGACGATGACCTGATGTCCCCGAACGACGCCTTTCGCACCCTCGACCGGCAGGAGTGCCTGCGCCTCCTGGCCAAGGTGCCGGTCGGCCGTGTGGTCTACACCCGACAGGCACTGCCCGCGGTCCTCCCCATCAACTTCTCCCTGGACGCGGACGCCTCCGTCCTGCTGTGCACATCGCCGGACTCGGACCTCGTACACGCCATCGACGGCGTCGTAGTCGCCTTCGAGGCGGACGAGTTCGACGCGGCAACCCGGTCCGGCTGGAGCGTGGTCGTCACCGGACGGGCCACCGTGTTGACCGATCCCGCTGAGCACGAGCGGCTGTCGCAGACCGGCCCCAGCTCCTGGATGCCCCTGCGGGACGCGGTGTTCGTACGGATCGAGTCCGACATGGTCACCGGACGCGAGCTCAGGGGAGCGCTTGGCACGCAGTGAGGCGCAGCCCGCAGCGACCGCGGGCTCTGACTCAGGCCGCGCGGACACAGGCGCGGGCCGACGGCGCGGAGTCACTCCGTCGGCCCGGTACCCATATGACCGACCGCCGACTGCGGCCCTGTGAGGGAACCAGGTCGTGGGACGTCCACAGCAGGCCGCCTGGGCATGGCGTTCGAAGCGCAGGGCGGACAGCCGTGGCGCGGGTAGCGCACCGGTGTCCGCCCGACTGCTTCCCGCGGACCCATGACTGTGATCAACACCGGTAGCGCCACGGCCCGAACGGCCTGGCGGCGGTGGAGGAAAAAAGGCTGTCACGGACAGTCCGCGCCCCTGGGCAACAGCAGCGGACACCATGTCCGTACGGATCGAGGCGGAACTCGTCACCCGGTGCGAGCTCGGTGCTGCCTGCGACGCAGGCTGACGGGCTGTCCTTGCGGCGGACAGGTGCGGCCCTGTCCGCCGTGTTCCTTGGACGGCGCCGGAAAAGACCGCGTCCTCAGCTCGTTCCGGTAGCGGTTGCGGGCGGTGCTGCGGGACGAACAGCGCAGTGCCCGGGCGCCCGCGGGGTGCGGCCGCCGTCCGGTCCGTAGCCGAACCTGATCAGGATGTGCGGATGACACCGCTTGTGTCCCGGGAGGGCCGTCGCCGCCCGCAGGTCGGGCCATTCCATGGCCTGGTGCAGGAGTGACGTGCGCAGCCCGTGGGCGGTGGCCGTGAGCAGGACGTACTGCAGGGCCTGGCCCGCCCGCAGCCAATCCTCCCGCCGGTCGTGGGACGTCCACAGCAGGGCCACCTGAACGTGGCGTTCGAACCAGAGGGCGGGCAGGCGGAGCGCGGGCAGCGCACCGGTGAAGTCCCGCACCGGCATCCGCGCGGCCGCGTCGGGCGGGCCGAGGGCGGTGACGGGTATCCCGTAGCCGGTGTCTGCTCCCGGGGCGGTGATCCAGGTTCGGGTTTCGGCGGTGCGCTCCGGGTGAGCATGGTTGCGTGCCTCGGCTGCGGCGGTCACACGCAGCAGCCGCCGTGTTCCGGCTATGTGCGGCACATGCAGGCGTGCGCCGGCGGCGCACGCGGCCGCCGTCATCTCCGCCACGATCGGCTCAGGCACCGGTCGGCCGGTGAACGGCATCCGGCTGGTGTGCCGCCGCGCGATGGCCTCATAGAGGCCGGGGTCCGACGGCTGGTCGTCCGCGCCGAGTCGACCGGTCAGTCGCACGGTGGCCAGCAGCCCTGGTTCGCGCGGATCCGGCAGCAGTCTCACCTCCGGCCGCCAGCCCTGGTGGACGGCGGCGAGCCGAACGTTGAAGACCGCGGCGCCCACGGACAGATACTGGGCGCGGTGCATCGGGTCGCTCAGCGGCAGTGTTCACTCCGGCGCCGAACGGACCTCCAGTGCCTGGCTGCCGGGATCCAGGCGGAAGCGCCAGGGCTGTGTGTTGTGGATCGACGGGGCCGCCACGGCCGCCGTCAGGAGCGACTCCACGGTGGCGGCGTCCAGGGGGGCTTGGGTACGCATGATGTCTCCTCTTCTCTTCGTCATGGCCACGGGTCAGGTGGCGGGCAGGGCGGTGGCCAGCAGGACGACGCCGAGCGAGCCGACGAGGGAGGCGACCGCCAGGATCCGGGCAAGTTCGAAGTGGCCCTTGGCGTGGGCGATGCCATGGCCGCCCGCGGCGAGCATCACCACCACGAAGAGGGCGAGTTTGGCCGCCAAGGTACGGCCGTAGCCGGGTTCGGCGAGCGAGGCCCAGGTGACGCCCTTGTGCCAGGCCATGGCCCAACCGGTGGCCAACTGGGCCGGCAGGAACACCGCCCCGGTCAGAAGGCCGAACCGGCGGCCTGCCGCGGCGGTGAAGCGGTCCTTGGCCTCCGGTGCGAGCAGGTGGCGGGCCAGCGGCAGGATCACCAGGGACAGGGCCAGTTGGCCGCCGACCCACAGGGCGGCGCCGGCCACGTGCACGAACCGCACCAGGGACCACAGGCCGACGGTGTCCATCAGCCGCTCACCTCCACCATGCCCATGGCCCCGGCTTCGGCGTGACGCATGTCGTGGTCGACGAAGGAGTAGTGGCCGGCCTCGGGAAAGGTGGTCTCGACGAACCCGCCCTGGGCCGGGGCCAGGTCGAGCACCTGCGATCCTCCGGAGTCACCGGGTTTCAGTAGGTAGGCGCCTTCCCTGTACACGGTGTCGAAGAAAGTGCCGACGATGTGGAAGGCGATGCCGTCACTCGGTCCGGAGGCGACCACCCAGAAGCGGGCCCGTTCGCCGGCCTTCAGAGTCAACGGTGCCTTGGCGTACTGGGCGGCGATGCCGTTGAACACCCAGGCGTCCGGCGTGTCCTGACGCATCTTCGCCACTTGGGCCGCGCTGCCCGGCGTGCCGAGGTAGAGCTCGGAGGAGACCAGCACGTACTCGTGGTTGACCTTCTTGAGGCCGGGTGGGTCGATGATGACGGCGCCGTACATGCCGTTGCCCATGTGCTGGAGCATCGGTGCGGTGCTGCAGTGGTACAGCCACGCTCCGGCCTTCGCGGCGCGGAACCGGTAGACCAGGCGCTCGCCGGGCTGGATGGTGCGCATCGGACCGTCCGGGGCGAGGGAGCCGGCGTGGAAGTCGATGCCGTGACCCATGGACGGGTCGTCGTTGACCAGGGTGACCTCGAAGAGGTCGCCGACCTTTCCGTGCAGGGTGGGGCCCGGCGCGGAGCCGCCGAAGGTCCACATCTGCTGCTTCACGCCCGGGGCCACTTCGACCTCGGTGTGCGCGGCGTGCAGTTCGACCTTGTGGACCGTCCCGTCGGGCGCGGGGGCCAGGTCGGCATCGCGTGGCTGCCAGCCCGCGGGGAAGTCGGCGGAGAGGTCCGGACCGCCGCTGATGGTGGCGGTCATGGAGTGGTCATCGTGCGGGCCCGCGCCGTCGGTATCGCCGGTGACGACGATGTCCATGGTCATCCCGGCCGCCCGGTGGCCCGGCAGGGTGCACCACGCCTCGCGGTTCTCGGTGATCTGCCCGAGGTCGAGCACGTGGGTGTGGCCCTTGGCGAGCATCGGTGTGGTCGGACCGTCCTCGACCTTGAGGTCGTGGTGTTGGGCGTCGGTGTTGGTGACCTTCAGCCGCAGATCGGTGCCCGCGGTGACCTCGATCCGGGCCGGGCGGATGCGCATGTCGGCCAGGGTGACGGCGACCGTGCGGGTGGTCCCGGCACCCGCGCCCGTCGTCCCGGCGGCGCTCACCCCGCCGCTCGTGTTCCCACCGCTGTTGGCCAAGAGTACGGCCAGTACGGTCAGTACGGCCCCTGCGGCAGTGCCGCACACGACCGGGCGACACGAGGCGCCGCCCTTGTCCCCGTCCTGGAGATGACCCCGTCCGCTGCGGACCAGGACGCGCACCACCAGGGCGAGGAACGCGGCCCCGGCCGCCCCGGGCAGCAGGATGCCCGCTGTGCCGACGGGGTCGTGCAGCGGAAGCGCGAGCAGGACCACGCCGAGGTTGAGCGCGACGAGCCGCGGCACCCAGCCCTGCTCAAGCACCGTGCGCAGCGCGGCCCGTTCCTTGGGACCGCCGGCCAGCACTATGGGCAGCAGGTAGGTGAGTGCCCCGATGAGGACCTGCGCGACGAGCCCGACGAGCAGCACCGGGACCAGGGACCCGATGTCGTCCCGTGCCTCGGCGAGCGGCCGTGCGGCCAGGAGCACCAGGTCCGCGACCAGTCCGACCAACAGCCATCCCGCAGCGGCGGCCAGCATCCATGCGGCGGCCGCCGAGATCGCGGGCCGCCGCCGCACCGTACGGGCGAGCAGTTGCGCCGCGACGGCGGCGCCCGCCGCGTAGAGAGCGATGCCGAGTACGGCGGCGGGGCGCCATCCGGCCACCAGACCGGCAACAGCGGTCAGCAGGCCGCCCCCGGTCATCATCAGCACCCAGCGCGCCAGCCGGGTGGTGCGCTCGGCCATGCGCACGCCCAGCACGGTGGGCCAGAGCATGAACAGCGTGCCCAGCACGGGCAGTCCGATCCAGCCGAGGAGCGTGACGTGCACGTGGGCCAGCTTCAGCCCGGTGTAGTGCTGCGGGCCTGCCCTGTCCGTGGCCAGCAGCCAGCCCAGTACCGCACCGACGATCAGGGCCGCGGCGCCGGCCCGGTAGTAGTCGGCGATCGGGGCGAGCCGTCCGCCCAGCGCCCCCCGGCCCATGCGGACCAGTACCACCAGGTGCGCGGCGACCGCGGTGACCGTCAGCGCGCATCCGGCACCGGTCAGGACGGGCAGGTCGGCCCACACGCCGGTGAGGACGCCCACGACGCCGGTGTTGACGCCGGCCAGCCGGGCGTTGCTCCACCGTCGGTCGGGCAGCCGGGCGTGGAGCATGGCGACAGCGAAGTGCTCGCTCCACACCACGATGGCGGTGGTGGCGGCGCCGAGCAGGAACAGATGGATGGCCAGCCAGCGGGCCACCGGCAGTGTCTGCTGGATGCTCGCCGCCAGCAGGGCGAGCACCACCCAGGCCGCGACCAGGACGTGGGCGGCCAGGTGCCGACTGCGCAGGCCGGACGCCTTGAACCTGCTGGGCGGGCGGCCACCTCCGACGGCCGTGTCATTGTTCTTGCTGTACACGGTGCTCCTTGCCGCCCGGGGCGGCGGTCGGACCGGGACGAACAGGCGGTTCCTCGGTGCCTCCGCCGGACAGCAGCGCGGCCAGTTCCCGCTGGTGCGGGAAGGAACCGGGCTGGTAGCCGCACCACGGCTCCTCGGCGTAGGGGTCGCCGGTGACGCCGTAGGCCCGGGACCGCGAGCCGCCGCAGACCTGGCGGAACTCGCACCGCCCGCACCGGCCGCCCAGCCGTTCGGGGTCTCGCAGCCCGGTGAACAGTTCCGAGGTGCGATAGATATCGGTCAGGGGTGTCTCGCGTACGTTTCCGGCGCCCAGCGGCAGGAAGCCGCTGGGGTGCACGCTGCCGGTGTGCGAGACGAAGACGAAGCCGCGGCCCGCGTTGACGTCCAGCGGCGGGCGCCGTACCCGGCGTGTTCCGGCGTCAAGGCCCAACTCGGCGGATCGCTTGCGCAGTTCCCGGTACAGCGGCCCGAGTCCGAGCACGGCCACGTGGTCGTCGCCGCTGTTCGCGAGCACTTGGCGCTGCAGGGCGACGCGGCGGAAGTGGTGGGCTTCGGTGGTCTTGGCGGGCACGGTCAGGCCGACGTCGTAGACGAAGTTGAGGACGTCCTCGACCTCGGCGGGGGTCAGTGCGTCGAGGGCGCGGCCGCGGCCGGTGGGCACCAGGAAGAAGGCACTCCACAGCATCGCCCCGTGCTCGGCGACCAGGCGGACGATGTCGGGGAGGTCGGCAAGGTTGTGCCGGGCGACCGTCGTGTTGATCTGCACCTTCATGCCGAGGCGACGCGCTGTGTCCCAGGCGTCCAGGGTCCAGCGGAACACCCCGGGCACCCCGCGGAAGGCGTCGTGCAGCTCGGCGGTGGAGCCGTCCAGGCTGAGCGAGAGCCCGGACGCGCCCGCAGCGTGCACGGCGCGCAATCGCTCATCGGTGAGCGTCGGGGTGCCAGAGGGGGAGACAGCGACCCGGACCCCGACTTCCCTGCCGTACGCGATGAGGTCGGTCAGGTCGGGGCGCTGGAACGGGTCACCGCCAGTGATCACGAACAGCGGGGCGGGCTGCCCGAAGGCGGACACCTGGCGCAGCAGGTCCTGCGCGGCGGCGGTGTCCAGCTCCCGCGGGTCGCGGTCGGGCACGGCCTCGGCCCGGCAGTGCAGGCATGCCAGCGGGCAAGCCCGGGTGGACTCCCAGATGACGATGAACGGCCGCTCCCCCGCGTCGTGCCGCTGGCGGCGGATGGCACGGACGGCAGCGCTCACCGCACAGCCTTTCCCAGCGCCCTGAGGCTGTGTCCGGCCGCCCTGGAGTCAGGGCAGACGAAGCGGGCGGCCGGACGATGACCGGCCCGGACCGTGCGCGACACCCATGACGGGGGACGTCGGTGTGGGCCGCACGGATGCTGGTTGCAGTAGTACACGGGATACCTCCGGGTCGGTCGCTGATCATCATGCGGAGTCGGGACCGACGAGCGCGGCGGCCGACCAGTCCTTCCCGGTGGGCCGACAGTCCCTCGATCCGGCACTCGTGCCAGGGCCGGACGGCCCGTCGGCACGGCATCGCGCCAGGTGCACGTTCATGCGTGGGAGTCGCCATTCGTCGCAGGAATGCCCACCCCGGACGGCTGAACCGGACGTCCCCGCCTGGGGACCCTTCCGAGGGCGTGATCACTGGTCGCCGATCACGCCCTGTTGTGATGTCATCCTGTCAGCACTGCTGCGGTCAGCAGCCCGAACTCTCGGTTCGCCTGAGGAAGTTGGCATCTACTGCGGGAGATGACCACGCGGCGTTCCCAGGCTTTCGGCGCCGGGCAGGCCGCCCAAGCGAAATGTCTGGGGGCGCATCGACGGTTCTGCGTTCGGTGTCGCTGATCGGATGGCTCGTCGCACGCGCCGGCTTCGGTGCGGGATTCCCGGATCTCATGAGCGGCGGCACCGAGAAGGAGCACACCGGTCCGAGGTCACGCCGGAGTGGGGGCAGGCGTGTGCCGCGCGCCCGGGCGGTCAGGGGCGGCGCTCATCCGCTCCCAGGGCGTTCGCAGTGGCCACCAGGGCCGCGCCGGCACCAGTCAGCAGGGCGCCCAGACCGGTGACGAGGGTGGTGAGGTGCCACGCCTGGTAGGCGGACAGCAGAGAGCCGCGCAGGGTCTCGCCCATGAAGGCGGTCTGGCGCAGCTGGGCGAGTTTCTCGTCGTCGCCTCCGCCGGCGTGCAACTCCTCCGTGATCTCCGCGTAGGTGCGGCCGCCGGTGGCCTTGGCGAGATGATCCTTGATGAGCTCGGCGTACGCATGGGCCTCGGGGCCGGTTTCCACGGGGCCGCCGACGAACCGGGCCAGGTGGGCGGGCAGACCGTGGTCCGGGAACGTGATCTTCTGCGCGGCCAGTTCCGCTCGTATCTCTTTGCGGCCGCTGCGGCCCCGCAGCAGCATGACCGGCCCGGCGACTCCCAGGGCGATGCCGACCATGCCGATGAGGGCGCTGGTGCGGCGGGGCGCAGCGTTCATGAGGTGACTTCCTTCGTTTTCGTGTGCGTGGCGGGGGCCGTCGCGTCCTCGGGGGCCGACGCGAGCGTGAGCACCCTCATGACGTTGTCTCCAGCAGGTCGGCAGTCGGCTTGGCCGACCGGTGCGAATGGCGACGGCCTTTGCGGGGTGCCGACGCGGGGAGGGCGGATGCCGCGTCCGGCCGCGCGGGGCGGCCGGACGCACGACCGAACCGGGCGACACGCGCCGTACTCGCTGCGCCCGAGGCGGCCAGGAACGGGGGAACAGCCGCCGTCAGGTACGGGATGCGGTCCTACGGACAGACGGGCATCTGCGGTTCGATCAATGCTCAGGATGCAACTCCGGGCACACCAGACCGCCCGGCCGACCGGACCCCAACGCCGGGACCATTGGGCCCTATTGAGACCGTCCAAACCGGGCCGGAAGGCCATCCGGCCAGGACCGCCGGCCCCAGGTGCACCCGGGCCCGCACCACCTAGCGTTCCCAGCCATGGAGAACGATCAGAACGCACGGACTCAGGCGTCGAGCGCTGGTGACGGCTGGCCGCTGGCCGCCCGGCGACTGCTCACCCGCCGTGAGGTGTCGGCCGACGGGCGCGCCGTGTTCGGCGAGAACGACGGCAAGTGGGAGGGCTTCTACCGCGACCGCTGGGCTCACGACAAGGTAGTGCGCTCCACGCATGGGGTGAACTGCACCGGCTCCTGCTCGTGGATGGTGTACGTCAAGGACGGCATCATCACCTGGGAGCACCAGGCTACCGACTACCCGTCCATCGGTACCGACTGCCCCGAGTACGAGCCACGCGGCTGCCCGCGCGGTGCCTCGTTCTCCTGGTACACCTACTCCCCCAGCCGGGTCCGCTACCCGTACGTGCGCGGCGCGCTGCTGAAACTGTGGCGCGAAGCCCGGAAGCGGCTCGGCGACCCGGTCGCAGCCTGGGCCGAGATCACCGGCGATCCGGCCAAGGCGCGCGCCTACAAGCGGGCCCGCGGCAAGGGCGGCCTCGTGCGTGCCGACTGGGACGAGGTGAGCGAGCTGGTCGCCGCCGCTCACGTGCACACCGTCAAGGCGTACGGCCCGGACCGCGTCGCGGGCTTCTCCCCGATCCCGGCGATGTCGATGGCGTCGTTCGCGTCCGGCGCCCGCTTCATGTCGCTGATCGGCGGCACCCTGCTGTCGTTCTACGACTGGTACGCGGATCTGCCGATCGCCTCGCCGCAGGTCTTCGGCGACCAGACCGACGTGCCGGAGGCGGCCGACTGGTGGAACGCGGGCTATCTGATCATGTGGGGCTCCAACATCCCCGTCACCCGCACCCCGGACGCGCACTTCCTGACCGAGACCCGCTACAACGGCACCAAGGTCGTCGCGGTCAGCCCCGACTACGCCGACAACGTCAAGCACGCCGACGAGTGGCTGGCCCCGCACCCGGGCACGGACGGGGCCCTGGCGATGGCCATGGGCCATGTGATCCTGCGCGAGTTCTTCGTCGACCGCGAAGTGCCCTACTTCCAGGACTACATGCGCAAGTTCACCGACGCGCCGTTCCTGGTGGCCCTGCGCGAGCACAGAGAGGGCGGCCTGGTCCCGGACGGGTTCTTGACCGCCGCCGACCTCGGACACGACACGGAACATGCCGGGTCCAAAACCGTTCTCCTCGACGCCGCCACGGGCGAACCGTTCGTGCCGAACGGCTCGCTCGGCTTCCGCTGGGGGGAAGCCGAGCAAGGCCGCTGGAACCTCGACCTCGGCGACGTGGTACCCGAGTTGAGCCTGCTTGAGAGCGCGGAGGAGACGGTCGAGATCGCGCTGCCCCGCTTCGACGAGGGCGCGACGGAGGGCGGCTCGGCGGTGGTGCGCGGGGTGCCGGTCCGCAGGATCGGCGGGCGGATGGTCACCACGGTCTTCGACCTGATGCTCGCCCAGTACGGGGTGGAGCGGCCGGGCCTGCCGGGCAATTGGCCGGCGTCGTACGAGGACGCGAGCGAGCCGTACACCCCGGCCTGGCAGGAGACGGTCACTTCGGTGCCGGCGGAGCAGGCGGCCCGGATCGCCCGGGAGTTCGCGCGCAACGCCGAGCGCACCAACGGCCGGTCCATGATTGCCCTCGGCGCGGGCACCAACCACTGGTTCCACTCCGACACCATCTACCGGGCCTTCCTGGCGCTGACGACGATGACCGGCTGCCAGGGCGTCAACGGCGGCGGCTGGGCCCACTACGTCGGCCAGGAGAAAGTCCGTCCCCTCACCGGACTGCAGCACCTGGCGTTCGCCTTCGACTGGCAGCGCCCCACCCGGCACATGGCGGGCACCTCGTACTGGTATCTGAACTCCGACCAGTGGCGCTACGAGGCGTTCGGGCCCGATGAGCTGGCCTCCCCGCTCGGGAACGGGCGGTTCCAGGGCAAGGCGTTCGCCGACTGTCTGGCGCAGGCCGTGCGGCTGGGGTGGACTCCCGGTCACCCCGGCTTCAACCGCAATCCCCTCGACCTGACGGACGAGGCGGCGCGGGCGGGCCGGCCGGTCGCCGAGCACATCGTCGACGAACTGAAGTCCGGGCGGCTGCGGTTCGCCGCCGAGGACCCCGACGACCCCGCCAACTTCCCCCGCGTCCTGACGGTGTGGCGTGCCAACCTGCTCGGCTCCTCCGGCAAGGGCAACGAGTACTTCCTGCGGCACCTGCTGGGCACGGACGCGGCCGTCCGCTCCGAGGAGACCCCGCCCGAGGGACGCCCGCAGGAAGTGGTCTGGCGGGACGAGGCACCCGAGGGCAAGCTCGACCTGCTGGTCACCATGGACTTCCGGATGACCTCCACCAGCCTGCTCTCCGACGTGGTCCTGCCGGCCGCGACCTGGTACGAGAAGGACGACCTGTCCAGTACGGACATGCATCCCTTCGTGCACGCCTTCACACCGGCCATCGCCCCGCCCTGGCAGGCCCGCACCGACTACGACAGCTTCCTCACGATCGCCGACAGGTTCAGCGATCTGGCCGCCGAGCATCTGGGTACACGTACCGACGTGCTGGCGGTGCCGCTGCTGCACGACACCCCCGACGAACTCGCCCAGCCGGGCGGCGTGGTGCGGGACTGGAAGACCGGGGAGTGCGAGCCGATCCCGGGGCGCACCATGCCGAAGCTCGTCGTCATCGAGCGGGACTATGCCGCGACCGCGCAGAAGATGCGTGCTGTCGGCCCACTGCTGGACACCCTGGGCACCACCACGAAGGGCGTCACCGTCCACCCCGACCGGGAGATCGGCGAACTGCGCCGTCGCTGCGGCACCGTCCGTGACGGCGTGGCCGCCGGCCGGCCCTCCCTGGCCACCGCCTCCGACATGTGCGAGGCGATCCTCGCCCTGTCCGGCACCACCAACGGGCGCCTGGCCACCGCGGGCTTCCGCGAACTGGAGCGGCAGACCGGCAGCGAGGGCCTGGTGGAGCTCGCCTCGGAGCGCGAGGCCGAGCGGATCACCTTCGCCGACACCCGGACCCAGCCGCGTTCCGTGATGACCTCCTACGAGTGGTCGGGCTCGGAGACCGGCGGCCGCCGCTACTCTCCGTTCGTCATCAACACCGAGCACAAGAAGCCCTGGCACACCCTCACCGGCCGGCAGCACTTCTTCGTCCAGCACGACTGGATGGCCGAACTCGGCGAGCAACTACCCGTCTACCGGCCCCCGTTGAACACCCCCCGGCACTACGGCGACGAGCAGCTGCACGAGACCGACCGGGCGGAGGTGACGGTCCGCTATCTGACCCCGCACTCCAAGTGGTCCATCCACTCGAACTACCAGGACAACAAGTACATGCTCGACCTGTCCCGCGGCGGCCCGGTGATCTGGATGTCCACCGCCGACGCCGAGAAGATCGGTGTCAAGGACAACGAGTGGATCGAGGCGTACAACCGCAACGGCGTCGTCGCCTGCCGGGCCGTGGTCACGCACCGCATGCCCGAGGGCACCGTGTACATGTACCACGCGCAGGACCGCAACGTGAACGTGCCCAAGACCGAGGTCAGCGGCAAGCGGGGCGGTATCCACAACTCGCTGACCAGGCTGCTGCTCAAGCCGACCCATCTCGCGGGCGGCTACGCACAGTTCACCTACGCCTTCAACTACTACGGCCCGACCGGCAACCAGCGCGACGAGGTCACCGTCATCCGCCGCCGCAGCCAGCAAGTGGAGTACTGACATGCGCGTCATGGCACAGATCGCGATGGTGATGAACCTCGACAAGTGCATCGGCTGCCACACCTGCTCGGTCACCTGCAAGCAGACGTGGACCAACCGCACCGGCGTCGAGTACGCCTGGTTCAACAACGTCGAGACCAAGCCCGGCGTCGGCTACCCGCGCCGCTACGAGGACCAGGAACAGTGGAAGGGCGGCTGGATGCTCGACAAGCGCGGGCGTCTCGTCCTGCGCTCCGGGGGGCGGATCAGGCGGCTGCTGTCGCTGTTCTCCAACCCCGACCTGCCCTCCCTCGAGGACTACTACGAGCCGGTCACCTACGACTACGACAACCTGGTCAGCGCTCCCGCCGGGCCGGACATGCCAGTCGCCCGGCCCCGCTCCGTCCTCACCGGCAAGCCCACCGCCATCACCTGGGGCGCCAACTGGGAGGACGGCCTCGGTGGCGCGCCCGAACACGCCGGCGGCGACCCCAACCTCACCGGGGAATGGGCGGAGAAGGTGAAGTTCGAGTTCGAACAGACCTTCCTCTTCCACCTGCCGAGGCTGTGCGAACACTGCCTCAACCCCGCCTGCGTCTCCGCCTGCCCATCCGGTGCGATGTACAAGCGGGTCGAGGACGGCATCGTCCTGGTCGACCAGGACCGCTGCCGCGGCTGGCGGATGTGCGTGACGGCATGCCCGTACAAGAAGGTGTACGTCAACCACGCCACCGGCAAGGCCGAGAAGTGCACCTTCTGTTTCCCGCGCATCGAGGCCGGCCAGCCCACCGTCTGCTCCGAGACCTGCGTGGGACGACTGCGCTACCTCGGCCTGCTGCTGTACGACGCCGACCGCGTCGGCGAGGCCGCGGCCACCCCGGACGAGAAGGACCTGCTGGACGCCCAGCGCGGTGTCTTCCTCGACCCGCACGACCCCCAAGTGATCGCCGCGGCACGGGAGTCCGGAATCCCCGAGGACTGGCTGGACGCCGCCCGCCGCTCCCCCGTGTACGACCTGGTCTCCCGCTACAAGGTGGCGCTTCCGCTGCACCCGGAGTACCGCACCCTGCCGATGGTCTGGTACGTGCCTCCGCTGTCCCCCGTGCTCGACGCCGTCGACGCGGCCGGCGGAAACCAGGACGACCCCGACCACGTCTTCGCCGCCGTCACCCGACTGCGCATCCCGCTGGAATACCTGGCGGAGCTCTTCACCGCCAAAGACACCGACGTCGTCGCCGGAGTGCTGATGAAACTCACCGCGCTGCGCTCGTACATGCGCGAACGCACCCTCGGTGAGACCGGTGACGAGGCCGTGCTCAACGCCGTCGGGCTCACCGCCCGCGAGGCCCAGGACCTGCACCGCCTGCTCGCCGTAGCCAAATACGCCGACCGCTATGTCGTCCCGGCCGCGCACAAGGAGGACGCGGCCGCGCCGACCGCGATGGAGAACCGATGCCCGGTCGAATCGTCCGGCGATCCGACGGACGACGGCGGGCGACGGGTGATGCTCGGCATCCCCACCCTGCGCCGTCGTACGCCCGAAACCCCCGCCGGAGGCCACCTGTGAGCCCGCTGCCCGCAACAATTCCCGCCCTCGTCCGCACCCGCGTCCGGGCGGCCGTACGCCGTCCCTCCCGGCTCACGCCCGAGGAGAGCAGGGCGCGCATTCTGCTGCTGCGGCTGTGCTCGCTGCTGCTGCAGTACCCGGACACCGAACTCACGGCCTCCCGACCGGTATTGACGGCTACCGTCGAGGCATTGCCGTCCTCGCCTGCCGCCGAGCACCTGGCCGCCTTCACCACCTGGTTCACCGGGCAGGAACCCGAGGCGCTGGAGCGCCACTACGTCGAGATGTTCGACCTGCGCCGCAAGAGCAGCCTCTACCTCACCTACTACCTGCACGGCGACACCCGCCGCCGGGGCATGGCCCTGCTCACCTTGAACCAGCGGTACCGGGCCGCGGGCTGGGACACCGACGGGGGAGAACTGCCCGACCACTTGCCGGTCGTGCTGGAATTCGCCGCCCTGGCCGGTCCAGGTGGCGGCGAGGCACCACTGCGCCAGCACCGGCGCGGGCTGGAACTGATCCACCGCGCCCTGACCGACGCCGACTCCCCCTACCGACACGTTCTGGCCGCCCTGCTCACCCTGCTGCCGCCGCCCACCGAGGCGGACCGCGCGGCAGTGGCCCAACTCGTCGCCGAGGGCCCACCGAACGAAGAGGTCGGCCTCGACCCCTACGGAACGTACGGGGACGGGGAGTTCGCACCTCCGGGCACCTTCGTGCCGCCGGCGCCGGCCCCGCCGACCCGTGTGCCGCCCGCTTCGACCAGTCGTACGGAAGGCCCCCGATGAACGCCGTACCCACCCCCTTGGCCGCCGCGTCCACGAGCGGCGCCGACCTCCTCCTCTGGGTCGCCATCCCCTACATCTGTCTCGCCGTGTTCGTCGTCGGGCACGTCTGGCGCTATCGCCAGGACCAGTTCGGCTGGACCTCCCGCACCAGCCAACTCCTCGAACATCGGTGGCTGCGCTGGGGCAGCCCGCTGTTCCACCTGGGTGCCTTCATGGTGATCGGCGGACATGTGGTGGGCCTGGCGGTCCCCGCCTCCTGGACCGAGGCCGCCGGGATCAGCGAACACGCCTACCACACCACGGCCGTCTGGGCGGGTTCGGTGGCGGGCGTCGCCATGGTCGCCGGGCTCGGCATGCTGTGCGCCCGACGGCTGTTGACCCGCCGGATCCGGCTGGGCACCGACCGCAGTGACAAGCTGCTCTTCCCGCTGCTGTCCGCCACCGTCCTGCTGGGCATCACCGCCACCGCCGCGCACAACGTGTTCGGCCCCGGCTACGACTACCGCACCACCGTCTCCGTCTGGTTCCGCGGCCTGTTCGTGCTCGAGCCTCAGCCGGAGGCGATCGCCGGAGCCCCGCTGCTGTTCCAGCTGCACGCCCTGAGCGCCTGCCTCCTCTTCGCGGCTTGGCCGTTCACCCGGCTGGTCCATGTGTGGAGCGCCCCGATCGGATACCTGGCCCGGCCGTATCTGGTCTACCGGCGACGGGCCACACAGCCCGCAGCCCCGACGGCAGG
Organism: Streptomyces sp. NPDC057565; assembly: GCF_042801455.1. NCBI lineage: Bacteria > Bacillati > Actinomycetota > Actinomycetes > Kitasatosporales > Streptomycetaceae > Streptomyces > Streptomyces sp. NPDC057565. The sequence continues at coordinate 274,556 of NZ_JBHVFU010000001.1, read as the reverse complement.
GAGCCGGCCACGGTCGTCCTCTGGCTCCCGGCGAGCGGCATGAGTCACAGGCCCGCGCTCGCGACGGACGCCACGACCACCCGGCGCACGCACGCAGTGGGCACGAGCCGCCGAACGGGCCTGGTGATGCTGGTTACGGGGATCGTCGGCTGGCTCGCCTCCTTCCAGCTCACCGTGGACGACTGGCGGCTCCTCAAGGACCCGGCCTACCAGCCGCCGTGCAACATCAGCCCCGTCGTGAGTTGCGGCAGCGTCATGTCCAGTGCGCAGGGCAGCCTGTTCGGTTTCCCCAACATGCTGCTCGGACTGGGCGCCTTCGCCGCCGTGACCGCCCTGGGCGTCGCCGTGCTCTGCGGGGCGCACCTGCACCGTCGGCTGTGGCTCGCGCTGGATGCCGGGGCGCTGCTGGGGGTGGTGTTCGTCCACTGGCTGATCGGACAGTCGCTCTACCAACTGGGCAAGATCTGCCCCTACTGCGCCCTCGTCTGGGTCGCCACCATCGCTCTGTTCTGGTACGTGATGCTGCACTGTCTGGAGCGGGGAATCGTCCCCGTGCCCCGCGGTGTCCTGGAGGTCGTCCGGGACACGCACTGGCTACTGCTCGCCGCCTGGTACGGGGTGATTGCGCTGCTCGTCCTCACCCGCTTCTGGCCGTACTGGAGCAGCCTGCTGTAGCCGACCACCGCACCCGAACATGCCGCTCACAGGTCATACGGATGAGAGAACGAGGATCATGGACGAGGTACTGAAGGAATGGACGGCCGCTGTGAAGGCCGACCTGGGCGTCGACCTCGAAGTCGACCGGGCCCTCCTGCTCGCCCTCGCGGGCGATGCGGCTCATGGCGTCGCCCGGCCCGCCGCCCCGCTGACGACCTTCCTGGTCGGGTATGCGGCGGGGTGTGCGGGCGGCGGCCCTGACGCGGTGGCCGCCGCAGCCCGGCGTGCCGGAGAACTCGCCGCCCGGTGGGCCGGTGAGGCCGACCGTGGCCCGGGCTCCGGGGCCGCATGACGAGCCCCGCCGCCGGTCGCGCCCAGGGTCCCTGCGCTGCCGCGCCACCGCGACAGCCTGAACTCCGCCACCCGCCGGTCGGTCTCCAGATCGAGGGACGACTCAGATCATTGCCCGCGGCCGGCGAGGGACGTACGGCGATCGTCTCCCCGTCCTCCAGAAGATGCGGCAGCACCAGGACGATCCTGGGGCACTTCAGCGACCCCCATACCCGTTGACTCCGCAATCAGGGCCCAACGGCCCTGCCACGACGGCCGAGTGGGCTCTGCACACGCAGAACGAAGATGCGTCACCGTAGCGGTATGGAGTTCACGCCGGTCGGACAGGAAGGAACGCACCCATGCTGAAACGGGACGGCAGAGTGTTCTGGTGGCGCTGGCGGCGCAACCCGCTCAAACGTCGCTCCGACACCGCCGAAGCCTGGATCGGTGCGGCGGCGACGGCGACACTGCTGCTCGCCACGCCGGCTGTGGGCGTCGTGACGGCTGGTGCCGCCGAGCACTCGGCGCTCGACCGGGCCCGAGGACTGCATGGAGTCACGGCGCACCTCGTCGAGGACGCTCCCCCGGCGCTGTCATGGTTCTCCGGGGCGGCGACCGACAGCCGCGTGCGAGCGACCGTACGGTGGACAACGCCTGGCGGCTTCCCCAGGTCCGGCACCGCCTCCGTGGCAGCGGGTAGCAAGGCGGGCTCTCCCACCACGGTGTGGCTCGACGACGTCGGCCGTATCCAGCCCGCGCCGCCCACCCCCACCCAGGCCAAGGCACAAGGAGCCGCCCTCGGTGCGGCCTCGGCAGCGGGCACGGGCCTGCTGGTGGTGGGCGTCTGCTGGGCCGCGCGGCTACGACTGGACAGGCGCCGCGGGGTGCAGTGGGACCGTGCCTGGGCCGAGTTCGACGCGCGCCGAGGCCACCGGCACGCGTGATACGGGTTTCGCTGACGAGGGTCGTTGAAGCCGCGCAGCTTCCGTGGCCTTCGTTCATCCCGGCTCCTAGGAGCCGACCTTGTCGTCCTTCATCTCTGGTTCCTCCCCAGCGGAGTCGGCGCGCAGATAGGGGTCGTGGGGCCGGCGGGGCACCAGGCGCACCGGTGCGTCGAGCACGGAGACCCCTTCCGCTGTCGCGAGCACGGGGGTTGTGAGCTGCTGTCGGTTTGCTGAGCTGAAGTGAGTGGTGGCGAGCGGGAGTGAGTCCCATCAGCGGGTTTGTGGCGGTGGGAACGGGGGTTCTGTGGTCGAATGGGTGACCTTGGCGGCTGCTGCTCGTTGGGCTGGACAGCGGGTGGCTGGCCTTTGAGGGCGGGGGTGATGTGGTGGGTGGTTGGCGGGAGTTGGCCGTGCCCTTCGTGGTGCCCGGGCCTTGCGGGGTGGCGGTCCGGGACCGGCTCAAGCACCTCACCTCCCGGGACGAGAGGGTGCTGCGTGCGGTCGGTGAGCATCAGGGTGCGCTCGTTTCCCGTGATCTCAAGGCTCGCTGTGCGGACGGTCTGGAGCACAGCGCTCAGACGTGGGCGGCGCGTAAGCGGGAGCTGACGAAGGAGTCGTCGTCCAGGATCGCCGGGACCATCACCAAGGCCACCCACGATCAGTGGGCGCTGGCCCGGCGTTGCCAGGCCGCGCACATCCAGACGCTGGCAGCCGGGATCAGGACGTTGCGGCACCGCCTGTCCCTCCCGGTCGGGGAGAAGGGCACCAAGCGGGCGGCGGGTGGCTACCGGTCGAAGAGCGAGTGGTTCCGCAAGTCCCGCCGTCTCGCGATGCTGGAAGACCGGCACACCGCTGCTGTTGCCGACTGGCAGGCCGGGCGGGTGCGGGTGGTGCGGGGCGGCAGACGTCTGCTCAACACCCGCCACCACCTCGCCCAGGCCGGGCTCACCGAAGGCCAGTGGCGGGAACGCTGGGAGGCGGGGCGCTGGTTCATCGGGGCGGACGGTGAGTCGGGGAAGCGGTTCGGGAACGAGACGATCCGCGTCACCCCGGACGGCGAAGTGTCCATCAGACTGCCTGCCCCGCTCGCGCACCTGGCCAACGCCGGGCACGGCCGGTACGTCCTTGCCTCCCGGATCGGGTTCGCGCACCGGGGTGCGGAGTGGGCCGACCGCATCGAAGCGAACCGGGCCGTGGCCTACCGCATCCACCTCGATACGGGGCGTGGCCGCTGGTACCTCACCGCGTCCTGGCAACGCCCCGCCATCCCGACCATGACGCTGTCCGCCGCCCGTGCCCGGGGCATGATCGGTGTCGACACCAACGCCGACCACTTCGCCGCCTACCGGCTCGACCGGCACGGCAACCCCATGGGCGAGCCCCGGCGGTTCCCCTACGACCTGTCCGGCACCGCCGGTCACCGCGACGCCCAGATCCGCCACGCGCTGACCCGGCTGATCCACTGGGCGGTGCAGGCCGGTGTCGCCGCGATCGGCATCGAAGACCTCGACTTCACCCCCGAGAAGACCCGGGAGAAACACGGCCGCAGGAAGCGGTTCCGGCAGCTCATCTCCGGCATCCCGACCGGCAAGCTCAAGGCCCGGCTGGTGTCGATGGCCGCCGAACAGGGCCTGAGCATTGTCGCGGTCGACCCCGCCTACACCACTTTGTGGGGTGCCCAGCACTGGCAGAAACCACTGGTCACCCCCCGTCGCACCATGTCCCGTCACGATGCCGCGGGCATCGCGATCGGACGACGCGCCCTCGGGCACCCGGTCCGGCGTCGGACGGCACCGCCCCCGCACGACCGGAGTGATCGTGCGGGGCATCGGACCGTCCAGGCCGGGGCAGGCGCTCGGGGGCGTGAGGGTACCCGCCCACCCGCAACGGACCGGCTCCCGAGAGGGCCGTCACCAAACGGGACGCGAACGCGGGAACCCAGCGCATCCAACACCGTTCGGGATGCGCCCAGTACGCAGCAGTGGGTCCAGGACTCACTCACGCACACTGGCTAGGAACGGTTGAAGTCGACCTCGGAGAGCTGCGGCAGGTCGCCGCCGGGCGGGACAGGCGCAGGAGCAGCTGCTCCAGGCCTTCGAGATCGACCGGCCCGCTGCCGTGGGCGCCGAACAGCAGCTGGGCGCTGCGCAGGGCGGTGATCAGGTCGGGTACGTCGTTGTCGGTGAGCGGGGCCAGTCGGGCGGCGTGATCGCCGAGGGACCTCGGTGACGGTGCCGCCGAGCCCGAACAGTACGAGTGGGCCGATGACCTCGTACTGGGCTGCCGGAGCGGCCGCCGTCGACCGGCTACCAGCGCCCGCCGCGCGATCTGCAGACCTACGTCCCCGACCACGCCGCGAGCCTCTGAGCCGGTCACGGCCTTCACGCCCGCTGCGGCACGACGGCAACCGGGCAGGCCGAGTGGTGCAGGACCGCGTGGGCGACGCCGCCGAGCTGGAGACCGAAGTGACCCTCACGGCGCCGGGCTCCCACAACGAGCAGGCCGGCGTCGGCCGACGCGTCGATCAGTACCCGGCGGGCGTGGCCCTCGACGGTGCGCCGGTGGACTTCAGCGTCGGCCGGGACGTCCTGCAAGGCCGCTCCCAGCTCCTCCATGGCCCGTTCCTTGTGCAGCCGGGCGGGTTCGCCGGCCATCAGGGGGTGATCGGTGGTCTCGTGCGCGGGACAGCGCCAGGCTCGTACGGCCTCCAGCGGCACGCCACGGCGTTTCGCTTCCTCCACGGCGAAGCGCACCGCCGCTGCGTCCGCAGGCTTCTCGCCGACGCCCAGGACGATGCGGCGAGCCCCGGTGCGAACCCGGTTGTCGTGACTGCCGCGCACCACGATCACCGGGCAGTACGCGTGGCCGACCACCGTGACACCGACCGACCCGAGAAGCGCCTCGGCCAGACTGCTGCGGCCGCGCGAGCCCAGGACCAACGCAGCGGCGGTGCGGCTCTCCCGTACCAGCGCGTACTCCGGTTCCTCGGGCAGCACGTCGGTGGTGACCTCCACGTCGGGCCGGCGGCTGTGCGCACGGCGCGCGGCGGTCGCGACGATGTCCTCCGCTCTCACTTGTTCGTCGGGCTTGTCGAGGTCCTGCGCGAGGGAGGTGCCCTCGTACCGCTCCCACAGCGAGGCGTACACCAGCCGTAGTGACGCGCCTCGCAGGGCGGCCTCGTCGGCCGCCCAGTCGACGGCCCGCATGCTGGGCTCCGAGCCGTCGACACCGACGACGATCGGGAGGTCCATCGTCCTCACCGTCCCGCGCCGAGGTCGAAGACGACGCGGGCCTTGATCTCGCCGCGCAGCACCGCGTCGATCGACTCGTTCACGGAGGCGAGCGGACGGGTCTCGTAGATGACCTTCGTACGGCCGGCCGTGTGGAGCTGGAAGACCTCGGCAAGGTCCTGTCGCGTGCCGACGATGGAGCCGATCACGGAGGTGCCGTTCAGGACGGTGTCGAAGACGGGGACCTGGATGGTGCCGTGTGCGGGCAGGGCCACCATCACGAGCTTGCCGCCGCGCCGCAAACCGGAGTTGACGGCCTCGAACGCGGCCGGGCTCACCGCGAGGGCGATCGCCGCGTGGGCACCGCCGTGCTTCTTCAGCTCCTTGCCGGCATCCTGCTTGCGGGCGTCAATGACGATGTCGGCGCCGAGCTCGGTGGCGAGCTGGAGCTTGTCGTCGGTGACGTCGATCGCGGCGACCGTAGCGCCGGCGATCTTGGCGTACTGCAGGGCGAGGTGGCCCAGGCCACCGATGCCGGAGATCGCGACGAGTTGCGTGGGCTTGACGTCGGCGACCTTCAGAGCCTTGTAGGTGGTGACACCGGCGCAGGTCAGTGGGGCGGCCTCGAAGGCGGTGACGCCCTCGGGCACGGGCTGGGCGAAGTCGGCCCAGGCCAGCATCTTCTCGGCGTACCCACCGTCGCAGCCGTAGCCGGTGTTGACCTGCTGCTCGCAGAGTGTCTCCCAGCCGGACAGGCAGTGCTCGCACCGCCCGCACGCCCGGCCCAGCCACGGCACGGCAACCCGCTGACCGACGCTCAGATGCGTGACGCCCTCACCGAGCTTCTCGACGAGGCCGACGCCCTCGTGGCCGGGGACGAACGGCGGGGTGGGCCTGACGGGCCAGTCACCGTGCGCGGCGTGGATGTCGGTGTGGCACAGCCCGGAGGCCTCGACGCGGACGCGGACCTGGCCGGGACCGGGCTCGGGGTCGGGGCGCTCCTCGATGACCAGGGGCTCGCCGAAGGCTCGTACGACTGCTGCCTTCATGGTCTCTTTTCTCCTTCTGCAGTGGCGTGTCAGTCGTGTGCGACGACGGCGACGGGGGCGGTCGCGTGATGCAGGACGGCGTGGGTGACGGTGCCGATGTGGGCGCCGAAGGAAGAGCGGCGGATGCGTCGGCCGACGACGACCAGAGAGGCCTCTCGAGACGCGTCGATCAGCAGGTTGGACGGGCTGCCGTAGCGGGACTCCGCCACGACCTCGACGTCGGGGTACTTCTGCCGCCAGGGGCGCAGTTCCTCGGTCAGGACGGTGGAGTCGACCTCCGCCAGCTCCCGCTGGACCGCGGCCTCCAGGGCCATGCCGTAGGCGTAGTAGGGCGGCGGGTTCCAGCCGTGCACGACGCGCAGCGGCACGTTCCGGCGCGTGGCGGCGTCGAAGGCGAACCCGATCAGCGCCTCGTCGGGGCTGCCGACGTCGAGTCCGAGGACGACGGGGCGGAAGGCGGCGGCGGTGGACGGGATGCCGGCCTTGTCCATCTCGTGCTGGTCGGTGGCCTGCTCTCCGGCGCGGACCAGGACGACGGGTCGCTCGGTGGACGCCACGACTGCGAGGCCGACCGAGCCGACCAGGAACCCGCCGAGTCCGCCCAGGCCGCGAGAGCCGAGGACGAGCAGTTCGGCGTCCTGCGCGGCGCGGGCCAGGGCCTCGGCGGGCCGTCCGGTGACGTGTTCGGTGGTCACCTCGACACCGGGGTGGCGCAGCCGTAGCCCTTCGGCGGCCTGGCGCGGCACCCTCTCGGTCCAGTGCTGATGGGTCTCGACGCCGAGGAGCGGGGCCTGGGCCATGGGCTCCGGTACCGGTTCCCAAACCTGGACGAGCCTCACCGGTAGTCCGCGCAGCTTCGCCTCGCGGGCAGCCCATTCGGCGGCGGCACGGCTCTCGGGCGAGCCGTCGAAACCTACGGTAATGGGACGGGACATGATCTCCACCTCCTGAATCGGGGCCCGAAGGGACCCGATTCCAGCGTCGTGTTCAGGGGGTCTTTCGGGGCAGGGGCCGCTGGTCCTTCGGCCGGGCCGACGGGCCTGTGCCGTGCTTGGTGCGACAGTCCCCGAACAAGCGGCCGTCGCGCCCTGGGCTTTCAGCGCAGCCAGGTGTGGTCGCGGACGATCGGGAGCCGCGCCCACAGCCGGCCCAGGCCCCAGGTGGCACCCGCGCCCGCGGCCGCCACGGCGATCAGTGCCACCGCGTAGATGACGTGGTAGTCGGCGAAGGGATTCGTCGACATGCTCGGCGACCCGTCCGACAGGTGCTTGGCCGGCGGCCACTCGGCGATCCACATCGACGCCATCATCGCCGTGCCCGCCACCGCCGCCGGCCGCAGAGCCACACCGGCCATGAGGGCCACGCCGATGCCGAGCAGGCCCAGCATGAACAGCCAGTCCGCCCAGGCAGCACCGGCCCACGAGTGGAACGTCGACTCCATCGGCCCGGCGGCAACGGAACCGAGGAAGCCCCTCGTCGGCGACCCGCCGTCGATCCAGCCCTTGCCGGACGCGGTCGCGTAGCCGAAGCCGAAAGTCTTGTCCAGGAACGCCCACAGGAAGACGAAACCGGTGAGCAGACGCAGGGACGCCAGGGCGTAGGCCCCCACGGCGTGGGTGCCGGTGCGTGCCGACACGGCGATCGCGGAGCCGGTGCGGTTCCTGCGGTAAAACAGGTGGAAGCCTGGGCTCCGGTGAGGGTGCTCGTGCACGGCCATGGCGGTGATCCCTTCGGGGATGTCCGGTCGTTGTCCTGACGCTCCTCACTCTTGTCGCGGGCACCGCGCGCCGCCGGATGCCGAAGGTCCGCGGCCGTTGGGCTGAAGGTCCCTTTCCACGGGGCCTGTTGGGGCGAACGCGTTGTGCACGGCACGCGTGGGTCCCTGTGGGCATCTCGTGGACCGCGCCCCCCCAGCTGGAAGGATGGCGGCGCTCCGGTGGATCCTGAAGGCGAAGGGCGGCTCATGACCGGTGGTTCGGACGGGCACATTCCCGGGTGGCGCCGCCTGGTGCCCGGCCTCGCCGCGCTTCTCCGCTATCGGCGTGCGTGGCTGAAGGGCGACCTGCTGGCCGGAGTGACCGTGGCGGCCTACCTCGTGCCGCAGGTCATGGCGTACGCGGGTGTGGCCGGGCTGCCGCCGGTCGCCGGGCTGTGGGCGATCCTGCCGGCCCTGGCGCTGTACACGCTGTTCGGTTCCTCGCGCCTGCTGTCGGTCGGTCCCGAGTCGACGACCGCCCTCATGACGGCCGCCGTGGTCGGCCCGCTCGCCGCGGGGAACTCCGGGCGCTACGCCTCGCTGGCGGCCGGCCTCGCGGCCACGGTCGGGCTGTTGTGCCTCGTGGCGCGGACGGTGCGACTGGGCTTTCTCGCGGACCTGCTCTCCCGTCCCGTCCTGATCGGCTACCTCGCGGGTGTGGCCCTGATCATGATGGTGGACCAGGTGCCCAAACTCACCGGGGTGACGACGACCAGCTCCGAGTTCTTCCCCCAACTGTGGTCGTACGTCAGCCATCTGGACGAGGCGCACCCGAACACCGTCGTCTTCTCGGCCGCCGCGCTCGCCTTCCTCTTCCTGATGGCGCGTTACATTCCGGCGCTGCCCGGGCCGCTGCTCACCATGGTCCTCGGTACGGCGGCCGTAGTGGCCTTCGACCTCGACGACCGGTACGGCATCAAGGTGATCGGCACGGTCCCCTCGGGGCTGCCGGACCTCGCCCTGCCCGACCTGAGCGAGCTGCCGCACCTGGTGCTGCCCGCCCTCGGCGTGCTGCTGGTCGCGTACACCGACTTCATCCTCACCGCACGGGCGTTCGCCGACCGCGAGGCAGATGGGCCCGTGCTCGACGCCAACCAGGAGTTCCTCGCCCTGGGCACGGCCAACCTGGGTGCCGCTGCCCTGCACGGCTTCCCGGTGAGCAGCAGCGCCAGCCGCACCGCCCTCGCCTCCTCGACGGGTGCCCACAGCCAGGCGTACTCCCTGGTCGCCGGGGCGGCAGTGCTGGCCGTCCTGCTCTTCCTCAGTCCGCTGCTGACCCGCACCCCCGCCGCCGTGCTGGGCGCGCTCGTCGTCTACGCCGCCGTGCGGATGATCGACCTCGCGGGCTTCCGCCGCCTGGCGTCCTTCCGCCGCCGCGAACTGCTGCTCGCGCTCGGCTGCCTGGCCGGGGTGCTCGCCCTGGACATCCTGTACGGCGTGATCGTGGCTGTGGGCCTGTCGGTGGCCGAGTTGCTGACCCGGGTGGCCCGCCCGCACGACGCGGTGGAGGGACTGGTGCCCGGCGTGGCGGGCATGCACGACGTGGACGACTACCCCCAGGCCCGTACGATCCCCGGTCTGCTGGTCTACCGCTACGACTCGCCGCTGTTCTTCGCCAACGCGGAGGACTTCCGGCGCCGTGCGCTGGCCGCGGTCGCCCAACAGACCGATCCCGTCCACTGGTTCGTCCTCAACACCGAGGCGAACGTGGAGGTCGACATCACCGCCCTCGACGCGGTCGACGAACTGCGCCGCGAACTGGGCGGCCGCGGCATCGTGTTCGCCCTCGCCCGGGTCAAGCAGGACCTGCTGGACGACCTGGAGGCGTACGGCCTCGCGGGCTCGGTCGGGACGGACCTCATCTTCCCGACGCTGCCGACGGCGGTTGCCGCCTACCGTCGGTGGCTCGAGGCCCGGCCCGGCTGACTCCACGCAGTACCCACGGCCTTGGGCCTGTCGACCCGCTTCACGGCAACGGGACCGGTTCGACAGTCGGAGACCGTAGATGTCGTCGTGCGCCCGCCAGGGGTTTCGGGACAGCCCTTAGCCCTCCTTGACGGGCACCCGCCAGATCAGCGTGGTGCCGCCGCCGTCGGCCTGGCTGGACAGCTCCAGCTTTCCACCCAGTTGCTCGGCCCGTTCGGTCATGTTGCGCAGACCGCTGCGGCGACCGCCGGGCGGGATGCCCACGCCGTTGTCCGACACCGTGAGCCGCACCTCGCGCCCGTCGGTCTCGAGCCCGACATCGGCCCGGTCGGCGCGCGCATGCCGGGCGATGTTGGTCAGGGACTCGGAGAGGACGGCCACCACGTGGTCGGCGATCTCCTTCGGCACGTCCGTGTCGAGCAGGCCCTCCATGCGCACGCTCGGGGCGAAGCCCAGTACCGGAGCGGCCTCGCCGACCGCCCGCACCACGCGGGCCCGCAGGCCGACGCCGACGGAGCCGTCGTCGTCGCGCGTCCGCAGACCGAAGATCGTCGACCTGATGATCTTAATGGTCTCGTCCAGGTCGTACACCGCTCGCAGCACGCGCTCCGAGGCCTCCGTGTGCTCGATGAAGCGGCCGGCGCTCTGCAGCGTCATACCGGCGGCGAACAACCGCTGGATGGCCAGGTCGTGCAGGTCCCGGGCGATGCGGTCCCGGTCCTCGAGCACCGCGATCTGCTCCGCGTCCCTGCGCCGTTCCGCCAGCTCCATCGCCACCGCGGCCTGAGCGGCGAATCCCTGCAGCGGCTCGGTCTCCTTCTCGGAGAACACCGTCCGGCCCTCCGCTCGGACCAGCAGCACCACGCCTCGCGCACCGTCGCCGGAGCCAATGGGAACAGCCACGGCTGGTCCCATCCCGGTGAAGCGCGGCGCGGTGGCAGAGACCTCCGGCGGAATCCCCATCTCGCCACGCTCGTCGCGGGAGACGTCCGGGGTCGTGACCGGCGCGGCGCTGGAGAAGGCCCGTCCGACCAGGTTGTCGTCCGCGGGCACGACCAGCCCGCGATGCGCCTCAGCCTCGCGTCCGATGGCGAGTTCCACCATGAACGCGTCGGTGCCCTCCATGGGCACCGCCACCACCGCGAGGGCCGCGGAGGTGATCTCCCTCGCGCGTTCGGCGATCAGCTCGAGGACCTCACCGCGGTCACTCCCGAACATGAGGCTGTGGGTGATCTCCGCGCTCGCCCGCAGCCAGCGTTCGCGCAGCCGGGACTCCTCATACAGGCGGGCGTTGTCGATGGCCACGCCGGCCGCCACGGCCAGCGTGGACAGGACCGACTCGTCGTCCTCGTCGAACTGTGCTCCGCCGCGCTTCTCGGTCAGGTACAGGTTGCCGAATACCTGGTCGCGCACGCGGATCGGTACACCGAGAAACGTGTTCATCGGCGGGTGGTGTGCCGGGAAGCCGTACGAAGCCGGGTGCGCGGAGAGCTTGGGCAGCCGCAGCGGCTCGGGGTGGCGGATCAGCTCGCCCAGGATGCCATGGCCCTCCGGGTAGGGACCGATCCGGGCTATCTGCTCCTCGCTCACACCGACCGTGAGGAACTCCGACAGCCGCGTGCCGTCCGGGCCGATCACGCCCAGGGCCGCGTACTCCGCCTCGACCAGGACCGCGGCGGCTTCCACGATGCTGCGCAGCGCCTGCTCCAGGTCGAGCTCACGGCCGACCGAGAGGACCGCTTCCAGCAGGCTGTGCACGCGGTCACGGGTGCCACGGGCCGCGTCCAGGCGGGCCTGCAACTCCTCCAGCAGCTCGTCCAGCCGCAACTGCGGCAGCCGGACCCGGGCACCCTCGGGGCCTCTCGCCAGCGATTCTTCCAAAGCCCCTCACCCTGCCGACGGCCGATCGTACTCGTCGGGGCCACGTTATCGGCCCGCGGCAGACGGCGGTATGAGAGCGGTATGAGATCGGACTCGCTGCCGGGGGAGGAAGGCGTGCCAGGCGGTGCGGGCAGCGGCGATTACCGGTCCTTCCCCGGGACTTCAGCGCCCTTCCTGCCTCTGCCGGTCCTGGACCTGGGTGGCTATGACCGCGGCCTGGATACGACGCTCCACGCCGAGCTTGGCGAGCAGGCGGGAGATGTGGTTCTTCACCGTCTTCTCGGCGAGGTACAGCCGCTGGCCGATCTGGCGGTTGGTGAGGCCCTCGCCGATCAGGGCGAGGATCTCCCGCTCCCGCTCGGTCAGACCGAGCAGGGCGTCCGGCTCTTCTTCCTGCTGCTGCCCGCCCCGAAGACGGGCCATCAGCCTGGTGGTGGCGCTCGGATCCAACAGGGATTGGCCGCGGGCCACGGTGCGTACTGCGGACACCAGGTCTGATCCTTGGATCTGCTTCAGAACGTATCCGGACGCGCCCGCCATGATCGAGTCCAGCAGCGCCTCCTCGTCGTCGAAGGAGGTCAGCATCAGGCAGGCCAGCTCCGGCATGCGCGAGCGCAGCTCCCGGCACACGGTCACGCCCTCACCGTCGGGCAGCCGGACGTCCAGGACCGCCACGTGCGGGCGCAGTGCGGGGACGCGCACCAGGGCCTGCTCCACGGTGCCGGCCTCGCCGATCACATCGATGTCCGGCTCGTCGTTCAGCAGGTCGCGCACTCCACGTCGTACCACCTCGTGGTCGTCCAGCAGGAAGACCCGGATCGGGCTGTCGGGGCCGGGCTGCTTGCTGTCCGCCATCACTTGCTCCCTGGTTCCGCGTTACTCGTCGATGTCCACTTGGACCGTATCGGTCTCCGTACCGGGATCATTTCTGGGTCCGGGCCGAAGGGCCAGGGCCGGTCGGCCCTGTTTCCACTGAGTCTCCCGCAGCCAGAAGCAGTGGTGCCGTGCGGGTACGAACTGGCGAGCCGGACACGTCCACGTCGAGGACCACGCCCCCTGGCGGCTCCCGGCAGCCGGTCGGCCCCGCACTGCCGAAGGGCGAGTCCGGCGGCCCTGCAGGGGGAGGCCCTATGGCCCCGCTCCTGGGGCCTGACAGCCCTGGGCCCACACCGTTCCTCGCAGAAGTCTGAAGCCGCTGCCCAACGATCGAAGGAGCGGAGCAGATGACTGCGAAGGACACCGGCACCCACGTCACCTCCACCGTCGCAGTACAGGTGCGAGCGGAAGGCGATGTGGACGAAGAGGCACTCGCGTACGTTCGGAGCAAGTTCGACACGGCTCTCAACCGGCCCGGAGTTCCAGACGTCAGCGGCGAGGTGAGAATCGAGAAGGCAGTGGCGCACCACGTCGAGCAGCCCTGGGCTGCCAGGGCCGAGCTCGTCGTGGGGAACACTCTTGTGGTCGTGCACGCCCAGGAGGCGACGGCACATGAACTGGCGGACCGTTTGCAGGACCGCCTCCGCAGCCAGATGACTCGGGTCCTGCACCGCAAGGAGGCGGCCCGCAGGTCGGCCACTCCCCCACCGTGGCGTGGTGGCCAGGCCGTCAGCGGGCGGGATTAGAGCCTCCCGGCCCTCCGGTGCGAGGCGGGTCGGTCCTCCACCAGGTACATCTGGGCCCTGCGCCGCGGCGCAGGGTGGCTGCCAGGCTGAAGGGGCGGCGAGGCGGCCGGCAGGTGCCTCGAGGTGGAGGCACTGTCACCCAGTGGGGAGCAAGGCCTGCCCGCCTCCCGCTCGCACCGTGAAGGAGGGAAGCGCCATGAAGACGCGCACCGTCGGCGAAGTCATGACCAGCGAGGTCGTCTGCGCAAGCCGGCAGACGCCGTTGGACGACGTGGTGCGATTGCTGGATCGGCACCGTATCCGCGCACTGCCGGTCGTCGACCACGATGACAAGGTGGTCGGGGTGGTCTCCGGCGCCGATCTCGCGCACTGCTCCGTGGCCACGACAGCGGAAGAGCTGATGACGACCCCGGCCGTCACCGTCCACCCGGAGCAACGTGTTTCGGATGCCGCACGGCTGATGGAACGCCAGAACGTCGACCGTCTGCCCGTGGTGGATGAGGAGGACCGCCTCATCGGTATCGCCACCCGCCGCGACCTGCTGCGGGTCTTCCTGCGTACGGACGAGGAGATCCGTCAGCAGGTGGTGGAGGAGGTCCTGGTCAGCGCGCTGGGCCTGCCACCCGGCGCCGTCGCCGTTTCCGTCCGGGACGGCATGGTCGTGCTGGAGGGACGCCTTCACCACCGTAGTGACGTCCCTCTGGCCGTTCGGTCGACCTGGCGTTTGGAAGGCGTCGTCGGTGTGGTCAGCAGGCTCGGGTTCGACATCGACGACTGCCGCCCTGCGCAGCCGACCGCGCACTGAATCGTCCTGAGCCGGCCACCCGAGCGGCGCAGGTCACGCCGCGAAGAACCCTAGGGCCGACCCCTTGTCCGAACGGCTCCCCCAGCCTGTCCGAAGCGGTACCGGTCAGCCCCGGAAGGGACCGTCGGCACCTGGGGTGAACGCTTACGAGGACCAGTGCGCGCCCGCCGACCCTCGGATGCCCATGCACAACATCATGCGCACCGCCTACTACTGGGGTGGGCAGGGCCGGCCGGACGCGCACGAGGGCCGAACGGCCCTGGTACGAGGAGCTCCGGTGCGGTTCCAATGACCTGATCGGGCCTGCCCGTGGGGCCCACTTCACCCGGGTGCCACGGACAGGCAGCCGTCCACGGCTCGACTCGAAAGGGACGACTTACATGCCTTGGCGGCGAGCCCCGGCCGTCATTACCGCGACCGGTCACGCGACACCGTCCGCGCGTCGGCCGACGACACACAACAGTGAGCAACGAAAACCGTACGGAAGCCTGCCATGACCATGGACCACGCCCAGACCCTTCCTGCCGGACCACGCCGGAGCGTCGAGCTCGACAGTGACGAAGCCTTGCGGCTGCTGGGCAGCGTGTCCTTCGGGAGGATCGTCTTCACTCGTCACGCGCTGCCGACCATCCGCCCGGTGAACCACGTACTGGACAACGGCGACATCGTCATCCGCACGCACGAGGGCGCGGCGCTGACCTCGCGCGCGCGACAGGCCGACGGCCAGGGCGTGGTCGTCGCCTACGAGGCCGACGCCATCGACCCGGACATGCACCTCGGTTGGAGCGTGATGGTCACCGGTTACGCCCACCTGGTGACCGAGCCGGGTGAACTGGCCCGCTACCGCGCACTGCTCAACCCCTGGGTGAACCAGACCATGGACTATGCGGTCCGCATCCGCCCGGACTTGATCACCGGCATCCGGCTCACCGCCGCCAACGGAATCCAGCGTTCGGGTACATGAGTCACGGGCTCGGAACCGGGTCCTGGAACGGAATGGCCGGCTGCGGAACCAATTGCCGACTTTTCTGACACACAGGTGGGGTCGGATGTCATCCGCGGACTGCCGACGTCCGTCCCACCGCGACGACGGCACCAATCTACGCAGCCAGCTCCCGGCCCCATCGAGGCCACCCCCGCTCGAGCCCCGCCACACCCTGGCTCTGCCGACTCGGAACCCATCGGCATCTGCGCCCGGCGAGCGCGGCCGCGAGGACATGCCGAGCGAGCCACTTCGGTGACGATGTCCGCTGAACCCGGGAGTCGGGTCGCGGCGAAAATAAAGCGCCACGACGCACCACGGCCTCAACACCAGCGCGGCATCCGCTCGTATCCGCGCAGAGCGGCCCCAGGCACCCACGCTTACGACCTGGTGCACGAGAGTGAGTGGATCAGGTCGTTGCCTTGAGGATGACGGTGCAGTGCATCGCCGGCTCAGCTCACGGCGACGCCGTAGGGGCCGGCGCCGAGGGCGACAGTGGCGACGACCTTGTGGGATGCCGGGTCGATGACCGTGAGGGTGCCCGCTCCCTGGTTCGTGACGTAGACAGCGCGGGGGGTGACTTCCAGGTTGAACGGGTCGGTGCCGGGAGGGCCCAGGGCGATGGTTGCCGAGACGCGGTTCTTGTCGGTGTCGATCACCGATACGTTGCCCGGGCCGAGATCGGCGGAGTAGGCGAAGCGGCCGTCGGGCCCCACAGCCACGTCAAAGGGACCCTCGCCCACCTGTACGGCAGTCGCCTTGCCGGTACGGATTGCGACGGCAAGGACCTGCTTTCCCACTTCGTCGGCGACGTAGGCCGACTCGCCGTCCGGGGTGAGGGCTACGCCCACCGGGGAGCGCCCCGCGGGAAGTTGCCGCGCGACCCGGCGCGTGCGGGTGTCGATGACCGACAGGTTGCCCGACCCGGCGTTCGCCACATAGGCCCTGCCACCGTCACGACTGAACGCCACATTCACCGGAGATTTTCCGACCGGGATGGTCGCGGCCACCCGACTGGTTCGGGTGTCGATCAGCGAGACGGTGTTGGACCTGCCGTTGGTGACATAGAGGGACCTGCCGTCGGGGCTGAGGCCGACACCGGTGGGGCCCTTCCCGACCGGCACGGTTCTGACGATCTTGTTGCTCCGGGTGTCGAGGACCGAGACCCGGGCAGAGCCGCTGTTGGCGATGTATACGTGCTTGCCGTCCTTGGTGACCGCGAGGCCTCCCGGCGCCACACCGGCCGGCACGGTTGCGACGACCTCGTAGGTTCGGGCGTCGATCACCGAGAGTGTGTTGTCCTGCTGGTTCGTGACATACACGCGGCCACTGACGCCGGCAACGGGCGCAGTCGGCGCAATCGGCGCGGGAGCCGATTCCTTCTTGACCGAGGGGGTGGGCGTACAGGAGATCAGCAGGATCCCCATGCTCACGGCGAGTGCCGACCGGAGCGTCCTGCCGGGTCGCCGGCGGCCGCTGCCGACTCGGGTCCGCAGGGCAGAGAACATCTCGCCTCCTGTGCGCAGTGCGATGGTTCGGTCCGAACCGGGCGACATCCCGCCGACGACTGCCCGGCGGCGGGATCGGATGAGGTCAGGTCAGGAGTCGGCGGGCGTAGTAGTCCTTCTCGTCCTGGACGCCCGGAAGTGCGAAGAAGTAGCCCCCGCCCCGGGGGCTGATGAACGGCACCAGTGCTTCGCCTTCCAGCCGGGTCTGCATGGCGGTGTAGGTCTTGAGTCGTTGCTGGAAGCAGACGAACGCATGCCCCATGTCGAGTTCCGGCAGGTTGGGGCTCCGGTCGTAGTCGTAACTGCGACGCAGGATGGTGCTCGTCGCGGCGGTCTGCGGAGTCTGGGGATTGGCAAGACGGATGTGAGAGTTCAGCGGGGTGATCAGGCCCTGCGGGTCGTTGGTGTAGACGGGGTCGAAGAATTCCGGGGCGTTCTCGCCGACGGCGTACATGGGTGCGCCGCTCGCCTTGCGGCGGCCGAAGATCCGCTCTTGTTGGGCGACGGGCACCTTCTGCCATGCCTCGATAAAGAAATGGACGATACGCACCACGTGGTACGTACCACCCGCGGTCCAGGCCGGTTCGGCGCTCTTCGGCTGGACCCAGACCACCTGATTCATCTGGGCGTCGTCGGAGACGGATGGGTTGGAGATGCCGTCCTTGAAGCCGAACCAGTCGCGGCGGACACCGACCGGACGCTCCGGATTGCGCTGGCCGTCGATGCGCCAGCGCAGCTTCATCGCGGACTTGGTATGCGTCAGGATGTCGAGCAGTGCGTGCACCGTCGTGTCGCGGTGATCAGCGCAGATCTGGATCAGCAGGTCCCCCTGGCTCAGCGCGGGGTCCAGGTCGTCATGGCGGAAGGGAGTCATCGTGACGAGTTGGAGCGGCTTGCGCGACTTGAGTCCGTAACGGTCGTCGAAGAGGGATGCGCCCACGGCGACCGTCAAGGTGAGACCATCCGCCACGACCGTGGGTCCCAGGATGCCGTTGTCCGTCGGCGGTGCGGTCGGGGACGCCTTCGGTGGTCTGCCGCCCGCCGTGAGGAAACGGGCTCGCGAGGTCAGCGTGCGGAACAGGGCGGTGAGTTTTGCTCGGCTCGAGGCGGTCACATCGAACGAGACGAAAATCGCGTCCTGCTGGGGCAGCGTGGCGATGCCTGCCTGGTGATAGCCATGGAACGGGATCACACGAGATGCCGGTCCCATCTTGGGAACAGCCACTGTGTCGGCGTACGCCGCACCGCTGCCCAAGGCCACCGCGCCGGCCGCTCCGGCCAGGCTCGCGGCGGCACCGTGAAGAAATGACCGCCGGGCGAACGCACTCGCCGGACAGCCTTCGCCGCTCCACCCTTCATCCGGGGTCGTGAACGTCTCGTCAGCCATCGTTCCCCTCAGGCAGGAGCCAGGTGGCAAGCCGCACGCTCTTGCCGCGATCGGATTCCGTGGCCCGGCCCGGCCCAGCAGAGGACGCCCCTAAGGGCTGTCCCAACCGGCACTTGAAGGACCTTCAGTTTCATAACTGTCCACAAAACGGAATATATGCGACATCCTTGCTCGCGCCACTGGGAAGTATGGCTCGAGGTAAGGGGTTTGGATCGCGTACGGCGGCGTCAGCCGTACCCGCGTGCTGTCACTGTGAGGCAGGCAGCGCGGCGACTTCTCGGCGACCGGATCGCAGACCGTCGGCCGTCCCGGAGAGCTCCCCCGGACGGCTGACGGGCAGACCGGTGACTTCCGGAAACAGCCCAGTCGCGCCCGCGGGGGCGACTTGAGCTCCTTGAGTCGGACCGGCAGACCGTTGACGAAGGGTGGTGCGGCGTCAGCCCCGTCGTCGTCGCATCGGAGGGCGCCCCGGAAATGCGATGGGGGTGTCCCGAGTCGGCGTCGCGTGTGCTCCAGGTGCCGCATTCCAGCCGTCCGAAAAGCCTCCGCCCCCTGATCTACGACTTCCTCGGGAGCCCCCGCGCAGCCCAGGGACGGCCCGGGAGGAAGCGCGGTCTGGACCGACACGGGGGCCGGATGGCGAGCCGAGTCCGTACCGCCGAGCCCGTCAGTCGCTCAGTGGTGAACCACAGATGATGCGCTCATGGAACCGAATCTCGAACTCACGCCGACGACACATGACGTCAACACGCGGTCGGCAAAAGAGCTATTCACCCGCCACGTCCGATTTGGCCACTCGTTTGTCATGCACGAGCGTATAAAAGCCTTCACAGAAAGGTGACGATCATCGACAGGCGGACGTTTTCCAAGATTCTCGCCGTGGGGACAGTCGGAGCCTCGCTGTCGGCGCTCACGGCGACATCGGCCTCGGCACCCGACCGGGAAAAGTCGACGGTGCACCCCGTGGGTAAGCCGGGAAACACGTCTTTCGGCTCACTGAAGCAGATCAATGCCGGGGTCCTGAACATCGGGTACGCCGAGGCCGGTCCCACCAAGGGTCCCGCGGTCATTCTCCTGCACGGCTGGCCCTACGACATTCACAGTTATGTCGATGTGGCGCCCTTGCTGGCCGCACAGGGTTACCGAGTGATCGTCCCGTATCTGCGCGGCCATGGCACGACGCGCTTCCTCTCGCCGAAGACGTTCCTGAATGCTCAGCAGTCGGTGTTCGCTCTCGACCTCATCGCGCTGATGGATGCGCTGAAGATCGGGAAGGCGATCCTGGCAGGCTTCGACTGGGGATCACGGACGGCTGACATCATCGCGGCTCTCTGGCCCGAACGCTGCAAGGCGCTGGTATCGGTGAGCGGCTACCTGATCACCAACCGCGAGCGCAACAAGAAGCCGCTGCCACCTGAGGCCGAGTGGGCGTGGTGGTATCAGTACTATTTCGCCACAGAAAGAGGTCGGCTCGGCCTTGCACAGTACACGCATGATTTCGCGAAACTGATCTGGAAGAACGTCTCCCCGACGTGGCATTTCGACGACGCAACGTTCGACCGCACTGCGGCGGCCTTCGACAATCCGGATTGGGTCCCCATCGTGATCCATAACTATCGCTGGCGCCTTGGCCTGGCCAAGGGCGACCCCCGATACGACCGTCTCGAAGAACGACTTGCCCAGAGCCCCGTCATCACGCTGCCCACGATGACCCTTGACGGCGAGTTGGATCCCTTCACTCCTCCCGGGGATGGCACCGGTTATCGCAGCCACTTCACCGGCCCGTACGCCCACCGGACCCTGAAGGGCATCGGCCACAACGTGCCGCAGGAAGCCCCGAAGGCCTTTGCCGAAGCAGTCGTCGAAGTCGACGGTTTGTGATCGCGCCACCCTTGCACTCGGCGCCGCCGCCCTCGAACGTGCCTGAGGCGAGGCACGCGCCGAGGCCGGCCCACGCCGCCGCGCTGCCGCCTTGGCAGTGCTTCGGGGCTGTGAAACGCTGAATCAACGGCATCAATGTCCGGCGTCTGCACATCGATCTCGAACGGGTGAGCCCGACTGCCTGTCGGGAGTCCCCCAGGTCCAGGCTCCCGTTCGGGAGAAGGAACAGCCATGACGACGACCGATCACGCTCATGACCGCGACGACCACAGGGACCCCACCTTGTACCGCACTCCGGCGGACGCCGTCGCCGCACCCCCGGAGAAGCTCGCCTACGTCGTCGGTTTCGACCCGACCGGACAGCGCGCGGACGCGTTGTTCACCGTCGGCACCGACCCCGAATCCCCCGTATACGGCCGCGTGATCTCCCACGCCGAGCTGCCCGATCCGGGCAACGAACTGCACCACTTCGGCTGGAACGCCTGCTCGAGCGCGCTGGCGCATGCCGGTCATCATCACGCTACGCGGCGCTACCTCATCGTCCCGGGACTGCGCTCGTCCCGGCTGCACGTCTTCGACACCAGCCCCGATCCCGCCCGCCCCCACCTGGTCAAGGTGATCGAGCCCGAGGAGTTGGCCGCCAAGGCCGGATATTCGCGTCCCCACACACTCCACTGTGGCCCCGACGGAATGTTCCTGTCCTGCCTGGGCGGCGCGGACGGTGCGGACGGGCCTGGCGGCGTCGCGCTGCTGGACCACGAAAGCTTCGAAGTGCTGCGCGCCTGGGAGAGCGACCGCGGACCGCAGCGGCTCGCCTACGACGTCTGGTGGCATCTGCGCCAGAACATCGCCGTGACCAGTGAGTGGGGGAGCCCCTCGATGGTCGAGGACGGCCTTGTGCCCGAACTGCTGCTGGGTCGCCAGTACGGCCACTCACTGCACTTCTGGGAGCTGGACTCCGGCCGGCACCTGCAGCGCGTCGATCTGGGGGATGAGAACCAGATGGTGCTGGAGCTGCGTCCCGCGCACGACCCCGAGGCAACGTGGGGGTTCGCAAACACCGTGATCAACGTAGAGGACCTGTCGGCGTCTGTGTGGTTGTGGAACCGGAAGGGCGAGGACTTCGTGGTCCGCAAGGTGATCACCATCCCTGCCGAGCCCGCGCAAACGGAGGACCTGCCCCCGGCGCTGCAGCCGTTCGGCGCCGTGCCCCCGTTCATCACCGACATCGACCTGTCGGTGGACGACCAGTGGCTGTACGTATCCGCATGGGGAACCGGCGAGCTGCTCCAGTACGACGTGAGCGACCCGTTCCGTCCGAGGCAGACCTCGTCCGTGCGTCTTGGCGGCGTCGTCGGCCGACAGCCGTTTCCCGCCGAACCAGATATTCCCCTGACCGGCGGAGCGCAGATGGTCGAGCTCAGCCGCGACGGGCGGCGCGTGTATCTGACGAACTCCTTGTACTCCGCCTGGGACGCGCAGCTCTATCCCGCGGGCATCGACCCGTGGATGGTCAAACTCGACGCCGACCCCTCGCACGGCGGGCTCTCCGTCGACAGCCGCTTCTTCCCGCACGGCCCGGACTTCCTCGGCCTGCGCGTGCACCAGACGCGCCTGCAAGGCGGCGACGCCTCCTCGGATTCGTACTGCTACCGCCGCTGACCGCTCACGCTCCGCGGGCGCCGGCGCCCGCGGCGGTTCCCGCCCCGGCTACGACGAGAGCCATCAAAGCTCCGGCCGTCCGACGGCGGAGCAGCGAGCACCCGGCAGGTGCAGCGCATCGAACGGGCCCGGCCCTGCTCGGACAGCATGCGCGAGTTGCGCTCCTTGATGTGCAACCTCGTGCTGCCGCGCTGCGTGGCTTTGAGGTTGTTCGTTGGCTTACGCAAGTCGAGTTCGACTCAAGTGGTGACGAGTTTGTGATCGTGGCACGCTTCGCACTACGGGACAGCCCTTGGCGCAGCCATACGTTCCGACGAGGTGTTCCCCGGTCGGAAATAGCCGATGCGGCCATCCCTCGACACGATCATCTCTGACTCGCCGGCGCAGAGGCGAAGGAGGCATCTTGCCCACCGCGATCGTCCGCGTATTCCGGACGCCCGAACTGCGCAATAAGGTGCTCTTCACGCTCGGCATGATCGTCCTTTACCGCTTCGGGGCACACATTCCGATCCCCGGGGTGAACTACGGGAACGTCCAGGCCTGCATCAATGCAGCACAGGCCGGCAGCAGCCGTCTCCTCGGTCTGTTGAATCTGTTCAGCGGCGGGGCACTGCTACATATCGCGGTGTTCGCACTCGGCATCCTGCCGTACATCACAGCGAGCATCATTCTTCAGTTGCTGACCGTCGTCATCCCGAAGTTGGAAGCGCTCAAAAAAGAGGGCTCGGCGGGGCAGGCGAAGATCACCCAGTACACGCGCTACCTCACGGTCGCACTCGCCGTACTGCAGGGCACAGGTCTGGTCGCAACCGTCCGGAGCGGCGCCCTGTTCAGCGGCTGCCCGGTCGCCTCGGACATCGTGCCGGACAAGTCGATCTTCATGACCGCCATCATGGTGCTCACCATCGCCGCAGGTACAGCCTGCGTGATGTGGCTCGGCGAGCTGATCACGGACCGCGGTGTAGGCAACGGCATGTCGATCCTGGTGTTCGTCTCGACCGCGGCCACCTTGCCCGGCACGCTGTGGGCCATCAAACAGAACGGCAAGATCGCCGGTGGCTGGATCAACTTCGGCAGCGTCATCGCCGTCGGATTCGTCATGGTGGGCTTGGTCGTCTTCGTCGAGCAGGCCCAGCGTCGCATCCCGGTGCAGTACACAAAGCGGGTGATCGGCCGGAAATCCTACGGTCACGCATCCACATACATCCCAATGAAAGTCAACCAAGCGGGCGTGATTCCGGTCATTTTCGCGTCGTCTCTGCTGTACATACCACAGGTCATTGCACAGTTCTCCAGTTCGACCTCGGGGTGGAAGGCGTGGATCGAACGCAACTTCGTCATGGGGGACGACCCCTACTACGTAGCCGCCTATTTCCTGTTGACGGTCTTCTTCGCATTCTTTTACGTGTCGATCACGTTCAACCCCCAGGAAGTCGCAGACAACATGACGAAATACGGTGGCTTCATCCCGGGAATCCGAGCCGGCCGACCCACCGCCCAGTACCTGGGCTATGTCCTCAACAGGATGACGTGGCCGGGAGCTCTCTATCTGGGGGTGATCGCATTGGTGCCAACAGTCGCCTTTGCGAGTTATGGCGGTGCCAGCAGCCTCAGCGGAACAAGCATCCTCATCATCGTGGGTGTGGGTCTGGAAACGGTGAAGCAGATCAACAGCCAGCTCCAGCAGCATGATTACGAGGGATTCCTCCGCTGATTCCCGAGCCTCCTTTCCCGCTCCCACAGCACTTCCTCTACTCAAAGCTCATGTGCTGGGTCGCGCTCGACCGTGGACTGGCCCTCGCGAAGGAGCTTTCTGCCACGGACCGGGTACCGGCCTGGACAGCAGCAAGACAGGAGATCCGGGAAGCGATCGAGGAGAACGGCTGGAGCGAGAAGGTGGGCGCCTACACCCAGGCATTCGGCTCGGACGTGCTCGACGCATCGGTACTGATGATGCCCATCATGGGCTTCGTCCGTGCCGACGCACCACGGATGCGATCCACGATCGACACCATCCGCGACCGGCTCACCGATCCAGAAGGCTTCGTCTATCGCTACCAGGTCGCGGATGACGGGTTGCCCGGCCGTGAGGGATGCTTCCCCCTGTGCACCTTCTGGCTCGCCAAGGCCTTGGCCCTGGCGGGGGACGTGGCTGCCGCCCGTGACCTCTTCGACCACGCTGTGGCCTGTGCGAACGACGTCGGGTTGCTCGCCGAAAAAATCGGTACCGGCAGCGGTGAGATGCTCGGCAACTTCCCCCAAGCGCTCAGCCACATCGGTCTGGTCAACGCCGCGTGGGCGATCTCAGAAGCCGAATCGGCGGCCGACTGAACAACCTCTCGGCCCCTCACGCCCACGTCTGCTCGCACATTGCTTCGTCCTGCAGTCGGCAGGCCAAGGGTCGGGCGATGCGCGCTCATGTGGACCTCCCTGCGGGCGCTACATCCAGTTCCGGCGGGCGGCCTGCCACGCCAGCTGCATCCGTGTGGTCGCGCCCGCGACGGCCATCATGGCTTGGATGCGTCGCTGCACGGTGCGTCGGCTCAGCCCCATCTGGCTGGCTATGGCCTTGTCGGCCACACCTGCGACAAGGAGTGACAGCAGCTGACGATCGGTCGCCGACAGCTCGTGGCCACGAGCGGCCCCGTCCGTGCCGTCGACCGTTCCGGACTCACTCACGTGCAACGGTACGGCGTCCACCCAGTAGCGCTCGAACAGAGCGACCAGGGCCTCCAGCAGGTTGCTCCCGCGGACCAATGCTGTGGTCGGCTCTTCGGAGCTCCCACCGGGGCCGCCCGGCACCAGGGGACAGATGGCAATGGCCCGGTCGGCAACGGCCAGCCGCAGCGGAAGGTGCGGGACCGCACGGGCCATCTCCCCCGCCCGTACGCCGTCGGCAACGTTGTCAACAGCACCGGGGTCGTCGAAAAACGCCCGTTCGTACAGGACGCGGTAACGCACGCCCCGGGCGAGAGCGTCGAACTCGGCCTGGTTGCTTCCCGAGGGCATGGCCACGTACTGCGCCTTGCAGAACCACAGCATCTCGTGGCGCGTACTGTCCTGGATCTGGCGCAGATGCTGGCGCAACCCTTCGGCGCCGGTGATGACTTCGATCAGCTGGTCGGGGTCCCTTCGACGCCTGGTACGCCGGTACGTCTCCAGCAGATCAGTGACCGCCGCACGGGCCTGGTCGAGGGAGTCGGACTGCCTCTGGAGGTGCGGCAACAACGCGACGTCCGGAGGATTGGCGACGAAGCTGCGGGGCGTGCGGTCCGTCCCGCTGGCCAGCCCTTTGGCTTTGAGCGCCGCGAGCACGCGCTCAACTTCCAACGGCACCAGACCGGATTGCTTCGCAATGTCGTCAGCCGACGCGGTGGGCATCGTCACGAGAGTCCGGTAAACGGCTTCCTCAGCCGGGGTGAGACCCGCTGCCTCCAGCATCGTGTTCCTTTCCGCCCCTGCTGACGGCCTACAGGGTGCGAGGAGGAGTATGTCGGAAGCGCCCGACAACCGTGCCTTGCCGGAACGGAATCGACAACAGGCAACCGCACTATACGCCCTGATCGCGCCGCAATCGAAGGCCCCGAAGGACAGCGGGGTGCGGGGTCCCATGTGCCCCGGCGCCCGCCCCCGGCAACCTCTGCCGTCGGTCCTGTGACATCCCCATCACCACGCGAGCAGGCGCGCTCGACGGTCTGCCGAACACTGCTACCGGCGCTGTCCGTAGCAGTGACACGCAGGGGCACGAACAGGTCGCCCCTGCAGCCGCGGAGGCCGCGAGTCCGTGGCGCTGAACCCATTCGGACCACGCCCCTGACCCGGGGCTCATCGGGCCAGGTCCTGCCGCCGTGTTGTGCTCGTCGGCAGGCACGTCGTAGTCGAGCCGAAGCGGCGGATGGCATGATCACGACGTGACCAGCGAACACGCTCGACCTGTTCCCCGGAAGTACGTCCTTTTTGATGTCGACGGCACATTGATCGACGCAGTGGCGAATCAGCGGCAGGTCTGGGGGACTTGGGCGGTGCGATACGGACTGGACCCTGATGAGGTCTACCGGGTGGCGCTGCGGACGCGGCCGATGGAGACCTTCGCGGCAGTCGCTCCGGATCAGGATCCGCTGGAGTGCCTGGCGGCCTTGCACACGTTGGAAGACGAGGACGTACGGTCCGGTTTCTATGCCGCCTTCGACGGTGCGCCGGAGTTGCTGTCCGCTCTGCCCTCGGGCTGCTGGGGTCTGGTGACGTCGAACTACGAGCACCGGGTGCGCGGGCGGTTCGCCCGGACCGGTCTGCCGGTTCCCGACGTGCTGGTGGATGCCGCCGCCGTCGAGGAAGGCAAGCCGTCACCGGTCCCCTACCTACTGGCTGCCGAGCGACTCGGGGCCGGGCCTGAGCACTGTCTGGTCATCGAGGACGCGCCGTCCGGTGTGAAATCCGGGCTGCGTGCCGGAATGACGGTGTGGGGAGTCAACACCCCAGTCGCGGTGGAAGGTGTGCACCGCCACTTCGGGAGCCTGCGCGAAGCAGTGCCCGAAATCCTCGCATTCACCACCGGAGCACCCGGGGATTCCGCAATCTGAGCGATCCGTCTTCCGCTTCAGGCCGCCGGTCTCCTGCTCCGGCATCGGTGCAGGCGAGGCCGCGGCAGTACTCGCGTCCGGCTGCGGCGGGCCGACCTGAGCGTGACGGAGGTCTGCTTCGCGGTCGGCTGTACATCGCCGGGGTCGTTCAGCTCTCGCTTCACCGAACCGGTCGGCGAGCGCCCGAGCGCGTACCAGGCCCGAGCCGTGACGAGGGCGCCGCCCTCCTGGCCTGTGTCGCCAAGATCCACACGTGACCGGTCAGGAATGGAGAAGCGAAACCTGACCCCCATCCGTAGCGTGAAGCGCATGGACATCAAGCTTTCACAGTGCTTCATCGCCGTCGACGACCACGACAAGGCGATCGCCTTCTACCGGGACGTTCTCGGCCTGGAGGTGCGCAACGACGTCGGGTTCGAGGGTATGCGCTGGGTGACCGTCGGCTCGCCGTCGCAGCCGGACGTGGAGATCGTCCTCGAGCCGCCGCTCGCGGACCCGAATGCCTCACCCGCCGACAAGGAGGCCATGGCGGAACTGCTGGCGAAGGGCCTGCTGCGCGGTGTCATCTTCAGGACCGACGACTGCGACGCCACCTTCGAGCGCATCCGCGCCGCGGGTGGCGAGGTGCTGCAGGAGCCGATCGACCAGCCGTACGGCGTCCGCGACTGCGCCTTCCGCGATCCCTCCGGCACCATGCTGCGCTTCAGCCAGCCTCGCAGGCAGTGAACTCCGGTCCCACGGACCGGGCGCTACCCGGCCGGCGAACCCCGCGCCGCAGCCAGGCCCCGCGCGAGGTGAACGAGATCCCCGACCGCGAGCTGATGCGCGATGGTCGCTGGTTGCTCTGACGCCTCGGCCGGGCGCGCCGCGTGGCCGGGTACCGGAGGCGTCACGGGCCCAAGCGGCGTGGATGCCTTGGTTCTTGCGCCGAGCGCGACCCCGGCCGACACCGCCGATCTGGTAGACAGCGGACCGTTGCCGCAACCACGCCGACGAAGGAGAACCAGGAGTACTCCTCGAAGCTGGTCGGATCGAGCCAGGCGACGCCGACGGAGACCGCGAAGGCGGCCCCACCCAACAGATGGAGACACGAAAAGCATGGCCAAGAGGACTGACACGCAGTCGACTGCGCTGCACGGTGCCGACAGCCACAATCTGATCCGCGTGCACGGCGCGCGCGAGAACAACCTCAAGGACGTCAGCATCGAGATCCCGAAGCGCCGGCTGACGGTATTCACCGGCGTCTCCGGCTCGGGCAAGAGCTCTCTGGTGTTCGACACGATCGCCGCGGAGTCGCAGCGGCTGATCAACGAGACCTACAGCGCCTTCGTGCAGGGCTTCATGCCGACGCTGGCGCGGCCCGAGGTCGACGTACTCGAAGGGCTGACGACCGCGATCATCGTCGACCAGCAGCGGATGGGTTCCGACCCCCGCTCCACCGTCGGCACCGCCACCGACGCCAACGCGATGCTGCGCATCCTCTTCAGCCGGCTCGGCAAACCGCACATCGGCCCGCCCAGCGCATACGCCTTCAACGTTCCCTCGGTCCGGGCGAGCGGTGCGATCACCGTCGAGCGCGGTGCCAAGAAGGCGGTGAAAGCGACCTTCACCCGCACCGGCGGCATGTGTACGCGCTGCGAGGGCCGGGGCACGGTCTCCGACATCGACCTCAGGCAGCTCTACGACGACTCCAAGTCGCTCGCCGAGGGCGCGTTCACCATCCCCGGCTGGAAATCGGACAGCTTCTGGACCGTGCGGGTCTACGCCGAGTCGGGCCTCCTCGACCCGAACAAGCCGATCTGCAAGTACACCAAGAAGGAGATGCAGGACTTCCTCTACCGGGAGCCGACCAAGGTGAAGGTCGAGGGCGTGAACCTCACCTACGAGGGGCTGATCCCCAAGATCCAGAAATCGTTCCTGTCCAAGGACAAGGAGTCGATGCAGCCGCACATCCGGGCGTTCGTGGAGCGGGCGGTCACTTTCACCACCTGTCCCGAGTGCGACGGCACCCGGCTCAGCGAGGGGGCCCGGGCATCGAAGATCAATCGGATCAGCATCGCCGATGCCTGCGCGATGCAGATCAGCGACCTGGCCGAATGGGTCAAAGGCCTCGACGAGCCATCGGTGGCGCCGCTGCTCACCGCGCTGCGGCACACTCTCGACTCGTTCGTGGAGATCGGCCTCGGCTACCTCTCGCTCGACCGGCCGTCGGGCACGCTGTCGGGCGGCGAGGCGCAGCGCGTCAAGATGATCCGCCACCTCGGCTCCTCGCTCACCGACGTCACCTACGTCTTCGACGAGCCCACCATCGGCATGCACCCCCATGACATCCAGCGGATGAACGGCCTGCTGCTGCGGCTGCGGGACAAGGGCAACACGGTGCTTGTCGTGGAGCACAAGCCGGAGACGATCGCGATCGCCGACCACGTCGTCGACCTCGGCCCCGGCGCCGGTACCGCGGGCGGCACCGTCTGCTTCGAGGGCACCGTCGAGGGGTTGCGGGCCGGCGGCACCATCACCGGCCGCCATCTCGACGACCGGGCCGCCCTCAAGGACACGGTGCGGACGCCCACCGGGACGCTGGAGATCCGCGGCGCGACAGCGCACAACCTGCGCGACGTCGACGTCGACATCCCACTCGGGGTGCTCGCCGTCGTCACCGGAGTCGCCGGCTCCGGAAAGAGTTCGCTCGTGCACGGGTCGATCCCCGCCGGCGCGGGTGTGGTGTCGATCGACCAGAGTGCGATCCGCGGCTCGCGGCGGAGCAACCCGGCGACATACACCGGACTGCTCGACCCGATCCGTAAGGCCTTCGCGAAGGCCAACGGCGTGAAGCCTGCGCTGTTCAGCGCCAATTCCGAGGGCGCCTGCCCCAACTGCAACGGCGCCGGCGTCATCTACACCGACCTGGCAATGATGGCCGGCGTCGCCACCACCTGCGAGGAGTGCGAGGGGAAGCGGTACCAGGCATCGGTGCTGGAGTACCACCTCGGCGGCCGCGACATCAGCGAGGTGCTGGCGATGTCGGTGACCGAGGCCGATGAGTTCTTCGGCACCGGCGAGGCGCACACGCCGACCGCGCACCGCATCCTCGGCCGGCTCGCCGACGTCGGGCTCGGTTACCTCAACCTCGGCCAGCCGCTCACCACGCTGTCCGGCGGCGAGCGGCAGCGGCTCAAGTTGGCCACCCGCATGGCCGACAAGGGCGGCATCTACGTCCTGGACGAGCCGACCACGGGCCTGCACCTCGCCGACGTCGAGCAACTGCTCGGCCTGCTCGACCGGCTCGTCGACTCCGGCAAGTCGGTCATCGTCGTCGAGCACCATCAGGCGGTCATGGCGCACGCCGACTGGATCATCGACCTCGGTCCCGGCGCCGGCCACGACGGCGGCCGGATCGTCTTCGAGGGCACACCCGCCGACCTCGTCGCCGCCCGCCGCACCCTCACCGCTGAGCACCTCGCGGCCTACGTCGGCAACTGACCGAGACTCTCGCGGACGCCGTGAGGCGAGTTCTCTCCTCTGTTCGAACTCGCCCCACTCGGTGTCCGACAACGATGCTTCAGGACCGACGACTGCCACGCCACCTTCGAGCGCATCCGCGCCGTGGGTGGCGAGGCGCTGCGGGAGCCGATCGACCAGCCGTACAGCGTCGGCGCCTGCGCCTTCCGCGATCCCTCCGGCGCCATGCTGCGCTTCGGCCGGCCTCGCAGGCGGTCAACTCCGGCCCCACGAACCGGGCGCTACCCGGCCGGCGAACCGATGTCGTCGCACACCGCGTCGGCGTGGTGAATCAGCGCGCGGCGTCTGATGCGATGCATCGCAGGACGGAGGGGCGTCCGCATATTGGAGGTATTCGGGCGTTCCGACAACGCGGCGAGGTGCCGTAGCCGACACCGTGTGCCCACCGGGGATGACGGGACATCCCTCTTCACCAGCCCTCCCGTCCGCGCCGCGGGCCCGGCAGACGGACTCTTCCGGAACGCTCCAGCGAACCGGCAAGGTGACGTTCGTCCGGAAGCCCGGAACCCTGAGGAAGAGGAACGGAAAAAATGATGCCGGGCCACGCGAAGAGATAGGGCTCGGCCAGGTAGCGCCAGGTTTCATGGCTGCCGGCATAGGCGGCTCGAGCACATCCCCAAGGGGCCCCTCCCCCACCGGTTCGCCACCGATGCTCCGCTGTGGAGAAATTCTCACCCTCTCCATCCGCATGAGCCTTCCTGGGGTTTCGCATACGGGAATTGCTGATCCAGCGATCACGTCTACCGTGGATTGCGAGAAAGCACTCCAGCAGGGTCGTCATTTCACGCACTCCTCACCCGGGACCGCTTCTCACCTCATCGGTGCGTCAC
This sequence comes from Streptomyces sp. NPDC057565, assembly GCF_042801455.1. NCBI lineage: Bacteria > Bacillati > Actinomycetota > Actinomycetes > Kitasatosporales > Streptomycetaceae > Streptomyces > Streptomyces sp. NPDC057565. The sequence continues at coordinate 244,001 of NZ_JBHVFU010000001.1, read as the reverse complement.
GGATCACTACAGCGGTGAAGCGGCACACCTTCCAAGCAAACCCCTCAGACGGACGTCAGCGACGGCGCCGAACAAGCCGCAACTTCCGGTGAGCCCGCAGATCGGTGCGGTTACGCAACATGGGCGGCCATGCGCGACCTTGAATTCCGGCACCACAGATCCATCGTCGCACTCAAGCCGCCATATTTCGCGCTCCAAATGCAGCGCACCCGCAGGCAGGGATGTCGTCGATGCAGACGCGAATCGACGTGGATCCACCCGTCTGGGCCGCCACCGCCGGGTCGTCGAGCGGTCAACGGTCCGGCTCGTCGGCTGCCGTCGTCTCCGTCGCCGCTGTGAACGCAAAGCCGCCCCCTTGGCGGGCGGCCCCGGGCGCCGGGCATCCGGGGCGGGACTGTGCGGCGCAGGAAACCGTCCGAACGCGTCCGGCCCAGCGCCTGCACCGGCAGATCCTTCAGCAGGCAGGCCGGGCGGGGCACGTCGTATCCGGCGTCCACCCCGATCAGGACGTCAACGCACAGGTGCCGAGACCATCGAGATCGGCGTGAGGCCGGGGTACCGCAGGTGAACCGCCCGTCTCTCGGCCCGGTCCGGCACCGGCCGGATCAGCTGCCGCACTCGGCCGCCGCAATCGTCGCACGGAGCTGCAGCGCGTAGCCGGCAGCCGTGAAGTCCGAGCTGACGCCGTCGACCAGGACCAGATCACTGACGGTCCGGTCCGTGCGCAGATGAATGATCTTCTGATACTCCGGCGAGTTGTACCACGCCTGCGCCGTCTCCATGTCAGGGAACTCGATCAGCACCACCGAGCCCGGCCAGGCACCTTCGAGGACCTGCACCTCGCCGTCAATTGCGAGCCACTTGCCTCCGTAGTGCGCCGTGGTGGCCTCGACCTGTTCCAGATAGGCCAGATTCTCCTCCTCCGGCACGCCAGGGATGCGCAGGTGATTGACCAGATACGTCGACATGGGTACCTCTCCTCGTGGTGATGCTCAACACCGGAGGCGCCGGATGCCAACAGCATCGCGGCCCGACCGGTCCCGGCGTGAACCCCCCTCCGCGGCAAGGCCATCATTGCAACGCACGGACGACGACCAGAAGGACCAGCCGATCCGTACGACACCGTGTCCTTCCTCTTCCAGTCTGCTCTCGAACGCCTGAGAAGCACGGCCCGGCAGTGGGAGCGCCGACCCGGGCGGGTCGCGAGCGTACGTCTCCTGCGAGAGATGGCAGTGCTCGCCGACGACGGAAAACTCAGTCCCCTGGTCGACCCGCGGCGTCGCCCTCCCACGACCGCGGAGACCCACGGGCCGTGAAGGGCGGCTCCGCGAGGGGCAAGGTCGTCATCGGCATCGGGGACTGATCCCGGTGCCGATCGAACCTTCCCCGGGACAGCCGGCCACGTCCCGCGGCCGGCCCCACCCATACGATCGGCGCGTTGACTCATCGCTCCCGAAATCCTGGTGATGCAGGTCCAGTTGCGATCGAGAGCCTCGTCGTCATGGGCCAGGTGTCCAGCACGGTGGCGGCCTGCGCGACCGACGCCACGAGCCCGCGACAGTCACCGATCGCGCCGGCGGGCTCCTGGCCTGCGGGTTTCTCGAACCGGCCGGCGCCTCAGGCGTGTAGTGCCTGTTCGAAGCCGAGACGCCGGCCGGTCACAAGGGGAGCAGGCCCACCGGGACGCGGCATCCCGTTCTGCCGACACGACCCGCGACGGCGTGCCTGCTCGTTCTGTCGGCCCCCCATTACGCCTCACCGGAAACCTCCCAGCCGGTTTCGCGAGGCTTCAGCCGTCCGAGTCAGCCCGGCGCGACATGGGGCACTCGGTCAGGTTTGTTCGGCCGACCTTCGTGGGCCCGCGATATCCGGCGCGGCACCTCGCCGCGTTGTCGCAGTCGCCCACGTACGCCCAGTACGAGGACGATCCTCCGCCTTGTGATGCACCGCACCATACGCCGCAGGCTGATCCACGAAGATCGACCGGAGAGGACCTCACGCCTGGCATGACGAGGCGGATGTATACGGCACCGAGCGCGGGTCGCGCACGTGTGCGCCGGTCAGGGACCGGATATCCGCCGAGAGGTGTCCCTCGTGCGGGAAACCCCGGCCCGATTCCGACGGGCCGGGGTTTCCATGTCATGCAGACCCTGCTCTACCACCTGTGGAAGTGGCCCCTCACCACTCCCTGTCGTAGTGGTCCCGGACCACCCGGAAGCTGCCCACGACACCGTTCTTGACGAACACGCCGCCACGGATGTGCTGACGGGTGAAGACACCGTTGCTGGTGCTCCAGGGACCGACCGTCGCAACCGGGGAACCGTTGTCGCAGGTCGCCCCGCGGAAGAACTCAACGGTCCGGCGGCTCTCGTTACGGATGTTGAAGCTCCGGGCACCCAGACCGCTCACCACCGTGATGCAGCCATCCTCACCACGAGCCGAGTAAGAACGCTCGTTGATGAAGATCCGGCCCTCCTCCTTGTAGCGGAAACCACCACGCTCGTTGCCGCCACCGTAGCCGCCACCGCCGCCACCGCCGTAGCCGCCCTCGTTCCCCTTGCCCCCGTTGCCCCCGTTGCCCCCGTTGCCGGCGTTGCCACCGCCTTCACCACCGAGCGGAGCCGCGTCGGGGGCGGCCTGCTGGACAGACGGAGCGGCCTGGGTGCCGGTTGCCGAGGCGTAGGTGATGCCGGTGGTGGCGAGGACCGCTGCGCCCGCTACAGCGGCGGTAACGGCGAAAGTACGCGTACGCGTGGCCATGTCACTTCTCCCTGCTCTCAGAGACGCCGGCTGGGCAGCCGACCTGTGACGAACGTACTGACAGCCTGATTATCTGTCATATCGGGCATATCGAAGGCGTGGCACCAGAGAGCCAACCGGGTGTACGCACGGCATCTGTCGCAAGGCGAGTTCACATCTGACGCTCCGTCAAAAAGTAACATAGCATGACCATCTGGCACATGATTAGGCTTTACGGGCGACATCCTGACGCCCGCTCACCCTGTCGGCAGCACGCCGCCGGACTCCGGCACACAGAAAACCCCGATCCCCGGCGCGCTGAAAGGCCGTCATCAGCGCCCACCGCGCCGCGTGGAATCCTGCGGCGGCCGATCGCATCCCCTCCCGCACCAAGATCGCGGCACCACCCGCCGAGCACGTCCTGCCGAAGCCGGCCGTCGCAGCCCTCTCACCACCCGGCGCGCCGACGTCGCGGTGCCAACCGGGCCGCAGCCCCGTCCGGCCCATCGACAACATGCCCGTACAGCTGTTTTCGGTACGCCCACGACGGCAATGCGGCGGGGCACCCGTCGGACACCACGTGGGCTTGAGACCTGGCAACCTGCGGCATGCGGTGCCGGGACAACCTCCGGGCCGTCCGCAGACACACCGCATCACCACAGGCAGGCACCGCCGGGCGGTCTGGGCGGCACACCCAGCCGCAGGATCGCCTCGTGGACCATGGCGCCCGAGGGAACCCGGAATTCGCCGGCGGAACGGGGCTCAAGGCCGGCGGTACGCGCCCGGAGCGCCCTGGGGCGGATGCATCGCGCGTGAGACCGGGCGCTCCTGAGGTCCGCCGGCTGCACGGCGTTCTTCCGAGGTGTCGTGTTCGGCCACGGCCTGCCCGCCCCAGCACCGCGCAGTCCGCCCCCTCATCCGGCTGACGACATGACCGGAGAGTCGCTCCCTACGGGCGGAGACCGTCGAACGTGATGTTCAGACGGCGGGGGCCGCGCAGGACCGCGTTCTGCCGGTAAGGGGCGGGTCCGCCACCAAACGAGGGTTGTCGAGCCTGCGGGCCGGCACGGTCAGGGCGAGCTGCGCCTCCAGCCGGGCGAGCGGCGCGCCGAACGAACTGTGGATGCCGACCCGTGGGGCCGGGACCACAGTCAGGACGCATCCGCGGCATCGGGCCCGGTGGTGCCGCTGACCACGAGAATGTAGCCGCTGACGACCAGGGACCAGGCCGGGAAGACCAGCTCCGCCCAGGCGATGTCGGGCGCCACGAAGAGCAGCGCCAGGGCGACGAGGAGGCCCAGAAGGGTGAGCCACCGCGGAAAGACCCCGAGGCGATGCCCCAAGGTCGATGTCGTGAGCGTGAACACCGCAGCCATCCGCATCGCGTAGTCCGTCAGCATCGTGTACGCGAAGTGGCGGCCGAAGTCCCAGGACGGCAGTCCCGGGTCGTTCCCGGACGGGACTCCGACGGACAGCACGCCTGCGGCGGCCGCGGCCGCCCCGAACAACGAGGCCACGAAGATCAGCCCGCTGCCCAGAAAAACGGTGGTGACGAACTTGTCCTCCGCTTGCCCGACGTGGGAGCGCAGCACGCCCACGAACCACAGAAAGAAGATGCCCGCGAAGGGGACGAGGGCGAGCGCCGTCCTCACCGCGCTCCGGCGCGAGGAATCGTTGAATCCTTCAGCGGTCAGCGCGCCCTCGTCCTCGGGGATCGCCAGCCGGATCAGGATGATGGCGGCCGCGAGCAGCACCGCGAAGACAACTCCGGCCAGCCCGGCCGCCCGCGGAGTCTGCAGCGCCTGCCCCTTCCTCCCTTGTGGCTCCATGAGCGCTCGCTTCCTCTCCTGGGGGCCCTGGGACCAGCAAGCAGCCGCCTGCCCGGACGCGCCACCGGAAGGCGGCCGAACGGCATACCTCGGCGGACTCGTCGACAGTGCGGGAGCCGGGCTGGAGATGCGCACACGTCGGTCGGACGGACAGTGCGTACGTATCGGGCGGGCGGGAAGCCCGTACCGGTGTGGCGCCTATCCCGGGATTTCCGTGCGTTCCCACCATTCGTAGATGGGCAATTGGCCCTCGGCGGTCTCCTGGTGACGCGTCGTTGCCTTGAAGTGCTCGTACCCACCGCGGAACGGGATCTTGAGGTCCGGCACCGGTGTGGTGAGGGGAACGATCCGGTCGGGAAGGTCCTCGGGGCCGCCCTCGAGGACTGCCTTCGTTGCATTGGTCATGCCGAAAGTCTCCCCGGACAGGGGTCCGGCTTCTCCGTGACGCGCCGAAAGGCCCGCTCCGCGTCCCCTCCCGGTATCTCCGCAGCAGCCCCGGGTGCCGGAGAGGGACCCGGTGGCGTCCGGAGGACGGGGTCCGGCGCTTGCCCGATGGAGCCGACGACGGTTCCTCGGCCTCCACGGATTCGCCGCAACAGGACGCGCCCTCGGGCGCCCCCGCCCCGCGGAAGTGCGGCAACATGTCGGCCGGCCTCGGACATGGACTTCGGCAGTCCCTGGTCGCCGGTCTGCGGCTCGCCGAAGACGCACGTCACGCGTACGGGCGGTGCAGGGCCAGAAGCGCCTGGTCGTCCTGGCGTCTGCCGCCCGCATGACGTCGTACGTCGCGGACCAGTGCGTCGAGGGTCTGTGACGGCGTGGCGGATGTTCCGGTGCGCGTGCCGCACCGGAGCAGGATGGGCAGTCGGGTGGCGGCGTCGTAGAACGTGCCGGCGGCATCCCTGGCTTCGGTGATTCCGTCCGTGTAGCAGAGCAGGGTCGATCCGGGCGGGAACGAGAAGCTGTCGATGGGGAAGACCCAGTCCCCCAGCGTGATCATCCCGAGGGGCGGCGCTTCCTGCGAGGGTTCGAGGACCGTGGCCGTCCCCTGCGGGTCGAGAAGCAGCGGCGGCGGATGGCCACGGTTCACCACTCGCACGACATTCAGATCGGTGGAGAACTCCGCGACCAGAGCGGTGGTGAAGCCCTCCTGCTGTTCCAGGCCCCCGCGCCGTCCTCCCTCGCGCACCAGCGCACGCTCCAGCGCGAGCACGAGCTGACCGAGGTCCTCGGCCTCGTCCGCGGCGTACCGGAAGGCGCCGATGTCGGCGCAGACGGCGTTCACCGCGCCCAGTCCCTTGCCGCGCACGTCCCCGACCATGAGGCGGGTGCCGTGCGGGGTGCTCTGCACGACGTACAGATCCCCGCCGATCATGGCCTCGTTCTCGGCGGGCACATAGCGTGCGGCGATCTCCAGACCGTCCAGCCGTGACGGTGGGCGGGGCAGAACGGCGCGCTGTGCCACGGCAGCGATGTGGAGTGCACGCCTGGTTCTGGCGTTCTGACGGTGCAGAGTGCGGTTGATGAGGACGGCGAGCACGGTGACGGCGAGGAGAGTGACCTGATTGGCGACGCCCCGGTGCCAGCCGAAGGTGCCGTCGACCCTCGTCAGTCCGGCGTGCACCACCATCGACACGAGGCCCACGGCGACAATGCCCCCCGGCATCAGTAGCGGAGCGGCCGAGACCGGCGCTGCCATCAGCAGCGGGGCGGACGTCACGTTGGGCGGTGTCGCCAGGTCGGTCACCACGGCCAGCACGATGACACCGACAGGGATCCACGGGGCTCTCCTCTGCTGCACCACTCCCCCACGTTCCACGGAAGGCGCGCGAGCCGCATCCCGGACGGCCCGGCCAACCGGGGGATCCGCAGGCGCCCGCGTGCGGACATTCGTACGCTGAGACAGCCAAGTCCTGTACCCCTTGGGCTGCGGGTCAAGGGGACGGCCGGTCACCGGCCCTGGCCGGTGACCGAACCGGACCGGGCGGGCGCATGGAGCCGGCTCACGCGCCCCGTGACCGGTGGACCGCCGCAGAGACCAGGACGCGCACCTCGATTCAGTACTTTCGCGCAGGAGGACCTCGTGACCACTCCACCCGCCCCTGCCGTCGAGCGCCGTCACCCGGTACCGGACACCGTCCTCACCTGGGAGCCGAGCGAGCGCCGGGTGCGCGGGAAGAAGGGCACGACCGTCGTCGTCGACAGCCGCCGACCGGTCCTCGTGTGGGAACCCGGCCATGCCGTGCCGCTCTACGCCTTCCCTCGGGACGACGTCCGCACCGATCTGCTCCGCCCGGCGACCGACCCCGACGTGGGTGCGCACTCCGGCTCCACGGTCTTCTACGACCTCGTCGTGGACGGCGTCGCGGAGCCCAACGCCGCATGGGCCTTTCCGGGCGCCGAACTCGCCGGACACATCGCCTTCGAATGGTTCGGACGCGTCGGCGTAGGCCCTGATCACTGGTACGAGGAGGACGAAGAGATCTTTGTCCATCCCCGCGACCCGTACTCGCGCGTGGACGCGCTCCGCAGCTCTCGGCACGTGCAGATCGAGATCGACGGAACTCTGGTCGCGGACACCCGCAGCCCGGTGCTCCTCTTCGAGACACGCCTTCCTGTCCGCTACTACATCCCCCGCGAGGACGTCCGCCTCGATCTGTTCACCCCGACCGGCCTGCGCACGGGATGCCCGTACAAGGGGACGGCCGAATACTGGTCCCTGACCGACACGGACAGCGACGCACCGGCGCATGTGGCATGGAGCTACCCCGACCCCGTCCCGGCCGCGGGGGCGGTCAAGAACCTCATCGCGTTCTACAACGAAGCCGTCGACATCATCGTGGACGGCGAGCGGATGGAACGCCCGGCCACCGGCTTCACCCGGCGTCCGGGCCCGTAAGGACGCGCCGCATCGGGCTCGTGCGAGCCCGGTGCGGCGTCGTCACCCCGGAGCCGGTGCCCGCGCACGACCCGTACGCATCCTCCGCCGGCAGCGGGCACGGGAATGGGGCGCAAGGGATCATCGTCGGGCGTCCGCGCGATCCGCAGGAGCACGGCGGCCTGGTCAGGGCTGCGGCGGCCGGTCCTGCCCCTGCTCCGAACCGAACTCGTCCTTGAGCTTGTCCTGGGCCGTGTCGACCTGGCCGGTGTACTTGCCCTGCGTCTTGGTGTCGATGGCGTCACCCGCCTTGTCGATGCCCTTTCCCGCCTGGTCCTCGTGGCCCTTCAGCATGTGCTTGATCTTGTCCATCATGGACATGGGTGGTCCTCCTCAGCGAGTCTCCCCCACCTCTCCAGGGTCGCCACACGACGCCGCTCCCGCATCCGCGCGAGCGGTCCGCAGAACCGTCGGATCAGCAGATCCGCGGCAGCTGTTCCCCGATCGGCAGGTCGACCACGCGCGTCCCGCCGAGCCCGGTGCGGGCCACGACCATGCCGGGATGCGCCTCCACGGCCTCGCCGATCACGGTCGCCTCCGCTCCCAGCGGATGAGCCCGCATCGCCTCCAGAACGGCTTCGGCGTGCTCACGGGGGACGAACGCGACGAGTTTTCCCTCGTTGGCCACGTACATCGGGTCCAGGCCCAGGACGGCGCAGGCGTTGGCCACGGCCGGCGGGACCGGAACGTTGCGCTCCTGAATGACGACACCGGTGCCCGAGGCCACCGCGATCTCATTGAGTGCCGCGGCCAGTCCGCCACGTGTGGGATCGCGCAGGACATGGAGGTCGGGGGTGACCGCGAGCATGGTCTCCACCAGCCCGCCCAGGGCCGCGCAGTCGCTCTCGATCTCCACGCCGAACTCGAGGCCCTCGCGCACACTCATGATCGCCACGCCGTGCACGCCGATCGCACCGCTGGCGATCACGACATCGCCGGGGACCACTCGCTGGGGACGCAGATCGACGCAGGCCGGGACGAGGCCGATCCCGGCGGTGTTGATGAAGATGCCGTCGCCGTGACCGGCGTCCACGACCTTGGTGTCGCCGGTCGCCACCTCGACGCCCGCTCTGCGCGCCGCCGTGCCCAGCGCGTCGGCCACGCGTGCGACGACCGAGAGCTCGACGCCCTCCTCCAGGATGAAACCGCAGGAGAGATAGGCGGCCCGGGCTCCGCTCATGGCCAGGTCGTTGACCGTGCCGTTGACCGCGAGGTCACCGATGCTGCCGCCGGGGAAGAACAGCGGCCGCACGACGTACGAGTCCGTGGAGAAGGCCAGCCGGGCGCCGCCCAGCGACACCACGGCGGAGTCGGCCAGCTGCGCGAGCACGTCGCCCCCGTAGGCGGGCGCGAAGACGTGCTGGACCAGTTCGGCCGAGAGTGCGCCACCGCCACCGTGGCCCATCACCACTCGCGGCTGGTCGCGCAGGGGTGCGGGGCAGGTCCATGCCGTGAGGTCGAGTACGGGCGCCTCGCCGGGGACGTCCGCGGTGGCGGTGACCGTGGTGTTCAGTGCTTCGGTGGTCTCAGACAACGGGGCTCGTCTCCCTGGGTGCGGTCCTGATGTCCAGGCGCCGGTAGAGGTAGTACGCGGCGCAGGCGCCCTCGCTGGAGACCATGGTGGCCCCGAGCGGGTTGCGCGGGGTGCAGGTGGTGCCGAACGCCTCGCACTCGTGGGGCTTCAGCAGTCCTTGCAGGACCTCACCGCTGCGGCATTCGGCGGGCTCCTCGGTGGCGATGCCGGTGACGGAGAAGCGGTACTCGGCGTCGTAGTCCCGGTAGCGGGTGGAGAGCCGCCAGCCGCTGTCGGGAATGGTGCCGATACCGCGCCAGGCGCGGTCGGTGACTTCGAAGACGTCCTCCAGCATGGTGAGCGCCGCCGGGTTCCCGTCCGGGTGCACGGCGCGGGGGTACGCGTTCTCCACGGTGTGCTCACCGCGCTCCAGCTGCAGGACGGTCCGCCGTACGCCTTCGAGGATGTCCAGCGGCTCGAAACCGGTGACCACAATGGGGACCTGGAACCGTTCGGCCAGCTCCGGGTACTCCCGCATGCCCATCACGCTGCACACGTGGCCGGCGGCGAGGAACCCCTGCACCCGGCAGCTCGGGGACTGCATGATCGCCTCGATGGCCGGGGGGACCCGCACATGGGACACCAGCAGGCTGAAGTTCGGAATGCCGAGCCTGCGCGCCTGATACACCGTCATGGCGTTGGGCGGTGCGGTGGTCTCGAATCCGATCCCGAAGAAGACCACCTCGCGGTCGGGGTTCTGCTGGGCGACCTTCAGGGCGTCGAGCGGCGAGTACACGATCCGCACGTCGCCGCCCTCGCTGCGGACCCGGAACAGGTCACGGCCGGTTCCCGGGACCCGGAGCATGTCCCCGAACGAGCAGAAGATCACCTCGGGGCGGGAGGCGATCTCCAGCGCCTTGTCGATGACCTCCAGTGGCGTGACGCAGACGGGACAGCCCGGACCATGGATCAGTTCGACCTGGTCCGGCAGGAGTTGGTCGATACCGTGCCGGATGATGGTGTGCGTCTGTCCGCCGCAGACCTCCATCAGCGCCCACGGACGGGTCACGATGGAGTGGATGTCGTCGAGCAGCCGACGCGCCAGGTCCGGGTTCTGGAACTCTTCGATGTACTTCACCGCTGAACCTCCTGCGGTACGTCGGCGGCACCGGTCGGGGACGTACCGCCGGCCTCTGCGGCCAGTTCCCACGGATCTCCGAACTCCTCCTGGAGCAGACCGAGTTCGGCGAAGAGGTCGAGCGTCTTCCGTGCCGACTCCTCGTCGAGTCGCTGCAGGGCGAACCCCACATGGACAATGGCGTATTCACCGACCTGGAGGTCCGGCAGATATTCCAGGCACACCTCCTTGACCACACCGCCGAAGTCGACGGTGGCCATCCGGGTACCGTCACGTTCCTCGATGTCCATCACTCTGCCGGGTACCGCCAGGCACATGGCTGCTCCTTGCTGTGGGGGCGTTGCCCGGCTCTGCCGGGCAGGACGTCAGTCGGCGGCGCTGGTGTGCGCCGCTCCGGTGCGGGCGGCCACCATGAGCTGGCCGAGCGCCAGTCCGCCGTCATTCGGGGGGACTTCCCGGTGGCGCAGGACGGTGAAGTCGTTCTCGCTCAACGTCCTGGCGCACAGGGAGGAGAGAAGGGTGTTGGCGAACACGCCTCCGGTCAGGGCGACTTCATGCAGGTCGTGCTGTTCGCGGGCCGCGGTGCACACGTGGAGCACGAGACTCGCGACAGCCGCGTGGAAACGTGCGGCGACAAGCGTCGGCGCCGTACCGGCACGCACGTCGTCGACGACGGCTGCCACCACCGGCGACGGGTCCATGATCAACTGCCGGCCGTCGGCCGTGCCCGCCGGGCGCAGCGCGAAGCCGTAACCGGGTCCGGGGTCCGCGGCGGCGCCGACCGCTGCGGCCTCCAGTTCGACGGCGGCCTGGGCTTCGTACCCGGCCCGGTGGCAGACGCCCGCCAGCGAGGAGACGGCGTCGAACAGCCGGCCCATGCTGGAGGTGGGGACACAGTTGAGGTTTCGCTCCAACTGCCGTAGCAGCACACGCCGTTCGTCCGGCGGGCAGGCTGCCGCGCAAGGCAGGTCGTCCGTCGGGCCGATGCCTGCCGCGTAGAGATGAGCGAGCGCCATCCGGTAGGGCCGGTGCACGGTGGCGTCGCCGCCGGGCAGCGGAACGTACGCGAGGTGCGCGAAGCGGTGGTACGTCTCGTAGTCGGCCAGCATGACCTCGCCACCCCACACCGCGCCGTCGTCCCCGTAACCGGTGCCGTCGAACGCGACGCCGATCACTCGGCGGCTGCCGTCCCTTCTGTGCTCGGCCATTGCGGCCGCGATATGCGCGTGGTGGTGCTGTACACGGACGACCGGCCGTCCGTCGGCCCGGCGCAGGGCCCACTGGCCGGTGCGGTAGCGGGGATGCCGGTCGGTGGCCAGGATGCCGGGCCGCACTCCGGTGATGGTTTCCACGTGCTGTTCGGCGCGTTCGAAGGCGTGCTGGGTGGCGAGGTCGTCCATGTCGCCGACATGGGCGGACAGCCAGGCCCTGTGGTCCTCGGCGAGGCAGAAGGTGTTCTTCAGGTCGCCGCCGGTGGCGAGGGTCGCGGGTACCGGGTGCGGCAGGGCGAGCGGCAGCGGGGCATAGCCGCGTGAGCGCCGTACGATCAGCCGCTCCCCGTCGCAGACACGCACGACGGAGTCGTCGCACGGCACGTGGATCGGGCGGTCGTGCGTGAGCCAGCCGTCGGCGAGGTGGGCCAGTCGCTCCAGCGCCTCGTCGTCGTCCGTGACGATCGGTTCACCGGCCACGTTGCCGCTGGTCATGACCAGAAGGCGCGGTCCCGGCGGGTCACCGGGCAGGCCCAGCAGGAGGTGGTGCAGCGGGGTGTACGGGAGCATGACGCCGAGGTCGGGACTGCCCGGGGCGACCGCGTCGGACGGCCATGGAGTACCGGGGCCCGGGCGGGCGTCGGTGCGGCGTCGCAGCAGGACGACGGGCCGGACAGCGCCGATGAGCAGAGCCCGCTCCTCGGCGCCCAGCTGCACGAGGTGCGCGATGTCGTCGATGCCGCGGGCCATCATGGCGAACGGCTTGTCGCCGCGGGCCTTGCGACGGCGCAGCAGGGACACCGCGGCGGAGTTCTCGGCGTCGCACGCAAGGTGGTAGCCGCCGAGTCCCTTGATCGCGAGCACAGCGCCGTCGGACAGCAGTCGGCGGGCCTCCGCGACCGGGTCGCGTCCGGTTGCGGGCTGTGCCGGCTGTGTTCGGTCCGGCTGTCCCACGAGCAGTCGCAGCCGGGGGCCGCAGTCGGGGCAGGCGACCGGCTGTGCGTGGAAGCGCCGGTCGGTGGGGTCGGCGTACTCGCGGGCGCAGTCGGCGCACATCGGGAAGCGGGCCATGGTCGTGTGTGCGCGGTCGTACGGCACTCCGGTGACGATGGTGAAGCGGGGCCCGCAGTGCGTACAGGTGATGAAGGGGTGGCGGTGGCGCCGGTCGGCCGGATCAGCCAGTTCGGTGAGGCAGTCGGCGCAGGTGGCCACGTCCGGGGAGACCAGTGTGCGGGCCGGTCCGCCGGTCAGGGAGTCCTCGATGCTGAAGCGGGATCCGCCGGCGGCGGGGACTTCCCTGTGGTCGACGGAGTCCACCAGTGCGAGCGGTGGGGCGTCCGCGGCGATCCGGTCGCAGAACAGTGCCACCGCGGCCGGGGCGCCCTCGACCTCGGCGACAACGCCTTCGGTGGTGTTGGTGACGTGTCCGGCAAGCCCGAGCCCGGTGGCGCGGGCGTACAGATAGGGCCGGAAGCCCACCCCCTGCACGACGCCGCGGACCACGACCCGCCGCCTCTGCACGGCTCCGGCGACGACGGTCCCGGGCTGTGGGGTCGTCACGGGCGGGGCTCTGCCGCGGAGGCGGGTGCTGTCGTCACGACGAGCGGCTCGTCGGGGTGCGCGTGGGCGTGCGGACCGGTGTGCGGGTGATCGTGGGTTCCGACGTCCGGATGCGTGTGCGTGTGCACGCCCGTATGCGTGTGGCTGTGGGTGTGCTGGCCTCCGTGCGTGCGGTGGTCCTGGTTGCTGTGCGTATGCGGGTGCTGGTGGGACGGGTGCTGCCGGGCCATCACCGGTGTGTGGACGGAGGCGCCTTCCCCGGCGGCCAGGGCCCGGTCGAGCAGCGTGCCCACCCCCTCACCGCGGCGGGCGGCGGTGAGCACCACGTCCACACCGGGGTTGACCTGCTGGACATGGGCACGGAATGCGGCCTCGTCGAATCCGACGGCCTGCGCAAGGTCGGTCTTGGTGACCACGACGAGCTGGGCCAGTCCGAACGCAGTGGGGTACTTCAGCGGCTTGTCCTCGCCTTCCGTCACGGAGGCGAGGACGACCCTGAGCGTTTCCCCGAGGTCGTACGAGGCGGGGCAGACCAGGTTGCCGACGTTCTCGACGAAGAGGATCCGGGTCCCGTCGGGCAGCCAGTCGTCGATGTGGCGGCCCAGCATCCCGGCCTCCAAATGGCAGAGTCCGTCGGTCAGCACCTGTTTGACGGGGGCTCCGGACCGGGCCAGGCGGACCGCGTCGTTCTCGGTGGCGAGGTCGGCGGTGAGCGCGGCGACCGGCACTCCCCTCTCCCGGGCCCGGCCGAGTTCGCCTTCCAGCAGTTCGGTCTTGCCGCTGCCGGGGCTGGAGAGCAGGTTGACGACGGTGGTGCCGCGCGCCGTGAGCACGGCTCGCAGGTTGTGCGCCGTCGCGTCGTTCTTGGCGAGTACCGCCTGCTGCAGGTCGACTTCACGGCACATCGTTCAGCGCTCCTGGGAGATCGGTTCGCGGGCGTGTTCGTGTTCGGGTCCGTCCTGCCAGTGCACGCTGACGATCTGCAGCTCGCGCCCCGACAGGAGTTCGGCGGTCGGCTCGCCGCAGGCCGGACAGCACAGGCGCGGCGGCATGCCGACCGCCCATTCGTCCGCGCAGGGCTCGCACCGCGCGCGGGCCGCCACGGGTTCGACGACGAGTTCGGCGCCTTCCAGAACGGTCCCGGCGCAGGCGAGTCCGAAGCAGAAGGACAGGGCGTCAGGAACGACTCCGGCCAGTTCGCCGACCTGGAGCCGGACGGACCCGACCGAGGCGGCTCCGCCTGCCTGAGCCGCCTCCTCCACCTGGTCGACGACGGCCATGGCGATCGACATCTCGTGCATTGCATCTCCGTCCTGCCGTGCGTCATTACAGCGGCGGGTGACGGGGGCCGGCGGACCGGCTCGCCGGTACCCGTACGGCACATGCACCATTCGGTGCAGCCAGGGGCCGGGACCGGGCGGCGGGCGCCGTCACATGCAGCGCATCCGCAGATAGCGCTTGACGTCGGGCAGGACCTGCGCGGCGAGGGCGACGAGGGCGGCGGCGGTCAGGCCGCAGATGAGGGTCTTCTTCATGGGGTGGGTCCCTTCTGCTCAGTTCATGGCGGGTCCGGCCGCCGCCCGCTGGGCGGCGGCTCCGTGGTCTTCTTCCAGTACGAGGTCCAGGACCATCCGTACGGCCTGTGGCACTGCTGCGGCCACCGGAGCGCTCAGCCCGATCCCTTCGTCGACGTTGTCGGGTTCGCAGCCGACGACGAGCGTGCGCCTCGGCGGTACGGCTCCGGTGCCGGCGCACAGGGTTCCGAGCAGTGCCAGGACTGCGTCGGGGGTCATCCGGTGGCCGTCGAGCAGTGCGTTCTGCGGCTCGACTGCGCCGGGTTCGTCGACCTCGATCAGGTACAGGGTTCCCGGGGCGCCGCCGCGCTCGGTTGCGTCGATCAGGACGAGCGTGTCGTATCCGTCGAGGAGCTGGTAGGCGAGGTGGACGCCCCGTACGCCGATGTCGACCACCTCGAGATGGTCCGGGAGACGGTGCGAGGACAGTGCGCGCACCGTCTCGACGCCGAAGCCGTCGTCGCCGAGGAAGATGTTCCCGATCCCGGCGACCAGGGTTCTCGGACGTTCCTGCGCGGGGGCGTTCACGCATCCTCCAGGGGGGCGACCTCGTCCGGCTGGAAATACAGGAAGCGCCCCTGCTCACGGCGGATGTCCGCGCCCGGGTCGCCTTCGACCGTGACCGCGAGGTGCACTCCGCCGTCGACGTCGTGGAGCACCGCTTCGACCTGTGCGCTGCGGCCCTTGAGGAACAGGTCCTGGGCGTCGGTACGCCGCAGTCCCGGTCGTAGAAGGACGCGGCTGCCCACGCCCACGGACCGGCCGCCCACCAGAACGCGATCCCGGGCCGGGGCGGCGGTGTCGTCGCTCGCGGGGTCCCACCACGGGGTGTCGGGGCGAAGCACGCCGCGGGCGTCGATGAGGTCCACGCCGTCCGGGAGGGGGTCCTGGGCGGCGCGCGGGGACGTGTCGGGTCCGGTGATCTCGCGCAGGGCCCGCACCGCGCCGTGCAGCCGCTCCAGGACCTCGGGGGGCATCGATTCGGCCAGGTCGACGACCGCGGCCGCCCGGGCGTCGGTTCCGCGGGCCTCGCGCTTCTCCTGGTCGGTCAGGGCCGCCGTCCGCAGGGCGAGGATCTCGTCGATCTCGGTGGCGTCGTAGAGCGCTCCGGGGCTCTCGGGGGCGATGGCCGGATGGTCCTCCAGGATGATCGGGGACGACAGCATCAGGTCCGCACGCCCGGGTTCCCCGGCGAGCACCGGCCAGGTGTGCAGGTTGCGGCAGGCCGCGACCGCGCCCTTCGCCCACTCGGGCGGGTCCGTCATCGACAGGAACGAGCCCGCGCTGAGACCCATCAGGAGGTGGGCGGCGACCAGCGACCGTGGGAGCGCGGCGTCCCGATCGGCCTCGGCGGGGCCGGGCGTCCAGGTGCTGGTGTTCTCCACCACTGCGGTGAGCCTCATGACCCGGTAGGGGCCGTCGAGTTCGCGGGCGGACAGCCGCACCACGCCGCTGATCTCCTCGCAGCGGCGGACCAGACGGCCCAGCGTCCGCCCGTCCGCGTCCAGGACGGGTTCGGTCTCCTCGCGGGCGGGCCTGGTGAAGGGGACGGTGACACCGTCCCCGGCCAGTTCGGCGACGTCCACGACCACTTCGACGCGTTCCTCGGCGCCCTCGTCCCAGGGGACCAGCACCCGGTCGGCGAGTTCGAGTTCGGCCACGGTCGCGAACGTGCCGTCGTCGCGGGCCTGTTGCACCGTGCGCCGTTGGGCGTGCAGAAACCGTGCTTCGACGGCGAGCGTCGCGCCGGGCTTCGGCTCCATCAGGCACTCGGTGTGCTGGAAGTCGTGCTCCTCGCGGTCGGCGCCCCAGCCGGGCGGCACGAGCACCCCGAACTGCCAACGGAGCCGGTTCTTGGCCGCCGAGGCCCGGTACGGGTAGAGCACATAGCCCTCGAAGAGGACGGTGTCGGCCACCTGCCGTGCGATGGCGAACCGGGTCTCCAGTGCGGGCGTGAGGAGGGATGAGGTCACGGCGCCGTCCTCTCGGTGACCCGGGGCAGTACGGCCCGGTGCACGGGGCGCTCAGGGCACTGCGGAGGTGGGGTACCTGCGTCTCCGGCCAGGTCGATCAGGGCCTGGACGGTCGTCTCCCAGGACGGCAGGGCCTGCCGCGACCGGAAGGCGAGCAGGGCGTTCATGGTGTCGCGCGGCAGCCGGATCCAGCCGCAGCCCGGGAAGTGCTGCTCGATCATGTCCTTCCACACCGCGACCGGCATCCGGAAGGGCGCCTCGCGGTCCCAGGGAATCGGCTCGACGTGGAAACCGCTGTCCCCGGTGAAGGCCGTGCCGGAGAAGAGCAGGAGGAGCGGCACCTCGCCGTCCTGGAGCGCGTCGAAGTACCGTGTCGCGGCGATGTCCAGGTCGTAGGTGCAGGGCACGACGAGGTCCACCTCGGTCTCCGTCGTGAAGGACGGGACCATGAGGGAGACCTGGGCGAACTGCAGGGGCTGGAGCGTGTTTCCCCAGCGTGAGCGGTCGCCGAAGAGGTCGTGCAGTCCGTCGGCCTCGCCCGGCTCGTAACCGCGCCGGGCCGGTTCGATACGGATCTGGCAGCGCAGCGCAAGGGCGTGCACCCGGGCTTCTCCGGACGTGGTGATGCGCAGCCGGAAGACCAGCGTGGGGCCCGCCGCGTACGCGTCGGCGCGGACTCCGGTGCAGGTGAAGGCGAATTCCGTCACCGGGACTGCCCCTTCTCCTGGGTTCGGGCGCGTCCCTCGACGTGCGCGAAGAACGCCTGGAGATCGGCCCTGGCCTCGGCGCCGCCGTCGAAGCCCTGCCACAGCAGGCGCATGCGTCCCACCAGCTCGTAACAGATGTCGATCGGTACGAGGTAGCACTCGGCCCGGCCCTCCGTACGACGCATCAGCAGGGCCTCGACATCGGGTTCGAGAAGGGCGGCGAGGCGACTGGCGCCGAGCACGGTCTGCCAGGTCTCCGGGTCGAGTTCGCTCTCGGTGGCTCCGGCCGGGCTCGGGTAGAGCGCGACCAGCCGGTCCAGCGCCGCGTTGCGGAAGAAGAACGCGACGCCGACCGGGATCTGCAGAAGCTCCCACGCACCGTCGTCGAGACGGTGGTCCGCATCGGACAGATAGCGGTCCGGGACCGTTCTGAAGCGTCCGTGCGCTGCGCCGGGCCGCTCGAACAGCAGGGCGCACGGAGTACACGCACAGGCCAGCGCCCGCTTCTCGGTGTCCACGAGATGCCGGTGACCGCCCTCGGTCACCGGCACGCCGCACAGCTCGCACCGTTCCTGCCGGGGTTCCGGCGGCGTGGCGAATCTGCGCAGGCCGCGGGCGCGGGCAACGGGCGCGGGGCGACGCTCGGCCCTGGTCGGGGGGGCGCTCACGGTGCCGTCGCGGCAACGGTCGCCCCGGCACCGGCAGTTCCGGCCGGCGGGCGGGTGGCAATCTGGAGCAGGGGTGGCTCCCGGTCGGTGGTCACCGACTCCATGACCACCTGCTCCACTTCCGGTACGAAGCAGGCCAGCGCGTCCTCGACGCTGCGCTGCGTCGCCGCGCCCGTGCTCGGGCAGCCGCAGCCACCGCCGTCGCCGGCCTCGGCCGAGGAGCGCAGCCGCAGGATGCCGGTCTCCTCGTCGAAGCCGACGACCTCGACGGGGTCGCTTACGGAGTCCAGGGCGCGCGTGATCCGTGTGCCGATGTCCTCCGGGTGCAGATCGTGCAGGGCCAGCAGGCTCGACACGAGTTCGTCGTCGAGGAGCGCGGCGAGCGGCCCGTCGCCGGTTCCGCGGTCCGCGGGGGTGCCGAGGCGGCCGACGATCCGGGCCAGGCCTGCGCCGTAGAAGTCCATCAGGACCCGCACCAACTCCTCTGCTGCGGCGCACACTTCCTGGTCGCCGGTGGTGCTCAGGCGGTCGAGCAGGTCCTCGACCCGCCGCCCGGCCTCCACGGCGTCGAGGGCCCTCGGGGGTGCGACGACCGTCGCTGCGGCGCTCATCCGGCCAGTCCGCTCAGCCCGGTGGGCACATGCATCTGCTGGACGGTCTTGCCGCCGCCCACGTACATGTGGACGCCGCACGGCAGACAGGGGTCGAAGCTGCGGACGGTCCGCATGATGTCGATGCCCTTGAAGTTCTCCGGGGTGTTCTCCTCGAAGATCGGCGTGTTCTGCACCGCGTCCTCGTAGGGACCGGGGGTACCGAACGTGTCCCGCGTGCTGGCGTTCCACGGGGTGGGCGGGTAGGGGTGGTAGTTGGCGATCTTGCCGTCCCTGATCACCATGTGATGGGAGAGCACGCCGCGTACGGCCTCCGTGAAGCCGACACCGATGCTCTCGTCCGGCACGTCGAACTTCTCCCAGGTCTGGGTGCGTCCGGCGCGGACCTCCTCGAGCCCCTTCTCGGCACAGTGCAGCGCGATGGCGGCGGCGTACGCCTGGAAGTAGGTGCGGGCGCGGTTGCGTTCCAGCGCGTTGCTCCACTTCGGGATCTTCCACTCGAAGGTGGTCTCGGGCTTGGTCATCGTGCGCGGCAGGTTGATGACGACGCTGTGGCCGGTCGCCTTCACATAGCCGACATCGACGAGCCCGGACAACGCGGTGGACCAGAGGCGGGCGATGGGGCCGCCACCGGTGTCCAGTGCCAGGTGGTCCTTGCCGTCGAACCAGCGGGGCGACATCACCCAGCTGTACTTGTCGTCGAAGTTCCGCTTCTGCGGGGCAGGGATCGTGT
This sequence comes from Streptomyces sp. NPDC057565, assembly GCF_042801455.1. Taxonomy (NCBI): domain Bacteria; kingdom Bacillati; phylum Actinomycetota; class Actinomycetes; order Kitasatosporales; family Streptomycetaceae; genus Streptomyces; species Streptomyces sp. NPDC057565. The sequence goes on along the minus strand of NZ_JBHVFU010000001.1, from coordinate 224,807 downwards.
GCTGGTTCCACGGGTGGCGGGGGTCCACCGGGTTGCCCAGCGGGTCATGGGTGACGAACTGTTCCTTGCCCTCCCAGTCGTCGTAGTACGAACTGCCGAGCAGAATCCGGATGCCGAGGTTGATCTCGGTGAGGTCGTTGGTGACCAGTTTGCCGTCCACGATCACACCGGGGGTGACGAACATCTTCCGTCCCCAGTCGGTCATGTTGGCGTAGGTGAAGTCGCAGTGTTCGGGGTCGTTGAGCGCTCCCCAACAGCCGAGCAGCACCCGCCGGCGGCCGACCTCCTCGTACCCGGGCAGGGCCTCGTAGAAGAAGTCGAACAGGTCGTCGTGCAGGGGAACGACCCGCTTCATGAACTCCACGTACCGCATGAGGCGGCTGAGGTAGTCCGTGAAGAGCTGGACGGACGCGACCGTTCCGACGCCGCCCGGGTAGAGCGTGGAGGGGTGCACATGGCGCCCTTCCATCAGGCAGAACATCTCCCGCGTGTAGCGGCTCACTTGAAGAGCCTCGCGGTAGAACTCCCCCTCGATGGGGTTGAGGGAGCGCATGATGTCCGCGATCGTGCGGTAACCGTGCTCCCCGGCGTGCGGCGCCTCGGTGCGCTCGGCGAGCTCCATGACTCCGGGGTTGGTCTCGCGGACCATCTTCTCGCAGTAGTCGACTCCGACCAGGTTCTCCTGGAAGATGTTGTGGTCGAACATGTACTCCGCCGACTCGCCCAGGTTGATGATCCACTCACCGAGGTTCGGCGGCTTCACTCCATAGGCCATGTTCTGCGTGTACACGGAACATGTGGCGTGGTTGTCGCCGCAGATCCCGCAGATGCGGCTGGTGATGAAGTGGGCGTCCCGGGGATCCTTGCCCCGCATGAAGACGCTGTAGCCACGGAAGACCGACGAGGTGCTGTAGCACTCCGCGACCTGCTTCTGCTTGAAGTCGATCTTCGTGTGGATGCCGAGACTGCCTACGATCCGGGTGATCGGATCCCAGGCCATCTCGACGAGGCCACTGCCGTCGCCGGCCGCCTTCGTCGTGGGTGCCATTGTGTGTGCCATGACCCTTCTGGGGAGTGGGAGTTGATGGAGGAGGAAGCGGGGGCGGAAACGGGACGTTCACCGATCGCGGAGGGCGGGGCACTCGGCGGACGCCGCGCCGGTCACCGGGGCGATCGGTACCCGGTGGTCAGCTTGGAGCCCTTGTGACGCCACTTCGGTTCCTTGTCCACGGTCTTCGCCGTGATCGACCGGAGCCTGCGGACCACCGCCCCGTACGCTCCGCTGGCGGCGCTGGAGACCTTGCCGCCGGGCGGTTCGTCCATGAACGGCATGAACTTGTCGGGGAATCCGGGCATGGTGCAGGCGATACAGATGCCGCCGACGTTCGGGCAGCCGCCGATGCCGCTCATCCAGCCGCGCTTCGGGACGTTGCACTTGACGACGGGACCCCAGCAGCCGAGCTTGACCAGGCATGCGGGCGAGTCGTACGTGGTGGCGAACTGGCCCTGCTCGTAGTAGCCGGCCCGGTCGCACCCCTCGTGCACGGTGGCCCCGAAGAGCCAGGCAGGGCGCAGCTTGTCGTCCAGCGGAATCATCGGCGCGGATCCCACCGCCTGGTAGAGCAGGTAGGTGAGGGTCTCCGAGAAGTTGTCCGGCTGGATCGGGCATCCGGGCACGCACACGATCGGGATACCGGCCTTCGAGGTCCAGTCCCAGCCCAGGTAGTCGGGTACGCCCATGGCACCGGTCGGGTTGCCGGCCATCGCATGGATGCCGCCGTAGGTGGCGCAGGTACCGATGGCGACGACCGCCAGGGCCTTGGGCGCCAGCCGGTCGATCCACTCACTGGTGGTGATCGGCTGGCCGGTCTCGGGGTTGTCGCCGAAGCCGCACCAGTACCCCTCCTGCTTGATCGATTCGTTGGGAATGGACCCCTCGACGACCAGCACGAAGGGATCGATCTCGCCGCGCTCACCCTTGAAAAACCACTCGATGAAGGTGTCTGCACCGCCCACCGGACCGGATTCGAAGTCGATCAGAGGCCAGTGGACCTGGATCTTGGGCAGCCCGGGCAGCGCACCGAGCACGATCTCCTCGATGCTGGGCTGCATCGCCGCGGTCAGCGACACCGAGTCGCCGTCACAGCTCAGCCCCGCATTGATCCAGAGAATGTGGATCGGGGACTCCTCGTCGGCGGCCGCACCGTCCGCCTGGGCGCCGACCGTGTTCGCTGTTGCTGCACCCATGGGGATGCCTCCTTGGAGAGCTCTGCGGTGAATGCCCGCTTTTCTGCCTTCGTGTCCAGCTAACAGTCAGCCGGTCCGGGTGCGACGGCGAGCGCCGCCGTTGCGGTGACATTGCGGTCCCGGTCGGCGGAAGGATCCGCCGTGCGCGCGCCGGGAACGTCGGTGCCGATGTGGTGCGGAGTCCGGACCGGGGGTTCCTTGCGCACGAAGGCGCGGCGCAGCAAGTGGTACGGCGCATCCGGGTCGAAGAAGATGGACCGCATCGCGGCCAGTTCCTCCTGCCGGTGGACGGCCAGCGGCTTGACCGCCTCCTGGTGCTCCAGCGTCGTCTTCTTCAGGGCGATCCGTGCCTGTACGTCGGTCGACGAGGCCAACCGGACGGCCAGCCGGAGGGCCTCGCCCGGGAAGTCCTGGGGCCGGCAGGCGACCGTCCGGTCCACCAGGCCGAGCCGTTGGGCGGCTTCGGCGCCGAGCGGCAGCGCTTCATGGACGAGCCGTTCGGCGACCTCGGGGCCCACTCGGTGCGGCAGAGTGCGGGTCCAGTACTCCGAGCCGGACAGTCCCATCAGCCGGTAGTGCGGGTTCAGGACCGATCCCTTGCGGCACCAGACCTCGTCGGCGGCCAGGGCGAGCATTGCTCCTCCGGCGGCGGCGTTGCCGCCCACGGCAGCGATCACCAGCCGGTCGTCGGTGGTCAGCACCGCCTGCACCAGGTCGTTGATGGCGTTGATGTTGGCCCAGGACTCCTCGGCGGGGTCGGCCGCCGCCTCGATGACGTTCAGATGGATGCCGTTGGAGAAGAAGTCCCGGCCGCCGCCCAGAACCAGGACCGACGTGGGCCGGGAGCACGCCGCCCGGTAGGCGTCCAGGAGGCGCTTGCAGTGCGTGGTGCTCATGGCACCACCGGGGAACGAGAACGTGAGATGTCCGACGGCACCGGTCTCCTCGTAGCGGATGTCGGTCCAGGTTCCGCGGCGCTCGCGTGCGTCCGGCGGAACCGGGTCATCGGGCAGCGGAGGCAGTCGGTCGCCGAGCGCCAGGACGGCGGGGAGTTTGAACGGGGCGGGCTCTCCCGGCCGCCGCCTGGCGCGCAGCTCCGGGATCCACACGGCGCCGTCGGCGGTCGCCCGGCAGACCGCGCCGACCCGCGTCGCGAGCAGGTCTCCGGGGCGGCCGCGCAGCCGGTCCTCGGGGTGTCCCCCGTGCAGGAACCACTCGCCGCCGAGCAGTTCGTCCAGCACACCGGGGGACGAGTCGGCTGCCCGCAGCTTGCGCAGCACGGTCTCCGTGGAGTCGGACCGCCAGTCGATCCGCCGGAGTTGCTGGCGGAAGTACGACCGGGTGCCGCCCGTGGCCCGTGCGCCGTCCTGGGGCCGGGGTCTGTACGTTCCCGAGGCGAACCGGTCGACGGCGAGAAGCACGGCCGTCAGCGCCGCGTCGGAGACCTCGTTGCGATAGAGGTCGCTCTTGCCGACCTGCGGTACGGAGAACCCGACCGATGCCCAGACGTCTCCGGCGTCCATCTCCTCGTCGGCCTGCAGAACCGTCACACCCCAGCGGGTGACGCCCTCGTGGATCGCCCAGTCGAGCGAGGACGGACCGCGGTCGCCCACGGGTCCCGGATGGACGATGAGGCACGTGTGCGCCGACCACACGTCTCGCGGGATGGCCGTCCTGAGCATCGGAGCGACGATCAGTTCGGGTGCGAACCGTCGGACCGCGTCCCGCAGATGGTCGTCGGAGAGTGCGAGTTCGACCGCCACGCCGTGGCCGCGGTCCCGCAGCTCGGCGTGGACGCGCTGAGTGAGGCTGTTGAACGCACTCGCGACGAGCAGAATGTGCACGGCGGACTCCCAGCGGTTCTGCGACTCCCGGCCGGAACAGGTCAGGCCGACTGCAAGCCTCGGACACGCGGAACGAACGCCGTGGGCGCCGGGGCGGCGAAGTCACTCGAAAGGGAACGTCCTGCGGCCACTCGACGGCCGGGACACGGGCCGGGGAGCGACAGCGCATCGGGGCCGCCCGCTCGGCCCGTCGGCTCAGGCCTCGTCGGCGCCCTTGCCCTGCCCCCTGGCCCGCCTCCCGACCACCGCGGCGGCCGCGGCGGCGCTGCCCGCGAAGGCGAGCGCGACCAGCCACGGCTGGTTGAACACATGCCAGGTGACATGGTCGAGGGAGTAACGCCCGGGGCCGGTCAGTCCGATCGCCGCGGCGGTGAAACCGAGGAACGCCGGGTATTCGTACCCGCCGCCCTGCGCGAAGAAGCCCGCGGGCGCGTGCACGGCGACGGCGCCCGCCATGGCGCCCGCCGCCGCCGCGCCGGCGGCGGGGGTGGCGAGGCCGAGGGCCAGCAGGGCACCTCCGCCCGCCTCGCCGAGTCCGGCGGCGACGGCGCTGTGCTTCGGCGGGTGGAAGCCCATGGCCTCCATGCCCGCGGTGGTTCCTTCGATGCCCCCGCCGCCGAACCAGCCGAACAGCTTCTGGGTGCCGTGCGCGGCCAGGACCGCACCGGTTCCGACGCGCAGGACAAGAAGGCCGAGGTCACGCCGGTTGACGCAGGTCATGGGGGGTCTCCATGGAGTAGTGGGTGTGATCCGGTTTACGGATCCACTCTCCGCGCCTCGACGGGTGGACGTACCCCGGTACTACTCCGTACGGGGGACGGCGTCGGGTGGTCGGTCCGGTGCGACGAACACCATTATGCAACTTGTTGCACAATGGTGTTCCGGTGGTCTACAACTGGCGCAACGACACTGCGCGAGGAGCCGCCGGATGACCCCGTACCCGAATCTGCTGAGCCCGCTCGACCTCGGGTTCACCACCCTTCCCAACCGGGTGCTGATGGGGTCGATGCATGTCGGTCTGGAAGAGGCCGAGCGCGGCTTCGAACGGATGGCGGCTTTCTACGCCGCCCGCGCCCGCGGCGGAGTCGGGCTCATGGTCACCGGGGGCATCGCGCCGAACGACCGAGCCCGCCCCTATCCCGGCGGCGCCAAGCTGACCACCGATGCGGAAGCGGAGCAGCACGCCCGGGTCACCGCCGCCGTGCATGCGGCGGGCGGCCGGATCGCGATGCAGATCCTCCACTTCGGCCGGTACGCGCACCATCCGGATCTGGTGGCGCCGAGCGCGATCCAGGCCCCGATCAGCCCCTTCACCCCGCACGCCCTGACGGACGACGAAGTCGAGGAGACCATCGAGGACTTCGTGCGGACCGCCGAGCTGGCACGGCAGGCAGGCTACGACGGTGTCGAGATCATGGGCTCCGAGGGCTATCTGATCAATGAGTTCATCGCCGCCGGGACCAACCACCGCACCGACCGCTGGGGCGGCTCGTACGAGAACCGCATCCGGTTCCCCGTGGAGATCGTGCGCCAGGTCCGCGAGCGGGTCAGCAGCAACTTCATCCTGATCTACCGGCTCTCGATGCTGGACCTGGTTCCCGGCGGCTCCTCACTGGAGGAGGTCGTGCAGCTCGCCCGGGAGATCGAGGCGGCCGGGGCGACGATCATCAACACCGGAATCGGCTGGCACGAGGCCCGTATCCCCACCATCGCGACGTCCGTGCCGCGCGGTGCGTACACCTGGGTCACCGAGAAGGTGCGCGGGGCCGTCTCCGTACCGCTGGTGACCAGCAACCGGATCAACACCCCCGAGGTCGCCGAGGAGATCCTCGCCTCGGGGCGGGCGGACATGGTGTCCATGGCCCGGCCGTTCCTCGCCGACCCGGACTTCGTCGCCAAGGCGAGCGCGGGACGTGCCGACGCCATCAACACCTGCATCGGCTGCAACCAGGCGTGCCTGGACCACACGTTCAGCGGAAGGATCACCTCCTGCCTGGTCAATCCGCGCGCCTGCCACGAGACCGAACTCACGTTGTCGCCGACCCGGACCCGTAAGCGCGTCGCCGTCGTCGGCGCGGGTCCCGCCGGGCTCGCGTGCGCCGTATCGGCGTCCGAGCGCGGGCACGAGGTGACTCTGTTCGACGCGGCCGACGAGATCGGCGGCCAGCTGAACGTGGCACGCCGGATCCCCGGCAAGGAGGAGTTCGACGAGACGCTGCGCTACTTCCGCACCCGGCTCGCGGAGCAGCAGGTCGAGGTCCGGCTCGGTACGAAGGCGACGCCGGACACGCTCGACGGCTTCGACGAGATCGTCCTCGCCACCGGCGTCACCCCCCGCTCCCCCGCGATCCCGGGCCTGGACCACCCCAGCGTGGTCAGCTACCTCGACGTCCTGCGCGACGGGGCGCGCGTCGGACAGCGGGTCGCGATCATCGGTGCGGGCGGGATCGGCTTCGACGTCGCCGAATTCCTGACGGACGGCGGCGATGCGGCGAGCCTCGACCCGGAGGTGTTCTTCCGGCACTGGGGGGTCGACACCGCGTACCGGGAGCGTGGTGGCCTGCGCCTCCCCGAGCGCCCGAAGCCGCCGCGCACCGTACATCTCCTGCAGCGCAAGACGAGCAAGGTGGGCGCCGGGCTGGGCAGGACAACTGGCTGGATCCACCGTACGGAGCTGCGGCACCGAGGCGTCACGATGATCGCGGGCGCCACGTACGACCGCATCGACGACGACGGTCTGCACCTGACGGTCGACGGCGAGCAGCATCTCCTGCCGGTGGACACGGTGGTGCTCTGCGCCGGTCAGGAGCCACGGCGCGAACTGCACGAGGAGCTCGTTGCCGCGGGCCGTACGCCGCACCTGATCGGCGGCGCCGACGTGGCCGCCGAACTGGATGCCAAGCGGGCCATCCGCCAGGGGACGGAGCTGGCGGCAGCCCTGTGACGCCCGGGCCGTCCCTAGGATGCTCTCCATGTCACTCCCGCACGCGATCCTCACCGCCCTGCTCGAAAAGCCGTCGTCGGGGCTGGAGCTGACCCGCAGGTTCGACCGGTCGATCGGCTACTTCTGGTCGTCCACGCACCAGCAGATCTATCGCGAGCTGGGAAAGCTGGAGCAGGCCGGGCAGATCCGGGCCCTGCCGTCGGCGCAGCCGGCCCGTGGGCAGAAGAAGGAGTACGAGGTCCTGCCCGCCGGCCGCGCGGCACTGTCCGCGTGGGTAGCGCTCCGGGAGGACCCGAAGCAGATCCGCGATCCGCTCCTGCTGCGGATGCGCGCGGCGGCGGTGGTCGGCGCACCGGGCCTGGACGCGGAACTACGCCGCCACCTGGAGCTGCACCGGAAGCAGCTGGCCGAGTATCTGGCGATCGAGGAGCGGGACTTCCCGCCGGAGCGGAACTCGGAGGAGGACCGGCTGCGGCATCTCGTACTCCGCGGCGGCATCGATCTGGAGAACTTCTGGATCGGCTGGCTGACACGGGCTCTGGACGGGATCCCGGCCACCGGGTCGAGCCCGTCGGCGGGGTAGGGGGATCTCCCCCGTGCCTTTGGGGTCATGGGGGAGATCGAGGAGGAAACAGCCACCGGATGCCCCTCGGCGCCGGTCCTCCTAGGGACCGCCGACGGGTGTCCTGCCGAGTTCCGGACGCAGCGTCAGCTGATCCGTCGTCCGGGCACTGCCGATCACGACCCGCGACGGCACACTCGGCGCAGGCTCCGACTCGATCCTGGCCCGGTACGCCGACGCCGTCGTCCCCTCCTGCGCCCGGCTGAGCAGTATGACTCCCCGCACCGCCGCCGCCGACCCCAGCAGCGCCGGGACCAGCGCGATCGTCCCGCCCTGGAGGCGTTCGCCGAGCAGCGCCAGACCTATCGTCGCGGCGGCAACGGGATTGGCGAGGGTCACGACCGCGAGCGGCGCGCCGAGACCACCCTGGTAGGCGGTCTGCGAGAGCAGCAGGCCTCCCATCGCGAAGGCCGAGACGAGCAGCGCCACTGTCACCAGGCGCCAGCTGAACAACGAGCCGGTGTGGTCCGTGACCGCCACCGTCAGTGTCTGGGTGAGCGCCGAGGCGACACCCGACGTGATGCCGGACGCCGCAGCGTGCCTCAGTCCGGGGCGGGCCCCGGGTCGGCTGAGTCCGGCGACGACCGCCATGGTCGCCGCACCGACCGCGAGCGCCTCGACCAGGCTCAGCGTCTCGTGCGGTGCGGAGCCGCCCGCTGTCAACAGCAGGGCGCCCAGGCCGAGCAGGGTGAGGATCGTGCCGTGCCACTCGGTCCCGGTCACCCGGCGCCCGGCGGCGCGCGCACCCAACGGCACGGCGGCGACCAGCGTCAGTGCGCCCAGCGGTTGGACGAGGGTGAGGGGCCCGTACTTCAGCGCCGCGACATGCAGCAGCGCGCCACCGGCGTTCAGTCCGACCGCCGACCACCATGCCCCGCGCCCGAGCATCCGGAGCACCCCGGTGCCCGGATCGGTGCGTCCGGCGAGCCGGGCCTGAGCCACCGCCGCCGAGGCGTACGCGGCGGCGGAGACCAGGGAGAGGGCGACGGCGATCAGCGTGGCGTTCATGGCCGGCCCCCGGACGACGAGGCGTACGCCTGGGAGGCGGCCGGGTCGGGAACACGGGACATCGGCAGCGCGGCACGGGCGAGTTCCGGCTCGCCCCCTGCGTCGGAGGGCCACGGCAGATGCCGTCGGACCGGCTCCGTCCGCTGGAGTCGCAGCGTCGCGAGAGCGACGGCCAGCAGCGCGCTGACGACGATCGAGTCGAGCCAGTAGTGGTTGGCGGTGCCGACTATGACCAGCAGGGTGACGAGCGGGTGCAGCAGCCACAGCCACCGCCACCGCGAGTGCGTCGCGACGATCAGTCCGACGGCGACCATCAGCGCCCAGCCGAAGTGCAGCGAGGGCATCGCGGCGAACTGGTTCGCCATCGAGTCGGTCGCCGGGGTGTCTCCGTACACCGTCGGCCCGTACACCTGACCGGTGTCGACGAGTCCGGCGGCGGCAAGCATCCGCGGCGGGGCGAGCGGGAACAGCAGGTGGAGCGCGAGCGCGGCGCCGGTGAGCACGGCGAGGATCCGGCGCGACCAGACGTAATGGCGCGGGCGACGCCAATACAGCCAGGCCAGGAAGAGCAGCGTGGCCGGGAAGTGCACGGTCGCGTAGTAGGTGTTCGCCAGGCGGATCAGCGTCTCGCTGTGCAGCAGCGCGCCTTGCACGGCGCCCTCGCCCGGCAGGTGCACCGCGCGTTCGAAGTCCCAGACGTGTCCGGCGTTGCGGTACGCCTCCTCGACGTGACCGTTCGCGGCCTGCCGCCCGAACTTGTAGATCGCGAAGAGCCCTACGACGAGAAGGAGCTCGCGGACGAGGGGCGGTCGGGCAGAAGTGTCCGGCTCCCGATCTGCGGGCTCGCTGCGGGCGTACATCACCCGGTGCCCCTTTGCTGACGAAGCGCTGTTACGGCGGCATGGTCCAGTCCATGCCGTATCGATACGCCAGTGTACCGATACGTTCGCGTATCGGTACACGCGCGTTTCGGTACACTGGCGTATCGGAAGACCTCGTCGCACAGCCGCAGAGAGGGAAAGCACATGTCGTCGCACGATTCCGTGCAGGAACAGGCCCACGCTCCGCGCCGCTCGAAGATCACGCCGGAGCGGGCGCAGGAGTTCTACACGGCTGTGCTCGACCTGCTCAGGGAGAGCGGATACGAATCGCTCACCATGGAGGGGGTCGCTTCCCGCACCCGATGCGGGAAGTCCACTCTCTACCGACAGTGGGGCTCCAAGACCGAGCTGGTCGTCGCGGCGCTGCACAGCACCCGACGGATGGCGCTCTCGCACATCGACACGGGCTCGCTCGCCGGCGACCTGCGCGAGGCGGCCCAGGCCATCGGCGCGGGCTCCGGACGCGACACCCCGCTGATGCACGCACTGAGCCATGCCGCGCTGCAGAGCCCGGAACTGCTCTGTGCGCTGCGCGAGGCGCTGATCGTGCCGGAACTCGCAGCCCTCGACGCCATGCTCCAGCGAGCCATGGAGCGTGGCGAGATCCCCAGGGACAACCCGGCGGCGGAGTTCGTCTCCGCACAGCTGCTGGGCGTGATGCGGGCCAGGCCGCTGCTGGAGGCGAAGATCGCCGATGCGGCGTATCTCACCCGCTTCGTGGAGAGCGCCATTTTCCCCGCACTGGGACTGGACCCGGCCGACACCGGGTCCTGATGAACGTGGGCCGTCGTCCGAGCGGATGACGAGGGTCCGCCTGCGCCGCACCGTGGGGACGGGGGCGGCGCACCGTCCGGCCGGCCGGTGACTTCTTCGGGAGTCACCGGCCGCCCGTGCTTCCGGGACTCCACCGGATAGACCCTGTCGCCACCGAGGCGGTCGGGCCGAGTGCGTGGGTGTCGGCACCCTTGCCGCGGATCCCGGCGCGGCACCGACGGCCGGGCGGGTGCGCGCCCGGCCGACCGTTCTCGTCCCCTTGACGATATCAGCCGACCCCCCTTATCGTCCCTGTGACGACAATGAGGGGGTTCCGACATGGCCGACATCACCAAGCGGTTCGGCTGGCGCCATCTGCGCTCCGCACCCACCGCCCACATCCGCCACCACAACCGCGGCCGGCTCACGCACGACGGACCGGGACTGAGCTTCTGGTACCGGTCGCTGCACGCCGCACTCTCCGAAGTGCCGGTCAACGACCGCGAGTTGGCGATGGCTTTCCACGCACGCACGTCCGACTTCCAGGACGTCACCGTGCAGGCCACCGTGACGTACCGGATCAGCGACCCCGCCGAGGCTGCCGCCCGACTCGACTTCTCCGTCGACCCCGACACCGGCGTCTGGCGCGGTGCGCCGTTGGAGCAGATCGCCACTCTCCTCACCGAGACCGCCCAGCAGCACACACTCGACGTACTGGCCCGCACCCCGCTGGCCGGCGCGCTGGTCGACGGGGTCGCCGCGGTACGGGAACGGGTCGCCGAGGGACTGGCCGCCGAGCCCCGGCTACCGGCCACCGGCATCGATGTGGTGGCGGTGCGCGTCGTCGCGATCCGCCCGGAGGCAGAGGTGGAGCGCGCACTGCGCACCCCCGCCCGGGAGCAGATCCAGCAGGAGGCCGACCGGGCGACGTACGAGCGCCGGGCGGTGGCCGTCGAGCGCGAGCGGACCATCGCGGAGAACGAACTGGCCAGCCAGATCGAACTCGCTCGCCGCGAGGAGCAGTTGGTCGAGCAGCGCGGTACCAATACCCGGCGCGAGGCGGAGGAGAATGCGGCAGCCGACGGGGTACGCGCACAGGCCGAGGCGGCGCGCAAGGTGCGGCTCGCCCGGGCCGAGGCAGAGGCCGCACGCGCGGTCGGTGCCGCGCGCGCCGAGTCGCAGGCGGCCTGGCTGCGGGTGCACGGCGAAGTGAACGCCTCGACGCTGCACGCCCTGGCCGCCACCCGGCTCGCCGAGAACCTGCCGCGCATCGACAGCCTCACGCTCTCCCCCGATGTCCTCACCGACCTGCTTGCCAAGCTCGGCCGGCCCGGGCCGGAGACACGCGCGTGAGCCTCGCCCCGCGCGCGGTGCTCGTGCACCGCACCACCGAGTACGAGGAGTTGCTCGCCCGGCACGGCACACACGGCCAGGCCGCGTTCTTCCTGTCCACCCGCGGCCGCTCCATCGAGGAGGTGGCGCGGCGGCACGGGCGGACGCAGCAGGCGCTCGCCGATGTGGCGGCGGCCGTACCGCTCCAGTGGCGCCGGTCGCGGGTCGAGCGCGCGGATCTCGACCGCTTCCTCTTCGGTCCGGAGGACGTGGTGGTCGTGGTCGGACAGGACGGGCTGGTCGCCAACGTCGCCAAATATCTCTCCGGCCAGCCCGTCGTGGGCATCGACACCGATCCCGGACGCAATCCGGGCGTACTGGTGCGCCACCGCGCGGGCGACGCGGCCGCACTGGTCCGGGCAGCCGCATCGCCCGGCGCGACAACGGACGATCTCACCATGGTCGAGGCCGTCGCCGACGACACCCAGCGCCTCCTCGCCCTCAATGAGATCTATCTGGGCCCGCCCGGCCACCAGACGGCGCGATACCGTCTCGGCCCCGACGCCCCGGACTCCCCCGCCGAACCACAGGCGTCCTCCGGGGTCCTGGTCGGCACCGGCACCGGCTCCACAGGCTGGCTGCGCTCACTGTGGCAGGAGCGCGGGAGCACACTGTCGCTGCCGCATCCGACCGACCTCCGGCTGGTCTGGTTCGTACGTGAAGCGTGGCCTTCGCCCACGACCGGTACCTCGCTGGTGGCGGGAGAACTGAGGCGCCAACAGCGGCTGCGCCTCACGGTCGAGTCGGACCGGGTGGTGGTCTTCGGTGACGGAATGGAGTCCGACGCACTGGAGTTGACGTGGGGTCAGACGGTGCGGCTCGGCGTCGCGGCAACCTCGCTGCGGCTGACGGTCTGAGCACGCACCGTGCACTCGGCACCCGCCCATGGGCGCCTTCGAATCGGGCTGAGTCACCGTTCCTAGCCAGTGTGCGTGAGTGAGTCCTGGACCCACTGTTGCGTACCGGGCGCATCTCACCGAGGAGCAGTGGCGGGGCAGGCAGCTTGTTGCCGACCTCGCCGTCCGGGGTGACACGGATGGTCTCGTTTGTGCACACCGTCCGCAAACCCGACCCCACAAAGCGGCACACGAAGAAGACAGCCACTCCACGTCCCCGCCGCACAGGTTAAAGATCAAGCTAAGAGCTGTCCCGTAATCCCCGGCGGGCGCACGGCGCCGGCTACGGCACCGCGCTGCATTGTCGAAATGCCCGAATACCCCCAGTATGAGGACGGCCCTCCGCCTTGCGATGCCCAGCAGTGCGAGCCACGCCGTGCACCTGTCGCGGATCACCACTCTGCGAGGACACGGCCACCGTCTGGAAACCGACGGTGCCGGTCACGGTCACCGCCACAGCCACGGCGGCGCATGCGCCCGCCTCTTTCGTCTACAGTCCTGTAGACGAAAGTGCCGCGACCGGGCTGCGGGCCCCGACAGGAGGACTCGACTGCCGTGACGGAACTTCTGCAACGCCGCGTCCTGGTCGTCGAGGACGACCACGGGCTGCGCGACGTGCTCGCCCGCGGACTGCGCGAGGAGAACTTCGCCGTCGTGACCGCAGCCAGCGGTGCCGGCGCCCTGCGCACCCTCGACGATCGAGTGGATGCCGTCGTCCTCGACATCGGGCTGCCCGACTCGGACGGCCGGGACGTGTGCCAGGCCATGCGTTCGGCGGGGCTGCAGGCCCCGGTGGTTTTCCTCACCGCACACGACACGCTCACCGACCGGCTCTCGGGCTTCTCGGCGGGCGGCGACGACTACCTCGCCAAACCCTTCCACCTGGCCGAGCTGGCCGCCCGGATCCGCGCGGCGCTGCGCCGCGCCGGACCGGACCCCGTGGTCGAGCTGGCGGAACTCCGGCTCGATCCCGTACGCCACCTCCTGGAGGTGCGCGGCAAGCCGGTGGCGCTCACTCCCACCGAGTTCCGCCTGCTGGCCGCACTGATGGCGGCACCCGGAACCACCGTACGCAGACGGGAACTGCTGCGCGCGGCCTGGCCCGACGGGGCTCAGGTCAGCGACAACACGCTCGACCAGTACCTGACCCGGCTGCGCCGGAAGCTGCGCGAGGCGAACAGCCCGCAGGAGATCAGCACGGTACGAGGCGTCGGGTACCGCCTCATATGAGGCGGCTCCGCGTCATCGGACGCCTCCGCACCGCGCTGCCCCGCACCCTGCGGGGACGCCTCGCCCTGCTCGCCCTGGCCTCCGCCACCGCCTGGGTCGCCGCGCTCACCGTCGCGTTCAACATCGTCCTCGCCGGACGGCTGAGCAGCCAGGCCACCGACCTGCTGCAGACCCGTGCCGCGGCGGTGGCCGCCACCGTCGAAGCGAGCCCGGACGGCAGGATCGTCGTCCACGAACCGGCCGACGACCGAGCCCTGGATGTCGGCACGTGGATCTACTGCGGCAGCACGGCCGTCGAACGGCCGAGCGCGCCCGCCGCGCTCCAGCGGCAGGCGGACGGGCTCACCGGCCAGGGGAGCCGATACCAGGATTCGGGCGGCAGGAATGCCTCCCGCCTCTACGCCCTGCCGGTGCGCGCGGGCCACCGGCAGACCGGCACCGTCGTCGTCGCCGTCTCCCTCGACCCGTACCGCAGCACCGCCCGCGCCGCCCTCGCCGGTTCGGCAGTCCTCGGGCTGCTGCTCCTGGCCGGGGTGTACCTACTCACCCGCACCATCGTCGGACGAGCCCTGCACCCCGTCACCGAGATGAGCACCCGGGCGGCCCGCTGGAGTGAGCTCGGCGCCGCGGAACGCTTCGGCGCCGGCCACCGCCCGGACGAGCTCGCCTCGCTCGCCACCAACCTCGACGAGCTCCTGGACCGGCTGGCCGCCGTACTGCGCCACGAACAGCTCCGGACCGCCGAGCTCTCGCACGAGCTGCGCACCCCGCTGGCCCGCATCGTGGCCGAGACCGACTGGCTCACCGCCCGGCCACGGGACGCGGCCGGGCAGCACGCCTCCCACGAGGCGATCGCTGCCGCCGCCACGAGCATGCGGCACATCTGCGACACCCTGCTGTCCGAAGCCCGCGCCCGCACCGAGCAGCCGCCCGGCCGCTGCCGACTGCCCGAATGGGCCCAGCACGTGGCCGAGCAGTATGCGCAGCAGCACCCCGACGCCCCGCCACTGTCCGTACGGGGCGGCGCCGCCGTCACCGCAGGGGTCTCCCCCGCGCTCGTGGAACGCATGCTCATGCCCCTGCTCGACAATGCCCGCCGCTACGCCGCCACCGCCATCACCCTGACGTACGCCCAGACCCCGGCCGGTGTCGAGCTCGCCGTGACCGACGACGGCCCGGGTGTGCCCGCGGAGTCCGGCCCGGAGATCTTCGAGCCGGGCCGCCGCGCCGACCCGGAGGACGGTCATGACGGGGCCGGTCTCGGGCTTGCCCTGGCCCGGCGGCTGGCCCGCGCGTCCGGCGGCGACATCGAGTGGGATCCGACCGCCGCCGGAGCACGGTTCGTGGTCAGCCTTCCGACGGGCTGACGGGAGCGGGGGTCGCGTCCCGTCGGGTCACCGTCAGATAGCTGACCAGGGCCAGGATCAGGACAAGGAAGATCGCGCTGGTGCCGACCGTACCGAGACCGAGACCTCCGTCGGCGCGCGCCTGGGAGAGATAATCGCCGAACGAGGCGCCCAGCGGGCGGGTGAGGATGTACGCGATCCAGAACGCCGGGACGGCGGCGAGGCCGAGCCCGTAGTGGGCGGCGGCCACGGCCGCGATGAGCACGGCGAACAGCACTGCGGACACCCAGTACCCGAGGTCCATCCGCTCCGCCGTGAGGTCGCCCGCCGAGGTGCCGAGAGCGAACGTGAAGAGGATCGCCGCCCAGTAGAACGCCTCGCGGCGGACCGTGTGAATGGAGTGGATGGAGAGCGTCCGCTCGCTCCAGTACCAGGCGGCGAACACTGCGACGAGCACCACGGCGAAGACGGCCGTCGTCGTCTCCAGCGCCACTCCGAAGTTGTCTGTGAGGTTGTCGCTCACCAGCGTGCCGACCACGCTGATCAGCACCACGGCAAGCCAGTAGAGCCCCGGGACGTACTTCTTGGCTCGGAACTGGAACCAGAGCGTGCCGATCAGCAGCACGGCCATGACCAGCGACGTGTTCGTCAGCCCCAGACCGAGGTTCTCATTGAGGAGATCGGCGGCGGTCTCGCCCACCGTCGTGCACAGCACCTTGATCACCCAGAAGTACACCGTGACTTCGGGAACCTTGTTCAGCATCTGCCGAGCCCCGGCACGTACCGGAAACGCAGCTGTTTCGTTCGTCATGACCGGTGAGGCTGGCACGGCGAACCTGAACACATCCTGACTGCTTCTCCGCAGTTGGCTGAGGCAGTGTGCGCCCGAGACGCCGACAAACTGCAATGCATGATCCAAGGCATCGAGTACAAGGCGCAGGGCTACGAGAACGCCCAGCGGTGAATCGACAACAGCCGCGGGCGCCTCACCACGAAGACCGCGAACGAGCTCGCCGACGCAGTCCTGCAGAGCGGATCGCTGGACTGGCTACGCATCGCGCTCGGCGAAAAGCAAAGCTGACCGCTGCTCGCCGGTGGGCCCCTCCCGTTCGACGAGGCGGGGCCCTTCGCCTCCGTGGGCACCTGCACGTATCCAGTCATGTGAGAACACATCTCGGGCGAGCGGTCCCGCCTGATCTACGCGGTCCGTGAGTACAGCGGGCGCAAAGGTCAACCGAAGGGATTCGGCTGGCGCGACTTCCGCGACCTGTTGGTGCGTGCCCGTATCCAGCTCGGCGGCCCGATCATGCTGGTCCGGGACAACGTCCGCATCCACCTGACCGCACCGCTACGCGAATTCATCGCCGCGAACGCCGACTGGCTCATCGTGTTCCAGCTGCCCACCTACGCGCCTGACCTGAACCCGCAGGAAGGCGTGTGGTCCCTGGTGGGGCGCAACCTCGTTAACCTCGCCGCCGCCGACCTGGGCCAGATCACCCAGGCCGTCAAGCGCAAGCTCAAGATTCTGCAGTGCCGGACCCACGTCATTGACGGCTGTCTCGCCGGTACCGGTCCGGACCTCTACGGCTGACCCGAGCCGGGCTACCGCAATTCCGTCGCCGCGCTGCGACCAACCCAGGAAGACCGTGCCGGATGTGTCAGAAGAAATGCAGGAGTTCCGTCAGGGAGGTTATGGAAGGCACGTCCGGGACGGCCGTGTCGCGGCACAGCGCACGTCCTGCATAGCCGAGTCGGACAGCCGCGGCGACCAGGTCCGGATCGTCATCAACGAACAGGCACTGCGCAGGAGCGAGGTCCAGCGCGGCGCTGGCGTGGTGGTACATGCGCGGGTCCGGCTTGTTGCAGCCGAGGACGGCGGAGATTGCATACGCCTCGAAGAACCGGTGGATCCCGAGTCCGGCGTGGAGGTCGGGCAAATCGGGCCAGGCATCCGACACCACGGCCATCCGCACCCCTCGTCGGCTCAGTTCCTCCAGGGTCTCCTCGACGTCCGGGTACGTCTCCAGGAACACGGTCGGGGGCACTTCGCGGCGCAAGTCGGCGAGGAGTTGCGAGGTCGGCTCCACGCCGAGGTGGTGGAGCATCACTCGGTGGTAGTCGTCGTAGTCGGGCGTCGATGACGAGGTGGCGAAGAAGTGGTCGCCCGCGCTGATGGCCGCGGCGAACTGCTCCGGTGTGATCGACGGGGCGTGGGCGAGGACGGTCTGCTCGAAGTCCGCTCTCGGGTTCCAACGGCCACCGATCGGCTGCATCAACACGCCGCCTGAGTCGAAGAGAACGGCACGGAGATTGTCGGGAGAGGCTGGTGGTGTCGTCACCCGCCCAGTCTGGTGAACGGACGCCCGCTGGTCGCCCCCCCTTCGAGCCGGACACCAGCACCACACCCGCGCCGGTCGGACCGACATCACGAATTCAAGTTCAGCAGCCGCGACCTGTTGCAAGGCGCAGGTGAATCACCGTATTGTCTCGCAGGCGATGATCATCGCGACGGGGATTCCGCCGGCGGGCACCGCGAGATCCTCGGGCTGATGGTCGGCGACAGCGAGCCGAAGCCGTTTTGCACCGAGTTCCTGCGCCGTCTGCGGGCCCGCGGCCTGGACCACGTCCACCTGGTGATCTGCGACTCGCACAGCGGCCTGGTGGCCGCTTCCATCCGCACGATCTTCGCCCAGGCCGTCCGCAATCAGCTGAACGTGGTGGGCGACATGCTCGCACGGCAGTTTTCCCCTCGGTCAAGGCCATGCTGCTGGAGGCAGCCGGAGACATCACAGCGTTCGCGTACTTCCCACCCGCGCACTGGAAGAAAATCTGGTCGACGAATCCACTGGAGCGCCTGAACCGGGAGATCAAACGACGGACCGACGTCGTCCAGGTCTTCCCCAACCCCGCCGCCCCTGGACCGACTCGCCGCCGCCCTGATCGACACAGCTGCCGTGACTGCACCGCCCAGAGGGACGTGACCGTTGAGTCGGCAGGTCAAGCCCGTACCGGGGGCTCAGCGTCGGCAGGACAGGGCACGTCATGTCGAGAGCTGTTCCCGGAAGGGCGTGCTGGTCACTTCGCAGACCGAACAAGGAGAGATCTTGCCCACCCATCCGCTCACGTCAGACGGCAGTGAACTCAGCTCGCTTCAGCATGATTTGCCGTTCGACCCCACCTACGGCCACGACCTGCCGCGCCTCCTTGCGGCGGGGGCTCCGCCAGGGCCGGACGGCTTCGCCGACTTCTGGCAGGAGCGCTACGCGAGTGCGCTACGCGTCGACCCGGCGCCTCGGATCGAGGGACCTTGGGCCACGGTGGACGGTGTGCGGGTCGCCGACGTCTCGTACACATCCGCCGACGGCGTCCGCATCGGCGGGTGGCTGACCGTCCCTGCCGATGGCCGCGTTACGCAGGGCTGTGTGGCAACACACGGATACGGAGGCCGGGCTGCCCCGGACCCCCGGCAACCCCCGCCGGGGACTGCGACCATCTGGCCCTGCCTGCGCGGGCTCGGAACGCGGAGCCTGCTGCCCGGCGTTCCCTCGGACTCGGCGGGGCACGTTCTGCACGGCATCGGCGCCCGGGAGTCGTACCTCATCGGCGGGTGCGTGGCGGATGTCTGGTGTGCGGCCACCGCACTGCTGCGGCTGGTGCCGGAGGCTGCCGGGCGGCTGACGTACCTGGGCACGAGTTTCGGCGGCGGCATCGGGGCGTTGGCGCTCCCCTGGGACGACCGTTTCCATGCCGCCGGCCTTACGGTGCCGACCTTCGGAAACCATCCGCTCCGGGTGACACTGCCGTGCACGGGCAGCGGAGAGTCGGTGCGTACGCGGCTCGCCGAGGACCCCTCGGTGCTGGACGTCCTGGCGTACTTCGACGCCGCGACAGCGGCCCGGCACCTTCACATCCCAGTGCATGTGGGTGCCGCCCTGTTCGATCCGGCGGTACCCCCACCGGGGCAGTTCGCGGTGCACAACGCACTGGCCGGGGCGCGCGAACTCTTCGTTCTGCGGGCGGGGCACTTCGACCACCCGGACGAGCAGGCCGAAACGGCGGCCCTGGAAGAGGTCCAGCGACGCTTTCTGTCGGGGGCGGACTGAGTGGTGGTATCGCGCCCTGCCGCTTGACCGCCTCCCGCGCGGACGCGGTTACGGGGCTCGGCAAAGTCGGCGTGACAGCGGTGAGGGGCAGCTCAGACTGCCCGGTGAATGCCGGCAGTTCCGCGACGTCACCCGCGTCCGGCCCGGGTGACGTCGCGGAACTGCCACTGTCGCTGATTTCAGGTACGGGCGTCGATCATGCGCGATATGCTGATGCAGATTGTGCAAGCGATTTGCAAAACGAGGAGGGTCATGGCTACGCGGGCGACTGATGTCGGGACGAACCAGAGCGTCGAACGAGCGGTCTCGGTGCTGCGCGCGCTCGACTCCGGTCGGGCCGAACTCCGTGTCTCCGACGTCGCCGAGCTCACCGGACTGGGCTCGTCGACCACCTCTCGCCTGCTGTCCACCCTGGAACGCCTCGACATGGTGGAACGCGATCCGGTCAGCAACCTCTACCGGCTCAGCCTCGGCCTCCTCCCCCTCGCCGCCACCGCCACCAATCGCCACCCTGTGCACCGGGCCGCCCGCATGGTGCTCCAGGACCTCGCCACCCGCACCGGGCTCGGGGCCAACGTGGCCGTACGCCGCGGTACCGAGCTGATGTTCCTGTGCAATTTCGAGGGCATGCGCGCCCCCAAGTCCTATACGCAGGCCGGACACACCGCCCCGCTGCATGCCACGAGCATCGGCAAATGTCTGCTCACCGGTCTCGCCCCCAAAGAGCGTCGCAAACTGCTGGGAGAACCTCTCGACGCGCACACCGAGTACACGACCACCAGTCACGACCTCCTCGACACCGAGATCGACACCGTCCGGCGCACCGGTTACGCCGTCGAAGCCGAGGAGCGCGCCCTGGGCCGCGCGTCCCTGGCCGCGCCCGTCCGCGACGCTTCGGGGGACGTCGTCGCCGCCATCTCCCTGTGGGGCCCGACCTCGCTGCTGGGGGACCGCTCCGATACCGAGGGGCAGCGCCTCGCCCTCGTACGCGAGGTCATCGAGGCCGCCGACGCCATCAGTCAGGCACTTGGCGCGCTCTGACATACATGGCGAAGGGGTCCGGTGGAGGCTGATCAGCCTCCACCGGACCCCTTCGCCATGTGGCTATGCGCCGTACGCCTTGAAGGCGATCACGTGCGCGTGCCGTGCCCCGTGCGTCGCGTCGACCACGAGCCGTAGTGCGTCGGTGCGTACGGGGCTGCCGTCCGCGGCCTTCAGTTCGTGTACACGGTGGCGGCGTCGGTTGTCCGTCACCGTCAGGAGTGTGTGCCAGGTACCGGCGGCGTCGCGGCTCTGGATGCGGTAGTCGCGTACGAGTTCAGGCATGACCTCGTACGGGGTTCGGTGGCGGTGCAGGTTGTTGAGGTATTCGTCGACGTCGTCGTCGAACACCAGGCGCGTTTCGGTGAGTTCTTGCTCGTATTGCCAGTCGAGACGGAGCCACTCAGCGGCGCCCTCCCCCGCGGAGGACCACATGTGCGGGCCGCCGTAGGGGCGTTGGTATCCGCCTACGGCCCGTTCGGGGTGGAATGCCGTGGTGTCGGGGGCCGCCCGAAAGGCGAAGGTCTGGCGGCGCAGACCGCGGGCCTGCCATTCCAGGACCAGTTGTCCGTCTTCTTCCGGGATGTCGTGGTCGACGGCCGCGTCTCCCTCGGCCTTCCTGCGCAGGGCGAGGACACCGTCGGTGCGTTCGGGGAGGAGGATCAGGGCCGTTTCCGCGCAGGCTCGGACGATGAGGATCGCGTTCCGGGGGGTGTCGGGGTGGTGGTCAAGGCGGGCCGTGACCCAGTGGGGGCCTTCGGACGGGACGGTGACAGTGGTCGTGAGGAGGTGGTCGGCGGGGACCGCGTTTTCGGGGTGGCCCGTGCTCCACAGTTCCACGGTGAGTTCGCGGGACCGGCCGTTCGGGGCGCCGTGGACGAGGAGGTCGACCGTGTCGAGTGCCGGGTCGACCGGAAGCAGGAGGGCCAGGTCGCGGGTGAGGGGGTACGGGGTGCCGGGCGCGGCCGGTGTGGGTTCGGCGGCCAGACGGGTCAGGTGGGAGGAGGCGGTGACGCGGGCCGTGCGCGCCAGGTTGTCGGGGTCGTCGTCGGCGAAGCCGATCACGGAGGCGTCCTGTCGCAGCAGGGTGTGACGTACCAGTTCCGGTCGTTTGGTGGCGAGTTCTCGCGGCGTGAGGCCCTCGGCGACGCACAGGGCCGCGGCGGTGCCCGCAGCCTCGCCGAGTGTCGCGCAGGTGGCCATGACGCGGGTGGCCCCGAAGGCGATGTGTGTGGCGGAGATGTTGCGCCCGGCGAAGTGCAGGTTCGTGACGTTCGCCGAGTACAGGGAGCGCAACGGGATGTGGAAGATGCCGTCCGCGTATCGCTGGCGGGCGCCGGGCTCGTCGGCGTACATGCCCTGCACGGGGTGGAGGTCGACGGACCAACCGCCGAAGGCGATCCGGTCGGCGAACTGACGCTGCTGAAGGATGTCCTGCTGAGTGAGGACGTAGTCGCCGAGGAAGCGGCGGTACTCGCGCTTGCCGGGGAGACTGCCGACCCATTCCAGGGTGAGGTTCGCCGCGTCGGGGAACTGGCCGGAGTTCTTGATGTGGTCCCAGACGCCCATGATCACGGCCTGGAGCTCGTCGCGGATGCGCTCGTTGTCGTGGACGGTGTCGAGTTCGCCGCCCCACTCGATCCACCAGTAGTCGCAGCCGTTGTCCCCGGTGCGCAGGATGCGGTTGCGCAGGATGGGCGTGGTCGACAGGTCCTTGGCGTAGGCGGGCGGTACGAACTTCGTCGGCCGACCCGTGTCCCTGGTCTGGAAGAGGATCGTCGAGCCGAGCAGCGCCCGGTCCGCCTCGGCCGGCGCCCAGGGCTCGTCGAACTCGGTCTGTGCCTCGCGGCCTATGCGGTAGCGGGCGCCGGCGAGGTGGCCGAGCAGGCCGTCACCGGTGCAGTCGAGGAACTGGCGCGCATGGAAGGTGATGCGGCGCTCCGAGCCCACCATCCAGCCGGTACAGGAGTGCACCTCGCGGCTGTCGTCGGGGCCGCTCGCGTCGACCTCGCGTACGTCGGTGTTGAGGTAGAGATCGATGTTCGGTTCGGCACGGACGGCGTCGAGGACGACCTGGTCCCAGTAGTAGGGGTTGCCCTCGGGGTTGCGGTACTGGTTCTCGGTGTACAGCTCGCCCATGATTCCGGTCTCGCGGGCCCAGCGGTGTACGCCGTGTGCGGTGGCGCCGCAGACCCAGACGCGGATCTCGCTGCTGGCGTTGCCGCCCAGGACGGGCCGGTTGTTGACCAGGGCGACGCGTCGGCCGAGCCGGGCCGCGGCGATGGCCGCGCAGGTCCCCGCCAATCCGCCGCCGATCACGGCGATGTCGTAATGGACCTCTTCTTCCCGCACGGTGCGGCCTCCTTGGTGTGAAGCTCGGATACTCCCCGCCGCAGCGGAGCGGCCTTGAACGTACATCACATCCATATTGTGCAACTACTGTTCAGGCAGTGGGATTCGTTGTAAGTTCCGGTTACGGCCACCGACCTGGCTGTCGCGAGCCGAAGTTCAAGTTCCGAGCAGGTGGGGCGAGTTCGCCGGCCCTGCACAGAACCGGCGATTCACCGACCAAGGGTTGACGCCATCGCACGATATGGAGAACGATCCCGCATGCTGCAACTTGTATTCAATGGAGCATGGATGGCGTTCACACAGGGCCCCGGCGCTCCCGCCCCGTTTGAGAGGACACACCCATGAGTACGGCCGCACCTCCCCAGAAGGCGCCCCCGCCCCGTCGGCGGACCGGCGGACGGCTCTCCAACGGTGCGTTCGCCCTGCTGCTGACCGCACCGGGACTCGCCCTGTTCGCGGCGATCATCGTCTACCCGCTGCTGTCGGCGCTGTTCACCGGCTTCTTCAAGCAGGATCTGCGGCTGCCGGGCCGGGAGTTCGTCGGCCTGGACAACTTCACATACTGGCTGGACGGCGACTTCCTCACGATCCTCAAGCAGACGCTGATCTTCACCGTCGGCGCGACGCTCGTCCCCTTCGCGCTCGGCTTCGCGCTCGCGCTCGCGCTGAACACCGGCCTCAAGGGCAGCGGCTTCCTGCGCGGCTTGTTCCTGTTCCCCTGGGTGATCCCGGGCGTGGTGGTCTCCTTCCTCTGGATGTGGATCTTCAACGCAAACTACGGGGTGCTCAACGGCGTCCTCATGAAGACCGGAATCATCGACGAGTCCGTCGCCTGGCTCGGCCGGCCCGGCACCGCGATGCTCGCCGTCATCGTCACCAAGGCCTGGGCCAGCTTCCCCTGGATGATGGTGATGCTCCTGGCCGGTCTGCAGACCGTGCCCAGGGAGCTGCACGAGGCGGCCTCGATGGACGGGGCGGGCTCGATCCGGCGCTTCTTCGCCGTCACCTGGCCGCAGGTCCGCGGTGTCGCCTCGATTGTGCTCCTGCTGGAGTTCATCTGGAACTTCCAGCACTTCGACACCATCTACGTCCTCACCGGCGGCGGACCGGCCGGCACCACCGAGACGTTCGCGACCGCCGTGTACCAGACCGCCTTCAAGGGCTTCGACATCGGCCGGGCCACCGCGCTGGGCGGTCTGTGGATGCTGCTCCTGCTGCTCCTCGTCGCCGTCTACCTCAGGATCACCGAGCGGAAGGGCGACGCCTGATGACCTCCACCACCTCCACCGCGCTGTCCGCCGTCGACCGGCCGCGGCCGTCCGCCACGCGGGCTGGGTGCAGCGCTCGGCGCCGTATACGCAAGGACCTGCTGCGCTCGCGGATCGCCGCCTGGAGTGCGGTTGTCGTCATCGGCGCCTTCGGTCTGCTGCCGGTCTACTGGCTGCTCGCCACCGCGCTGAGCACCCCCGAGTCGACCTTCCAGTTCCCGCCGAGGCTGATACCCACCGATCTCACCCTCAGCAACTTCACGGCCCTCGCCGAGAACGACCAGCTGATCAAGTACATGATCAACTCGCTTGTCGTGGCCTCGATCACCGCCGTGCTGAGCGTGGTCGTCGCCACGTACATGGGCTACTCGTTCTCCAAGTTCCGCTACCGCGGGCGCCGGTCGCTGATGCACCTGGTGCTGGCCTCCCAGATGTTCCCCCAGGCGCTCCTGCTGGTGACGCTGTACACCGTCTTCTCCAGCTTCGGCATGCTCAACACGTACACCGCCCTGGTGCTCTCCTTCACCACGTTCACCATGCCGCTGTGCGTCTGGATGCTGAAGGGCATCTTCGACACCATCCCGGACGCCCTGCTGGAGGCGGCTTCCATCGACGGCGCGTCCCGGTGGCGGACGCTGCACTCCATCGTGGCGCCGCTGGCCGCGCCCGGGATGATCGCCGCCGGGCTCTTCGCCTTCGTACGCGGCTGGAACGACTTCATCTTCGCGCTGACCCTGGCCGACAAGGAGAAGCAGACCCTGCCTCCCGGCCTCGTCTCCACCTACATCGGCGAATTCCAGACCGCCTGGCCCCAGTTGATGGCGGCCTCGCTCATCGTGTCCATCCCGGTGGTCGTCGCCTTCATGTTCCTGCAGCGCTACCTCGTCGGCGGCATGACCGCCGGTTCGGTCAAGAGCTGAACCCGCGGGATCAGCCCGCGCCCTCACGTACCTCCCCTCCCGCTTACTCCCCCATGGAGAGATCATGACCACCTCTGGCATCAGTCGGCGCGGCGCGCTGCGCATGTTCGGCATCGGCGCGCTCGGTGTGGCCGGCGCCGGTGTCCTCGGCGCCTGTGCACCGTCCGGCGCCGGCAGCACGTCCAACGGCGGCGACCCGAAGTCCAAGAACTTCGACTTCACCTCCTGGTCGCTCAACGAGGAGGCCGCCAAGCCCTCGATCGAGAAGATCATCGCGGCATGGGAGAAGGCCGAGAAGTCCACGATCCGCACGGTCTCGTACCCGTACAACGAGTACCTGAGCCAGCTCACCCTCAAGCTGGGCGGCGGGGAGACGACGGGTGCGGTGCACCTCGACATCGCCTGGCTCGCCGCGATGGCGCAGATGGGCAAGCTGGCCGACCTCGGATCGGTGGCCGGCAAGGGCGGCTACACCGACGTGGCGCTGAACAGCGGCAAGTACGACGGCAAGCAGTACGGGCTGCCGTGGAACACCGGATCGATCGGTGTGATCGCCAACTCCCAGCTCCTGGAGAAGGCCGAGATCAAGAAACACCCCACCACCATTGAGGAGTTCGAGGCCGCACTGCGGGAGCTGAAGGGGCTCGGCGGCGGTGTCGTACCGTATGCCGCTGCCACCAAGGTCGCGCAGCTCAAGGACATCTTCCCGTGGATGCAGACCTTCGGCTGCAAGCTGCTCGACGGTGGGAAGGTCACGATAGGCGACGACGCCTCGATCGACGCGGTCACCTGGTACAAGAAGCTGCACGACGAGAAGCTGATCGCCGCCGACGTGGACCGCTTCGACGCGCGCGCCCTGTTCGGGCAGGGCAAGGCCGCCTTCTACGACGACGCGATCATCGGCAAGGGCGTGACCTCCGCCCAGTCCAAGGACAAGACGCTGGCCAACGCCATGCAGCCGATGGAGCGTCCGGTGCTCAAGGCCGGGGACACGCCGCAGGCGCTGCTGTGGGGCGGCGTGATCGCAATCGTGAAGGGCAAGGGGCAGGACGCGGCGACCGAGTTCGCGCTGCACACCACCACCGACCAGGCCACCACCTCCGAGTACTTCGCCGCGCGCGCACTGCCGCCGTCCACCACCGCGGGTCTGGCCGCCCCGGAGGTCGCCAAGGACACCTTCACCACGGAGTGGACCGAGAAGATCACCAAGACGGCGACCGGCAGCCCGTTCTGGAAGTTCGCGCAGAATGCCCAGATCGAGGAGGCCGTCGCCAAGCAGGTGCAGGCCGTCCTCGTCGGAAAGTCGAAGCCGAAGGACGCGATGAAGCAGGCCGGCGAGGAGGCCGCCGCGCTCATCAAGCGCTGAGGCCGAGCGCTGCAGTCCGGGCCAGACGAACGTCGCACGAACCTCGCCTGGCCCTGCTCCGTACCGCGCACGACGACCGCGCCGGCCGGCCCTCGGGCCGCTGCCGTCCGCGTCACCTCCACGCCCGCGCACGCACCCGCGAAGGAGCTCATCTTGCGACGTCCCACGGTACGCACGTACACCGCCTCGGCCACGGCCCTGGCCGCCCTGCTCTCGCCCGTCCCGGCCGCCCGGGCCGACACCGCGCAGAGCAGGGCAGCCGCGGCGGCGGTGACCGAGAAGGTCCCGTACGCGATGGACTCGTCGAACCAGGCCGCTTGGTGGACGCCGGTCGCCACGTACAAGGGACGCGGCCAGTACACGTACTTCGCCTTCAACGAGCCGGGCTCGACGGCCGCCACGCACCGGCCCGCCATCGCGCGGCGCGACCCGGACGGGGTCTGGAGTCTGCTGCCGCTGCTCGACCGGAGCGGGGCGCAGGCGGAGTTCCCTGACGACAACGGCCACAACCAGCCGTCCATCGCGCGGGACGGCAACGGACGTCTGCATGTGTTCGCCTCCATGCACGCCGACGCCTGGCGGTACTTCCGTACCGAGGCCCCCGGCAGGGACGTCACCGACCATGCGGCCGAACTGCCCGACCAGGGCCAGGGCATCACCTATCCGATCGTCGCCACGGCGCCCAATGGCGATCTGTACCTGGCCGCCCGTGTCGGCGCCGGCGCCGATCAGCGCCCCGGAAAGCTCTACCGCTGGGACAACGCAGGGGCGCGCTGGAGCGTTGTTGCCACGTTCGCCGGCGCGCTGAACCGCTCCGTGTACCCCGACGACCTGACGGTCGACAGCGAGGGGCGTGTGCACCTGCTGTACGAGTGGGCCAAGGCGCCGGCGACCGCGTTCCGCCACCAGCTCTCCTACCTGCGCTTCGACCCGGCGACCGGCGCCTTCGCCGACAGTACGGGTGCGGCGCTCACCGTCCCGGTGACGCCCGACACCTCCGACGTGATCCAGCAGCTGACCACCGGCGAGGAGTGGAGCATCGACAACGCGTACGCCGGTCCTGCGGTGCAGAGCGCCAAGCTCACCCTCGACGGCTCCACCCCGAAGGTCGCCTACCGCTACCGCTCGGCCGACAGCGGCGGCAACTTCCGCGTGTACTACGCCTATCCGAGCGGCAGCGACTGGGTCAGCAAGACCGTGTACGCCGGCGGACAGACCGCAGCCGCCCTCGGCATCACCTGGGACGAGGTGGACACCAAGCGGATCTACTACGTGACCACCTCGGGCACCGACCGGGTCTTTGCCGCGACGCAGTCGGCGGACGGGGCCTGGACCGCGCAGTCCGCCGCGCCGGGCGTGAGCGCGGACCGGCTCGCGGTGCGGCGGGACTCGGACGGTCACGACGTGCTCTATCTTCCGGACACCGTGCACAACTCCCTCTACTACGGATTCCGTTGAGGCCGGTGCGCCGCCTGCTCCATCTGTACGGGGACGAAGCCGTCCCCGTACAGAACCTGCAAGCGGTCAGGTCGCGGGCCTGCTCGCCAGGTACTCGTCCAGCCCTTCACCGGTGAGCGGGTAGTAGTCGGAGAGCAGGCCGCCCTCGTCGAGGCGGCGGCGTGCGAACGCCTCACGGTCCTGGTGCAGGAGCGATTCCTCGGCCAGCGGGACCGCACAGTCCTGCGGTACGACCACGGCGCCGTCCTCGTCGGCCACGATCAGGTCCCCCGGCGTGACCAATGTGCCGCCGACACCCACCGGCACATTGAACGCGGACGGGAAGAGCTCCGTCTGCGAGGCGTAGTGCGGGGTGACTCCGGTACACCAGATCGGCACGCCGAGGGCCCGGATCCGGGCCGCGTCCCGCACCCGCCCGTCCACAACGATCCCGGCGCCACCGCGCAGCTTGAAGTAGCGCACCAGCATGTCGCCAAGACAGCCGGTGAAGTGGCTCGCCTGCGCCGAGATCACCAGCACATCGCCGGGTGTGATCGACTCCAGCACCCCCCACAGCGGGGTCTTGCGCTCGATGTCCTCCTGTGCGGCACCGTTGAAGACGTCCTCGCGCTGCGGCAGGAACTGCAGGGTCACCGCGCCTCCGGTGATCTTGACGTCCGGTTCCTGGTGCAGCGGCACGGGCCCGTCGATGAAGGTCCGGGTGATGCCCATCTGGTGCAGCTTCGCGCAGGCGGTCGCCGCGCTCACATCCTCAAGTGCCTCCACCATCCTCCGTGTCGGCCGCCGGAACGACGAGGTGTGGACCGGAGACCGCATCGACTCGTAGGTCAGGGTCTCCTCCGCCGTCGACGTTCCTTGATCCCTGCTCGGGTTCATTCACGTGCCTCTCCGCGCGCTCCCCGCACGCAACGCCAGTGACATCATCGTCTATCGATGGTAGATAACCTCCTATCGATTAGTGCTGTCAATCCGTCAGGAGTCTTCCGTGCCCACTGCATCCGGCGGGTGGTTCGAGACCGCGCGCTTCGGACTGTTCGTTCACTTCGGCCTGTACAGCCTCGCCGCGAGGCACGAATGGGTACGCAGCCGGGAGGCCATGTCCCAGGCGGCATACGACCGTTACCTGGAGCAGTTCGACCCCGACCTCTTCGACGCGCGGGAACTCGCCCGGGCGGCAAGGCAAGCAGGGATGCGCTATGCCGTGCTCACCGCCAAGCACCACGACGGATTCTGCCTCTTCGACTCGTCGCTGACCGACTACACCTCGGTGCGCGTGGCCGGCCGGGACCTGGTGGCCGAGTTCGTGGAGGCGATGCGCGCCGAGGGCCTGCGGGTCGGCCTCTACTACTCACTCCTCGACTGGCACCATCCCGGCTTCCCGGTCGACGAGCACCATCCGCTGCGCGGCTCGGAGGGTGGGCGGGAGGCGGAGGACCTGGCGCGCTACCGGTCGTACATGCAAGGCCAGATACGTGAGTTGCTCACCGGCTACGGACAGGTCGACCTGCTCTTCTTCGACTTCACGTATCCAGGTATGGGGCCGGAGCAGTGGGGGGCGAAAGAGCTCATCGAAACGGTCCGTGAGCTGCAGCCCGACACCCTCGTGAACGACCGGCTGGGCGTACCCGGTGGCTATGTGACGCCCGAGCAGTACCAGCCCGACCGGCCGCTGGAGCGCGACGGCGTGCCGGTGCTGTGGGAGGCATGCCATACGCTCAACGGGTCCTGGGGCTACGACCGCGACAACCACGACTACAAGGACCCGTCCCAGTTGGTCCGCATGCTGGTCCAGTCCGTTTCCTGTGGCGGAAATCTGATCCTCAACGTCGGCCCCACCGGGCGGGGTTCGCTCGATCAGCGGGCACGCGACACCCTGCGTGCCATCGGAGAGTGGAGCGCCCTGCACGCCCGCGCCGTACACGGCGCGGGACCCTCTTCCTTCCGGCCGCCGACGAGCGCCCTGTACACGCAGCGCGGCCGCCGCCTTTATCTGCACCTGCTCGCCTGGCCGTTCAACCACCTTCATCTCCCTGGCCTGGCCGGGCGGGTGCGCTATGCCCAACTGCTGTACGACGGCTCGGAGATCGCCTTCCACGAGGTCGACGGCGCCCGCCACGAACACAACAACCTGGCCCCGCCGAGCCAGCCGCCGGGCACCCTGACCCTGACCCTGCCCACCTCGCGGCCCGACGTACTGCTGCCCGTGGTCGAACTCTTTTTGGAGGACGAGGAGTTGCATCCATGACAGGGCCGACGAGTGAACGCCTGGCCCCCGTGAGGGAATCGCCTACTGGTGGGTGAGGGCCTGCCACGTCCTGGAGATCCTGGACCTCCTCGCGCAGACCGGCGGCGACGCGCTCGACGCGCGTGACCTGCCGCTGAGGTGCGCGGCTCGGGCAGTGGGAGAACGGGAGCAAGCGGTTTCGGCAGCACCCTTGAACATGCGGGATGCCGCCCATAGCATCAGTAATCGATAGGCGATTATTGTGAGCGCCTACCGGGACCCGACCGCACCGTTCGGACGCGGCACCCCTTCCCCTTCTTCCCGAACTCGAACGAACGCCTGCACTTGCACGTCAGCTATCGATTATTCACGACTATGCAATGGAGCGTGTCCGATGAGAACCATGTGGCACCGAGCCTCCGCACTCGCCGTGGCTCCGCTCGTGATGGCATCCGCCGTCGCCTGCGGGGGAAGCGGGTCCGACGGGGCCGCGGAGGGTACGACTCTCCGCATCATCGTCAACATCTCGCCGAACCTGACGGAGCAGTACTGGAAAGGCCTCTTCGCGAAGTACGAGAAGAGCCATCCCGGCGTGAAGGTGAAGCTGGAGCTGACGGGGACGATCTCGGCCGACGCCAAGCTCACTCAGGACCTCGCCGCCGGCGACCCGCCCGACATCGCCCAGCAGATCATCCCGGCCCCCGACACGGCCAAGCTCTTCGCCGACCTGTCCGACCAGGCCTGGACGAAGGACACACCGCTGGTCGACCAGTACGCCGTCAGCGGCAAGACGTACATGGTCGGCGTGGGCGAGCAGATCCAGTCGCTGGTCTTCTACAACAAGGCGGCCTTCGCGAAGGCCGGCGTGGACGCGTCGAAGATCCAGACGCTGGATCAGTTCACTGCCGCCATGAGCAGTCTGAAGTCC
The DNA here is from genome assembly GCF_042801455.1 of Streptomyces sp. NPDC057565. Lineage (NCBI taxonomy): Bacteria > Bacillati > Actinomycetota > Actinomycetes > Kitasatosporales > Streptomycetaceae > Streptomyces > Streptomyces sp. NPDC057565. The sequence goes on along the minus strand of NZ_JBHVFU010000001.1, from coordinate 193,984 downwards.
GCGGGCTACAAGCCGCTGCAGACCGCGGGCCAGTGGGTGACGGGCGGGCAGTTCTCGATGATGGCTGACGCCGGTGTGCTCACCGAGAACCCGCAGTGGATCAAGCAGCGCAACGACGGCAAGGTCTCCTTCGCCGACAGCGGCTATGTGCCGTACCTGAAGCGCTACGGGCAGTGGATCGACAAGGGGTACCTCGAGAAGAGCGCGCTGGGGCTGACGTACGCCGACGGGCAGACGGCCTTCCTCAACGGCAAGTCGGCGATGTACATGATGGGTTCCTTCTTCGTGCCTGCGGCGGACGCGGCGAAGAAGAGCGACGAGATCGGTGTCTTCACGATGCCGACCGACGGCGCCTACCCGTCCGGCCAGTTCGGCAACGTCTCGAACCCCTACACGGTGGTCAACCAGTCGCACCACAAGGCCGAGGCGATCGAATTCGTGAAGTGGCTGGTCACCGACAAGGAGGCGATCAAGAGCCAGCTCGCCGCTGACGGCAATCTGCGCACGGGCTTCAGCTACCCGGTGTCCAGCCTCGGCACCGCGGTGCAGAAGATCCTCGACAAGACGCCGTCGGTGCTCGTGAAGTCCGGTGAGAACCAGCCGATCGCCGGGTTCAGCGACGAGCTCAACAAGCAGATCCAGTCCCTGTACACGGGCACCTCCGCGAAGGATGCCGCGGGCGGATTGGACAAGTGGTGGAACTCGCAGAACTGACGCCGCCGGGGCGGCGTTCCGTCGCCGCCCCGGCGGCCCCCGGCTCCGGCCGCAGGCGGGCCCGCTTCCGCGAGGCGGCCGTCACGTTCGGCATGATGGGCCCGGCCGTGCTCCTGTACACGGTGCTGACGATCGTGCCCGTGGGCGTGGCGATCTACCTCAGCTTCACGGACTGGGACGGCTTCTCCACCGCGAAGCTCATCGGGTGGGAGAACTACAAGCATCTCTTCGACGACCCGAGTTCGACGGACGCCTGGTACGTGACCGCGCTGATCGCCTTGCTCGGCACCGCCCTGATGATCGGCGCGGGCCTGGTGTACGCACTGATCCTCAAGGGCCGGTCGCGTACGAACTCGTTCTTCCGCGCCGTCGCCTACTTCCCGCACGTGATCAGCGCGTTGATCCTCGGCTATCTGTGGGCCGCGATCCTCGGCACGAACGGTGCGGTCAACAACACCCTCGCCAAGTTCGGCATGGAGCCGATCGGCTTTCTCTTCGACGAAAAGTTCGCGCTGTACACGCTGATCGGTGTCATCGTGTGGGCCGGATTCGGCTTCAACGTCGTCCTGTTCGTGGCCGCCCTGCAGACCGTCCCGGCGGAGCTCCTGGAGGCCGCGGCAATCGACGGCGCCAGCAGGCGGCAGATCAATCTGCGCATCGTGATCCCGTTGATCGCGCCCGTGGTCACCGTGGCGACCGTACTGAACCTGGTCGGCCTGCTGAGGGCGTACGACATCGTGGTCAGCCTCACCGGCGGCGGTCCGGCCGGCTCGACACAGACCTTCACCTATCTCATTCTCGCCCGGTCCTTCGAGGGCACCAAGGTCGGTTACGCAACGGCCCAGGCGGTCTTCCTGATGGTCGTCTCCGCCGTGCTCGCCCTCGTCGTGACCGCGCTGCGCAACCGCCAGGACCAAGCTGCGACCGGTTAGGAGCCGATGGTGGTCGTCACTGAACCAAAGGTCCACGACAGACCGCGGACCGCACCGGTTTCCGCCCCGGAGGTCTCTCTGACGGAACAGCGGGAGTCCCGCTCGCCGCTTCGCTGGGTGCTCCTCGGCCTGCTGTCCGTCGTCATGATCGTGCCGGTGTACCTGCTCGTCGTGAACGCCTTCAAGTCACAGCAGGACATCCTCGACAGCCCGTTCTCGATCCCCCTGAGCGGTCTGACCTTCGAGCACATGTCCGCCGCCATCAGCAATCCGCAGTACAACGTCATCGGCGGCTACGGCTTCACGCTGTTCCTCGTCGTCACCGTGGACGTACTGTGCATCGCGCTGGCGGGACCGGCGGCGTACGCGATCGCGCGCAGCCTCAAGAAGCGGACACAGCTGGTGCTGCTGTACTTCCTGGCCGGCACGTTCATCCCCGGCGCAGCCGTGATCATCCCGGTGATCTACGTACTGCGCGAGGTCGGTCTCGCCAACACCGTGACCGGTCTGGTCGCGCACGACGTGGCCTCGACGCTGCCGGTCAGCATCTTCCTGTTCGTGGGCTTCATCCGCACGATCCCGGTGGACATCGACCATGCGGCGACAATCGACGGCGCGGGCCGCTACCGGACGTTCTGGACCATCATCTTCCCGCTGATGCGTCCGGCGGTCGTCACCGTCCTGATCCTCAACTCCATCGGGATCTGGAACGACTTCATCTCGCCCCAGATCCTGCTCAGCCCGTCGTCCGGTCGCTACACGGTGACGACGGCGATCTACGCGGGCATCAGCCAGTACTCCACCGATCTGACGAAGGTGTTCCCCAACCTTCTGCTCGCCGTCGCGCCCGTGATCATCTTCTTCATCTACATGCAGCGCCACATCATCAGCGGTCTGACGGTGGGCGCGGTGAAGGGATGAGCGGGCGGATCGTTCCCCTCCAGAGAAGAAAGGACCATCCAGTGTCGAGGAGATGGTGGCCACGCCCCGGTAAGGGGTCGTGGTCCGCAGCCGCCCTGCTCGCTTCGCTGTCCGTGGTGGCGGCCGCCGTTCCGGCCACCGCGTACCCGCACAAGCCCCGGGCGGGCGCGGTCTATTACGTCGCTCCGTCGGGCCGGGACTCCAACAAGGGCACCACCACGGGTCAGGCATTCCAGCACATCCAGCGGTGTGCCGACGTCATGGAGCCCGGAGACACCTGTCTGATCCAGTCCGGTACGTACGCCGAGACCGTCGCGCCGGCCCGGTCGGGCACCGCCGCGCTGCCGATCACCTACCGGGCGGCGCCAGGGGCGAAGGTGACGCTGAGCGGGACCGCGCCGGTGCGCGGCTTCTCACCCGTCACCGGCGCGGACGTCACGGAGATCGCCAAAAGTGATCCGTACGCCCAGAACTCGGCGTTCAGCGACGCCGTGGCGGCCGGACACGTCTACAGCACCTCCGTCGACCTGGGCTCCGACGTGACGACCGTGCAGGTCTTCACCGACAAGAAGGCGGGCGTCGAGGCGCAATGGCCCTACCCGGGGCTCGACCTGCTCGACCCCACGCTGCAGTACGCGGGTGCGGGGAGCGCGGAGGCGACGATCGCGGACGAGGCCCTGACTCGGCCCGCCGGGTACTGGGACGGCGCGCGGGCCCTGACCGGCTACTGGTACGTCTCGGCGACCGGCACGGTGAAGAGCTCCACCATCGGCTCGGTGACGCTCGACGTGGCGCCCCCGTGCGTGCACAAGGTCGTACCGAAGGAGACGCGGTACGCCCTCGCCGGAAAGATCGGTGAACTCTCCCGCCCCGGCGAGTGGTTCTACGACCCGGCCGCCAAGCGTCTGTACCTCTACAGCGAGGACAGCCCCGCCGCGCACACCATCGAGGCGAAGACCCGGGCGCTGGCCTTCGACCTGACGGCCGCGAGCCACACCACGGTGACGGGCGTCGGACTGTTCGCCTCCACCATCAGGACGGGCCCGACCAGCACGGGCGTGACGCTGGACGGGATCAACGGTACGTATCTGTCGCACTACACCGACATCACGCGCGGCGCGACGGACTGCGGCAGCACGGTGACGCGCGGCGTCGGCGACACGGGCATCGTCCTCGACGGAACGTACAACAAAATCGTGAACAGTAATCTGTCGCTGAGCGCGGGCAACGGCATCGCACTGCGCGGACAGAACAACACCGCCACGGACAACGTGATCCACGATGTCGACTACATGGGGACGTACGCGGCGGGCGTCGCCGTACAGGGCAACAGCCAGACGGTCACGCACAACACGATCAGCCGGGTCGGCCGAAGCGGCATCAACCTCCAGTGGAACACCGTGGAGGGCCTCACCCCGGGCAAGGACCTGATCGCGTACAACGACATCTCGGGGTACGCCCGCCTCAGCCTCGACGTCGCCGCGATCTACACCTGCTGCAGCGCCTCCATGATGGGGACGTCCATCGATCACAATGTGCTGCACGATCCGGAGCCGGCCACGACGCTCACCACGTTCGGGATCTCGGGTGTCTACGCCGACAACGGGCAGAGCGACCTGGTGATCGCGAACAACGTGGGCTGGGGCAACCGGGAGGGCACGGTGATGCTCAACGGTCTGGGCACCGGCTCGCACAACAACGGTGTGTACAACAACACCGGCGGAATGACGCTGTTCTACGTCAAGGAGCCGGGGCAGTCGACCGGCACAGAGATCTACAACAACATCGGCACCATTCGCGGTCTGACCGGTGCCACCGACGGCGGGCTCGTACTCTCGAACAATCTGCCCGCCGAAACCGATCCGCTCTTCGTCGACGCGGCCGGGCACGACTACCGGCTGACCGCCGACTCTCCTGCGCGCAACCAGGCGATCGCGCTGCCGGGCATCAATGACGGCTCGACGGATGCGACGCCCAGCCTCGGCGCCTACCAGTACGGGGCACCCAAGTGGACAGCGGGCGCACGCCGTTAGCCACGACCGCCTCCCCGCAAGAAGGCCCGAGCCGGATGTCCGGCTCGGGCCTGTGGCTCCGGGGTGGTGCTCACTTCTTGGCTGCGGCCTTGCGCGGCTTCCTCTTCACCTCGCGCGCGTCCGGGACCGGTCCGCGGCCGGCCGCGTGGTCGGCGAACGCCGCGGCCGCGAGCTCGGCGTCCCCGGACCGCAACAGTCCGACGAGACGGCCGTGCTCCTCGGCCATGGCGCTCCAGTCCCCCTCGAAGAGGGGGTCGGAGATGGCCCGCAGGGTCCGCAGGCTCGGCTCGATGACCTCCCACATCCGGGCCAGGAACGGATTGCCCGCGATCTGGCTGACCACGGTGTGGAACTCGATGTCGGCGTCGCGGAACAGGCTCACATCATTCGCGGCAACGGCGTCCCGCATCCGCTCGACCAGCGCGTCGAGCTCGCGGAGGTTGTCGTCGGTGAGGTGTTCGGTGGCGAGCTGCGCGGCGAGTCGCTCCAGCGGTTCGCGTACCTGTCGGGCGTACTCGGCGTCCTGCGCGGAGATCTCGACGACGAAGTGGCCGCGGCGCGGGACGTGCATGAGCAGGCCCTCACGGGCCAGGCGCTTGACCGCTTCCCGCACCGGGGCCTGGCTCACCCCCAGACGCCGGGCGATCTCCGACTCGACCACGCGCTCGTTCGGTGCGAGATCGCCGTCGACGACGGCCTGGCGGAGCAGCTCGTAGACCTGGTCGGAGATCAGGGTCTTGCGGAACCGGTCCTTGTTGGTGGCCAGCGTGGAGACGAATCCAGCCGACGCATTCGATGCCATGAATTCCCAATCCTGCGATGGGGCGAGCCAGCTGTGTCATGGTACGCGCTCATCGTCTATCGATGGAATCTCGGTGGGTGCGCAGGAGGAAAGGATCCCGAAAAATATCAGGCCGCGCCGTTCAGCTGCTTGGCCAGCCATTCCAATTTCACGACCTCGTGGGTGGGGCCGCCGCCTTCGTGATCATTGAACGGATAGGCGCGTATGTGCTTGTCGGCCTGGTCCACCTCGCCTTCGGCGCCGTAGTGGTTGAACGCCGCGTACCCCGTCGAGGGCGGGCAGATGCGGTCCATGAGTCCGACCGAGAACAGCGTCGGCGCATTCGCCCTGCGGGCCAGGCTGACGCCGTCAAAGTACGCCATCGTGCGGGCGACCGTGCCCGCGTGCGCCCTGTGCAGCTTCACGAACTGCGTGACCTCGGCGTACGGCGGCTTGTCGGTGATCGTGGTGGCGCGCGGGAAGTGGCACAGGAACGGCACATCCGGCATGACGGCGACGAGGTCGGGGACCAGGCCCGCCGCGGCCAGCGCGACGCCGCCGCCTTGGCTGGTGCCGGTGACCGCGACGCGCGTGGGGTCGACCGCGGGGTGAGTGCGTACGGCGGCGACGGCGCGTACGGCGTCGGTGTACAGGCGGCGGTAGAAGTAGCGCCGCGGGTCGAGCACGCCGCGGGTCAGGAAGCCGGGCGAGGCGATGTCGCCGGAGGCCGGATCGGGATCGGGTGTCTCGGCGCCCTGCCCCCGGGTGTCCATCACGAAGTGCGCGTAGCCGGCGCATGCCCACAGCCGCTTCTCGTGCGGAGCCCCGCGTCCGCTGCCGTATCCCAGGTACTCCACGACCGCGGGCAGCGGTCCGGTGCGGGTGACGGGCAGTTGCAGCCAGCCGCGTACGGGGTGCCCGCCGTATCCGGCGAACGTCACGTCGTACGTGTCGATCGTGGCAAGCCCGTTGTGGACCGGTTCGAACGTCGCGGTTGGAGCGAAGTCCCCCTGTTCACTGAGGGTTTCGCGCCAGAACGCGTCGAAGTCGTCGGGCTCGTCCAGAGCCGGGCGATATCGCTCCAGCTCTTCCAGGGGCAGATCGAACAACGCCATGTCGCATCTCCGCGGAGGTCGGGGCCGGTTGGGCCCGGGCAGTTTTCATCGCCTATCGATCATCGAAGGAATCGAATCAGGGTGCTTCGACGAGTGTCAACCACGCAGTCCGTACACCCGGACGGCGTTGGTGTGCAGGGCCCGCTCGCGCTCGTCGTCCGAGAGCCGGTCGAGACCTCGGCAGGACAGCTCCAGGGAGTCGGCGCGGCTGCCGCGGGGCAGACAGATCGGCCAGTCGGAGCCGATGAGGCATCGGTCGGGACCGAGCGCGCCCACCACGTGCCTGACCAACTCCGCAGTCCGTTCGGGCGGTACGCCGTGCTGCTGGGTGAGCAGGCCGGAGATCTTGACGACCACGTTCGGCACCGAGGCGGCCCGCTCCAGGTCCCGGTACCACTCCCCCGGGTCCGTGCGGAGGTTCGGCGGGTTGCCGAGATGGTCGACGACCACGGTGAGCCCGGGGTGCCGGGTGGCCGCCTCGGCCGCCGCCCGCAGCGCCCCGGAGCCCAGATTGAGCTCCAACACCAGCCCGGCCGCAGCGAGTTCGGGCACCAGCACATGGGCGGCCTCCGGGGTGTCCGCCCAGCTCGCACCGCCCAGGCGCATGCCGTTCGGGCGGCTGTCGCCCAGATCGCGCAGCAGGGCGCGGAAGCGCCGGGGGCCGCCGTCGCCGTGGACGTGCAGGTTTCCCACGTACCCCGCGACAAGGTCGGGCCGGCTCATCCGCCATGCGCGCAGGGCAAGTGTCTCGCCGGCGTCGCCGCGGGACGCCTCGACCAGGATCGCCCCGGTCACGGCCGCATCCGGCCTCGAGGCACCCAGGTCGTCGATGCGAAACGCCCTGTGATGGACGCTTCCCGGGCGGATCCATGGGAATCCCGACGCCGGGTCCCACAGGTGCACATGGCAGTCGATCACGGTCGGGATCCTCCTGAGGTGCCGTTCCCGAGTATTGACAGGCTGGCTCGCGCCGGTGAGTCTAACCATCGGCTATCGATGGGCGATTGCGAGGGGCGGATGTTCTTGATGTCCAGGGACCAACGGACCAACGGCTCGAGCATGGGTGAAGGGGTGGGTCGATGACGGCCGTCACCGTGCCCGGTCCCCTGCTCCGGGCGACCCGCAGCATCGCCGATATGCCCCGCTGGGCCACGCTCCAGCGGGAGTTGCTCACCTACCAGGACAAAGCCTGGCGGCTCTTCGCGGACCGCTACACCGAGGGCGACGGCCGCCTCGTCTTCCGGGACACGCTCGGCGTGGGCCCGGACGGCCGCGACGGCGTGGACGACTTCTACGAGCCGTTCTTCAACTGGCCCACGCTGTACGTCCTCGGTGGCAGCGCGGATCTCCTGGCGGCCGCACGGCGGCACTGGAGCGGCGTGTCCGCGCAGCTCACCGAGATGGGCATGCTCCGGGGCGGGTTGGAGCGCGGCTACGACTGGTTCCACCAGGGCGAGGGCCTGCTGCTCTTCTACGGCCTGTGCCTGGCCGACCCCGGCGACCCCCAACTGCGCGAACTGGCCCGCCGTTGCGCCGACTTCTATCTGCCCGGCGGGCCGAACTACGACCCCGAACACCGGGTCGTGCGCGCACCGCACAACGGATCGGAGGGGCCGCGCCCGGGATTCAGCGACGAAGAGCCGTACTTCCCGTGGAGCCTCGCCCTGCGCCCGTACGGGCTGCCGCTCGACGCTATGGACGACGTCACGTCCTTCGACCAGCTCGCGGCCGACCCCGAGCGCGCCCGCTCCTACGGCCGTGCGATGTGGGACCGGATGGGCCGTGGTGACACGATCGTCAATCTGGCCGCGACGGGACTGGCCACGAACGCCTTTCTCCTCAGCGGTGAGCAGCGCTACGCGGACTGGGTGGCCGAGTACGTCGGCGTTTGGCGCGAACGGCTCGACGGACACGATGTCGTCCCCGACAATGCGGGCCTGAGCGGTACGGTCGGCGAGTACCTGGGCGGCCGGTGGTACGGCGCACACTACGGCTGGTCCTGGCCGCACGGCCTCTCCCCCGTAGGCAGCGCCACCCTCGTCGGAGCCTCGAACGCGGCCCTGCTGACCGGCGACGCGGCCTACCTCGACCTGGCCCGCAACCCGCTCGATGCCGTACTGCGCCAGGGCGAGCAGCGCGGCGCCGACGGCCGGGGCACCCTGGGCGAGCGCTGGGATCCGCATCTGCGCGCGATGGGCGCCGACCGGACGCTGATGGTCCCGCAGCGGCACAACGACTCCGGCTGGTTCGACTTCACCGTGATGCCGGGCCAACTGCCTTTGTCCCTGTGGCACTTCAGCCGCGAGAATCGGGATCAGGAGCGCATCGAGCGGCTGCGGGCGGGCGCGAACTGGGACTGGACGACGGTGCACACCCAGCGCATCAAGGACGAGGCCGGGCACGAGGAGCCGTGGTACGAGTTCCTGCAGGGCCGAAACCCGGGCTTCCCCGAGCGCATGCTGCGCAGCGCCCTCGACTCCTGCGCCGAACGCGTCGCGGCCATCGAGAAAGACCCGGTGAACCCGGCCATCGGCCCCGGCATTCTCGACATCCACCACTGGCAGGACCTCAACCCCGTCGTCACGGAGGCGCTGTTGCAGCTGACCACCGGTTCCCCTCAGGTCCTCTACAACGGGGGCCTCGCCCATATGCATCTGCGCTACTACGACGCCGCCGGGCAGCGGCCGGGACTTCCCGCGGACGTCGCGGCGCTCGTCTCCGACATCCGTCCCGACCGCACCGTCGTGGAACTGGTCAACCTCGGTGGCACCGCGCGCTCGCTGGTGGTGCAGGCGGGCTCGTTCGCCGAACACGTCGTGCACACCGCGCAGGTCGACGACGGTCCCGTACAGGACGTGGGCGGCCCGTACTGCCGCGTGGAACTGTCCGGAGGCACACAGGTGCGGCTGACCTTGACGATGACCCTGCGCGGCGGTCGGCCCACCTGCGACGCCCCGGTCTGGGAGGTGTCGCGATGACCGGCCGACTGCCCTTCGAAATGCCCCGCCTGGGCCTCGGAACCGCACCGCTGGGCGGCCTGTTCGAGGAGGTGACCGAGGCGGACGCGGCGGCCACGCTGGAGGCCGCGGCCCACGAGGGGATCACGTACTTCGACACGGCACCGCGCTACGGGCACGGTCAGGCCGAGGACAGGCTCGGCCGCCTTCTTGCACCGGCGGGCGTCACGGCGCCGCTGATCTCCACGAAGACGGGCTGGCTGCTGCGGCCGCGGCCCGACGGCTCGCCCGGCGAGGTCGTCACGGACTGGACGGAGTCCGGTATCCGCACGTCCCTGGAGTCGAGCCTGGACCGCCTGGGCCGGTCGTCGGTCGACATTCTCTATCTGCACGACGCGGACGACTTCCCGGAGGAGGTCCGGCGCACGGCCTACCCAACGCTGCGCCGACTGCGGGACGAAGGACTGGTACGGGCGATCGGGTTCGGCATGAACCACAGTGCGCCGCTCGCCGCGTACGTGGCGGAGTTCGAGGTGGACGTCGTCCTCATCGCGGGCCGGCTCTCACTTCTGGACCACGACGCGCTCGGGACGCTGTTGCCGCTGTGCGCGAAGACCGGCACCTCGGTCGTCGTCGGCGGGGTCTTCAACACCGGTCTCCTCGCCGACCCCTCCCCCGGCGCAATGTTCAACTACCGCCCCGTTCCCGAGCAGACCCTGGCCCGCGCGCGGCGATGCCGGGAACTGTGTGCGGAGTACGGAGTGCCGCTCGCCGCGGCAGCGATCCAGTTCCCGTCCCTGCATCCGGCCGTCGGGTCGGTTGTCGTCGGCTGCCGGTCGGCCGCCGAGGTCACGGCGAACGCGGCGGCGTCGCGTCTCCCCGTCCCGGACGCACTGTGGCGGCGGCTGGCCGAAGCGGGCTTCGTACCGCCGGAGTTGGTGCCCGCCCAATAGAGCTTGGTCGGGGCGGCTGTGGTGGTGCGTGTCCTCCTGGTCCGGTGTGGCGTTGGGAGTGTGCGGCTTTGGGCGAGATTGCTGTGGTGCATGGTGAGTTGGAGGCGTGAGTGGCGGAAGTGTTCGAACCGTTCGCGCGCAATGGCCGGCGCCGCTGGGGGCAGGTCTACCTGCGAGGGCTGCTTACCGACGGCAGCGTAAGTCGCTCCACCTTGACGCCCTGAACCACGCCCGCTCCACGGTGTGTGGGTCGACGGCGGACGGGATGGAAGCTAGTGCCGGGACCGGCAATGTTTGCCCCATGAGGAGCGTCGTCCGGTGCGTGCGATCGCAAGGCGGCCGGAAGCCCTCGTAGCGGAGCTACTAGGGCTTTTGGCCAACGCGGCGAGCGTGCGTGCTGGGCGGCGCGACGGGGCAAAGCTTGCCGGGAGGGGCACTAGGGAGAGTGGTGGGTTGAGGACTATGCCTTACGGATCAGGGCCTCGACCTCCGGAGGCAGGCTGCCATCGGGCCTCTGGACGGCGACCAGCGTGACGTCGTCCGGGGTGCTCCCCACCGCGATGGCGCTACGTGGATCCACGCCGTCGACAGCGTAAGCCGTGGTCGGTTCGGGCAGTTCCGGATCGCCGTCGTTCGGTGTGTCATTGCAGGGCGGGAACTCGGCGGTGCCGAGTGTGTTGCCTACGGTGAAGTCGATGTGCCCGGACACGTCCGTATAGGTACGGCCCTCGTACGTGGCTATGAACGCGCATGACCCGTCGGCCTGGCCCTCCGTCGTACAGGCGGCCGTCAGCACAACCCCGACCATGACGATCACCGAGGACAACGGCAGCAACCGCGACCGCGCCGACCTGTCGGCGTCACGTGGGAGTGAAAGTGCGACCCGCATCAGTGGTCCTCCTTCCGGAGCGTGCGCGCTCCGTCTCACCGGGTACCGCGAAAACCCATGGGGAGCTCGGGCCCCATGCACGTCTCCCGATCGATTCATAACCTTGACGGAGCGGGGAGCGAAGGCGTTCCCTCCACTTTCGGCGACTCGCCCTTCCCTCGAGTCCCCGGCAACCGCTTCGACATCACCTGTGCCGACAAGGGCCCGGGCCGCGTCGACACTCACATAGGCGGCCGGGAGCGGATGGCCCGTAGCACGGCCGGTGTGGAGTGTGGGTCAGCTGGCGAGCCCTGCCTTGAGGGCGGCGGCAAGCTGGACGACACGCTCGGCCTGATGGCGGGCGGAATTGCGGGTCTCGTCACCGACGGATACCACCGAAGTGGTGGATGGAGTGGTAGAACGCGAGGAGCGTGGACTCCTGGCCACCGTGAGCGGTGGCGCGGGTGGCGTAGCGGCTGTAGACCTTGTTGGGGAGCTTGCCCTGTGCCCACAGCCCGCCGAGAGCGTGGATGAACTGCTTGAGCTGCGAGGAGATGTTGCCGAAGCGGGTGGGGGAGCCGAAGATCACAGCGTCGGTCCACTCGACATTGGCCGGAGTGACCACCGTGATGCCGGCGCTGGCCGCGGCATGAGCTGCCCAGGCCTCGTTGGAGGCGATGGCGGCCTCAGGGGCCAGCTTCGCTGCCTTGAGCAAGCGCACCTCTGCGCCGGCCTTCTCTGCGGCGCTGCTGATCTCCTTGGCGATCTCGGCGCTGAAGCCGGTCGAGGAGTAGGAGGGGAGTTGTATCGCGGAGGCAACCCGCCGGACCGCCAGTGGCGGCCTCGACGATGGAGGGGGCTGACACCTTGACCGGCCTCCATGACGGCCGGTCCTGGGCGCATCACATCGCTTTCCCGAAGGTGGCTCACCGTGAACGGTACGAACCCAGACCGTCGCCTCGACGTAGAACGCAGTCCTGCTCACCCGACCCGGCTGCTCGCCATTCTCATCGTTCTCACGATGGTGACGGGGCTCGTGGACGCGGTCAGCTATCTCGGGCTCGGCCATGTCTTCACTGCGAACATGACCGGGAACGTGGTGATCATCGCATTCGCGTTGGCGGGAGCGCCGGGCTTCTCAGTGTCCGCGTCAGTAATCTCCCTCGCCGCGTTCGTCGTCGGAGCCGTGGCGGCTGGCCGCCTGGAACTGGCACTGCGCCATCGTCCGCGCCACTACTGGCTGCGAGCCTCCCTTGTGATTGAGGCGGCGCTGCTGGGGGTGGCCACGGCTGTGGCATTCGCCGCCCCGTCCGGGATCAGGTACTCCGTGATCGCCCTGACCGCAGCAGCTATGGGGATGCGCAACGGCACGGTGCGCAAGCTGGCCGTTCCAGACATGACAACGACGGTTCTGACCTTGACCGTCACCGGTCTCGCTTTCGATTCCTCCCTTGCCGGCGGCACCAATCCACGCGCCCTACGGCGCATCGTTGCGGTGGTGGCGATGCTCGCAGGTGCGCTGCTGGGGGGCTGGCTCGTCCTGCATCATGGCCTGGGCTGGCCGCTGCTGGTCAGTGCCGTAAGCGTGGGGAGCACCGCTGTCGCCTTGCGACCCGTTCCTGATGCAGACAAATAGCTGTACCGAGAGGTTCGACCGGCGTGCTGCAGTAGAGACCCTCCGCGAAGAACCCGCCTGCATCCATCGCTGTCAACAGGCGACGTTCGGCTTGCGGTCGACGGGAGTGACGGGTGTGATGTCCTCCTTGGATGTGCGCCGCGGGCCAGACCAGGGGGCGGGGACAGCGTCCAGGAGATAAGCGAAGCGGTATGCGAGGTCCTCGTAGTTGACACGCCAGCCGCTGAAGTGCGGCCATGCCTGCTCCGGGGCGCGTTCGACGGCGTAGCCGTGGGCGGTGACATGGGCGACGGCCCCGGCGAACTCCTCATACGTGAGCCGGATGGGAGTATCGGGGGAAGGGTCTGGTTCGAATGGCAGGCGCCAGACCGCGGCGATGTTCCGCAAGCAGACGAAGCCGGTCCGCACTACCAGACGGGCATCGGCCTGCGGGTGGCTGGGATTGAGGGCGAGTTGCATGGCTGCGGCATCCATGACGGCCAGCAACGAGATCAGCCAGTTGTCGTTGGCCCTCGGTGAGCGGAAGCGGCTGAGCACCACGTAGCTGGTGTGACTTTCACTGACCTCAGCCGACCAGCGCTCCCAGTTGCGGAACAGATCCGTGATGCTGTCGGTCAGCCCGATCTGTGCATAGCGGGCCAGGAGCTCCGGCCCCCAGGCTGGACTGCCGGCCCGAGCCTGCAGCGTCGTCACTTCGGCCTCGCGGCGGGAGTAGGCGCTGTACAAAGCGGGCAAGTAGCCGATCTGGAGGCCGATGATGATGGGCCCGGTCGCAGCTGCGCAAAGGTCGAGCAGCGTCAGCTCAACGCTACGGCTGCTGGCGAAGCCGAGCGTGAAAAGCGCTACGCCCGTCTCCCGCAGCGCGTCCATTGCATGGAATCCGCTGACGGCTGTCTGAAGCATTGAATAGCCCAGCCAGGCGCCGGCCAGCCATCCGACCAAGTGGAACAGAATGGACACGGCCGCCACTGGAGCCAGCACACGATCCTTGGTCTCGAACCTGTGGCACTGGTCCGCAACGAACTGGAACGGTACCTGCACCGTCTTGTGCAGCAGCCGTGTGAAGACGGACCGGGTCGGCCGGGGGATCAGCAATGTGCGCAGCACCGATGAGAACGTCCCCAGGACGACCAGCGCACCGATGACGCCGATCAGGACGCGCAAAAGAGCCTCCCGCGATAGTGGGGCCGTGGCGACTTGCAACCCTACTCGTGATGGTCTTTCGCACGCGTGATGCAGAGAGTCCTGTGCTGCGCAATTCGGGTGATCGGTGCGGCAGGAAGCCGTTGCCTTTCCAAGCGTGACCGCTGTGTTTCTGCTGTTCAGGCATAGTCCGGGTCTCGTGCGGCAGTGATGGCATGTCGTGTTGTCTCCTCGATGGAGGTGCCAGGTGCCGTCGGTGATGGGGTTGCTGAAGGAGCGGGAGCGTGCGGCCCGACAGCGGGTGGAAGTTCTGCAACCTGAACTTCGGAAGGCCGAGGCCGCGTGGGAGCGGTTCGTGATTGCCCGTGAGACGGTCGGGCAGGTCCTCGCGGAGCCGCGCGACCACGAGCACGCGCCGGTGGCCGCGCCTGATCAAACGTCACCTGAAGATAACCACCCCGTTCCTGCCGTTCATCCCTCTCCTTCCGTTGTGCCCCCTCTCGCCGTGATAGCCGTCTTTCCCTTGCCACCCCGGCGCGCCTGTCGCGCCCGTAGGGCCCGGCGGACCGGAGGGGCCAGACGGGCCGGGCGGGCCGGGCGGGCCCTGCCGGATACCGTTCCCCTGGAGGGCGATGCGTCGTGCTTGAAGTTCGTCGATCTGCTGCTGGTGGTCGACGAGCACAGCTGTCTGCGCGACGAGCGTGACGGTCAGCGCTGCGCCGAGCACATGGCGGCGCCGCGGGCTACGCAACGCCTCTTTCACACTTCTCACATCATTCCTCACGTTATGTGGCGGCAAAGAGTACAGAGCAAGGACGCAGCAAAGGCGGACCTCCATGTCGAGCGTCCTTCCTGGGGCGACCGGACACCCGACTTCTGCCAATCACCGCGCGGAGGCGCTGAAGTGCATCACCGGCGAAGCGCAGGCGGGCAAGTGGAACCATATTCACCTGATCCAGGCGCAACTTCGGTGCGCCAGGGGCTCGAGCCGGCCGATGCCGCCCCGCCTCCGATCAGGCGGAGAAGCCCAAGATGCGTCACGGGCTTCGGCGTCTGCTTTCAGGCCACAACCGTCATGAACGCGACGAACCGGGAACAGCCCTCGACGGCCCGCTGACGATCCCGCGCCGGGCCACCGGTCCGTCCGGCACTCTCAGCGGCGTTGCAGCCCGTCCGGATGCTGTACGCAATTCCGATGGCACCTATCCGGCCCGCGCAAGGGTGGAACACCCTCCAGCGCACGACGGAGGAGCCGGCCAGCGCGGCCGAGGGTCTAGCTCGACGCTGGCGCCGGCGCCGGCGGGGCAACAGCGTCCTTCCCGTCCTTCCCGTTCGCACCGTCCTTGCCGTCCTTCCCGTTCGTGCCGTCCTTCCCGTTCGCGCCGTCCTTGCCTGGCGGGCCGATAGGGCCGGCGGGACCAGTGGGGCCAGGGGGGCCGGACGGTCCGGCAGGGCCAGGCTCAAGGCTCTCCTGGACGTCGACGGGCTGCATCTGCAGGTCGTCGATCTGCATTTGCTGGGCGATGAGCAGAGCTGACTGCACGACAAGCGCGACGGTCAGCACCGAGCCGAGCACGAGGGGACGCCGCGGACTGCGCAGCGCTTCAATCACGCCTCTCACATTATTCCTCACGCTATGTGATGGCGAAATCGTAAAGGACAAGGAGGTGGCGGAAGTGGACCTGCGCGTCGAGTCTCTATCCCGGTGCGGCCTCGAACGCCATACTTCTGCCGAATCACTGCGACGAAGGCGCTGAAGCAGTCACCGGCGAAGCGTGAGCGAGCGCCTGGCGCCACCCAAGGCCCCGAGCGCGAGGCGGCGCCGGGGCGACCCGTCTCATGACCGCGCGCCCTCTACGGGGCACTGCTCCGGACTGCCCGGCCCCGCGATGTTCGCGGCAAAAGCGGCCACCGGGACGGCGTGCCCCTCGCCTGGCCAAAGGCCCTGGCCGCCGTCCTTGCCGCGGCCAGTACGACCTCACGTGTTGCCGAGGACAAGACGACGGCGCGGTCGACCGCCGTCGACACTCCCGGCCAAGGCGAGCACCTCCTCAGCGCGACGTCGGCCGCAACCGGATCACCGATCAGGGAACGCACCCGGGCAAGAGCGGCGAGCGCCCCCGATCCGGGTCTCCGTGTCGCCCGCCACGGCAACTTGTGGGCAACGCGCCGGGCATACCGGGTCGTCTCCTCCAACTCCCCACACAGCAGGCCGCGTATGGCCGACGGCGTCCCGCAGGTCTTCCTGGGTCAGTCCGCGGGCGCCCTCCAGCGCTTGGCCGGCGTTGCGCAGCAGGACCGGCCGGGCCCATGCCCGTCGGCGTGCCGAGCCCGATTCGGCGAGGACTGTCTCGGCAGCCTCGGCCGCTTCCGCCAGCTGTCCGGCGTCGCATGCGCACTCCGCCGTGGCCAGCAGCCAGTCTGCCCCGTCCGCTTGCCGCGCGCCGCCCGTGCGGCGTGCAGCAAGCGGCGAGCCAGGCCAATTCGCAAGCAGCTGTGCACGGACTCCGGCGCGGACACCAGTGTGCGGGCGGTGTCCTCGTCCTCGTGTGGGTAGGCGTACGCGAGATGGCAGGCCCGTTCGAAGGCTCGGTGATCGCGCGGGCCAGCAGCGCGTACGTCTGCCGACGGCCGCTCTCCGGTGCGACGGCCGGGAGCTGTGCCGATGCGCCTGTTTTCCTAGATCGCGGCTGTCGTAGGCGAGCTCTCCCCATCGAACCCGGAGTCGTAGATCATTTGAAGTCCTGTCGCTCCGAAATGCGCCACAATGAAGATCTCTTTACTCTAAGCGGGTATGTGACTCCGCTACGCAGTCACAGGAGCTCTCTGCACGATCCGGCAGTGACCTGTCCGGACCGAGAACATCCCCGACAGCCGCTTCGACTCGGAGGAGTCCTCATGAGGAGTCGTGTTCTCGCCATTCTTCCGCCCTTGGCAGCTGCATCCGTCCTGCTGGCCGTTTACGCGGTCCCGACCTCGACGAACGCCCCGGAAAAGACTGCCTCCAGCAGTTCCTCCATAGCCGTCGGCCCTCAGTACGACACGACCCACGTGTACATCGAGCCCGGCAAGATGCCCGCGTTCGCCGCCAGTTGGAAAGCCACCTTCGGCGGAACGAGCACCGCCGTGTCGGTCACCGACGTCACCCCCACCCCCAGCCAGACCAAGTCCCAACTGATCTTCTCGCCCGTCGGCACCCTCTCGGTCTTCGACTTTCAAACGCCGATACCCTACCCATTCGGGTCGGAGCGTACCGGCTGGCTGCTCACGAACATGGCAGCCGGAATCCGGCAGGCACAGGCCAGCGGGGCCCATGTCATCGTGTCCCCCTTCCCCGACCCCGTCGGCCGGGATGCGGTCATCCAGTTCCCCGGTGGAATCAACACCCAGGTGTACTGGCACACAACGGCACCCGCGTACAAGGCGCTGAAGACCATCCCGGAGAACCGGGTGTATGTGCCGGCCGACGCGGTGAGCGCGTTTCTGCGCTCCTATCTGAAGTTCAGCAGCGGGTCAGTTCTGTCGGACAGCCCGAAGGCGGACGCGGGCGAGATCGGCCTGCCCGGGAAGACGTACCGCAAAATCCGCCTGACGTCCCCCTTCGGGAGGACCGTCATCATGGTGACCGACGGTCATCTGCCTTACCCGTTCGGGCGCGAGGTCACCGGATACGAGGTGTCGAGCCTGTCGAGCACCCTGACCAAGGCCAAGGCCGCCGGTGCCACGGTGCTGTGGGGGCCTCACTCCGCGTCAGGCCGCAACAGCGCCATCGTGAAGTTCCCCGGTGGCTACATCGCCGAGATCCACGACGTACAGCAGACTTCTCACGCCGGTCAGAAGTGAGCCGTGGACGTCACGTCTCCAGTTCCATCCACACCGTTTTTCCCAGCCCGTTGGGAGCGGTGCCCCAGGCCGAGGCAAGCTCACCGACGATGACCATGCCTCGGCCGTGCTCCGCCCGGGCCATCTCCTCCGGAGAAACGGAGATGGCTGAGGGAACAGGCGGGTGCGGATCGGAGTCCCGCACTTCAACGCGAAGGCGACCCCCGTACAAGGACAGCCGCATGTCGACAGCGCTTCGGACGTCATGTCCCTCCACGTCACCGACCACCACGCCGGTCTTACCCGTCCCCAGATCCATCACGTCGTACCAGTCGCCTCCGACTCCGGAGTCGGGCGCCGCGGGAAGGTACCGGGCAGAGACGACCACGCTCGGCAGGGCGGGGAGGGTACGCGGAAGGAGTGATCTCTGCACGCTCTCGGCCAGCGCATGCTGTTTTTCGCAAATGAAGACACGCTCCAGTGCCGAACCCAACTGGTCGGCCATGAGCATCAGAACGGTTTTCTCGGCGTCCGTGAAGCGCCGCGAATTATCGAAACTGAGGCAACACGCGCCTACTGTTTTCCCTCCGCCTCTCAAAGGTAGCAGCGCCCACGCATGGTAACCGTCGTCGGGTGCCTCCGGATACGCCATGAACAGCTGTGACCGGTCATGGAAGAACATTGCATTTCCTTGCAAAACCGCGGCCAGAGGCGTGTTGTCCTTCAGACTGGATCCGTGGACTCTCTTGATGAACTCCGAGGGGAGACCTCGGTGACCGCTCACCCATGTGCGCCCGTCGTTCGCGGTACTGAGCATGACTGCCTGACCGCGAAAAACCACAGCGAGGTGCTCGTACGCCTGCGTGACCACGTCATCGACGGTTATCGCACGGTTCAAGGAGTGGGCCAGGTTGAGCTGATAGGTAAACGTCATGCCGGTCGAACCGGGTATTTCCTGAATTCCCCACGCAGATACCGAGGGCTGCGTTGCCGATGACTTCCCGTACAGGGGGACCAAGCTCGGGCGGACATCGGGAACGACGGGGGTACCCCGCTCCGCCAACTGCGACAGGTCGCGCGCCAACCGCATCGCCCGACTTCCGAGCCAGACACGCTCCGCATGATCCGATTTGATCTTCTTCTGGCTCGCGAGTCGCATCACGGTAAACATCCCGAACCGGCGGCCCTGGTAGGAGAGGGGAGCTGCAGTCACGCGCCAGGAAAAAGGCCAGAACTCAGGTCCGGCATGATCTCCGGGAGAAACAGGAATGTCAAAAACGGCACCATCTTCCAGATTCGCCCGCGTAGGTCCGGTGTAACACTCAGGAACGGCGAAGACTGTCGGTGATGTTCCTCCGATCATCGCAGCACGCCCGTCGTCGTCCCCTTTGAGGAGATAAACCGCCGAAGCTTCGACAGCGAGTGCGCATACGGCATCGTGTACAGCGGAATACATCAGCCCGGTTAGTTCCGAATTTTCCGCCTGCTCCGGGGCGTCGGGCAACCGATCACCCCGACTGTCACGATCGGAGATGGACATGGAGAATTCCCTGCTCTATGGGTGACATGCCGGACCGGGAGGTCGATGGCCACTCTCCGTCTGCCAGCCTACGCCGACCGTTTCACGCCAGCAGCACCATGGGGTTCTTCCGCCGCAACCGTGGTTGCCTGCATGGCAGGCCGGCCGGCCCGAGATGCCTGGACAGTTGAATGCGGCTAGCCTCTCAAATGGCGACATGACAAGGATCTCTTCTCGTCTTCTTGGTGTCAGCTCCGAGGTTTTGGGGCCGTCGCGCACGCGCTCACAGGATGGCCCAGCAGCAAACGAGGCTCCTGGTGAAACCGTGCAGCAGTCAACCCGCCCCTGACGGAGTGTTCCGAGGCTGCTCAGTGTGGGCTCCCGCCCGCCCGGCCAGCACCGCGTCCGGCAGTACGGGGCTGACCGCACCGGCAGTCACGTGGCCCATGGAGTGTCCACATGATCAATACAATGCCAGTAGACGGCATCACCGTTGCCTCGCACGTGCAGGAGCCGGCCGAACTGGTCATCCGCAACGGGCGTATTCACACGGGAGACGCAGCCCGGCCCAGCGCTGCCGCCCTGGCCGTACGTGGCGGACGCATCGTCTCCATCGGTGACGATGCGAGTATCGCCCCCCTCGTGGGGCCAAACACCCGCATCATCGACGCGCTCAACCGACGTGTCATTCCAGGACTCAACGACTCCCACCTGCACGTGATCCGCGGCGGTCTGAACTACCTTCTGGAGTTGCGCTGGGACGGTGTCCCCTCACTGCGCACCGCCTTGTGGATGCTGCGCGAGCAAGCTGCACGTACCCCCATGGGCCAGTGGGTGCGTGTGGTAGGTGGCTGGACAGGGGAGCAGTTCGCCGAGCGACGCCTGCCCACGGTATCGGAGCTGAACGCCGCAGCACCTGACACTCCTGTCTTCGTGCTGCACCTCTACCAGTCCGCGATTCTCAATCGTGCCGCGGTAAGGGCAGTCGGGTTCACCAAGGACAGTGTCGCTCCCCCCGGCGGCCAGATCGTCCGGGACCACTCGGGAGAACCCACCGGTCTCCTGCTCGCAACTCCTGCGGCCGGCCTGCTCTATGCCACTTTGGCCAAAGGCCCCAAACTGTCGGACGCGGAACAGATCGGTTCCACCAGGCACTTCCTGCACGAGCTCAACCGGCTCGGCCTAACGAGCGCGATCGACGCCGGCGGCGGCTTCCAGAACTTCCCTGAGAACTACGGGGCGGTCATGAAGCTCGCCGAACAGGGTCTGCTGACCATGCGCATCGCCTACCACCTCTTCCCGCAGACTGCCGGACAGGAACTGGACGACCTGCGACGGTGGATCGGCATGGTACGGCCCGGCGACGGCGATGAGTGGCTGCGTCTGAACGGAGCGGGGGAAAACCTGGCCTGGTCGCCCGCCGACTACGAGAACTTCACCGAGCCGCGGCCACTGCGGCCGGAGCACGCGGACAGCGAACTGGAGGCAGCACTACGCCTGCTGCTCGACAACGGCTGGGGGTTCCGCCTGCACGCCACCTACGGGGAGACCATCGACGCCAACCTCGACGTGTTCGACAAGATCGCGGCCGACACCGGTTTCCCGCGTGGTGTTCCCTGGTTCTTCGACCACGCCGAAACCGTCTCCGAGGCGGGTCTGAGCCGCATCGCGGCCATGGGGGGCGCCCTTTCCATCCAGAACCGGATGATGTTCCAGGGCAGTGCATTCCGCGAGCGGTACGGAGCCGCCCAAGCCTCGGATACCCCGCCGATCCGCAAGATGCTCAACCAGGGCCTCACGGTCGCCGCCGGCACCGACGCCACCAGAGTCTCCAGCTACAACCCCTGGCTCTCCCTCGAGTGGCTCGTGCGTGGGCGCTCCATCGGCGGCCAGCTCCTGGCATCTGCCGAAAACAGGGTCGACAGGGAAACCGCCCTGCGGATGTATACCGCCGCCGGAGCCGAACTCAGCGGCGAGAGCGACGTCAAGGGCATCCTCAAGGAGGGCTACTACGCCGACTTGACAGTCCTGTCGGCGGACTACTTCACCGTCCCGGAAGACGACATCTCCCACATCGAGTCGCTGCTCACCGTTGTCGGCGGACATGTCGTCCACGCGGCAGGCGAGTTCGAAGGACTCGCTCCGGCACTGCCCGAGGCAGCACCGTCCTGGAGCCCTGTCGGCCACTACGGCGGGTATCACAGCACGATGTTCCCCACCCCGCCCTCCGGAGTGCGGCAGGCCCAGGCACTGGTCGAGGCCGTGGCTGAATCCGAGGAACACCGCCAGTGGCGCATCGTCCAGGGGTTCGCCCCTGACGATGCCGCCGCATACGAAATCTTCGACGCCTGCTTCGTTCTGTGACCTGCCGCAGAACAAACCCGTCAACGGGCTGTCGGCACCAGAGCATCGAGCACCAACAACGATTGAAAGGCAGAGACCATGGTGAACGTTCAGGACGCGAAGGCTGACCCTGCCGCGCAGCTCCTCACCCCGCAGGACAGCGTGGTGGTGTTTGTCGATCACCAGCCACAGATGTTCTTCGGCACCACCAGCACCGATCGCGCCAAGATCATCAACGCCGCCGTGGCTCTCGCCAAGTCCGCCAAGATCTTCGACGTGCCTGTCGTGCTGACCACCGTTGCCTCCAAGACTTTCTCCGGCCCCCTGCTCCAACCCCTCGCGGAACAGTTCCCCGGCACCGAGCACATCGACCGGAGCACCATGAACTGCTGGGAGGACGAGCGGGTGGTCGACGCGGTCAAGGCCACTGGACGGCCCAAGATCGTCATGGCAGGTTTGTGGACCGAGGTGTGCATCTCGCTCGCCTCTCTGTCCGCAGCCGACCAGGGCTACCAGGTGTTCGTTCCCACCGATGCCTGCGGCGGAGTGTCGGTAGAGGCGCACGACAACGCCATCCTGCGCATGACGCAGCACGGCATCATCCCCACGACCTGGCTCACTACCCTCCTTGAGTGGCAGCGCGACTGGGGACGCACCGAGACCTACGAGCCGGTCATGGGCGTCGTCGTGGAGCACGCCGGGGCCTACGGGCAGGGAGTCGCCTACGCCCACGCCATGCTCGGCGGCCACAGCCCGGGCTGAACCCCACGACGCCGGCTGATGGCACACCACTCCAGGGGCGGCTGCGGATGACTCCACCTGCAAACGGCGATACCGCGGTCTCGGGCCGGCCGCCTACCCCGCCTTCCGGCATGGAATCGCCCTGGGCACCGTTGCGCCTGCGGGTGTTCCGGACACTGTGGCTGGCCCAGTTCGTCTCCAATGTGGGCAGCTGGATGCAGACGGTCGGCGCCCAGTGGCTGATCACCCAGCAGTCCGGGTCGGCAGGGCTGGTCGCTCTCGTGCAGACGGCCGCGAGCCTGCCGGTGCTCCTGCTGGGTATTCCCGCTGGCGCCCTGGCCGACATCGTCGACCGCCGCAGGCTTCTGGTTTGCGCCCAGGTCCTCATGCTCACGGCCTCCGGGCTGCTCGCCGTTCTGACGGCGCTGGGTCTGATGAATTCCTCCGGTGTCCTGGCTCTGACCTTCGTGCTGGGCTGCGGCACGGCTTTGATGAATCCGGCATGGCAGGCCATCCAGCCTGACCTCGTGGCCACGCGCGACCAGATTCCGGCCGCCGCCGCTCTCGGCGGTGTGAACATGAATGTCGCCCGTGCGGTCGGCCCTGCTCTCGGCGGCCTTGTCGTGGCGCTGGCCGGCACGGCCACAGTCTTCGCCGTCAACGCCGCATCTTTCCTCGTCACCCTGACCGCGCTGTCCACCTGGCGCCCTCCTGCGGCCACCAGCCACCTGGCCGCCGAGCGGATGCTCCCCGCGATCAGGGCAGGCTACCGCTACGTTCGCCACGCGCCGCGCATCCGCAGGACCCTCGGCAGATCACTGCTGTACGTCCCTTGCGCGGCCGCGTTGTGGGCGCTATTGCCCGTCGCCGCCAATCAGCAGCTGGGCCTGGGGGTCGGCGGGTACGGCCTGCTGCTCGCGGCGGTGGGGGCAGGAGCAGTCCTGGGGGCTGTGCTGCTGCCGAAAGTGCGTCGCCACTGGTCGAGCAATGTGACGTTGGCAGCCGGGGGTGTCCTGCTCGCGATGACGCTCGTCGTACTCGCTGTGGTGAGGATTGCCTGGGTCGTCGGCGTGGTCTTGATGTTCTCCGGCCTCGCCTGGGTCGGCGTCCTGTCGATCCTCAACGCCCAGATGCAGGTCACAGCCCCCGAGTGGGTGCGCGCGCGATCCCTGGCCGTCTATCTGACGATTTTCCAGGGCGGCTTGGCGATCGGTGCCGCGGTGTGGGGCGGACTCGCCGACGGGATCGGCCTGAGGGGAGCTCTGCTGGTGGCGGCGACAGTGTTGGTGATCAGTTCCCTGGCCGGGCTGTACCTCTCCCTGCCCGACACCGCTCTGGACCGATCGCCCTCAATGCACTGGCCGACTCCCGTGATGATCTTGGAGCCCTCGGCGTCGACCGGGCCGGTTCTCGTCACGGTCGAGTACCGCGTTCCAGCCGACCGTGCCGATGCCTTCACCGACGCGATGGGAGATGTGGGCCGCTCCCGGCTGCGCACCGGCGCACTGCATTGGGATCTGTTCCGTGACGGCTCGCAACCGGACACATATCTGGAGGTCTTCGAGGTGGCCTCATGGGAGGAACATGAGCGGCAGCACGGTGGCCGGCTCACCGGATACGACCGGTCGGTCGAGGAGAAGGCCAGATCACTGGTGGATCCCGAGCACCCTTTCAAGGTCTCCCACTACCTTCCAGCACGCCCGGACAGCCGTTGAACCAGCGGCACAGGAGCCCCGCTCCAGGTCATCGTGGGACGGCAGCGTCCCCATGGGAATCCTGAATCCGCTCTTTCAGCCCTGAAGGATCACCATGCCAGAAACTCCCGCATCGCCAAACGGATCAAGACCGACCGGCCGAGAAGGTAAACCCTCTCCGTCGCCGGCAGTGATCGTGGGTCACAGTTCTCTGGAATTCCTCCTGGCGTTTGTGCTGCTATTTGGTGTCACCACGATCGTCCGGTGGGTGATAGGGCCGTCCTATATTTCTGATGCGATCAATCAGATTCATCTGCAGTTGCTGATTGTCGGCGTGGCCGTCGGGCTACTCATTGCCGCTCTCATCCTCAGCCGGCCGGGCCGGATAAGTGGCGGGCACATCAATCCGGCAATCTCCTTCGCAATGTGGCGTTTCGGTGTCTTCCCGGGAGTGTCCGTGGTCCCCTACATCGTGGCGCAGCTCATCGGATCCGTTCTCGGAGTACTCCTGGCCGGCGCCGTGTGGGGACCCGCAGCCACGAAGCCTCCGACCTCCTACGCCCTGCTGCAGCCCGGCGCAGGCTGGACGGCAGCCGAGTTGTTCGTCGCCGAAGCCGCCAGCATGGGTGTCATCGTCTGTCTCGTCGGGTTCTTCCTGCAGTCTCCCCGCCTGGCACCCCTGGTCCCCGGCCTGGTCGGACTGCTGATCGGCGCAGCGATCGCCCTACTGGGCACCACCACGGGAGGCTCAGTCAACCCGGCACGCCAGTTCGGGCCGGCCGTGGTGTCCTGGCAGCTGTCGTTCTTGTGGGTGTACCTGCTCGCCCCCATGGTGGGCGCTCTCATCGCAGCCTTCGCCCTTGACCGGGTGAACAAGCACCGCACCGTGCTCACCCATCGACTGTGCGGCACCGAGAAAAGCGGCGCGCCCTTGAAAGAACCACGTGCTGACTGAATCGGGGAGGCGCTCATTGTCCAGCCCGAAAGGCTGAGTTCAGAGGAGGCTGCAGCGTCGGGTGTCCACTTCGTCGCGGCCTTGGCCGGGTCACTTCCTTCGGTACGGCTTGAAGAGGCGGGCGGCGAGCCGGCCGGGGTGCGGGCCGGTAGCGGCCTTGCGGCGGCCGAGGGTTCGGAGGACGGGCACGAGGCGGTCAGCCGGGACGATGCGGATGCCGTCGAAGACCAGCTCTCCGCCATCGATCGGGGCGCCCTCCATGGAGACGATCGAGATGACAGGGGCAGCCGAGGGCGTCGGCGAGCGAGCGGACTTCGTGCCGGATGCCGCGCAGCCGCTCGGTGACGTCGACCTGGCCGTGCAAAAGGCGGCCAGCGACGCCCCGCAACCGGTAGCGGGCGGACCACCGCTTGCTGTCGACCACAAAGACCACTCCGGTCCGCGAGACGACCAGGTGGTCGACGTTCGCCCGGCCGGTGAGAAGCGCGCGGTCGTGGAGGACGGTCCAGCCTCGCCAGGCCAAGGACTTGAGGCGCTCCGCGGTGGCTTTCTCTCCCGCCGCCCCTGCATCCCACTGCTTCGCCTGTCGACCGCGTGCGGTCTGGATGCCGACCAGGTCGGCGAGACGAACCAGCGGGCTGCGGAGGCGGCGGGCCTGGGCGGCGGCCGACGAGCCCGCGCCGGGCCGCTGCGACGGGCCGCGGGGTGGCCCGACGCGACTGGTCGGCGTGGGGGGGCCTCGGAGTCGGCCGACCCCCTCACCGCCCTCGTTGGCGCCCGGGCCTTCGGCGACCATCTCACCGCCGCCGTTCCGGACCTCGTCGACCGCGCGCAGCTCGACCGCGCCGGGGCCGGCCGGCGGATCACCGATGCGGCCGACGCCGGCGACCCGTCGGATCCTCCACCCCGGTTCGCGCGGCGCGCCGCCGCGCCCCGCTACCTCAGCGCGTCCAGGAGAACACGCTCACGCTCGGTGCTCAGGCCGGCCCGGCGAGGTCGGTCGAGACCCTCTTTCCGCTCCCACCGCAGCGCGTCCGCCAGAAGCTGGGCTCTGGGCCGGTGTCGCAGCCCGGCCGCGCTCGCTGCGGCGCCGTTGCGGGCGCTGAAGCCGGCCCAGTCCGGGTCGGCCATCCACATCGCGAGCGACTCCGGGCCCATGAACTGACCCACTTCCTGCCCGAGCAACCAGTCGGGGTCGGCCTCCACCACCGGCCCGGTGTGCCCGCCGATTTCCCGCGACAGTGCGACCCACTCCCCGAAGGGCACGATCGGGCCGACCGCGTTGTACGTTCCGGTCGTCCCCTTCTCCGCACAGTCGAGCAGCCACGCCGCGAGATCCCGCGCGTCGACCGCCTGCGTCGGGATGCCGGGGGAAGCCGGCACCAGCAGCGGCGCCAGCGGGTCGCGTGCCGCGCGGCCGACCCAGTAGCCGGTGCGGCCGCTGTGGTCGCCCGGGCCGCCGATCAGTCCCGCCCGCGCGATGAGAAGGCGGCCGCCCACCGCGGCCGTCGAGGCTTCCTCACAGGCCACCTTGGCCTCCCCGTACTCCTCGCGGTCGACCTCGTCCCGCTCGGACGCCGGGAGCAGTTCCGCCGACTCGTCCGCGTCCGGCTCCGCGTGAGAGGCGTACGCACTGACCGACGACACGTACGACCAGTGGCCTGCCCGCTCGCCGAGCGCCGCCAGCGCCCCACGGACGAAACCCGGCTGCCACGACACCTCGACCACGGCGCCCCAGTCCCGGCCCGCCAGTCCTTCGTATGCCGACGGGTCGCGCCGGTCCGCGGCGACCAGCGCCGCACCCTCTGCCACTTCGCCGCTCTCTCCGCGGGCCAGGCAGGTCACCCGATGCCCGCGTTCCAGTGCCTGCCGCGAGACCTCGCGGCCCACCCACGCCGTTCCACCCAGTACCAAGATCTCCATCGGCCCACTCAAACAGGGCCCTTGAGCCTGCGTGCCCTGCTTCGCCGAGAGCGGAGCGGCCCGCCGGGAAGAGCTCCGGTCTCCGCACCAGCTGGATCTGTCACTGCCGACGACTCGGCGAACTGTCGCGTGGGTGTGTGACCATCGCGCCGCTGTCCGAATTATCAAGTATTGCGCCTGTTACCCGATTGGTGCGGTGTTGGTGATGGAGGACGGTGCGGAGCGGCGGGGTGCGCCAGGGGCCGGAAAGGGCTTGCCGCCGAGCCCGGCCGGAATGGATGCCACTCCCAGTGAATGTCAGGGGCACGCCTACACGGGGTGCGTGACCGTTACAGTTGCCAGTTACCGAAATGTCCGCATTGTGTAACGGGGGTCGAAGTCTCCGCCGGCGCCGGGGCGGGTGTTCCAAGGTGTGGGTCCTCGGCTTGTTGGGCCGGGACCCGTATCGCGCAGCATGGCCCTTCTCCGGACCTGGGCGCCTCTGACGTGAGGGGACATCAGTGTCTGCTTCCCCTACCGTCCGTCGTCTCGTCGCCACCGGTCTGGCGACCGGATCCGCCGTCGCCGTGGCGGCGATGCCGGCGTCCGCCGACGACGGCCACCAGCGGGGCCGTCACCACCAGGATTACTCCAGGGTGGTACTCGGTGACATCCAGTACAACAGCCCGGGCCGTGACAACTACTCCAACCGTTCGCTGAACGCGGAGTGGGTCGAGGTCACCAACACCGGTCGCCGGGCGGTGAATCTGGACGGGTGGACGCTGTCGGACAGGGACGGCAACCGATACCGCTTCGATGACCTGCGCCTGGCCGGCCAGGCCACGGTCCGGGTCCACACCGGCTATGGCCGTGACACCCGCACCGATGTCTACCAGGACCGCAGCGACTACGTCTGGGGCAACCACTCCGACCGCGCCACGCTGCGCAACGACGACGGCCGGGTCGTCGACACCGAATCCTGGGGCCGTGACCGCGACCGCGACCACCGCTACGGCAACCACCGCTACGGCGACCGTTGGAACCGCCGCTGACCCGACCCCAGCCCGCCACTGACCGCGGGCGCTCCTCAGGAACCAGTGGCGTGCCGCCGTCCCCCGCCCCGGGGTGGCGGCACGCCACTCGCGCGCTCACCGGTGTTCTTGCGGGCAGAGGTTCGCCGGGGCAGCACGGACCGGACACGCACCGAGACCCTGGTGCGTGCATCCTGTGGGTTGGTCCATAGCCGCGCACGCTACGTTCAACAACGCACGCACACGACAGGCACGGGGTGTCCGGCCGACGCTGTCACCTGATCAAAGCGAAAGCTCTCTGCCTTCGCGACCCGGGCCGGCTGCGACGGTCACAGTCGACAGCGAGTGTCGACGACTCCGGACAGCGGTTGCCGATCCTGGGCTTCCGGGACGCCCGAACACGCCCCGTACAGGGACGCCCCGCCGCCCTGCGATGCCACCACATCCGACGCCGCGCCCTGATCCACCAGGAATGACGGGACAGCCGGGCGCCCATTCTGTGAGCTCCTCCTAGGGCGTGTGTCGGAAGTCCCGCCGTCCGCCCGAAGGGTGGGCCCGGCGGCGTCCGGTACGTGCGATCGCAGGGCGGAGGGTCGTCCTCGTACTGGACGTACGTGGACGAGCCCGACAACGCAGCGAGCGTGCGTGGCGGGCATCGCGGGGCAGGCGGGACTTCCGACACACGCCCTAGGACCGCCGCCCCCGGACGGGCTCCAGCCGTAGCTGCTGCGGAGCCGATTTCAGATGGGCCGAGAGGTCCGGAAGGGGTGTTGCCTCCCCCGCCGTGAACCAGAGCATGACGTCCTCACCGGTACGGACCGGCAGTGCGGGGAAGTTGTTCTCCGCGTGCTCGGTGCGGTGGACCGCCTGCGGAGGAGCTCCGGCGGCGGTCAGCCGGGGTCTCAGGTACTGCTCGAAGTGGTCGGCGAAGGCCACGTCCAAGGGGTGGCAGATGGTCGCGACGACCGGCTTCGCGGCGTCAGGAGCCGCAAAGCCCGGTCCGCGCAGCAGGAGGACGTCGTCCGAGTTCAGCATGGTCGCATTGGCCGCCTCGCGGTGGGTCTGCCAGACGGGACCGTAGTAGAAGGCGTGCAGCGCTCGGGCCCGCGCAGTCATGTCCGGGAAGCTGCGCAGCCAGACGAAGCGGTCCGGGTCGTCCAGATCCCGGAACCGGCCGCCGACGGTGATACCGACCGCCTCCTGACCTCTGACGAACTCCTGCTCGAAGAGGTCGACCAGCGTGTCCCGGGCGCCCGGGTGCAGGGTGTACTGCCGGAGTTCGACTATGGCGTTCATGGCCGGGAAGTTAGCAGCGCTCCACTGACATCTCCTGTCAGTAGAAACTGGCATGCGCAAGCGGCCCACGCATGACCGCAGGGGCCCACCCGGCCCGGAGCCGGACCGTCCTTGGCCGAGAAGGACCGGAGCTCGCCGTCCAGCAGGGCCCGGACGAACGGGGTGAGGCCGTGCAGGATCGGCGAATGTGACGGTCCGGGTGAAGCCTTTCGCCCAGACGTGAAAGGCCATGCGGTCGCGGGGCGCCCTGGGCAGGCTCTCAAGCGTCCCCGAGCGGCGGGGCCCACCCATGTGTACCCGGAGGTCGCAACGATGCCCGGCACCAACCGTCTTCTGTGTCTCGGCGCCTCGGTCCTGCTGGCCGGCCTGGCAGCCCGACCCATCCCGGCTGTCGCGCACGATCTGCCGCGCACCTATGTCGTCGCACGGTCCCCAGGGGTCTTGCCCGAGGGGATCGCGATCGACGGCGACGGCACGATGTACGTGTCCTCCGACGGCACCGGCGCACTGTACCGGGGGAACGTCCACGCCCCCCGCCTGCGTCCCTTCCGCGCGGACGGCGTCGAGGACCGTACGAGCACCCTGGGGGTGCACACCGATGCCCAGGGTCGGGTCTTCTCGGTGGGAGGCGCCGAGTTGACCGTCCACGACCGCCGCGGGCGCCTGCTGGCCACGCTCACCGCACAGAGCGGACCGCTCGGCGCGCCCGACCTCAACGACCTTGTGATCACCGAGGACGCCGTCTACGTCACGGACTGGGCCAATCCCGTCGTGCACCGCGCCGAGATCCACGACGGCGAACTCGGGCCCCTGGAGCCCTGGCTCGACATCCGCTCCGCCTTCCCCCAGTTCCCGGCGCAGTACTGGCTGCTGAACGGCATCGTGGCGGACCGGTCGGGGCGAACCCTGCTGGTGGCCTCCAACGGAACGGAGGCCGTGTGGCGGGTCGACGTCGCCACCCGGGAAGTGGGTCAACTGGATCTGGGCGGGGCGTCCTTCGGTGCCGACGGCATGCTGCTGCGCGGACGAACGTTGTACGCGGTGCTCAACTACGGCGCCCCGAGCGGGGTCTACGTCGCCTCGCTCGACGAGGAGCTGCGCACCGGATCGGTGACCCACCGGATCACGGGCGAGCCGTTCGACCTGCCCACCACGCTGGCCCGCCACGGCTGCCGGCTCTACGTGGTGAACAGCCAGAACGACGACCCCCCGGGGGAGCCCCCGTTCACCGTGAGCGCGATCGACGACCCGGTCTGCGACCGTCCCTGACTCGATCTTTCACCTGCGCGGTGCGGTCGTGGGGTCGCTGACTTCTTCCGTCGCGGTTTCGCGGTGCCTGGTTTGCGGACTGTGTGGACGTCGTGGCGTGGGGCGGGCCGGATGTTCTCGCGGCCTGATGGTCGTCCGGGGATCGAGTCGACCCGGTCCCGTTGCCGTGACCTGGTCACCGGAACCGTACGCGTGCAGATGGTCGGAAAATCTCTGCCCCGCGGCGGCTTCGGCGCCCGCTGCGCCGAGGAGGGCATGCCCACCTGGATCTCACCCCCCGGGCGCAGGACCGCCACCGGCCCCAGGTCGCGGAAGCGCGGGTGTGGGCGATTCCGTCAGGGCGAGTGGATGTCTGCGTGCAACGGCAACGAGGCGGTCAGCCGATACACACAGCGATCAGGCAGATCTGATTCGGAGATGTCGGATCACCCGGCGACGTGATCGGCAGGAGGTTCACAGCCGATGGTCCTGCGTCGGGGCGTTCGGCGGCAGCGGGCGAGGTCGTCTCCGGGGCCTGGGCCGGGGTGTCGGCGTTGCCGACGTGCGTCGCGTCTGCCGACTCGGGTGTGGTGTGCGGCGTTGCGCTCGGGTTCACGGGAGACGGGGCCGTGGCGGCGGCCTTCGGCTGCCGGCTCGTCGTCCCCGTGTGAGGGGCGGCAACGGTGGCGCTCCGCTGTCGGCTCGTTGTCGTGGGTGGGTGAGGGTCGGGATGCCGCGAAACCTGGGTGTCCGGTTGCTCCGATACCGAGTCGGTGGTCGCTGTCCGGGGTGTGGCCGCGGTCACCGGCTCCGGCGGTGAGGCTGCGTGTGTGTGGCTGCTGGAAGGCCTGGTGGACGGCAGCGCGGCAACGGTCAGGCCGCCACCGACAAGGGCAACGGCCGTTGCGGCCGCGGCCCGACGCTTGTTCTTCTTCCAACGTGCCAGCTGCCGACGCCGAGCCGCCCGGCCCTGTCCGGTGGAGGCAGTGCCTTCGTGGCCGCTGATCGAACCAGCGCCCGAGGCATCCACCGCGTCTCCGAATGCGCCGCTGCCGATCGGTTCGGCATCGGAGTGCTGAGTGCCGAGGTAGGACACCGGAGCGGACATCTCCTCCGCGCTCCATGCCTGCCTGGTCGTCGCAGTAGAGGCGGCCGCGCCGGGGAGGCGCTGGGCGGGCGGGGCAATGTCGGGAGCGTATGCGCCGCACCCCGGACACACGAGTGCCCCATTGAGAATCCGGCGGCACGCGGAGCAGTAGTCCATCTGCGATCTTTCTGTGCTGGCTGCGCCGCCAGGGATGCCGGCGACCTGTCTCGGGCTTTCGCACGCGGGATCGAGCGGGCAGCAACGCTACTGGCACCCGCCGAAGATGATGCGCAGCCCTTGTGACGCTGCTGCAAAGATCTACCGGCGGTGGCGCGGCCTTTGCATGGAGCGGGTGAAAGGAATCGAGCTCGGGCCCCGGGATCGGGAATTACGGATCCGGCCTGGCCGAGCGGGTCGCGTGTGTCGGCGTGCCCGGCCGGTCCTGAGGTCAGCGCATCGTGCGTGGTCCGGGGATGCAGGGGCGGGGTCCCTAACCCCCCGGGGGTACCCCGGGCCGACCTGGGCGGTCCGATGCGCACGATCGCTCTGGTCGTGCGGGGCGACGACCCTGCTGACGTGGCGCGTCCATGCTCGAACCGCGGGAGAATCGCGCTCCTTGTCGTCTGCAGAGTTACGCCCGCCGTTCCCCCGGCCGCGCGTACAGCGGGATCACCGCCCTGGGCCCCATGCGAACGGGATGCGAGCAAGAGAGGGTGGAGGCATGGCTATATCACTGAATCCCCCAGGGGAGACACCACCTGCCGAGGGCTCCATCAGCGAAGCCCACCAGGAACGCCCGGACGGAGGCATCTGGGAACACCCCGCCCTATGGGCAGGACTCATTCTGCTGGGATCGGTCATCTTTGCCGCGTTCTTCATCGCACGGATCTTCGGATACGGATGACCGGCCGGCCTCGGCGCCGGCAGGTGACCGGATCAGGCCTTGGCCGGCGTCGACCGCGGTGAGTATCGGGCAGAGGGCCGACGCCCCAGCGACGGTTCGGTCCCCCACGGGGTGGCGTCGCCGCCTGCGAGCAAGGCCGGGGCAAGGCCGGTCCGTCGGACACCGGATCCACCCGCTCGACGGACGCGACACAAAGCAAAGGCAAGGAGATTGCCCACTCCTTGCCACTCTCAACATATAGCGCACGGGGGGCCTTGCGGCAAGACCCCGGTCGTGCTGCAGAATCTCCGACCGAAGCCGGTACCTGAGGAAAACAGGGCTTCGCGAAATACGTGCGCTTTGTCGGCATATGGGTCTTGCGGGACGCGGACTGTCGGTGGGCGTCGAGGTGCGGTTGTGGGCACTCGGCACAGAGGTGCGGGTGTGCGCGCCGCCGCGCTACGCGGAGCAGCCGGCCGAAATGCACATGTGTTGACTGGGGGGTTTCATGATTGACGTGATCGTTGCCGGCGGCGGTCCGACCGGCTTGATGCTGGCCGGCGAGTTGCGGCTGCACGGCGTGCGCGTGCTCGTGCTGGACAAGGAGGCGGAGCCGACCGTGCAGTCCCGTGCGCAGGGTCTCCACGCGCGCAGTGTCGAGGTGATGGACCAGCGCGGTCTGCTGGAGCGATTCCTCTCGCTCGGCAAGAAGGTCACAGTCGGCGGCTTCTTCGCCGGCCTCGGCCAGACGTGGCCCGAGCGGCTGGACACGGCGCACTCGTACGTCCTCGCCATCCCGCAGCAGGTCACCGAACGCCTGCTGGCCGAGCACGCCACCGAACTCGGCACCGAGATCCGGCGCAGCTGCGAACTGGTCGGGCTGAGCCAGGACGAGCACGGGGTGACCGTCGAGCTGGCCGACGGCACGCAGCTTCGCTCGCGCTACCTCGTCGGCTGCGACGGCGGCCGCAGCACGGTGCGCAAGCTCCTCGGCATCGGGTTCCCCGGTGAGCCCTCCACGGTCGAGACGCTGCTGGGCGAGATGAAGCTGACCGCGTCGCCGGAGGAGCTGGCCGCCGTGGTGGCCGAAGTACGCAAGACCCAGACGCGGTTCGGCGTCATGCCCCAGGGCGACGGTACGTACCGCGTCATCGTGCCCGCCGAGGGGGTGGCCGAGGACCGTACGACCGCGCCAGCCCTCGATGAGTTCAAGCAGCAGCTGCGGGCGTACGCCGGCACCGACTTCGGCGCGCACTCACCGCGCTGGCTCTCCCGCTTCGGCAACGCCACCCGGCAGGCCGAGCGCTACCGGGTCGACCGGGTGCTGCTGGCCGGCGACGCGGCGCACATCCACCCGCCGACCGGCGGGCAGGGCCTCAACCTCGGTGTCCAGGACGCGTTCAACCTCGGCTGGAAACTGGCTGCCGCGGTGGGCGGCTGGGCGCCCGAGGGTCTCCTTGACAGCTACCACGCCGAACGGCACCCGGTGGCCGCCGACGTGCTGGACAACACCCGCGCACAGATGCAGCTGATGTCCACCGAGCCGGGACCCCGGGCAGTGCGCCGGCTGATGTCGGAGCTGATGGACTTCGAGGAGGTGAACCGGTACCTGATCGAGAAGATCACCGCGATCGAGGTCCGTTACGACTTCGGTGAGGGCCACGAACTCCTCGGCAAGCGGCTGCGGGACGTGGAGCTGAAGCGGGGGCGCCTCTACGAGCTGATGCACAGCGGCCGGGGACTGCTGCTCGACCAGACGGGCCGGCTCTCGGTGGCGGGCTGGGCGGATCGGGTCGACCACGTCGTCGACGTCAGCGAGGAACTGGACGTGCCCGCGGCGCTGCTGCGGCCGGACGGTCACGTGGCATGGGTCGGTGAAGATCAGGAGGAGCTGCTCGGCCGGCTGCCCAAGTGGTTCGGCACTGCCGTCGGCTGAGCACAGTCGTGGCTCGAAAAGGCGGGACCTGTCTCCGGCCGAGTCCGGCGCGGTCCGGTGCGTGACACCCGGTCCTGATGCTCGGGGTGATGGCGGCCGTGCGGGCGCCGGGCGGTCCCCGCGGGGCTCGCCGAACCGGCCTCCTGGTCGGCGATGTCGATGTCGAGTACGGCGACACGATGCCCGAACGCCGGCGTTCCGCGCTGCATCGGTCCTGAGCCCGGCGCTGCCCCGCAACAGCCGACGGCCTCGGCCCGGCCGCCACTCGGCGACCCCCGGGGCGCCGATGGTGACGGTCGGGCCGTATACAGCATGCTGTTCAGGTCAGCCATGTCTCACGTACGCGACGCAGTGGGTCGTGCAGTGTGCGGGGTTCGGTGGCCCATATGCGGGTCGCGCGGGTGTCGTGTGTGTAGGGCGGCCAGGCCGCGCCCGGGTCGACGTCGCGGACGAAACGGACCCAGGACGCGTGGATCGCGTCGGCGAGCTGCTGGGGCGGGTGGGCACCCACGGCCTCGGGGACGCCGGGGGCGTTCAGGAGGTCGAAGGCGAAGGGGATGTCCACGCAGTGATGCGCCAGGCCGTCGAAGGCCGGGGCCGTCGCGGTCCACTCGAACTGGTAGAGCCAGGTGGGGCAGGAGGCCCGGGCCCGGGCCTCGGCGATGGCGAGGGCAGGGGCTCGGAATACTTCGTCCGTGACGGACCGGCCCACCTCGGCGGGGCGGATCATGTGGAACTCGTGGGCGGTGAAGCCGATCATCAACGGCACGTCCGCGCCCGCCTGTTCGTGAAGGAGCGCCTCCGGCACGGGCCGGGGAATGAGCTCGCCGTCGGCAAAGGGCGCGAGGACCAGCATCGGGAGTGTGTCGCGGTCCGGGCCAGGCTCGCTCAACCGGTCCTGGAGGCGCAGGAGTTCGTCGTCCGTCAGGTCGCGCAGTGCCGCCGCTGCGGCCGGTGTGCCGGTGCGGGCGGTGAAGAGCGTCGACACCGCCTCGGCCACGTCTCTGCCCTGCGGCCGCATGACCGCGCCGGAAACAGAGATCGCCGCCCGGAACAGGCCCTGGGCCGCGGGCACGGCGAGCAGCGTCTGGACGGCGCCACCGCCTGCCGACTGGCCGGCGACGGTGACCTTTGCCGGGTCGCCGCCGAAGCGCGCGATGTTGTCGCGGACCCATTTCAGGGCGGCTATCCAGTCCCGTACACCCCGGTTGTCGGGGGCGTCCTCCAGGTGCAGGAAGCCCTCGATGCCGAGCCGGTAGCCGATCGACACCAGGACGACACCGTCCCGGTTGAACGCGGCCCCGTCGTACCAGGGACTGGCGGCCGAGCCGGCCACATACCCGCCGCCGTGGATCCAGACCAGGACCGGCAACGGCCGGGCGGGGGCGATGTCCGGCGTGAAGACGTTCAGGTTGAGCACCCCCGCGCCGGGGATCGACGGCTCGGGAATGGTCGTCACCTCGGCGAACGGGCGGCGCTGAGCCGTCGGCCCGTACGCCGTGGCGTCCAGCGGCTCCGTCCACGGCTCGGGCGGCACCGGCGCGGCGAAGCGGAGGTCGCCGACGGGCGGCCGGGCGTACGGGATGCCGAGGAAGCGCAGGCCGCCTTCACGGATCTCACCCCGCACAGGGCCGTGCCCGGTTCGGACGAGGGTGTCGGTCATGGGGAGAGGACTCCTGTGTGCGGCTCAGTTGCGGGGGGGGGGCGTCGTGTTCGACGACGCTGTGGATCTTCCGGAGCGTCTCGGGAACGGAGACCTTCACGCCGTACATGCGGACTGCACTTCGGGTGTGTACATGCCGGAACTCCTCAGCCATGCATCCCGGTGGGAGCAGGTCCGG
Organism: Streptomyces sp. NPDC057565; assembly: GCF_042801455.1. Taxonomy (NCBI): domain Bacteria; kingdom Bacillati; phylum Actinomycetota; class Actinomycetes; order Kitasatosporales; family Streptomycetaceae; genus Streptomyces; species Streptomyces sp. NPDC057565. The sequence goes on along the minus strand of NZ_JBHVFU010000001.1, from coordinate 157,633 downwards.
TCGCGCGAAGGAGAATCAGCGGGAGGGTGGGGATGCGGACGGCCCGGCGTCAGCTGTCGAAGCCGAGGCCGAAGCGGTCGAGCGTCCTGAGCCAGAGGTTGCGCCGGCCCTCGTTGCGGTCGGCGCGCGCCATCGACCACTTGGTGATGCCGATTCCCGCCGCTCGGACCGGCTCCGGCGGGAACGGAAGCGGCTTGCGGCGGACGAGCTGGAGCTCGGTCCGCGCGGTGTGTTCGCCCGCGAGAAGGTCGAGCATGACCTCGGCGCCGAACCGAGTGGCGCCGACGCCGAGGCCCGTGAACCCGGCCGCGTAGGCGACCTTCCCATGGTGACTCGTGTCAAAGAACACGCAGAAACGGGTGGAGGTGTCGATGGCACCGCCCCAGGCGTGGGTGAACCGGACCCCGTCCAACTGCGGAAAGGTCGTGAAGAAGTGCCGGGCGAGGGTGGCGAAGGTCTCGGGCCGCTGGTCGTGCTCGGCGCGAACCCGGCCGCCGTAGCGGTAGACGGCGTCGTAGCCGCCCCACAGGATGCGGTTGTCCGCGGAGAGCCTGACGTAGTGGAACTGGTTGGCGCTGTCCGCGAAGCCCTGCCGATTGCGCCAGCCGACGGAGGCGAGTTGCTGTTCGGTCAGCGGCTCGGTCATGAGGGCGTAGTCGTACACGGGGACGGTGTACGGGCGGTGGCGTCGGAGCACGGAGGGGTAGGCGTTGGTGGCCAGGGCGACGCGCCGGGCGCCGATCCGGCCGTAGGGAGTACGAACCGTGATCCCGACGCCGCGCTCGTCGAGCGAGGTGGCGGGTGTGTGCTCGTGGATACGGACGCCGAGGTCGAGGCAGGCGCGCTTGAGCCCCCAGGCGAGCCGGGCCGGGTTGACCATGGCCACGTCGTCCTTGTTCCACAGGCCGCCGAGGAACGTCGGCGAGTCGATCTCGGCCCGGACGGCCTCGGCGTCGAGCAGCACCGGCTTGCCGCCGTAGCGGGTGAGGGCCTCGGCCTCTTCCTTCAGGCCGTCGACCTGATACGGCTCGGTGGCCACGATCAGGGAGCCCGTGCGCTCCCAGGAGCAGTCGATGCCGTGGCGTTCCACGGCTTCCTCGATGGCCTGGAGATTCTCGCGACCGAGCCGTTCCAGGAGGCCGATCTCCTCGGGCCAACGCTGGAGTCCGTTGTGCAGTCCGTGGGTGAGGCTGGCTTCGCAGAATCCGCCATTGCGGCCGGATGCGGCGCCGCCGGCCTCGTCCGCCTCGATGAGCACCACATCGGTGGACGGATCGCGCTCCTTGGCGACGAGGGCGGTCCACAGCCCGGTGTACCCGCCGCCGACCACGAGCAGGTCGCAGGTCGTATCGCCGACAAGGGCGGCCGCGGACTGCGGCCGACCGGGGTCGTCGAGCCAGAACGGGGTCGGTGCGGCGTCCCGGAGCGAGGCGAGGTGGTTCATGGGCGGACTCCTTCGGATCGCGGAGGTACAGGCCTCCGAAGTGCCGCTATGAGACCGTCCGCGGGACATCAAGGTCAATGGTGTTGACATAAGCGTCTCCGATGGCGTCGCACGCCTCAGTGGGTGCGAGGCCGTCGCCCCACCGGGCCAGGAAAGCACGGTCCCCCTCGGCGATCGCGTCGCCGTCGGAGGGGGTACGCAGCAGGGGCCCGGCCTCGGAGGGTGCGGCTGCCTCACCGTGGGAGGCCCCGATACGGTCCCCGAGCCCCGAACTCCGCGGCCAGGGGGCGACATCGGCCCGGCCGGGGGCCACCCACAAGGCCGCCCTGCAGGAGACCGAATCCGGCCCGGACGAGCCGCGGGGAAAGGTCGTGGCCACGCCTTCTGGAGCTCGGCTAAGGGCTGTCCCGTAATCCCTGGTGGATCAGCGCGCGGCGTCAGATGCGGTGCATCGCAAGGCGGAGGGGCGTCCTCATACTGGGTGTATTCGGGCGTTCCGACAACACAGCGAGGTGCCGTAGCTGTCGTCGTGCGCCCGCCAGGGATTGCGGGACAGCCCTTAGGCCCGGCTCGCGGGCCGTCGGGCCCGGGTGCGGGGGTCCCCGGAGCCGTCCGCCGGAACGCTTGCGGCGGGCAGGCGCGCCGCCATCGCATCAAGCATCAGTTCCAGAGCGAAGGGATAGCCACTGCCGCGCATGTCGTCGGCGAGCAGGGGCAAGGTCGCGGCGATGTTCGGGTGCGTGGTGGCCGGCAGTTTGCCGTACACCGCGTGCCAGACCTCCGCGTCCGCTTCGTGGGAGGCCTGCGGAAGGGCGAGAGCGGCGGCGTCCTGGGCCGCGAAGGCGAGGGCCTGGTCGACGAAGGCGTGGTACATCCGCACCACGAGAGGGTCCGGAAAGTTCGCCGAGCGCAGGACACCGAGGATCGTCTCAACGGCCCGGGTCTCGTGGGCGCGCCCGGTCGTGCGGTGCGCCGCCAGAAGGGCGGCCTGCGGGTTGGACCGGTAGGAGGCATGAATCCGCAGACCGATCGCACGGAGGTCGGCACGCCAGTCGCCGGTGGGCTCCCAGCCCTCCTGTGCGCGGCCGATGAGCTCGTCGGCGAGAGAGAGCAGCAGTGCGTCGGTGTTGCGGAAATACCGGTAGATGGCGCTGGGGTCGGCGCCCAGTGCGGCACCGAGCCGCCGTACCGAAAGTGCCTCCGCACCGTGCTGCGAGACCAGACGCAGCGCGGTCTCGACGATCATCCGTTCGGAGAGGACGGCGCCCTGCTTGGTCGGCCTGCGCCTGCGCCGCCCGCTTTCGGGAACCACACGTTCGACCATGCGGCGACCTTACGACAACACCATTGACGTGTAAATGACCGAGCAGCTTGCATGGCGCCCACCTGATGTTTCCTCACGTTCTGGAGCACCGTATGACCACGGCCGATCTGGTCTTCACCCGCGGCGCCGTCTTCACCGCCGATTCGGCCCGCACCCGGGCCACTTCACTCGCCGTCGTCGGCGACCGGATCGCCGCTGTCGGGCACGACGACGTGCACGAGCTCATCGGTCCCGGCACCGAAGTCGTCGACCTGCGGGGGAAGCTGCTGCTCCCCGGCTTCCAGGACGCCCACATCCACGCGGTGTTCGGCGGGACGGAGCTGGCCGAGTGCGACCTGACCGGCACCGTCGGCGTCGAGGAGTACCTGGACCGGATACGGGCCTACGCGAACGCCCACCCCGACCATCTGTGGATCACCGGCGGCGGGTGGTCGATGGAAAGCTTCGACGGTGGTCTGCCGACCCGGCAGTTGCTCGACTCCGTGGTCCCGGACCGGCCGGTCCTGCTGTCGAACCGTGACCACCACGGCGCGTGGGCCAACACCCGGGCGCTCGAGCTGGCCGGAATCACCGCCGCCACCCCCGACCCGGCCGACGGCCGCATCGAGCGCGAACCGGACGGTACGCCCAGCGGGATGCTCCAGGAGGGCGCCACGGCGCTGGTCTCCCGCCTGGTGCCGGCGAGCACCCCCGCGGACCGGCTCGCCGGTCTGCTGCGGGCCCAGAAGCTCCTGCACTCCCTCGGCGTCACCGGCTGGCAGGACGCCCTGCTCGGCGTGTTCAGCGGCAGGCCCGATCCGTCGGACGCCTATCTGACCGCCGCCCGCGACGGCTCGCTCACCGCCCGGGTCACCGGCGCGCTGTGGTGGGACCGCGAGCGCGGTGCCGAGCAGATCGACGAGCTGGTCGCACTGCGCGAGAAGTTGAGCCACGGACGGTTCCGGGCCCGTTCCGTGAAGATCATGCAGGACGGCATCGCCGAGAACTTCACCGCCGCGATGACCTCCCCGTATCTCGACGGCTGCGGATGCGCCACCGCCAACAGCGGCCTCAGTTTCGTCGACCCGCAGGAACTGCGCAGCCATGTCACCCGGCTCGACGCCCTTGACTTCCAGGTCCATTTCCACGCGCTCGGCGACCGGGCCGTCCGCGAGGCCCTCGACGCGATCGAGGCCGCCGTCGAGGCCAACGGGCACCGCGGCAACCGCCACCATCTCGCCCATCTCCAGGTCGTGCACCCCGACGACCTCGCTCGCTTCGCCCGGCTCGGTGCCATCGCGAACATCCAGCCGCTGTGGGCCGCCCACGAGCCCCAGATGGACGAACTGACCATCCCCTTCCTCGGCCCCGAGCGCGCGGCCTGGCAGTACCCGTTCGGCGACTTGCTGCGCGCGGGCGCCACCCTGGCCGCCGGGAGCGACTGGCCCGTCAGCAGCCCCGACCCGATCGAAGGCCTCCATGTGGCGGTGAACCGCATGGAGCCCGGCGCCACCGACGGCCGGGTCTTCCTCCCCGAGCAGCGCCTGGACCTGGCGACGGCCGTCGCCGCCTACACCGCGGGCACCGCCCATGTGAACGGCTTGGACGACACCGGCAGTCTGCGTCCCGGCAACCTCGCCGACCTGGTGGTCCTGGACCGCGACATCTTCACGGCGCCGCCGGAGGAGATCGCCGAGGCACGCGTCCTGCGGACCTACGTCGGTGGCACGCTCGTGCACGCCGCCTGAGCCTGCCGCCCGGGCCGGCTCAGCCTGGTGCCGTGACCGGCAATGTTTGCCTCATGAGGAGCGTCGTCCGGTGCGTGCGTGCTGGGCGGCGCGACGGGGCAAAGCTTGCCGGGAGGGGCACTAGCTCGTACGCAGCGAGGACGCCCGCACCTGGAGCCGGGTCGGCACCAGCAATCCGGACGGCCCGGCGTTCCCCTCTTCCAGCGCGGCGACAAGGAGCTCGATCCCGGCCTCCGCAACCTCCCGGGGCCCCAGGCTCAGCGTCGTCACCGGCGGCTGGGTGTGGACGGCCGTCGTGTCCTCGCTGACGCACACCAGGAGCAGATCGTCGGGTACGTCGTATCCGTGGCGGCGCGCCGCTTCCAGGACGAGCGGTGGACTGACCTCGGCCACGACGAGCAGGGCGTCCGGCCGGTCGGCCCCGGTCAGGGCGTCCTCCACGGCTCGTACGACCGGTCCGTTGCCGGCTGCGGCGGCGAGCACGACCTGCTCCGGCAGCTCCTGCGCGGCGGACCACTCGCGGTAGGCGGCAAGGACCCCCACGTGGAATCGCGTCGTACTGTCGGGCAGCACGAGCGCGGGCCGCCGGGCACCTTGCGCCTTGAGGTGGTCCAGTGTCTCGCGCACGGCCGCGGCGACGTCGACGTCGACCCAGTGCGCTCCCGGCCGTCCCTCGACGGAGCGGTCGGTGAACACCGGGATCCGGGCGGCGAGCAGGTCCTCCACGATGCGGTCGTCGGCGACAGGGTCGGCGACGATCACCGCGTCGAGCGGCAGGTCGGCCCACTCGCCGTGCAGCTCTCCCGCGGGCAGCAGCACCAGGGCGTAGCCGCGCTTGAGTGCGGCCGCCGCGGTGGCGCTCGTCAGCTGGGCGAAGTACGGCGACTCCAGGAACGCCCAGGGGGCACCGGCGAATTCGCCCACCACGTATCCGATCAGCCGGGCCCGTCCCGCTCGCAGTTGCCGCGCGGTGGCGTTGGGCCGGTAGCCCATCCTCCGCGCGGTCTCCCTGGCCTTCTCCCGTACGGCTGGGGAAAGCCGCCCGGTGCCGTTGAGGGCCGCCGAGACGGTGGTCTTGGACAGTCCCGCCTCGCGGGCCACGTCGACGAGCCGTACGCGCGGAGGTGTGGGTGGTGAGGAAGGCCAACCACGCCCCGAAGCAGCTTTTGTCATGGGCTGATGCTGCCACCCCCGCGACCTCAGCAAAACCGTTCCCGCAAAGCCTTGTGCGGGAACGTTCCCGCAACAATACTCGCTCCATTCCCCAGCGCCCGTCACTACACCCGTAAAGGGGTGGGTCTCCATGCGCATGCCCAGAGTCATCGCGCTGCTCGTCTGTTCCGTCGCCGTCGCGACCACCGCCACCGCCTGCTCCGGCGCCACAGGCCCCCGGTCCGCCGGCAACGGCGCCGGCCCCGCCTACCGGATCACCCCGACCTCACCGCCGGCGAAGGGCCCACTGGACTCGTTCACCTGGTCCCTCTACGCCGAGCCCTACACGCTCGACTACGCCCTCGCGTACGACTACCCGCCCAACACCGTGCTCGCCAACGTGTGCGAGCAGCTCCTGCGGGTCACGCCCGACATGAAGATCCAGCCCGGCCTCGCGGTCAAGTACACCCAGCCGGATCCAAAAACCCTGGTGTACACCCTGCGTCCGGGAGTGAAGTTCCACGACGGGACGACGATGACCGCCGACGACGTGGTCGCCTCCCTCAAGCGCCAGATGGCCCCGGCCACCGGCTCGCCCTGGGCGTCCTCGTTCAAGAACGTCAAGGCCATCGAGAAGACCGGCCCCCTGGAAGTGACAATCCGGCTCTCCAAGCCCGATGTCCTCCTCAACGAACTGATGGCCGCCTCCCCCGGCACCGTCGAGAGCGCTGCCTTCCTGGCCAAGGCCGGCAAGGGTTACGGCGGCCCCGGGGGCAAGGTCAACTGCACCGGCCCGTACGCCCTCACCGACTGGGCCCAGGGCGACACCATCACCCTCAAGAAGCACGCCGCGTACTGGGACCGGTCGCTGGCCCCGAAGGCCGACAAGGTGACGTTCACCTTCATCGAGGACCCGGCCGCCCGCTCCAACGCATTCCTCTCGGGTACCGCCGACGGCGGGTACATGGTGCCCTCCGCCTCGTTCGCGCAACTGCGCTCCAGCCGCAAGGGAAGCGTGCTGTTCGGCCCCAACACCGCCGCGGCCAACCTCGCCGTCCTCGACTTCAAGGGCACCCTCGGGGACCTCAAGGTCCGCAAGGCCCTGTCCATGGCGCTCGACCGCAAGAACATCATCAAGGCGGCCGCCGGCGGCATCGGCGTCCCCTCCAAGGCCCCTGCCGCGCGCGGCGCCTGGGCGCTGGCTCCGGAGAAGACCGACGGCTACTTCGACGCCCTGCCCGAGCCGGCGTACGACCTGAAGGCCGCGAAGAAGCTCGTTGTCGAGGCCGGCGCCACGGGCCGGAAAGTCACCGTGGCCACCAGTTCGCTCGCGCCCGAGATCAGTGTCGCCGCCAACGCCGTCCAGGCGGCCGGCCGGCAGATCGGCCTCGACGTCCAACTGAAAGCGGTCGCCCCGGAGGCGTACAGCAGCATCTTCGTCGACCCCAACGCCCGCAAGGGCCTCGACCTCGTCATCACCAACGGCTACGACAACACCCCCGACCCGCTGGAGTTCTACCAGTACCTGCGTACCGGCGACTTCGGGAACTACGGCAAGTGGTCCAACGCCGAGTACGACGCCGCGTTCGACCGGGCGAACGCGGAGGCCGATCCTGCCGCCCGCGCCGACCTGACCGCCGAGCTCCAAAGGATCGCGGTGCGCGAACTCCCGATCATCCCGCTGTACGAGTCGCCGTACTCGGTCTTCCTCGGCAGCCGCGTGACCGGCGCCCCCACCGGCATCGCGCAGTTGTACTACCCGTGGGCCGCAATGATCGGGGCCGCGAAGCCATGACCCGCTATCTCGTCGGACGGCTCCTCGGCCTCGCGACGGTGCTGTTCGTGACCTCCCTGGTGGTCTTCGGCACGGTCCACCTGGCCCCCGGCGATCCGGTGTCCTTCCTGCTGCACGGCCGCCCGGCGACGCCGGAGGCCACGGCGGCGCTGCGAGCCCAGTACCACCTGGACGACCCGCTGCCCCTGCAATACACGAAGTGGCTCGGAGGCGTGCTGCACGGCGACTTCGGCCGGTCCGCCCAGTTCCACCAGGACGTCGGCAGCCTCATCGGTTCCCGACTTCCGGGCACCGCCCTCCTGGTGGGATACGCGGCGCTGCTGGTCGCCGTCCTCGGTGTGGGGGCCGGTCTCCTTGCCGCGCTTCGCCCCGGCCCGGTGGACCGCGCGGTGCTCCTCGGCACGGGGGTGGCCACGGCGACGCCCTCCTTCGTGAGCGCCATGGCGCTCGTCTCGCTGTTCTCCGTCCAACTGGGCTGGTTCCCGGGACCGGGTGGCACCCCGGAGGGTTTCCCGGACCGGCTCTACCACCTCACGCTGCCCGCCTTCGCCCTGGCGCTGACCTTCGCGGGACTGCTCGCCCGGGTGACCCGCTCGGCGATGCTCGACGAACTCGGACGCGACCACGTCGAGGTGGCGCGCGCCCGCGGTGTCGCGCGTCGGGCCGTGATCCGCCGACACGTGCTGCGCAACGCGCTGGGCCCCGTCGTCACTGTCGGCGGCACGATGCTCGCCGGTCTGCTCATCAGCACCTCGATCGTCGAAACCGCCTTCGACGTGTCCGGCATCGGCTCCCTGCTCGTGCAGTCGGTGACGGCCAAGGACTTCGCCGTCGTGCAGGCGATCACGCTGCTCAGTGTGGCGGCCTTCGTCGTGGTGAACCTCGCTGTCGACCTGCTCGCCCCGGTCATCGACCCGCGGCTGTCCCTCCGGGGGGAAGGCTCCTCATGACCACCACAGCAACTCCCGCGGCCGGAACACCCGATACGCTGCGCCGCCGCCCCGGCCTGCGCGGCCTCCGGGTCCTCGGCCAGGGCCCCATGTTCACCGCAGCCGTCGTGGTCCTGGCCGCGCTCGTCCTGGTCGCCGTCCTGGCACCCGTCCTCGCACCGCACGACCCCGAGTCGCTCGACCTGTCGGCGAGTCTGGTCGGGACCACCGGAGACCACTTCCTGGGCACCGACCAATCGGGGCGCGACGTCCTGTCCCGGCTGATCCATGGCGCGCGGACCGGTCTGTTCGGACCGCTGCTCGTCGTCGGTGTCTCCACGCTCCTCGGCACCCTGCTCGGCGTGATCGCCGCCTGGCGGGGCGGCTGGGCGGACACGGTCCTCTCCCGGTCGATGGACATGGTCTTCGCGATCCCCGGACTGCTGCTCGCGATTCTCCTCGTGGCCGTGGTCGGCTCCGGCATGACCGCTCCGGTCATCGCCATGGCCGTGGCCTACACCCCGTATGTGGGACGGCTGGTGCGAAGCATCGCGCGCCAGGAGAAGGCCCGTCCGTACATCGAGTCCTACCGGGTGCAGGGGTGGTCCGGCTGGACGATCTGCCTGCGGCACCTGCTGCCCAACATCGCGCCCACGGTCCTCGCCCAGTCCGCGATGAACTTCGGGTACGCGCTGATGGACCTGGCGGCGCTCTCCTTCCTCGGCTTCGGTGTGCAGCCGCCCACCGCCGACTGGGGCGCCATGATCAACGAGGGCCAGTCGGCCCTCCAGCAGGGGGCGATGCTGCCCGCCCTCGCGCCGTCCGCGTGCATCGTGCTCGCCGTGGTGGCGTTCGGCATCGTCGGCGAGGGGCTCGCCGACCGGATCGCGAAGCGGGAACGGTGAGTGCCATGACCCAGGACAGCCCTCAGGTGCGAAGCACCGGGGACGGCTCCCCCGTACTCGACATCGACGGGCTCGGCGTACGGCTGCCGGACGGGCAGGCAGCCCGGCCGATCCTGGACGGCGTCAGTCTCCGGGTCCTGCCGGGGGAGACGGTCGGCCTGGTCGGCGAGTCCGGCTCCGGCAAGTCGGTTGCCTGCCGCAGTGTGCTGGGGCTGCTGCCCGCCGGGGCGCGGACGAGCGGGACGGTACGGGTCGCCGGCCGGGACGTGCTGACCATGAACCGTACGGAGCTTGCCGCACTGCGGGCCCGGCAGGTGGCCATGGTCTTCCAGGACCCGCGCGCCGCCGTCAATCCGCTGCGCCGGGTCGGTGACTTCGTCACCGAGGGGCTGCGCGCGTCCGGCCTGTCCGCCGCCGTGGCCACCACCCGGGCCGAGGCTCTCCTCGACGCCGTGGGCATCCGCGATCCGCGGGGCGCGCTTCGCCGCTTTCCGCACCAGTTCTCCGGCGGGATGCTCCAGCGGGTGGTCATCGCCGCGGCCCTCGCGAGCGAGCCCGCCCTGCTGGTCGCCGACGAACCGACCACGGCCCTGGACGTCACGACGCAGGCGGAGATCATCGCGATCCTCACGCGCCTGCGGGCCGAACAGGGCACCGGACTCCTCTTCGTCACCCACGATCTCGAACTGGCCTCGGCCATCTGCGACCGCGTGTACGTCATGTACGCGGGCCGGATCGTCGAGACCCGGGGCACCGACGAGTTGTTCGACCGGCCTCGCCATCCGTACACGTCGGGGCTGCTCGCCTGCACCCCCCGCATCGAACCGGGCGCACCGACCCCCCGGCCCATCCCCGGCCGTCCCGTCTCCCTCGCCGAGGCGCCGCCAGGGTGCGCCTTCGCGGCGCGCTGCGCGCACGCGCAGCCGCGCTGCTCCGAAGAGACCCCCGTACTGGCGCGGTACGGCGACGGTCTCACCGCGTGCCACCGCGCCGACGAAGGGATCACGCTGTGACCGGAACGACGAAGGGGCTCGTGGTCGACGGGCTGCGCAAACGGTACGGGGACCACACCGCCGTCGACGACGTGTCGTTCACCCTGGCACCCGGGTCCTCCCTGGCCGTCGTCGGAGAGTCCGGCAGCGGCAAGACGACGACCGTACGCATGCTGGTCGGCCTGGAGCGGCCGGACGGCGGCACCGTCCGCCTCGACGGCCGGGACCGGTCGGCCCGACCCCGGAACCGATCCGAACGACTGTCACGCGCCCGGGAGATCCAGATGGTCTTCCAGGACCCGTACCTCTCCCTCGACCCGCGGGTGACGGTGGCCGGCTGTGTCGAGGAGGTCCTGCGCCTCCACACCCGACTGAACGCGGACGCCCGTCGCTCCCGGGTCGCCGAACTGCTGAGCCAGGTCGGCCTCGGCGAACGGGAGGCCAAGGCCCTGCCCCGACGGCTCTCCGGCGGGCAGCGCCAGCGCGTCGCCATCGCCCGGGCCCTGGCGGTCGAACCCCGCGTCCTCATCCTCGACGAGGCGGTTGCAGCGCTCGACGTGTCCATCCAGGCCCAGATCCTCGATCTGCTCGCCGTGATCCGGCGCGAATCGGGGATCGGCTACCTCTTCGTCACCCACGACCTCGCCGTGGTCCGGCACATCGCCGAGGAAGTCATCGTGCTCAAATCGGGGCGGCTCGTGGAGGCCGGCCCGACGGACCGGGTGCTGAATGCCCCGGAACATCCCTACACACGCCTGCTCCTCGACTCCGTGCCCCGACGCGGCTGGAACCCGGCCCTCGCGGCACCGGGCCGCCGTGCCCTCGGCTGACGGACACCGCAGGGAACGCCGCCTCGCGGGACCCCGCGGCGGCGTTCCCTGCGTCTCGCCGGACCGCGTGCCCCGCGCCGACCACCGCTCGTGGGACAACCGGGCTTCACGCCGACGCGGTCAAGGAGCGTCGGCCCGCCCGTCGTCGCCCACCGGCTCCCAGGAACGATCAAGAGGCCGTGCCGGATTCCTCCGACACGGCCTCCGACCTGCGGCGGGTGCGGAGGACGTCGTGTCAGATCCGGTCATTGTTGTGCCGCACCGATGGTTGGTGGTTCGTTCGGCGGCACGGGGGTGTGGAAGAAGTCGTGTGGTGCGGTGTCCGGCACGACGGCACCCGCACCCAGTGCGGGGGAGGTGGCGCCCAGGTGGTAGCCGGCCGGGGCATTGGTTCCGGGAGCGACGAACAGCGGGTCGGCGAGCACGCTGACGGTCGCGCCGGGTGGTTGTGGCACGCCGTAGAAGAGGTTGTGGTCGAAGGCGAACCGACCGGATCGCAGCCGGAAGGACGCGGTGCCTGTACCTTGTTTGTGGATAATGTTGTTGACGAAGTCCACTTGGCGGGGCTGGCTGTTGTTCTCGTTGACCACGACTTGGGAGACGCCGTCGCCAATGTAGACGGTGTTGTTGTGGACCGCGCCGGAGGCGATGTGACCGGAGCAGTTCTCCACCCCGCGGAAGCGGTCGTTGATGCTGATGTTGTAGCGGACCACGAAGTCCCGGATTCCGGTCGTGGTCGGGCACAGCAGCAGCCAGCCGCCCTCGTTGTCGTGACTGAGGTTGTACTGGTAGACGATGCCGCGGGTGGCGTGATCGACGTCCCAGGCCATGCCGTCGAGTGTGGTGTGGCCGCCTGACGCTTCGTTGTACTGGAAGGTGACATCCTCGCTGTTGGCCGTCCACATGCCGGCGTTGTAGGTGCCGGAGCGCATGTTGAAGCCGGCCAGTGTGTTGTGCTCGACCAGCGCGTTGTTGTTCATCTTGACGGCGATCCCGTCGCCGCCGATGTCGGACAGCCTGTTGCCGCGGATGATCGTGCCCCGCGAAGGTGCGTACGGCGCATCGCACACGTCGTCCCAGAAGGTGCCGAGCTCTGGCCGACGGCACCAGTTGGACCAGGTGTAGATGCCCTCACGGTCCACTGCCCGAAGGTTGTTGTCCTCGATGCGCAGGTTCTCGTACCACGTCGGTGTCGTCGTGCCCTGCGCCTCGACGACGATGCCGCCGGATGCGGCACCGAACTTGCCGTTGCCGGTGCGGGGCCCGTTGAGGATGCCGCGCACGTCGTGGATGGCCAGTCCCCGCAGTTCGATGCCATGGATGGGCCCGGTGTCCTTCGCAAGCACGTACACGCCCCGTCGCGGAGCGGAGTGGTCGCCTGGGGCGGTGAGTTCGAGGTCGGTGACGTGGACGTATTCCGCGTCGGACACCAGCACGGCCTGCTGGGCACCGGCCGCATCGATGCGCGGTGCGGACCGGTCCGGATCGCCATAGGAACCGACCCGTACCGGCCGGGTCGCGGTACCGGAATCGTCGAGCACCAAAGTGCCCTCACAGGTCGTGCCGCGCGCGAGATAGACCTCGCTGCCCGGACGCAGCGTGCGACCGTTGATCTGTGCCAGCGAGGCGAACGGCCGGGCGCGTGTGCCCGGTTGCGCGTGCTCGTCGGCGACCGACTTCCCGGAACAGTCGACGAAATACTTCTGCGGTACAGCCATCGGCTTCGCGAGAGCCGTGCCGGTAGTGACGATCCCGGCGGACAGGGCCAGCGCGCAGACCATGGTCAGCGGCCGATGCCCGAAGCGGCGGAGGGAACCCATACGCATCTCCAGTGTCGCAGTGATCACAGAGGAAAGGTGTGTTGAGAACAGCACGACCGCATCCATCCACGTGCGTGGTCGACTACCGGTGCGGTCTCGCGTCACGGACTGCGTTGCTAGGGCCAACGCAGTGGGATGGCGACGTTCTGGGAGCCGGCGGCGGCGCTGCCGCGGGCCATGGCGCAATGCAGTGTGACGGGGCGGCCGTTGTGGTCGAAGAGGAGCTGGGGGCGTTCCAGCGAGCCGAGGGTGATCAGGGTGCCGTCGGTGAGCCTCAACTGCCTCAGCGAGACCACCGGGTGTGCGGCCGGCTTCCATGTGAGGCCGTCGGTCGAGGTGACCATGCCGAGTGCTCCGTACTGGGGAGTGAGTGCGTGGGTCCGGTCGGCTCCCTTGTAGAAGTCCTTGACGATCGCGTAGAAGCGGCGGTCGGCACGGTCGTACCAGAGATACGGATCCTCCGCCTGGGTCTCGGCGGTGCCCAGGGCGGTGGCGGTGTAGGGGAAGGGGCCCTCGGGGCGGTCGGACTGGCCGACGACGGTGATGTAGACACCGTTGGCGTTCCAGGTCTTGTACGTCATGAGGTAGCGGGGACGACCGTCCACGGCGGGGGCCTCGGTGACGGACGGGTTGACCACCATCTGGAAGGTGTTCACGTAGTCGGGTCCGGCGATGGGGGTGTCGCTGCGGGTACCGCGGCCGGCGATCAGGTCCTCCAGGGTGCGGGCGCTGATCACACCGATGCGCTGGCCGGCGTGGTACTGCAGCCAGAGAGTGGGCTGCTTGGAGAACCACGGCTCGGGGGTGTTCGCCGGGTTGTTGGCGATGAAGTACAGGTAGTAACGGCCCTGGAAGTAGCGGATGTGCGGGTTGTGCGCGTTGTAGCGGTCCCAACGGCCGGGGTCTCCCGTCCCCTGAACAACGGTCCGCACGTGCCGGTACGGACCCTGAGGGCCCGGCGAGACCGCGACGGCGATCTCGCTGTACTTCATCCAGCCACTGAAGCCGTAGAAGATCTTCTCCGAGGGGTCCGGACCGCGGCCGGCCGAACCCTCCTGCCAGCGTGAATAGAAGAGGTAATACGCCCCGTCACGGCCACGGACAGGGGTACCACCCCAGGTGTACCAGCCCTCGGTACCGAAGATCTGCACCCCTGGGTCCACCGGCTGAATCGCTGCCTGGAAATCCGGGGAAGACGCACCGGCCGAATCATCGGCGACCGCCCGTCCACCGAGGGAGGTGGCGACCAGGGCTCCCGACATCGTCGTGAGCACTCTGCGTCGCGTCATGCCCTTGCTGCTGGTCAAGGCCAGTCCCTTTCGGTCGTGGAATGTATGCCGATCGCCAGGCACCGATCAACCGTGCTCGCGAAGGCACGGGAAGGTCTCCCTCTGCGGGACGCCCGAGGCATGGCCTATATGATTTTCCGCCTTCGAGGGAACGTCAAGACGTTCGGCAGGGAGATCTCCCGAGCCCGTTGAAGCCCGCCGCCCCGTGGCTGTCGACACGTGGACCACGCCCAGGCAACCCTCTCCGCATCCGCTGCCGTAGCCAAAATGGCATCTTTATCCGGTACTTGACGGATTCACCACTACCGACCGACACCAGCCACCCGGGCAGTCCACGTAACGCTGCGGGGCGCTGCAACCAGCTGCGCGCGCCGCGCACACCTCTGGCGGCACGCCCAACCTTCCTCGCGGTCGAGTAGATCCTATATTTTTCATCTCATCTCGCTGAGGGATGGGACGTCCGGACCCTTGACAGACACAGGCCGCACGTTGAGGATTCACGCTAACTCGGACTGAGATTGGGAACTTCCACATGAGCGAAGAGGACGTCTCCCCGAACGACCGCACTGCCGGTGTGCTGGTCCGGCTTCGCGGACTCCTGCCCTCGCTGTCCGCGAAGGAGCAGGCGATAGCAGAGGTGGTACTGGGAGACCCGGCCAACGTCGCCCAGCTGAGCATCTCTCAAGTCGCCCGACGTGCTGAGGTGTCGGACACCTCGGTGACTCGGTTCTGCCGCCGCCTGGGGCTCACCGGCTATCCCGAGCTGCGGCTGGCTCTCGCCGCGGCGGTGCAGCATGCGCACTCCGGGTGGCGGCTGCGTGTCGGTACGCAAGGAGACATCGAGCCCGACGACACAGCCGCCGAGGTCATCGTCAAGATGGCACACGCAGACGCCAGCGCCATCCAGGACAGCGTGGAACAGCTCGATGCGACAACTCTGGACGCAGCGAGCCGGCTGCTTGCCCGAGCCCGGCGGATCGAGGTGTACGGCGTCGGGTCGAGCGGACTCGTGGCCGCGGACATGGAGTACAAGCTGCAGCATCTGGGGCTGCCCTGCTCCGCGTTCAGCGATGTGCACCGTGCCCTGATGAACGCAGCGCATCTGGGGCCGGGCGATGTGGCTGTGGGAATCTCGCACTCCGGCCGCACCCAGGAGACTCTCGACCCACTGCGCGAGGCATCCCTGCACGGCGCATCAACCCTCGCGCTCACCAATGACAGCAGATCCCCCATCACCGCGCTGGCCGATCTGGTGCTGTGTTCCGCCGGACGGGAGGCGCCCTTCCGTAGCGGGGCCACCATCAGCCGCATCGGCCAACTCTTCGTTGTGGACTGCCTGTACGTACGCCTGGCTCAGGCGAGCGGCCCAGATGCCACCAACGCTGCGCTGAGCCTCGCCCACCGCGCGGTCGAGCGGCACCGGGCCGTGAGCGGAAACGGCACCAGCGAAGGAAAGGAACGACCATGACTTCGAGGGACACCGCTCCGGTGCCACTGACCGAGGCCCGCAACCCGGCGACGCACGACCTGGACGAACTCAGCGTGCCCGAACTCGTCGACCGGATCACCGGCCAGGACCGACAGGCGCTGCTTGCCGTGCGCGCCGTACGCGAGGACATCGCACACCTGGTCTCCATGGGCGTGGACGCCCTGCGCGGCGGCGGCCGCATCCACTACTTCGGCGCCGGCTCCTCCGGGCGCTTCGGAGTGCTCGACGCTGCCGAAGTGATACCGACCTTCGGCGTCGGGCCGCGCGTCTTCGTGGCACACCTGGCAGGCGGCCCCGCAGCCATGACGGATGCCGTGGAGGATGTCGAGGACGACGCGGACGCCGGCGCGCTGGACGCGGCCGAGGTCACCGGGCCGGATCTCGCCATCGGGCTCAGCGCGAGTGGTGCCACCGCCTACGTCGGCGGGGCGCTGCGTCGAGCCCGTGCCGCCGGCGCCGCCACCGCGCTGGTGTCGGCGAATCCGCGCGCGCCTCTGCGAGCCGAAGCCGACCTGCACATCGCGTTGGCGACCGGTCCTGAAGCGGTCACCGGATCCACCCGGATGAAGGCCGGCACCGCTCAGAAACTGGTGCTCACCACGTTCTCCACCGCGGTGATGGTCCGCTGCGGACGCACCTACTCGAACCTGATGGTGTCGCTGACCGCGGTCAACGACAAACTTCGGCGCCGCAGTGTACGTCTCCTGTGCGAGGCAGCCGGAGTGGACGCGGACACCGCCCGCCTGGCGCTGGCCGCCGCCGACGGCGATACCCGGGTAGCCCTGGTGGGCCTGCTCGCCGACCTTCCCACGGACCACGCCCGTCATCTGCTCGAACGCAATGGAGGTTCGGTCAAGGCTGTACTCCACTCGGCAGTGAAACCGGTTCCCGAATCATGACCGCGACGCGAGTGGTCGGCGTCGACGTGGGCGGCAGCGGAGTCCGCGTCGGCGTCATGGAGTTGGGCTCGAACGCGCCCGCCCTCCGGTCGGACCGGTCAGTCCCCGCCAAGATCGGCGCGGACGGCCTGGATGCCGCCGCCGTACTGGGAGTGGTCGTTCCGGCAGTGGAGACACTGCTGGCCGACTCCACCACCGGCATGCTCGGCACGGCCGACACCATTGCGGTGGGTGCCACCGGCTTCGCGCTGCTCGGCGACGAACTGCGTGACCGGCTGCCGCAGACACTGGCCGACCGCTTCCGCGTGCGCCGAGTAGTGCTGACGAGCGACGCGGTAACCGCCTACGCCGCGACGATCGGCACCGGTCCGGGGGTGGTGATCGCCGCCGGAACCGGTGCCGTCGCCCTGGGTCTTGACCCTGAGCGAGGCTGGCGCCGGACCGACGGCTGGGGGCACCTCTTCGGCGACGACGGCGGCGGTGCCTGGATCGGGCGTGAGGGCCTGGCGGCGGCCCTGCGCGCCTACGACGGTCGTCCGGAAGGCTCCATCCAACTGCTGGACGCACTCGTTCGACGGTTCGGACCGCCGGAGCAACTGCCCGGTCGGATCCAGACCAGCCCGCAGCGCGCCGGCCTACTGTCCAGCTTCGCTCCTGCTGTCGCCGCCTGCGCCCGCGACGGCGACGCGCAGGCGAACTCCATCCTGGTCCGGGCCGGGCGGGCTCTCGCCGAGACGGCGCACGCCGCGGCCCCCGACGACGCCCACGCTCCGATCGGGCGTACCGGCAGACTCTTCCGGATCGGCGACGCGCTGCTCGCCGCGTTCGAGAAACGGCTGCGCGAACTCCGTCCCTGCGCACGCCTCACCGCATCCGACGGCGAACCGTTGGACGGCGCCCTCGGCCTGGCCGCCGCAGCGGCCACTGGCACCTGGACGCTGCCCATGGACGACGCACTGCTCACACTCACCCACTTCGACCACGTCGACGGATGAAAGAGGCAGTCATGACAAGTACCACGGCCTCCGGTCGGACCTCGCGGCGCCCAAGACGGCCGCCCCTGGCCGTCGCCGACGGCGTCGCAACGATCGGTGTCATCTGCGGCTACACACCGCACGGAGCCTGCCCAGTGCGCTGTTAGCCACTGGCCATACACGTCTTTCCGCCGCGACAGGTTGAACACTGTGGTCGGCCTCGCCACCACGAAACCGGCTCCACCACTCCGCCCGCATCCTTGTGGCGGGCCGCCTTACGAGGAGGTAGGCATGCAACGTCCCCTGCGATCAGCCCTCACAGGGGTGATCACGGCGCTGGCGATGGCCCTGGTCGCCGTTCCGGCTCGGGCCTTGGACGACCCGCAGCCGGCATCGCCCGCGGGCAGTGAACTGCGCGACCTTACGTTCGGCTCATCCTCACTCCGAAGCAGGGCCTTATCGGAGGTGGCGCAAGCGACGGGCACAGGCAGTCACCGGACACCGGCCGTCTCACCCGTCCCGCACGAGATCTCGTACGGCAAGAAGTTCCCGATGCCGCAGCGCGCCATGGTGGTGCACGACACGGAGAGCGATCCGCAGGCCGTGGAGACCGTGACCGAGGCGCTGCGGGCGGCCGGCGTACGCGAGGTCACCCAGGCATCGGCCAGCCGCCCGGGTGTGTACCCGGTGTACGTCGACACGCGTCCCACGTCCTCCGCCACCGTGGGCCTCGAGGCGGGCGGGTATGTCGCCTCCATCTCTCGGCAACGCACCGTCCTGGACGGCGTGGACGGCGCCGGCACGTACTACGCCGCCGAAACCTTCCGGCAACTGTTCGCGGGCCGCAAGGTCGTCTCCGCCACCGTCCGCGACTGGCCGGACTTCGCGACCCGCGGCGGTCAGGAGTCCTTCTACGGCGCCAAGTGGTCGTACGAGGACGAGCTGCGCGAGATCCGCTTTCTGGGCGCGCACAAACAGAACACGTTCCTCTACCACCCACGCATCGGCGATCCGCACAACGCTGCGCAGAAGTGGCGAGAGCCGTACAGCGGTGCGCGGCTGGAGGAGCTGCGGACGATCGTCGCGGAGGCGAAGAAGCGGCACATCAGGTTCATCTACCGGCTCGGCCCGGAGGCGCCGACCGCACCCGGGTACGGCATCTGCCACGCGGATCCCGAGGAGCTGAAGCTCGTCCTCGCCCGGTTCCAGCAGCTGTACGACATCGGCGTTCGCAACATCTCACTCGGCTGGGACGACGTGTCCAATCCGATCAGCTGTGCGGCCGACCGCACGAAGTTCGGCGGCGACGCGAACCCGAAGGCTGCGGCCCAGGCATACGTCACGAACCACGTGTACACCGACTTCATCAGGTCCCACCCGGGCAGCCGGCTGATCACCATCCCCACCGAGTACTGGAACGCGACGCCGTCCTCGTACAAGAAGCGGTACAACGAGCTGGTGGAGAAGGACACCTCGATCTACTGGACCGGGCCGGAGGTCGTCTCCCCGCAGATCACCGACGCGCAGGCGACCGCGGCAAAGGCGGCGTACGGCAACCGCAACATGCTGATCTTCGACAACTACCCCGTGAACGACTACGCACCCAACCGTCTCCACCTGGGCCCGCTGACCGACCGCGACCCCGCACTGACCGGCACGGTCGAGGGCATCACCACGAACCAGATGAACCAGCACGCGCCGTCCCTGATCGCCCTGTTCACGGCGGCGGACTTCACCTGGAACACGACCACGTACGACCCGGAGGCGTCCTGGGACCGGGCGCTGCGCGAGCTGGGCGGGAAGGCCTACCCGGCGCTGAAGGTGTTCGCGGAGAACTCGCGGAGCGGGCCACTGAAGTCGACGGCGGACGCGGGCCGGCTGAAGGCTCTGGTGGCGGCCGTGTGGGACAAGCCCGGTGACGCGGACGCGCTGGCCGACCTGGAGACGTACTTCGGCTCGTTGGCGGTCGCTCCTGGTCGGATCGAGCGCGACATGGGCGACCCGGCGTTTGCCGCACAGGCCGGACCGTGGCTGAAGAAACTCGGCGCCTACGGGGAGGCCGGCCG
This sequence comes from Streptomyces sp. NPDC057565, assembly GCF_042801455.1. Lineage (NCBI taxonomy): Bacteria > Bacillati > Actinomycetota > Actinomycetes > Kitasatosporales > Streptomycetaceae > Streptomyces > Streptomyces sp. NPDC057565. The sequence goes on along the minus strand of NZ_JBHVFU010000001.1, from coordinate 137,998 downwards.
GACCGCCGTGGAACTCCTGCGGGCGGACGCGGCGGGCGACACGTCGGAGGTCGCGCGACTCGCGGACATCCTGCGCGAGCAGCGGGCTGCGCTGGCTGCGATGCCGCAGCAGCTCACCGGTGGTACGGCGGACAGCTTTCTGTCCCAGGTGCTGAACATCGGGCTGTCCGACCCGGCGCTGAACCGCCGGTGACCCGTACCGCTTCAGGATGGCTTCACATTTCGTGGGCCGGGCTTTTGTCGAGTGATCAGCTGGCTCGGCGGTACTCATGGGTGAGGCCTGCAACGGCTTGTCGACGCTCGATCCGGACCGGCGACAGGGGATGGCATCGGGGTCGTCGAGGGGCGCGAGCTGATCCCGGCCCTGGTGCGGCCGATGCCCGTAGAAGTGGCGGGCGTAGTCGTGGAGCGTCTGGGAGCGACCGACTGGGACGCCCCCGGTCAATTCCAGATTGACGCCTACCCGGAGCGCTGGGAGCGGAAGAGGGCTCCCAAAGCACTCCCGGAAACGCTTCAGGGGCCGTTCGCAAACGGCCCCTGAAGTTCGACATCACTGTCGGGACGACAGGATTTGAACCTGCGACCCCTTGACCCCCAGTCAAGTGCGCTACCAAGCTGCGCCACGTCCCGATGCGATTCCGCCCGGTGTTCCCGGGTGACCTCGCAGGACAAACATTACCTCACTCCGCGGACCTGATTGACGTCCGTGCCTGATGGGCGCGGGTCGCAAGCTCTTCGGCACCGCACGCCGTGGCCAGTTTCTGGGCTCGGGCGAGCTCGCGCGGGGAGCGGATCGCGATGCCGTAGTCGACACGGGCCAGGGCGTGCTCGTACGCGGACGGGGACGCCTCCAGGTGCCGGACCGCGTCGGCCAGCAGATGGTGGGCGTCCTCGGGGCGGGCGAACAGGGCAACGCAGCGCAGGGCCTCGCCGATCGCGGTGTCCGTGCCGAAGCGTTCGGCGTGCACCCGGGCCGAGGTGGCGAGCTGGGCTGCGCGGCCCGGGTCCTCGTCGGCCAGGGCGCGGGCGAGGTCGCCCGCCCATGGCGCCCAGACGCCGTTGAACCGGCCGCGCGGTTCAAGAGCCTGGCCGGCTGCTTCGAGTTCGGCCACAGCCTCCTTCGTACGGCCTTCGGCGAGCAGGAGGCGGCCGCGGACGCACGGTGCGTCCGGGAGGACCATCGCGCTGGGATAGGGCATCCCGAAGTTGTACTGGTCAGCTGTCGTGCGGGCCTCGGTGACCCGGCCCCGGGCCAGCAGTGTGTCGATGAGCAGGCAGGCGGCGTCCCAGTGGACGGGAAGGCCGCTGCCCACGCGGTCGGCGAGACGCAGCCCTTCGCGCAGGAAGCCCTCGGCCTCGGCCAGCCTGCCGCGACGGCGGTGGACGAGGCCGAGGAGGGTGTGGGCGAAGGCAAGGTGCGCGCCGCTCCAGCCGGAGATCTCGAAGGCGCGGACGGCCTCGCTGAACAGCGCCTCGGCCCGGTCGAGCTGGTCGGTGAAGGCATAGGTGATCCCCACCGTGGTGGGGAACTCGAAGCCCCATTCGGTGTCGGTCCACCCGAGTCCGCGGGCCGGGCGCCCGTCGACCAGGGCGCGTTCGCAGAGATCGACGACGAGCTGGCAGTCCTCGCCCCGGAGCATGGCGTCGAAGGCGCGCAGCGTGAGCAGGGCGCGTTCGGTGTTGTCGCGGCCGGTGAGATGGTCGGCGTTGCCGGCGAGTCTGCGGGAGCGGCCGGGGCCGTCGTCCTCGGCGGCCTGCATGCCCTCCCACATGAAGTGCGCGGCCTGGAGCCGCATCCGGCCCGGTCCGGGGGCGGTGCGGCCGGTCTCGGCGGCGAGAGCCAGTGCCGCTTCCTTCAGCTGGTTGTTGTGGGACAGGGCTGCGGCGAGCCGGAAGGTGGCGTCGACGCGCACCTCGTCAGCGAGTCCGGGCAGATCGAGGGCGGCCCGCAGATGCTGCACGGTGGTGGGCGGGGAGCTGAGGAGTGTCGCGCAGCCCAGCTCGTACAGCAGCGTGGCCCGCACCTGGTGGCGCGGCGGTTCCTGCAGGGCGCGTTCCAGGCAGCGGCGGGCGGCTTCGGGGGCACCCACCGCGAGATGCTGTCCGGCCGCCTCACGGAGCTGCTCGACCAGTTCCTGGTCGTCGTCCGGGTGGACTTCGAGGAGGTGGCGGGAGGCAGCGGCGGCGCCGAGTCCGGCGCGGGTGATCGCCCAGGCGGCGCGGCCGTGCATGGCGGTGCGGGTGGCCGGCGGGATGGAGCGGTACACGGCGGTGGCGATCAGCGGGTGGACGAACTCCAGCGGGTCGAAACCGCTGACGATACGGGCGTCGCGCAGCCGCGCGGTGCAGTCGGCGGCCTCGGCGGGACTCATTCCGGCGAGGGTGGCGGCGAGGTCCTGGGAGATGTCGGTGCCGAGAACGGCGGCGGCCCAGGCGAACCGGTTGGCGTTGGTGCCGAGCCGTTCGAGCCGGTCGACGAGTCCGCTGCCGCGGGCCGAGGCGCCGAGTTCGCGCAGCAGTCCGGCCGACTCCTCCACGGGAACCAGTTCGCGGTCCTGCACCTTGGCGACGAGTTCGACCGCCTCGTACGGGTTGCCACCGGTGACGGCCCACACCTCGCGGCAGAACGGGGCGTCGGCGTGGTCGCCGAGAGTGGCCCGGACCAGTTCCGCTGTGGCGTCGGGCGTGAGGGCGCGGAGTGCGACCCGGACCTGGGCGGGGTGGCTGCCGCCGTCCCCCGTCCGCGTCGCCAGTTCCTCCGGACGGTGCGCCTGGACGACGAGGACGGGCAGTTCGCCGAGGCGCGCGGTGAACGAGGCGAGCCAGGCGAGGGATTCGCCGTCCGCCCAGTGCGCGTCGTCGATGATCAGCAGCAGCGGACGGTGGCTCAGCCGGGAGGCGAGGCGCGATACGACGTGGTCGAGTCCGTCGCGCACACCCTGCGGGTCGGGCTGCGGGCCGCTGGGCTCGGCGAGTCCGAGGGCGGGTGCGGCGACCTCGAACCAGGCGCCGAACAGACCGCGTACCTCGTCGGGCGGGAACTGGTCGAGTGCGGGCTGCAGGAGTTGGCGTACGACGTGGAACGGGACGGATGTCACCGTCTCGCCGCCGCGTGCGGACCAGATTGTGCAGCGGTCCACGGCCATGGTCCGGATCTCGGTGAGCAGAGCTGTTTTGCCGATGCCTGCCTCACCACTGAAGATCAGCAGCCCCCCGGCTGCCTGGGCGCCGCAGAGGGCATCCACGGCTTGTGCGGCGGCAGCGAGTTCCGGTTCGCGCTCGTACAGCGGCCGGGACGGCTTCATGCCTACCCTCCCCTAGTGTTGCGGATTACTGCCGAGCCTAGTCGTGCGCGAGGGCCCGCGGACAGTGGTTCCGACAGTTCGCCGCAGGTGCGGGGCACAATCGACGGGTGGACGAGACTCGCAGGGACCGCGACGCAGAGGGCCGGGCGCGCAGTGCGCGCCCCCGTGACGGGCTGGGGCGCCCCCTGCCGTACGGGGCGCCCGGGGTGGAGCGGCAGCCGGAGGGGGTGGTGCGCTCCCCCGAGGAGACGCTGCTGGAGGCCCAGCGGCTGCTGGACGCGGGGATGCCGTTCCACGCGCACGAGGTGTTCGAGGACGCGTGGAAGTCGGGCCCGGATGCGGAACGGGAATTGTGGCGCGGACTCGCGCAGCTGGCGGTGGGGCTGACGCATGCGGCGCGAGGCAATGCGACGGGTGGGGCACGGCTGTTGCGGCGGGGCGCGGCGGCCCTCTCGGCGTACGGGAACGCGTCGGCGCACGGGATCGGAATCGATGCGCTGACCGGCTGGGCGCAGGAGCTGGCCGGGCGGGTGGAGACGGGTGGCGGGCGCACGGTGGACGCGGCCGAGGAGGCGCCCCGGCTGCGACGGGAGGGCGGATGAGCCGGATGGCGACGTCCGTTTTCGGCAACCGTCGCACGGAGCGGTGAACACGGCGCCGCGAAACTATTACCATCCCGCGTCATGAGCACTTCTGACCAGGACCAGTCCGTGGACACCCCGATAGCCGCCCTCGACGGCGACACGAACGGCACAGAGATCGAAGTCGAGGTCGAGGTCGGCGCCGAGGTCGAGGAGGCGGAGGCCGGGGACCGCAGATTGACGCCGCGTCAGGCCAGACGGTTGCGGATCGTGCTCTCCTCGGTCGGCATGGCGGCGATGGCGGTCGTGCTGGCGCTGCGGATCGCGAGCCGGTCGTCCGTTCTGGTCGTCGGGGTGTACGGGCTGGCGCTGATCCTGTGCGGGATCGTCATCGAGCTCAGCCGTAACGGTCGTACGCGGTTGGGGAGTTGGCTGCTGGCCGTCGGCCTGGTGGCGGCGATCGGTTCGGACTGGCTGCTGATCCCCTGACGCCCGGCCGGTTCAGACTGCTGTGATCCGCACGGTTCCGCCGTGCGGATCGACGCGATCGAGCCAGTCGGCGCGCATCCGGAACGGCCGGTTCGGTTCGGCGGGCAGCAGCAGCCGCTGCCGGTGGAGTACGCGTCCGTCCTGGCCGACGACGAGGTGCGGTCGGGGCAGTCGACGGGCGGTGCGCAGGATGAAGCGGCCGTGGAGCGGCCGGGCGCCGTCGGGGTCGAACAGGTTCGGTGCGATCCACTTCAGCGGGGCATCGACGGCGAGTGCGGGACGCTCGGCGGGCCAGTCCCCCGTCGCCAGCCGACGCAGGACCGGGGCGGCCACGGCCCGTCCCTCGGCTGCCGCCGTGCCCGCGCTCTCCACCGCATGCAGCAGATTGCCGACGGCGAAGACACCGGTCTCGGAGGTGCGGTACGAGGCGTCGTACGCGGGTCCGCGGGTCCCGGGGTCCAGGGTCAGTGCGCCGCGCCGGGCCAGCTCGTGGTCGGGGATCCAGTCCCCGGTGAAGACGACGGTGTCGCAGGGCAGGGTCGTGGTCCGGCCGTCGTGGTGGCGCAGGCCGACTCCGGTGAGCCGTTCCCGGCCGGTGAGCCCGGTGACGGTGGCGTGGGTGAGGAGCGGTGTGCGATGCCGCGCCCGCACGACAAGCGGGGCGAGGGCGGTCGGCAGGGACGGTGGCTGGTCGGTGACCAGGGCGACCACGTCGACTCCGGCCACGCGCAGGGTGTCGGCGGCCGCGTGGCTGACGGGTTCGTTGCCGATGACGACCGCCCGTGTGCCGATCCGCTGGCCGAAGAGATGGACGGCCTGCTGGAGTTCGCCGGTGGAGTAGACGCCGGACGGGCGGCTGCCGGGGACGAGCCGGGCGCTGCGCGGCCGTTCGCGGGCGCCGGTGGCGAGGACGACCGCGCGGGCGGTGATGCGTTCGAGTCCGGTGGGTCCGGTGGTGTCGACGGTGCGTGGTCCGGCCCAGCCGGTGACGGTGATTCCGGTACGCAGACGGGCTCCCGCCCCTACCGCGGCGGCCACGCACTGCCGGGCGTACCCGGGGCCGGTCACCGCTCCCCCTGCGCGACCGGTCCCGAATCCGCCGTGGAAGCAGTGGCGTGGGATGCCACCCGCGACCTGTTCGCGCTCGAGGATCTCGACGTGGCCCGCGCCGGATGCGGCGAGTTCGGCCCCGGCGCCGAGGCCGGCCGGTCCGGCGCCGACGACCAGCACATCGACGGTTCGCTCGCGCCGGGTCATGGCGTGGCCTCCTCGATCAGGGCGCGGACCGCGGCCCCGCAGTAGAACCCCTGGCAGCGCCCGCCGCCGGCCCGGGTCCGGCGGCGCAGTCCCTCCTTCGACCGCGGCGGGACCGTGCTGGCCAGCGCGTCCCGGATCTCGCCCGCGGAGACGCCTTCGCAGTGGCAGACGAGGGTGCCGTAGGCCGGGTCCCGGGCGATGAGGTCGGCGCGCCGGTAGGGGCGGGGAGATGCCTCGCCCAGGTTGGGCATGGTCAGGGGCTCCAGTTCGGCCGGGGTGCCGAGGTCGAGGCCGGTGGCGGCCAGCAGTTCGGTGACGTACGCGGCGATGGCCATGGAGGCGGTCAGGCCGGTGGAGCGGATGCCGCCGACGGCGATGTACCGCTGGTCGGGGTAGTCCTGGATTCGGTAGTCCTCGTGACCGGTGGCGGCGCGCAGTCCGGCGTAGACGGCGGTCACCTCCTCGTCGATCAGTTCGGGCAGGATCCGCCGGCCCTTCTCGCGCAGAAGGGCGAGCCCTTCGGCGCTGGATCCCGTGGCGGTCTTGTCGTCCAGTTCCTCGGCGGTGGGTCCGAGCAGGACGTTGCCGAAGACGGTCGGTGCCACCAGGACGCCCTTGCCCGCCTCGGTGGGTACGGGCAGCAGGATGTGGTCGACCAGTGCGCGGGCGAGCTTGTCGAAGACGATGAGCTGGCCTCGGCGCGGGGTGACGGTGAAGGCTTCGTGGCCCAGTTGCCGGTCGAGTTCGTCTGCGTACAGTCCGGCGGCATTGATGAGGTAGCGGGTGCGCAGCGGTCCGCGGGTGGTGGTGAGGGTGTGGATGTCCGCGCCGCTGTCGATCTGCTGGACGCGGCAGTCGAGGTGCAGATGGACTCCGGCGCGGACGGCCTGGGTGGCGTATGCGAGGGGGGTCGTCCAGGGGCAGATGATGCTCTCGTCCGGGATCTCCAGCGCCCCGAGCGCGCCGGGGCCCAGATGGGGTTCGCGGGCACGCAGTTCGCCGGCGTCGATGATCCGCGCAGCGTGGTAGTCGTTGCGCTCCGCCTTGGCCAGCAGGCCGGGGAGTGCGGCGAGTTGGTCCTCGTCCCAGGCGACGAGGAGCGCGCCGACGCGCTCGACCGGGATGCCGGTCGCGGCCGCGTACGCGGCGAGCCTGCGCTGCCCTTCGCGTACGAGACGGGCTTCCAGTGAGCCGGGGACGGCGTCGAAACCGGTGTGCAGGATGGCGGTGTTGGCCTTCGACGTGCCGTTGCCGATGTCGTCGGACCCGTCGACGAGGGCGGTACGGATCGGGTAGCGGGCCAGCTCACGGGCGAGGGCGGTGCCGACGACGCCTGCGCCGATGACGGTGACGTCGTACGCCGCGCCGCCGTCGGGCAAGTTGTGGACCAGGTCCTTGGCCGTGGTGACCGTCGGCGTCATGCGCGGTCCAGCAGGGTCTTCACCGCGGCCCGGAATCGGGCGAGGCGTTCGGCGGCCTCGTCCGCGCCGATCCGGGGTTCGTACACGGCGGCCGGTTCCCATGCAGGTAGGGCCTGTTGGAGCGGTAGTTTCGGGTCGACGCCGAGCCGGGCGACGGCCCCGGCCCCGAGTGCCGTGACGTCCGGCAGTGCGGACACCTCGACCGGCCGCTGCAGCAGGTCGGCCTGGGTCTGCATGAGGAGCGCGGAGCGGGTCAGGCCGCCGTCCACCCGGAGCGAGGTCAGCGGTCCGCCGAGGTCGGTGGCGACGGCGTCGGCGAGTTCGACGACCTGGGCGGCGATACCCTCGCACAGGGCGCGCACCAGGTGGCCGGCGGTGGTGTCCAGTCCGAGTCCCGTCACCGAGCCGCGCAGATCGCTGCGCCACCACGGTGCGGCGAGCCCGGCGAGCGCCGGTACGAACGTGACACCGCCGGAGTCGGGGACGCCCGTGCCGACGAGGTCGAGCTCAGCCGCGCCGGAGATCACTCCGAGATCGGTGAGCCAGCGGACGGCGGACGCGGCGGTGTAGACCTGCCCGTCGAGGCAGTAGCTGGTACGGCCGCCGAGCCGCCAGGCGACACAGCTGACCAGTCCGGTGGAGCCGCGGCGGGGCGTGGGCCCGGTCTGGGCGAGGAGGAAGGCGCCGGTGCCATAGGTGCATTTGGCGGTGCCGGCCTGCAGCGCGCCCTGGGCGAGCAGGGCGGCCTGTTGGTCGACGAGCAGTCCGGTCAGGGGGAGTTCGCCGCCGAACACCGTCGTGGTACCGACCGGGCCGGCGGCGTCGACGACGGACGGGAGCCGTTCGCCGGAGAGGCCGAAGATGTCCAGAGCCGCGGGTGACCAGCCGACCCGGTCGAGGTCGAGCAGTTGGGTACGGCCGGCGGTCGCCGCATCCGTGACGAACGCCCCGGTCAGCCGGTGGACCAGCCAGGAGTCGCTGGTGGTGACGACACCCTCGCGGGTCAGCTCGCGGCGGATCCAGGCCATCTTCGGTGCGGCGAAGTACGGGTCGAGCGGCAGCCCGGTGAGTTGCCTCAACTCATCTTCGTGTCCGGCGAGTTCGCTGCAGACCGATTCGGCCCGGCGGTCCTGCCAGACGATTGCGTCGGTGAGCGGCTTACCGGTTGCCGGGTCCCAGGCGAGCACGGTCTCGCCCTGGTTCGCGAGCCCGACGGCGACCACCGGTTCACCCGCCTCGTACACCGCCTGCCGTCCGGCTTCGACGACCGATCCGAACAGTTCGGCGGGATCGACCTCGACCACTCCTCCGGGCTCGTACCGAGGCCGCACCTGGGCCGCACCGGAACCGATCACGCCTCGTTCCGGGCAGATCACCAGCGCCTTGGTGCCGGACGTGCCCTGGTCGACGGCGAGCACGGGGCCTGTCATCGACACTCCTGCTGTGCGGAAGCTCTACGGCTTGAACGGAATCGTGATCAACGGTCGCTGACGCACAGACTGGTGCAGACCACCGCGTACGTCAAGCTCCCGCATTCCACACCTTGCGGAATGGCCAAATGATGGTCAACATCCTTCCATCTCAGGTGACTTGAGTAAGATCCGCGAATCGGTCAGGAGATCGGTACAACGCGCTCTACACTCACCGCCGAGCAACAATCGGACGCTTTCCGGCAGTTCGATTTTCAACAGCTACTTCACCCCCCACGCCCTTGAGGATTGATGAGACCGACACCATGCCGCGGGCGCCGGCATCGCGCGTCCCGGGACGTCCGCTTATGCGCGGATTCGCTGCCGTGCACGGGGGCGGGGGGAGTCCATGGCGACCAGTGATTTCCGACCGGTCTATCACCCGGCCGGGCACGACAACGACTTACGTGCGGCATTACAGGACCTGCGCACCGGCCGCTGGGTATCCATGCGGAATCTGCTGGAAAGCACCCCGGACTGGACGCTGTGGACCCAGCGCACCCAGGTGCTCGGCGCGGTCGCCGCAGGTTCCGACGCGGTGCAGGCCTGGCTGTCCGAGGAACCCCGGAGTGTCGCGGCTGCCGTGATGCACGCGCGGGTCGTGGTCGAGCGTGCCGTGCGCGCCCACCGCGAGGGGCATCACCGGGCGCAGGAGTTGTGGCAGGAGGCCTGGGAAGCCTGCAGGGCGGCCACCCACACCACCCCCGCCGACCCGGTGCCCTGGGTGTGTCTGCTGGCCCTGTCACAGTTGGACGAGCGCCAGGAACTGCAGGAGCACCGGCTGCATCCGCCGGGCCCCATGCTCTTTCCCGGCCCGTGGGGGCTGCTGGCGGAGGCCGACCGGCGCGATCCCTACAACCGCGAGGCCTACCACCGGATGCTCCAGTTCGTGTACGCGCGAAAGGCCGGCGGAACCCTCTCCGAGGCGGTCAATTTCGCTCAGTGGGCGGCCTCTTCGGCTCCCGAGGGATCCGCGCTCCATGCTCTCCCGCTGTACGTGCGGGTCGAGCGGTACCGCCGTGAGCGCGGTCATGAGAAGGCGCTGGATCTCCACTGGGTCACCGAGGACGCCGAGCGGGATGCCGAACGGGCCCTGCACCTCTGGTTCCATCGCACAGATCCGACCAGGCATTCCCTGCTCGACGTCAACCACCTCGCCCACTCCCTGTGGGGCGCCCTGCAATTCGCCGACGCGGCACCGGTGTTCCGGGCCCTCGGCCCGTACTTCACCACGCTGCCCTGGGCCTATCGCGCCCCCGACCCCCGCGACCCTTCGGGCGCCGAGGACGTGTATCTGCGCGCCCGGACCCGCTGTCTCGCGGCGGCACCCGAACCGCGCCGGGGACCGCACGACTGACCCCGGCACGTTTCCCCCCACACACAACAAACCGTCCCCGACCGCTTCCCTTTCACGGAGGTTTCCCCTCATGTCCATACCCACCTCGACCCAGCCGGGCGCGCAAGCCGCTCCCCAGAAGGACGAGGAGCAGCGACTGCGCGAACTCGGTTACCAGCCGGTGCTGGCCCGTCGCATGGGCGGCTTCGGCAACTTCGCCATCAGCTTCTCCGTCATCTCGATCCTGTCCGGCTGCATGACCCTGTACGGCTTCGGCATGTCGGCCGGCGGCCCGTCGGTGATGCTGTGGGGCTGGGCCGGTGTCGGCCTGTTCGTCCTCTGCGTCGGCATGGCGCTCGCCGAGGTCACCAGCGCGTACCCGACGTCCGGGGCGCTGTATTACATGGCCGACCGGCTCGGCGGCCGCAAGTGGGGCTGGTACACGGGCTGGCTGAACCTGCTCGGCCTGCTCGGCGCGATCGCGGGTATCGACTACGGCGCCGCGCTGTTCACCGGCGCGCTGATGAACCTGCAGTGGGGCTTCACCCCCACCCCCGGCAAGACCATGATCATTTTCCTCTGCATTCTGCTGCTGCACGCCGTGCTGAACCTCTTCGGTGTCCGTCTGGTCAGCGTGCTCAACTCGATCAGCGTGTGGTGGCACCTGGCCGGCGTCGCCGTGATCGTCAGCGTGCTGGCGATCGTGCCCTCCGACCACCAGTCGCCGTCGTTCGTCTTCACCGAGTTCGTCAATGACACGGGCTGGGAGAACCCGCTCTATGTGGCGGCGATCGGCCTGCTGCTGGCGCAGTACACCTTCTGCGGCTACGACGCCTCCGCCCATCTGTCGGAGGAGACCTCCAACGCCTCGGTGTCGGCGGCGCGCGGCATCGTCCGCGCGATCTGGGTCTCCTGGATCGCCGGTTTCGTACTGCTCGCCGGTCTGACGTTCGCGATCCAGGACTACGCGGGCACCCAGGAGAGCGCCACCGGTGTGCCTCCGGCCCAGATCCTGATCGACGCGCTCGGCACCTCGGGCGCCACCGCCATGCTGCTGATCGTGATCGCCGCCCAGCTGTTCTGCGGCAACGCCGAGGTCGCCGCCGCCAGCCGGATGGTGTTCGCGTTCAGCCGCGACAACGCCCTGCCGGGTTCGGCGCTGTGGCGCAAGGTGAGCGCCCGCACCCAGACGCCCGTACCCGCCGTGTGGCTGTCGGTCGCCGTCGCCGGACTGCTGGCGCTGCCGTCGCTGTACTCGGCCACCGCCTACGGTGCGGTGACCGCGATCAACGTCATCGGCATCACGCCCGCCTACGCGATCCCGATCTTCCTGAAGCTGCGCGCCGGAAACCGCTTCGAGCAGGGGCCCTGGCACCTGGGCCGCTGGTCCAAGCCGATCGGCTGGATCGCCGTGGTGTGGGTGGCCATCGTGACCGTACTGTTCCTGCTTCCGCAGTCGTCGCCGGTGACCATCGACTCGATGAACTACGCGTCGGTCGCGCTCGTCGCCGTACTGGCCCTGGCCACCATCTGGTGGTTCGTCGCGCGCCGTTCCTACAGCACGCCGTCGGCGTACGGGAACGCCCGCGAACAGGCGGAGATCGCCGCGGACATCGTCTGACACGACGGCTTCCGCGCTCTCCTCAGGTTTCTCCTCGAACCCTCCTGGACCGTCCGGTCCGGGAGGGTTCTGTCATTCCATGGGATGCGGTCAGCGCAGCAACAGCTGGAGTCCGCCGAGCACGGTCGCACCGAGCACCAGTCGCTCGAAAAGCTTCTGGTTGATCCGGTCCACACACTTCCGGCCGAGGTACGCGCCCGGGACGACGAACAGCAGCATGGCCGCGTCCAGCAGCAACGACTGCGCGTCGATAAGGCCGAGGCCCACACTGAACGGCACCTTGGAGGTGTTGACGATCAGGAAGAACCACGCCGATGTGCCGAGGAAGCCGAGCTTCCGGAAGCCCGCGGACAGCAGGTAGAGCGACATCACCGGGCCGCCCGCGTTGGCGACCATGGTGGTGAAACCGCCGAGCACCCCGTACGAACGGGCCTTGAGCCTGCCTGCCCCGGACGGGCCGCCGGACTCGTCCGGAGCCACCTTGCTGTCGGCTCCGGTGCGGCGCCGCCAGACGGTGACGCCCGCCATGAAGAGCAGGATCGCGCCGATCGAGGTCCTCACGGCGTCGTCGTCGGCCCACATCATGAAGACGGTGCCCATCACCACGCCCACGGCGACGGCGGGGAACAGCCGCAGCAGCGTCGGCCAGTGGGCGTGTCTGCGGTAGGTGAAGACCGCGAGCGCATCGCCCGCGATGAGGATCGGGAGCAGAACTCCGGTGGACTCGCGGGCCGGGAGTACGGCCGCGAAGACCGCGAGACTGATCGTATTGGCACCGCTGACGGCCGTCTTGGAGAAGCCGACGAGCGTGGATGCCGCGGCCAGCGCCGCCAGTTGCCAGAGTGTGAGGGTGTCCATGCCAGGAGTAGATGCTAATCGCACGCACTTCCGAACCGCCAGCCCGTCCCTCTGCTCAACGTCCGCCTTTGCACCGACTCATCCGATGTGTTGGTTCCGCGCACACACGCGGCTCGCATCAATTGCCGTAATTTACCGCCCAGTTGCCTGCCTGGAGACTTGACCCCGGATATCAGCATTGCAAGCATCGGATGTCTTCGTGAGTGGCTCCCCTGCCTCCACGCGCATCGGCCCCCAGCGAGAGGGCGACGGCCATGGCATTCGTACCGCACAGCTCATCCGTAGGGCAGAGATGGCGGCTGTTCTGTCTCTCCCTGGTCCTCGCCGTGACAGCGGCGCTCCTCGGCGCGCCCGCCGCCACCGCCGAGGTCCAGCATCCGCGCCAGCAGTGGATGAGGGAGTCCACCGCCGGCCTGTTCCTCCACTGGGGCATGTTCACCGCACCCCGCCACACCGACTGCGCGACGTGGGAGCACGATGTCACCGCGGGCGGCTGGTCCCCCGACTACTGGGTCGACGAGGCACGCAAGCTCGATGCCTCCTACATCGTCCTGGCCACCTTCCACAGCAGGCTCGGCTATGCCCGACCCTGGCCCTCGAAGATCCCCGGCAGCTGCTCCACGGACCGCGACTTCCTCGGCGAACTCGTGAACGCGGGCAAGGCCAAGGGCATCAAGGTCATGCTGTACATGACCGACGATCCGCAGTGGCACAACGAGGTGGCGGGTGTGCGGACCCTCGACTCGGACGCCTACTCGGCATACAAGGGTGAGAAGGTCGATCTGACGACCCGCGAGGGGTTCGGCCGGTTCAGCTACGACCAGTTCTTCGAGGTGATGGAGAACTACCCGGATCTGGCCGGGTTCTGGATCGACAACGACAACGAGTACTGGGAGAGCCACCAACTCTACGAACAGATCCGGGCGAAGCGGCCGTCCTGGTTGTTGACCAACAACAATGAGGACACGCCGATCATGGACACGGTCAGCAATGAGCAGAAGACCGGCATGACTCCGGCGTACGACTACCCGTCGGCCGCCTTCACACCGATGCCGCGCATCTCGGAAGGCGACTACAAGCTGCCGACGAGCGGCGACTGGTGGTACGACGGCAAGGACCACCCGGTGGACTTCCGGCTGAGCACCGGCCGGTACATCACCAACGCGGGCTCGTCCATGAAGTCGCTGATGGCGGAGACGGCCATGGTGAACGGCAGGTTCCCGCCGAGCCAGCAGGCCTACAACGACTTCATGGCCGGGTGGACCGCCCCGATCCGGTCCTCGCTGGAGGGCACCGAGGGCGGCGGCTACATGTACGGCGGGATGCAGCCCGGATTCTGGAACGACGGTGCGCACGGCGTCATCACCGTCGGGCCGGGCGCGGTGACGCAGTACGTGCATGTGGTGACCCGGCCCCGGACCGACATGGTCCGGCTGCGCGACAACGGCTACCGGGCGACCCGGGTGACCGATGTGCGCACCGGCAAGGACGTGGCCTTCAGCCAGTCCGGGGGTTACCTGACCATCCTCGATATCGCCGACTGGGATCCGTACGACACGGTGTTCAAGGTCGAGACGGACGGCCGGCAGCACTCCTACTACCCACAGAAGTCCCTGCGGGCCACTGCCTCGTCGGCGGCCGATGGGCACCCCGGCGGGGCGGTCGTCGACGGAAGCGACGGAAACTACTGGGACAGCGACGGAAGGCTTCCCGCCTCCGTGACCATCGACCTCGGAAACCTCCGGAGGGCGACCTTGCTCGCGGTGAACCAGCGCGAGTGGTCGCCGACGCACGCACGGTCGACCTTCGGCAGGCCGGAGGACTCGGCGCGGATCAAGGACTACGCGGTCTCGGCAAGCGACGACGGCAGGCACTGGAGGACGGTCCGGGCCGGCGCTCTGCCGAGCGCTCGCGGAGTGCAGCTCATCGACATCGGTGAGCAGAAGGCCCGCTATCTGAAGCTCGACGTCCGCAACACCTGGGCCGGTCCGCAGGCGCCGGACTTCTTCGGCCGACTGAGGATCGACGAGATCAAGGTGGCGTACGGGGCGCCGGTGTCGGGCTCGGCGCAGGTGCCGCTGGAGGCGGAGTCACGGCGCAATGACCGGGACGGCGCTGTACGGGCGTCCGCGTGCGGGGCCTGCTCGGGGTCGGCGCGGCTGGTCGGATTCGGCGGCGGTTCCCGTAACTCCGTCACCTTCCACGACGTGACAGCCGCCGAAGCCGGGAACTACCGGCTCCAGCTCGACCACACCGCCGGTGCCGCGGCCTCGCTGTCCGTACGCGTCAATGGCGCGGCGGCGATCGACGTGCCGGTGCCGGCGGGCAACCCGGACGTGCCGGGGTCCACGGCGGTCTCCGTGCCCCTGACCGCCGGGGCCAACACGGTCGAGGTGTTCAGCACGGCGTCCCGGGGACCGGGTCTCGACCGGATCGCCGTCGGACCGCTGCCACCGACGTCGTACGTCCCGAAGACGACCATGACGGTGGAGCCCCACGGGCTGCAGTGGGTCGGCGCCGGGCAGCAGTCCGTCCAGGTGACGGCGGAACTGCGGCTGGACGCGGATGATGCGCTCGACGGTGTTCGGCTCGCCCCGAAGGCGCCCGCGGGGTGGACGGTCGAGGGCGGCCCGGCGACGACGTCGTCGCTTCGGCTCGGCCAGACGCTGAAGGCGCGGTGGACGCTGCTCTCGCCTCCCGGTGCGGACGTCACCCCGACGACGGTGCCGGTCACCGCGGAGTTCCTGACGCTCGGTACCCCGCACACGGTGACGCAGAACGTCGGCATCCGGCCGCGCCCGGCGGACCGGGTGTTCATGCGCGAGGCCGAGGACTCGCGGAACAGGCTCGGCACCGCCGGGCTCACCGGTTGCTCGCCCTGCTCCGGCGGGGAGAAAGTACGCAACATCGGAGGCAGTGCGGCGGCCGATGTCCTGTTCCCCGATGTCACCGTGGACCGGGCGGGGACGTACCCGCTGTTCATCGACTACACGGTGAACGGGGACCGTTCGTTCCTGGTGAGCGTCGACGGCGGTGCGCCGGTCGAGGCGGCGGTGAGCGGGATCGGGAACAGCACCCCGCAGACGACCTCCGTACCGGTGACGCTCACCGCGGGGTCCCACACGATCAGGGTCTACAACGACCGGAAGTCCGCGCCCGACCTCGACCGGTTGTCGCTGGGACAGCCGTAGGGGCGCTGGGCGGGTGCACCTCAGGGGCCGTTTTCAACGGCCCCTGAGGCACGCCCTGGCGGCGCCACCGTCGCCGCGGACCACAACCTTCTTGGTCTCCGGGCTCCGCTTCCTTTCCGATCGGTCTCGAGTTCGCTGACGGTGGGTGGCGTCGAGCAGGGCTCGCAACGATGCCGCAGGGCCGTTGGCGGGTACGGGACGGCCATGATCGGCCATGGACAGCGTGGGGTTGATCGCTATGCTGCCACCCAAGCGTTCGCAGGAAGCGTTCAAACGAACAATGCGCAGCGGTACGGCGAGGGGGCCATCAGCATGCGGGAGCCGGTTGAACTGAGGCGTCAGCGAATCCTGTCGGTGGTGCAGTCGCGAGGCGCCGTCAAGGTCAGCTTGCTCGCCGCCGAGCTGGATGTCTCGGTGGTCACGATCCGCCGGGACGTCGAGGAGCTGACCCGGGCCGGGAGGCTGCGGCGCGGGCACGGGGTGGCCCGGCCTGTGGTCGACGCGGCGGAGCCCGTCCCGGTCCCGGCGGCGCGGACCGCGGAGCCGGCCGGCGACGCAGGCGCGGTGGCCATCGTCGTACCGGAGCGACATTCGTATCTGTACGAGACGCTGCACGGCGCCCGGACCGTGCTGGAGGAGTCCGGGATGCGGATCGCCCTGCACATCGCGCCGCAGTCGGCCAGTGCCGAACGACCGCTGGTGGAGCGGGCCCTGGCGGACGGGGCCCGTGGACTGCTGATCGCCCCGCGGTGGCGCAACGCCCGCTCGGAGGAACTGGACTACGGCTGGCTGGCGGAGGTGGGCGTGCCGACCGTGCTGATGGAGCGGCGGCCCCGGCCGGGCAGTGCGCTGCACGCCCTGGACTCGGTCTGTTCCGATCACTGGTACGGGACGCATCTCGCCGTGGACCATCTGGTGGCGCTGGGCCACCGCCGCATCGTCCTGGCCGCCCGTGACGACAGTCCGACGGCACGCACCATCCGGGCGGCGTTCGCCGGGATCGCGGCGGACCGGCCGGAGGTGGAGGACTGGTCCGTGGTGCTCAGTTCACCGGCGGCGGTGCCCGGACCCGGGTCGCCGAGCGCGGCGGTCCGGGTCCAGGACGCTCCGGCACCGGCCGAGGGCACCGCCCCCGATCTCGCCGCCCTGCTGCGCGAGCGGGGCGCCACGGCGGCCGTGCTGCACGGCGATGTGGACGCGCTGATGCTGGTGCAGCGGATGGCGGAGAGCGGGGTCCAGGTGCCGCGGGACTGCTCGGTGGTGGCGTACGACGACGTGGTCGCGGCCCTGGGCAGTACGCCGCTGACCGCGGTGGCGCCGCCGAAGGCGGAGATCGGGCGGGCGGCGGCCGAACTGCTGCTGTACCGGCTGACCGGGCCCGCCGGTACGACCGGACCGGTGCGCCGTACGGAGCTGCTGCCCACGCTGAAGGTGCGCGGTTCGGCCCAGCGGGTCACCCCCGCAAAAGACTGAGCGTTTGACCGCTTTCATTTTCTTCTGAGCGATCTATTGACCCGTACCGATCAGCCGATCAGGATTCC
This sequence comes from Streptomyces sp. NPDC057565, assembly GCF_042801455.1. Taxonomy (NCBI): domain Bacteria; kingdom Bacillati; phylum Actinomycetota; class Actinomycetes; order Kitasatosporales; family Streptomycetaceae; genus Streptomyces; species Streptomyces sp. NPDC057565. The sequence goes on along the minus strand of NZ_JBHVFU010000001.1, from coordinate 120,929 downwards.
CCGTGTCTTGAATCAGGAGCCGCGGGAGGCACCCATGCCTGGTCGACAGAGCCGTCGATCCGTGCTCGCCACGATCGCCGCCCTGCCTCTGACAGGCGCGCTCAGCGCCTGCAGCAGCAGCGACGGCGCATCGCGGTCGGGCAGCACGAGCAACGCCGTCAGCACCGGCACGAAGCGCGCCACGCACATCACCTTCTGGTCCGCTCTGCGCGGCAGCCAGCAGGTCGTGGACGCGTTCAACCGCACCCACGACCGCATCCAGGTCGACTTCCAGCAGGTCCCCTCGGGGGGCCAGGGCGGGTACGCGAAACTCAGCAACGCGGCGCGGGCGGGCAACGCCCCGGACGTCGCCACGATCGAGTACCCCCAGCTCCCCGGCTTCGCGATCGATGGTGTCGCTCGTGAGATCACCGGCCTGATGAGCGACGGGCTGCGCGCCAAGCTGCTGCCGCAGGCGCTCGCGCTGACCACGTTCGAGAAGCGCACCTTCAGCGTTCCGCTGGATGTCGAACCGATGGTGATGCACTACCGCACCGACCTCTTCCAGCAGTACGGACTCCACGTGCCGCGCACCTGGGACGAGTTCGAGGAGGCGGCCCGTACCGTACGCCGGAAGGGCAAGGGCCGGCGGCTGGCGAACTTCGCCACGGACGGCGCCCCCCAGTTCGCCTCGTTCGCCTGGCAGGCCGGTGCCCAGTGGTTCGACACCGCGGGGGGTGTCTGGAACGTCTCCCTCGCCGATGAGCCGAGCCGCCGCGTCGCGTCGTACTGGCAACGGCTCATCGACCAGGACCTGGTCTTCATGAACCCCGTGGACGGCCGCCAGAGCGACGCCCAGATCAGCAACGGCCAGGTCCTCGTCCGGCTCAGCGGAGCGTGGGACGCCGGGGCGCAGATGAACGCCCGGCCCGCGCAGAAGGGCGCATGGGCCGTCGCGCCGCTCCCCCAGTGGGATCCGGCCGCACCGTCCCTCGGCACCCATGGCGGCTCCACCTTCGCGGTGACGAAGGACAGCAGTCACCCGGAGGCCGCGATGGAGTTCATCGAATGGCAGGTGTCGCACCCGGATGCGCTGCGGGCCCGGCTCTCCAGCGGCACCAGCAGCCAGTATCCGGCCGCCCCCGGCCTCGTACCCGTCGGCCGCAGGGCCTTCGACCGGAGCTACTACAGCGGTCAGGACATCTACCGCGTCTTCGAGGAGGAGGCGCACAAGATCCGGGACGGCTGGATCTGGGGGCCGCGGATGACCGCCACCAGCAAGGTGATGCAGGACGGCTTCGCGCGGGCGAGCGGCGGTCAGGGCTCATTGCTCGATGCCGTACGCGCCGCCCAGAAGGGCACCATGCCGGACCTCAGGGCACTGGGCCTGGCCACCACCGAGCACACCAGCTGACCGCCCCGTATCCCCTTCCCAGCAGCAGAGAGGCAGGTGACACCCATGACCAGCCCCCTCACCACCGCCCCCTCCCCGATCGGCTCCACGCGCCCGGCCGACGCCCCGTCGTCCGCGGCGCCCGCACGCACCACCCCCAAGTCCTCCCGGCGCCGTGAACTCGGCGCATGCGGCGCCCTGATGACGCCGTTCTTCCTCCTCCTGGTGACGGTCTTCCTGATCCCCGTCGGGACGGCCGTCTGGCTGAGCTTCTTCAGCGACGACCAGCCAGGGCTCGGCTTCGGACCGGAGCACACCGTCTTCGTCGGACTGCGCAGCTACACGGCCGTGCTGACCGACCCGACGTTCCTCAGCAGCCTGGGCACGGTCGCGCTGTACTGCGTGATCTACATCCCGCTGATGGTGGTGTCCGCCCTCGCGCTGGCACTGCTGCTGGACTCCGGAGTGGTACGGCTGCGTGCATCGGCCCAGCTCGGGCTGTTCCTGCCGCACGCCGTCCCCGGCATCATCGCCGCCCTCATCTGGCTGTACCTGTACACGCCCGGGCTCAGCCCGGTGATCGACCTGCTCGGCAAGGCCGACATCACCATCGACTTCCTCGGACTGCACACCGTCCTGCCGTCCATCGTGAACATCGCCCTGTGGAGCAATCTCGGCTACAACATGGTGGTCTTCTACGCCGCTCTGCAGGCCGTGCCGCGCGAGGTCATCGAGGCATCGGTCGTCGACGGCGCCGGGCCGGTCCGTACCGCCCTCCAGGTCAAGACGCCACTGGTGCGCCCGTCCATCGTGATGGTGGCCATGTTCACGCTGATCTTCGCGCTGCAACTGTTCACCGAGCCGATGCTGCTCAGCCAGGCCAGCCCGATGATCAACTCGCGTTTCTCACCCAGCATGTACATCTACGACGCGGCCTTCACCCGGAACAACTACGGCCTGGCCGCCGCCGCCTCCGTCGTCCTGCTGATCTGCACCATCGCGCTCTCCTACGGCGTCACCCGCTGGACCAACCGCGCCGCCGCCCCCGAGGAGGACGCCCGATGAGCGCGACGAGCACCACCACCCGCACCGCCACCACGCTGCGTCCCCGGCTTCTGGGCCGCTCCGTCGTCAATCTCGTCGTGGGCATCTCGGTGCTGTACACGCTGCTGCCGGTGCTGTGGCTGGTGCTGGCCGCGTCGAAGGACCGGGACGCCCTGTCCGGCAGTGACGTCCTGTCGCTGAACCACTTCTCCTTCGTGCAGAACCTCAAGGACCTGTTCGCGATGGACGGGGGGCTGTACGGGCGGTGGTACGGCAACAGCCTCCTGTACGCGGTCCTCGGCGCCGCGCTCGGCGCCCTGGTGAGCATCGCCTGCGGCTACGCCTTCGACAAGTACCGTTTCGCGCACAAGGAGAAGCTGTTCGGGCTGGTCCTCGCCGCCGTCATGGTGCCGCAGACCGTGCTGGCCCTTCCGCTGTATCTGATGGCGTCCGGCACGGGGCTGGTGAACACCTTCTGGTCGGTGTTCATCCCGGTGCTCTTCAACCCGTTCGGCGTGTACCTCGGCCGGATATTCAGTCAGGGATACGTTCCCGACGAGGTCCTCGAAGCGGCCCGGGTCGACGGCGCCGGCGAGCTGACCACCTACTTCCGGGTCGCGCTGCGGATGCTGGGACCCGGCCTCGTCACCGTCTTCCTCTTCCAGCTCACCGCCATCTGGAACAACTTCTTCCTGCCGATGGTGATGCTCTCGGACCAGGACCTGTATCCGGTCAGTCTGGGGCTCTACACCTGGAACAGCTCCGCCACCGTCTCCCCCGAGTACTACCCCGTCGTGATCATGGGCTCGCTGCTCGCGGTCCTGCCGCTGATTCTCGCCTTCGCCCTGCTCCAGCGGTTCTGGAAGTCGGGGCTCACCGCGGGCTCCGTCAAGTAGCGGGCCAACCGGATCATGTCCGCGCCATTCCCCGACCAGGAGCATGATGCCCAGCACCACCCCGAGCGTCCCCACCACACACCGCCGGCCACGCGCCGCCGTCGCCATGAAGCCGGACGCCGCGGCCGCCGTCCTCACTCCCGGAGCCCTGGCCGCACTCGCCGGGGTGTGCGAACTCGCCCCTCTGCCCGTCCTCGACGACTTCACCACCGACCGGGCCCGCGCCACGCTCGCGGACACCGAGATCCTGGTCACCGGCTGGGGCTGCCCACCGCTCGACGAAAGCGTGCTGGCGGCGGCACCGCAGCTGCGCGCCGTCGTCCACACGGCGGGCACCGTCCGCGGTCATGTCACCGAGGCCTGCTGGGAACGGGGCATCGAGGTGTCCTCGGCGGCGGCGGCCAATGCGCTGCCGGTCGCGGAATACACCCTCGCGATGATCCTGCTTTCCGGCAAACGAGTTCTGGAGCGGGCCCGCGACTACCGTGCCGAGCACTCTCGCGACGACTGGCTGCGCACCTCGACGGAGGTGGGCAACTACGGGCGCACCGTGGGCATCCTGTCCGCCTCGCTGATCGGCCGGCGCGTCATCGAGCTGCTGCGCCCGTACGACCTGCGCGTGCTGTTGCACGATCCGTACGTCTCCGAGACGGACGCCGCCGAGCTGGGCGTGCGTCCGGTCGGCCTCGCCGAACTGTTCGCGCAGAGCGATGTGGTGAGCGTCCACACTCCCCTGCTGCCCGCCACCCTCGGTCTCGTCAGCCGCGAACTGCTCATGTCCATGCGCCCCGACGGGGTCTTCATCAACACCTCGCGGGGCGCCGTCGTCGACCAGGACGCGCTCACCGATGTACTCCGGCAGAACCGGATCCGCGCAATTCTCGACGTCACCGACCCCGACACGCTGCCGTCCTCGCACCCCCTGTGGGAGTGCGAGAACGCCCTGATCACTCCCCATCTCGCGGGCTCGCAGGGCAACGAGTGGCGGCGGCTGGTCGATCTGGCGGTCGGCGAGATCGACCGCTGGGCCGCAGGCGACGGCTTCGCCCACCCCGTACGACGCGAAAGGCTGGCATTCCTCGCATGACCTCTCCTCTTGAACTCCCCTCCGAAGACCGCGGCTCGAGCCCGCACACCGGCTACACCCGGGCGCACTGGGAGGCGGCGGCGGACGGAATGCTGCGGGCTGCCTGGCAGTGGTCCACCCCCGGCAGCGCCCTGCTCGACCTGCCGGGGCGGCCGTCCGGCTCCGGGGTGCGCTCGGACGGTCTGGAGGGCTATGCCCGGACGTTCCTCGCTGCCGCGTTCCGGGTCGCGGGCGCGGACGGCAAGGACCCGCACGGCTGGGTCGACCGGTACGCGGACGGTCTCGCGACCGGTACGCGGACGCCGGGCCGGGACGACCTTGAGTCCTGGCCGCTGATCCTCGACCACCATGTGCAGGGCCAGCCGATGGTCGAGTCCGCCTCGGTCGCCATCGGGCTTCGGCTGACCCGTCCCTGGCTGTGGGACCGGCTGGACGCCGGTGTCCAGGACCGCGCCGAGGAGTGGCTGCGCGGCGCGCTGCGGCACACGCCCGCGCCCAACAACTGGTACCTGTTCCCCTACTCCGTGGCCGCGTTCCTGGAGTCGGTGGGCCGCGGTGACGCGGAGACGTCCCGGGCGAAGGAACGGGCGCTGGACCTGCTGGAAGGCTGGTACCGCGGACAGGGCTGGTACTCCGACGGGGACGGTCGCGCCTTCGACCACTACAACGGCTGGGCGCTGCACCTCTACCCGATGCTGGACGCGCACCTGTCGGGCGACCCGGAACTGTCCGCGCACTACGGCTCCCGGCTGCGCGAGCACCTGGACAACTACACGCTGCTGTTCGGGGGAGACGGTGCCCCGGTCCACTTCGGGCGTTCGCTGACCTACCGGTTCGCGGCCGGTTCGGCTGTCGCGCTGGGCGCCCTCACCGGGCACACCCCGCTCTCCCCCGGCGCCTCGCGGCGGGTGATCAGCGGATCGCTGCGCTACTTCCTGGACCGCGGCGCGACGGGTACGGACGGGCTCCTGAACCTGGGCTGGCACGGCCCGCACGAGGCGACGCTGCAGCACTACTCGGGCCCCGCGTCCCCGTACTGGGCGTCCAAGGCGTTCGTCGCGCTGCTCGCCCCGGACGGCCATCCGCTGTGGACGGCGACCGAGGAGCCCGCGCCCAGCGAGGGCCCCGACCGGGTGCTGGCGCTGCCCGCACCGGGTCTGCTGATCCAGTCCACCCGGGCGGACGGCATCGTCCGGCTGCACAACCACGGCAGCGACCATGTGCGGCCGCACGAAGGCGAGTCGGGTGTGCAGGACGACCCGCTGTACAGCCGCTGGTCGTACTCCACGGTGACCGGCCCCACGTCGCGGGTGAACGCGGCGGACAACCACCTGGCCGTCGTCGTCGGCGGCGGAGTACGCAGCGGCCGTCGCAGCATCCACCCGCTGGGCGCGGGAGGGGGCGACGGCTGGGGCTGGGCGGCGTCCTGGCACCGCCCCGTCTTCACGTCCGGTCCGCCGATGGTGCCGGGGATGCGGGTGGAGAGCGTCACGGTGGTCCGCGGCCGGTACGAGCTGCGGGTGCACCGGGTGCTGGGCGCCCCGGACGGGGCGCGGGTGGAGCAGACGGGCTGGGCGACCGGCCCGGACGATTCCGTACGGTCCGAGCTGCACGGCCTGCACGGCTGGGAGACCCAGGACGAGGTACGGGCTCCGCAGGGCACGGCGTACGCCCGGTGGGCGGTGGTTCCGAGGCTGGGCGCGGACGCGGAGGGAACGGTTCTGCTGGTGTCGCTCGCGTCGCTGACGGCGGAGGCGGAGCCGACGGCACTCGCGGCGGCGGTCAGCGGTGTGAACGTGGACGGCGACACGGTCGAGGTCGGCTGGGCGGAGGACGGGGCGACGACCCGTATCGCCTTCGAACCGCTGACGGTCGAGCACCGCTGACCGTAGGGTCCGCCGGACGGCCTCCTGGCCGTCCGGCGGATGTCCCCTACGCGTCGACGCGGATCACGACCACCAGCGTGCGCGGACCGTGTACCCCTTCGACCCGTTCCAGCTCGATGTCCGACGTGGCCGACGGCCCGCTGATCAGCGTCGTCGGGCGCTCCGGCACCAACCGCGCGACCGCCTCCGGAACCCCCACCTCGACGGCCGACAGATCGACGACACACACATGCAGGTCGGGGACGAGCGACAGGGCCCGCCGGCCCTGGTCGGGTGAGCCGTCGAGGAAGATCGTGCCGGTCTCGGCGCAGCCGACGGCCGACGCGGTGACGACTCCGTCCAGCGCGTCGAGCCGGGGCGCCGGGATGTCGGCGGAGTCCTGCTGGACGTCACCGTCGTACGCGCCGAGCCACTGCTCGTCGAGCCCGGCGGGCACCCCGATCCTCCGCGCACCGAGCCCGTCCAGCACCTGGGCGATCACCTCGGCGGTGCGGGCGGCGGTGCAGGTGCGCACCTGCGCCTTGTAGTCGACGAGCCGGTCGGTGAAGAGTGCGAGTCGCTCGTCGTCGGGGAGCGTGCGGCCGGTCCGGTAGTCGCGCGGAATGGTGGTGTCCGGGGTGGGGGCGAGGGCCAGGGCGTCCCGGACCCGGCCGAGCACCGTGGCGCGAGCGTCCGTCACTTCTCCTCCTCCTGCTGGTTCCTGTCGTACTCGTCGGCGGCGGCCCGCATGGTCGCGGCACCCTCGTCCGACGCCAGCCACGACCGGAAGGACTGGTTCGGCGGCGCCGCGGTGTCACGGCTGTCGCTCCATCCGCTGAACGGCGGCGGCAGATGCGAGATCTTCCCGTCCCGCCCGCCGAGCACCCGGCCGAGCCCCGCCGCCTTCTGCGCGGCGGTGAACAGTTTCGGCCTCTTCATCACGCCGGCCGCAGCCTTCATGGCCAGCTTCTCGGCCGTCGTACCGGACTCTTCGGTGTGCTGGTGGCGCAGTTCGACCAGCAGCGACGGGATGTCGATCTTGACGGGGCAGGCATCGAAGCAGGCGCCGCAGAGGCTGGAGGCGTACGGCAGCGAGCTGTTGGGGTCGTCCTTGGCGGCGTGCATCCCGGCGAGCTGCGGCGTGAGGACCGCGCCGATGGGTCCGGGGTAGGTCGATCCGTACGCGTGACCGCCGGCCCGTTCGTACACCGGGCAGACATTGAGACAGGCCGAGCAGCGAATGCAGTTGAGCGCCTCGCGCCCGATCCGGTCGGCCAGCGCGGCGGTCCGCCCGTTGTCGAGGAGGACCAGATGGAAGTCCTGCGGTCCGTCGCCGGGCGTCACACCCGTCCACATCGAGGTGTACGGGTTCATCCGCTCCCCGGTCGACGAACGCGGAAGCAACTGCAGGAAGACTTCGAGGTCCTGATAGCGCGGCAGCACCTTCTCGATGCCCATGACGGTGATCAGGGTGTCGGGCAGGGTCAGGCACATCCGGCCGTTGCCCTCGGACTCGACGACGGACAGGGTGCCGGTCTCGGCGATCCCGAAGTTGGCGCCCGAGACCGCCACCTTCGTCGTCATGAACTTCTCCCGCAGATAGGCGCGGGCCGCGGCGGCGAGATGTGCGGGCACGTTGTCGAGCCGCGGGTCGACGCCGGGGATCTCCTTGAGGAAGATCTGCCGGATCTCGTCGCGGTTGCGGTGGATGGCGGGCACCAGGATGTGTGACGGTTTGTCGTGGGCGAGCTGCACGATGAGCTCGGCGAGGTCCGTCTCGTACGGGGTGATGCCGGCTGATTCCAGGTGCTCGTTGAGACCGATCTCCTGGGTGGCCATCGACTTGACCTTGATGACCTCCGTGGATCCGGTCGCCCGGACGAGCCGGGTGACGATCTCGTTGGCCTCGACGCCGTCGCGCGCCCAGTGGACGGTGCCGCCGCGCTCGGTGACCTGCTGTTCCAGCTGTTCCAGGAGTTCGGGGAGCCGGTTCATGGTGTCGGTCTTGATGGCCGAGCCGGCGTCGCGCAACTGCTCCCAGTCCGGGAGTTCGCCCGTGACGTTCAGGCGCTTGGCGCGGATCGTGTGGGTGGCCTTGCCCAGGTTGCGGCGCAGCTGCTCGTTGCGCAGCTCGTCGTGGGCGGCCGCGGGAAACTTCCGGTCGCCGCGCAGATTGCCCGTCCCGTACGGGGAGCGGGGCGGGGTGGCGGGCATGCCGAGGAAGGTGCTGCTCATCGGACGGCCTCCGTCAGGACGTACGGCGAGGTGCGGGTGGAGGAGAGGATCTGCGCGAGGTGCAGGGTGCGGGTGCCCGACTTGATACGGGAGAGTCCGCCGCCGATGTGCATCAGACAGGACGAGTCCCCGGCGGTGCACACGGCCGCTTCCGTGGTGGCGATATTGCGCATCTTGTCCTGGAGCATCGCGGTCGACGTCTCCGCGTTCTTCACGGCGAAGGTACCGCCGAACCCGCAGCAGGAGTCCGCCTCGGGGAGCTCCACGAGGTCGATGGAGTCGACGGCGCGCAGCAGCTTCAGCGGCTTCTCGCCGACGCGGAGCATCCGCAGGGAGTGGCAGGTGGGGTGGTACGTGACGCGGTGCGGAAAGTAGGCGCCGACCTCGGTGACGCCGAGGACGTCGACGAGGAACTCCGAGAGCTCGTACGTCTTGGTCTTGACGGTGGCGACACCCGCACGCAGGGCCGCGTCGCCGTATCGCTCGGCGACGATCTCGTGCTGGTGGCGCACGGATCCGGCGCACGATCCCGAGGGCATGACGACGGCGTCGATGGACGGGTCGCCGAACTGCTCGGCGAAGTTCCGCACCAGGGGGACGGGCTCGCGCTGGTAGCCGGTGTTGACGTGCATCTGACCACAGCAGGTCTGCTCCGGCGGGAACACCACTTCATGTCCCAGGCGGGCGAGCAGGACCGCGGTGGATTTCACCGCCTCGGGGAAGAGCGTGTCTCCCAGACAGGTGGCGAAGAGTCCGATACGCATGGGGCCTCTCCGATCGTTTCTCTGGCCTTTGTATGGTCGGACCATACTAGCCTCGGTCCGGAAGGTGAAGGGGCCGGGACATGCGAGAGGGGCGGTGCGCATGCACACCGCCCCTCGATCGCCCGATGTCCTGCGGGCTATTCCTTCTCGTCCACCAGCGTGCCGTGCAGGCTGCGGATGTGCCGCTCGACCAGATCTGCCGCCTTCGCCCCCTTGCCCGCGCGCACCAGCCGCAGCAGCTCGGCGTGCTGAGCGTTGAGCCCCGCCGCCGTGGCCGACCAGTCCTCGGCCGCCTCCAGCGCCCGCAGAATCAGCGGACGTACGGACTCACGCACGGCGGAGGTGAGAGTGGAGGTCAGTTCGTTGCCGGAACTGCGGGCGATCTGCACGTGGAAGCGGGTGTCCAGATCGTTGAACTCGGCCACGTCGACATCCGGCTCCCCCATGCGTACGAGCAGGCGCTCCGCCTCGTCCAGATCCTCGGCGGAGGCGTGGGTGGCCGCCGCTTCGAAGCTGGACCGTTCCAGCACGACGCGCGCTTCGAGGACATCCTCCAGGCTGTAGCTGCCGAGAGCGAAGTGCAGCCGCAGCAGTCGACCGAGGGCGTCGTCGGGGTTGCGCACGATCCGCGCCCCGGCATCCGGGCCGCGGCCGGGCTGGGCGACGAGCACCCCGATCGTCTCCAGCACCCGCAGCGCCTCACGCAGCGCGGATCGACTGACTCCGAGCACCGGTGCGAGTTCACGCTCGGGCGGCAGCCGGTCCCCCGCCCTGAGCTCTCCCGCGAACACCCGCTCCTCGATGCTCTGGAGCACGAGCTCATGCGTACGGGACTGCCGTACGGGTTGCCACTCGACGGGCACCGTTCACCCCCTGCCTCGGCTTTGCTCCCACTATGTCACACACACCATGTGGTCGGACCAAAGATTCGGCGCACCGCGACTGCCCCTGTCGCCTCCCGCCGCACACGGGACGCGGACAAGCTCGGCTACGTGACACCCAGTGCGTTCACGGCGATGTTCCGCCGGACGCCGGGCTCGACCCCTTCGGCATACTTCGCCGACCGGGAAGGAGCCCAGCACGGCAGGTGGGGCCTCAGTAGGTGACGACGATGCGGCGGGCGGTCCCGTCGACGCGGATGTGTCCGCCGTACGGGATCACCACCTGCGGGTCCGTATGGCCGAGGTCGACGTCGAGGACGGCCATCGTGTCGGGGGCGTACTCGCTCAACGCGCGCAGGACCGCCTGCCGTTGCTCCGCGCGGAACCGGTCACCGTCCTCGGCGCCGAGCGGCTGTGCGAACGACCAGCACTTGGCCCGCCCCATGATCAGCGCGGGGAACCGCTGGAGGAGCCCACGCTCTCCCATGCCCCGCAGAATCCTGTAGACCTCGTCGGCGGAGGGCATCTCCTCGGACGTCTCCAGAAAGAGCACGCTGCCGGTGTACTCGTCGACCGGCCGGATCTCGCGGTCGGCCATGAGCAGCCACGACAGGATCTCCAGGTTGCCGCCCCAGCCGGCCCCTTCGACGACCCGGTCTGCGTTGTGCCAGATCCAGCCGTCGGCGGGGCGCATCTCGGGCTCCGAGTCGAAGGTTCGCGGGTCCTCCCAGGGGCGGTTGACGTGGTCGGTCTCCTTCGCCGGAGTCAGTTCGTAGGTTCCCCGGGTGAAGAGGGCGGCTCGCAAGGAGTCGGCGGTCAGGGGGTGCATCGCGCCGGGGCGTCCGAGTTCGACCATCACCGACCCGCCGTGATAGCCGACGATGCCCAGGTTCCGGAGGAGGACCAGCAGGTTGGTGTTGTCGCTGTACCCGAAGAACGGCTTGGGGTTGGCGCGCAGGAGCTCGCGGTCCAGGTGCGGAAGAACGGTGATCTGGTCGTCACCGCCGATGCTGGCGATCACCGCCTTGATCTCGGGGTCGGCGAACGCCGCGTGGATATCGGCGGCCCGCTCGGCCGGAGTCGATCCCATGGTGCGCGTCGCCGGATACTCCACCACTTCGAGCCCGAACTCCTCGCGGAGTCTGCGCAGCCCCAACTCGTAGGGCAGGGGCAGGATTCCGGGCAGTCCGGAGGACGGCGAGATGACGGCGACGCGGTCGCCGGGGCGGGGCTTTTCCGGGTAACTGGGTGTCGTCATCCGGCGAGCGTAGGACCAGCCCGTTCCCGGTGTCAGCCGGGTTTCGGCTCAGTCGGCGAACGAGCCGTGGCGGCCCGCACCGCCTCCGAACCGGTCGGCACCGGCCTGGGTCTCCCCCGCGGTCAGCGGAACCAGGCCGTGTCGGTACTCGGCCGCCAGGGCCTCCGACTCGGAGAGACCGTGCTGTTCGCGTGCGGAGAGCCTGTCGTGGCGCAGGCACAGTTGAGGGAACGCGGCGATCTCCCGGGCGAGTTGCTCCGCCGCGTGACGCGCCTGACCGGTCGGCACGAGCCGGTTGGCGAGCCCGATGTCATAGGCCTCCACCGCCGGGACCGGGCGGCCGGTGAGGATCATGTCCATGGCGCGGCTCTCCCCGATCAGGCGCGGCAGGCGCACCGTGCCGCCGTCCACCAGGGGAACGCCCCAGCGGCGACAGAAGACACCGAGGACCGCGTCCTCCTCGACGACGCGCAGATCGCACCAGACGGCGAGTTCCAGGCCGCCGGCCACCGCATGGCCGGAGACCGCGGCGATGACGGGTTTGCTCAGCCGCATCCGGGTCGGACCCATGGGGCCGTCACCCTCGGCGAGGACCTTGTTGCCGCGTTCGGTGCCGATGCCCTTGAGGTCCGCACCGGCACAGAAGGTGCCACCCTCGCCCCACAGCACGGCGACAGAAGCGTCCGGGTCGGACTCGAACGTCCGGAAGGCGTCAGCGAGTTGGTCCGCGGTCGGCCCGTCGACGGCATTGCGGACCGCGGGGCGGCTGAGGATCACCGTGAAGACGGGGCCGTCGCGCTCGATCCGTACGGCGGGGTGTCCGGTCGTCATCTTCCCTCCCACAGGGGGTCGCACAGGGCCCGGCGGTACGTCCTGCGAAACGCGCGGCACCGCGGCGAACCAGGTCTACGGCAAGCATGGCCGGGACGATAGACCCGTCACATACAGTCCGTCCAGACTGTATGTGACGGATCAGGCGTACCGTACGCTCGCCGACATGCCCGCTCCGCGCCGTACCCAGCAACAACGCCGGGAGGAGACCCGGCTCAGGCTCCTCGACGCCACGATCGGCTGTCTGGTCGAGTACGGCTTCGCCGGCACAACGACCCAACGCGTGCAGGAGCGGGCCGGGGTCTCCCGCGGCGCGCTGCTGCACCACTTCGCCTCGAAGGCCGATCTGCTGGCGGCCGCGACGCATCACGTCGCCGAACTGCGGCTCGCGCACATCCGTACGGAGACGGAGGGCGGCCCGCACGATCGCGAGAAGGGGCTCGCGCTGCTCCGCACCGCGATGTCGGGCCCGCACTTCCTCGCAGGTCTGGAACTGTGGCTGGCGGCCCGCACCGACCCCGATCTCAGAGCGGCGCTGCTTCCGGCCGAGCGGGAGGTGGGCGCGGCTCAGCGTGCGGTGATGGCCGACATCTTCGGCCCGGAGACGGCGGCGCGCGAGGACTTCGCTCTGCTCTGCGAGTCGCTTCTCGTCCTGCACCGAGGTCTCGCCCTCACCAGTGTGCTGCGCGAGGACCCGGCATTCGACGACGCGTTGCTGAGGCTGTGGACGGAGCGGTTTCTGGGGGCTCAGCCCTGAGACTGCGCGCCCCGCAGATCATGGACGTACCGGTTGAACAAGGCGCCGTCCGCTTCCGCGGCCTGCTTGAGGTACGTGTAGCCCGCGGGACGGGGTGGGGCCGGGTCTCGGAGCCTTCCGCCGGCCGACTAGAAGTTGCCCGCGTGCATGTGTTGTGTGGGGCACTCGAGGATCTCGCGCATCCACGGGCTGCGGATGGCCGGCAGCCGGGCCAGGGTGTGCTTGAACACTCCATGGTCGATCCGAAACGAGTCATGGACACTCGGTGTGGGCGGGTCGTCACGAAGGACGTCGTCGGGCATGACATTCGACGCGGGGACGGGCAGCTGCGGCTCGGGGAAGGCCAGCCGGAGCCACACCCCGAACGGCAACGGCACCAGGTACGCCCAGGCGGCCGAGTCGGCTGGGGTCCAGACCTCCCCGGTCTGCGGATGGGACGGCACGAGGAGGATATCGGCGTCCACGTCGGGGGCGGACAGCCCCGGTCCGGCGAGGACGGCGTGCCGCGCCGGCGGACCGGCCGGCAGTAGAGCGTCGAGGGCGCGTTGGAACACCTCCGCGGCCAGGCCGTCCGGGACGGCCACCGTCCGGCCTTCCGAAGCCGCCAGGAGGTGGGCGAGCGCCCACCCGGCCGCCGCCACCCACCGCGGGCTCCAAGACCACCGGTGGCTCGCCCCGGACAGCGATCCCCACGGGGTGATCGGCTCGAACGGGGGCACACCCTTCCCCTCCGCCATCAGCTCCGCCCAGGAGAGCGGTCCGGCGTCGGCGCCTTCCACGGGCCGGCGGCGCACGGCGTCCGGGGCGAGCCACACGGCCTGCCAGAGCGAGCAGTCGTCGATCCGGCTCGCCACCGGCAGACCGCACGCCTCGCAGGCCATGTTGGGGCCGTCGGACCCGTCGAGGCCGCAGCAGGCGCCGCCGCGCTTCTCCGGGATCAGCACGGCGCCACGGGTATCCCCGGGTGCGATGACGATCGCACCGGGCGCGCCGTCGGACAGGGCGTAGACCGGCGCGTAGACGCCACGGGCCGCGGCCTCGTCCGGATCGATCCCTTCCCACCTCCGCCACGGCGGCCCCCAGGGCTCCGGTTCCACGGCGAATGTCCCCGGCTCCATGAGCACCGGGAGCTGAAGGCCGTTCCCGTACTGCTGATGGGCGTGGACCGGCAGGGTGACCTGGGACAACGGGGCGGTCAGCTCGGCGTCACACCCCGCACACACGAAAACGAACAAATGTCCTCCGCTCGGGAAACAGGGGCATCGTCGCAGCTCGGCAGCGGCCGGCCAATGTGTTTTCCGTCCGTCCCTTGCCCGCAGCGCGGCCACGGCGTGAGGCATCAACCCCAGCGCGAACGGGTGCCGACCGTCGCCCATGCCGACGGGTGAGGCGCGGCACGCTGCGGCGGGCTCGGCGCGGCGGTGCACTCGGTGCTTCCCGCGCGGCCCGGCACCTCCGGCACAGAGGGGACGGCGAGGGCCGGGCCGAGCCTCGTGCCGTGACGTGGAACAGCACGGAAGAAATCCTTGCCGAATACATCGATCTCTCGCTCTCCCCGGTCCGCCGCCACTCAAGTGACCTATGGTGGTGCGGTGTCAACAGGAATCACCGTGGTCGCGCGCAACATGCGCATCCTCAGAGAGCAGCGCGGGCTGTCGCTGGCCGAACTCGCCCGGCAGGCCGGTCTGGCCAAGCAGACGCTCTCCAAGGTCGAGCTGGGCACCGGAAATCCCACGGTGGAGACGCTCTTCGCGGTCGCGGCGGCCCTCGGGGTGCCGGTGACCCGGCTGGTGGCCGAACGCGAACAGGTCATGACGGTACGCCGGGGCGGGGACGCCGCCTGGCAGGACCGGGCCGGATACGAGGTCCGGAGTCTCGATCACGTCTACGGTTCCGGTGTCATCGAGAACTACGTGCTGCGGATCCGGGGCGAAGGACGCTCGGAGCCCCACCCGGTGGGCACTCTTGAGCACCTCTACGTCATCAGCGGCCGGGTCAGGGTCGGCCCGGAGGACAGTCCGGTGGAGCTGGTCGCCGGTGACTTCGTACGTTTCCCGGGCGACCGTCCGCATCTGTACGCCTCCCTCGAAGGGGAGAGCGTGGTGCACATCGTGGTGAGCGTGCCCCGGGTCCAGCCGGGCACCGGTGGCGGGCATGGCGGTGTCCGGCGCGGGGGCGGCGCCCCCGCCGAGGGCTGAAACCGGCGAGTGGGCGCCGGAGCCGGGATCCCGGCGGCGGGCGCGGCATTCCGCGTCGGCACCGGTCTCCGGACGGTGTGCGAGCGAGTCAGGCGGCCGCGGACCCCGCCGGGTGGCGGCGGCCGCGCGAGCGGGCCGTGGCGCCCAGTTCTCTGGCCGCCTCGAAAGCGACCCGGCGCAGCTCCGGTGCGACCCGGGCGGGCTCGAAGCGGTGCAGTGCGCCGGAGACCGAGATCGCGGCGACCGGCCGGCCGGCCGCGCCGATGACCGGCACTGCCACGCATGTGACTCCCGGCAGGATCTCCTCCCGGTCGTACGCGATCCCGTCCCGCCGGACCCGGGCCAGTTCGGCCCGGAAGTCCGCCGGGTCGGTCACCGAGTGCTCCGTCGGCGCGGGCAGTCCCTGCGCGATGGCGAGCTCCGCCGCGTCGTGGTCGAAGGCGAGCAGCGCCTTGCCGACCGCGGTGCAGGATGCGGGCATCCGCGAGCCGATCCGGGTGGACGTACGGGCCCGGCGGTGGCCGTGCAGCTTGTTGACGTACATGACGTCCGTGCGGTGCAGCACCGCCAGGTGCACGGTCTCCTGGGTGAGGACGTACAGCTCGGTGAGGAACGGCAGCAGCCGATCCTGCAGCATCAAAGGCGTCGGCCCGTAGACCCGGCGGCCGATGTCGAAGAGCTGGGGCCCGAGCCGGTAGCTGCTCCCGACGCGCTCGACCACATCGTTGCGCTGGAGGATGCCGAGCAGCCGGAACGCGGTCGACTTGGTGAGTTGCGTGCGGCGGGCGAGCTCGCTGACACCGACCTCGCGGTCCTCCTCGGCCAGCGACATCAGCAGGGTCAGCGCCTTGTCCACGGCGGTCTGCTGATCCTGCGAGGAACCGGTGTCCGAGGGGCTCCCGGCATCGGTGATCGAGGTGGGGTCGAGCATGTTCGCCTCCGCACATTCTCCGGCGACCACTTCAGTGGACGTGCGTCCACTTTAGATGACTGTTTCGGCAGCGTGAACAGCAAGGGCTCACCGAAACGGAGAAAGTGGTGCCTCGTATGTCACACCTGAGGGAATGACGAAGCGTCGCTTCATCCACGGATCCGGGCCGATGCGGCCGCTCTCGTCCACCCCGGCCCGGGGACCGCCCCGCTCAAGGCCGGACGATCACCTTCCCCGTGACCTCACCATCGATCATGGCCCGGAAGCCCTCGTGGATGCCGGTCAGCGGGATCTCCCGGTCGATCCGGGGCCGCACCCCGGTGCTCTCCATGAACCGCAGCAGCGACACGAACTCCTGGCGGGTCCCGCCTGTGGAGCCCAGCACCCGCTGCTGGAGGTAGAAGACCCGGTTCAGATCGGCCGGCGGGTTGGCCCCGCTGGTCGCTCCGGCCACCACCACCGTGCCGCCGGCGCGCAGCGAGCGCAGGGAGTGGGCCCAGGTGGCCTCGCCGACCGTCTCCACAACCACGTCGACCTTCTCCGGCAGCCGCTCCCCCGTCGGTACGGCCACATGCGCCCCCATCTCCAGGGCCACGTCCAGCTTCGCCCTCGACCTGCTGGTCGCGTACACCCGGGCGCCGGCGGCCCGCGCCAGGGCGATGGCCGCCGAGGCCACACCGCCGCCCGCGCCCTGCACCAGCACCCGGTCACCGGGACGCACCTGGGCCTGGGTGAACAGCATCCGGTACGCCGTCAGCCAGGCCACCGGCAGACAGGCCGCCTCCGCGAAGGACAGCGCGGCCGGCTTGGGGATCAGATTCCGCCGCGGTACGCACAGGAGCTCGGCGAACGCCCCGTCGTGCCGCTCCGACAGCAGCGCCCGGCCGGGGTCCAGGGTCTCGTCGCCGCCTCCGGCCTGCGGGTCGCCGATCACCGGGTGGACGACGACCTCGTTGCCGTCCTCGTCGTACCCGGCCGCGTCACAGCCCAGCACCATCGGCAGCCGGTCCGCGGGATGACCGACACCGCGCAGCGTCCAGATGTCGTGATGGTTCAGCGCGGCCGCGACCACCCGGACCACCGTCCAGCCGGGCGGGGCCACCGGAGCGGGGACTTCGCGCAGCTCCAGCCCACCGATCGGATCGACGGGGTCCTGGTGTACGGCGACGGCGGCGAGCATCGGTCCTCCTGGAGCGGGGCGTCATCGGATTCCGCGCGCAGAGTGCGCACCGGCGCGGAGCGCGGAACACCGAGCCTTGCCGGACCCGGCATCCGGCGGCCAGCGGTCGTGCCGGAAAGCGGCACGGTCATCCGGTGAACCCGGTGCGCGCCCGCAGCAGGTCCGGTCGGGGCGCCGACGGCGTGACCGGGACCTGTTCCACAGGGCGGCACAACGCATGGCAGCGCCGTCCGGGACGTCGTCTGCTGGATCCCGCCCGTACGGACCGACAGCCCGTCCGGCCCTCGCCCGTACACCCTGACCAGACCTGAAGGGACGGCCCGTCATGCAACTCAGCGGACTGGGATACTTCGGACTCCGAACCCGGCGCGTCGACCAATGGCGCACCTTCGCCGAGAACGTGCTCGGCCTGTCGGCACAGACCACCGAGGACGGGCTGCGGCTGCGCGCGGACGACCGGTCCTGGCGCATCGCCCTGCACGAGGCCGACACCGAGGAGTTCGGCTATGCCGGCTGGGAGGTGCCCGGACCCGCCGAACTGGCCGCGGCCGCAGCTGAACTGGCAGCCGCCGGAGTCGAAGTGACGCACGCCGACGACCAGTTGCTGCGCGACCGCGATGTGCTCGGCCTCGTCCACGTCGCGGACCCCAACGGCGTCCGCGTCGAGATCTTCTACGGTGCCCGGACCGCCGTCACCCCGTTCGTCTCACCGACCGGCGCCCGCTTCGTCACCGGCGAACAGGGCCTGGGCCACGTGGTGTTCTCGGTCGACGACTACGCGGCCACACTCCGGTTCTACACGGAGCTGCTCGGCTTCCGGCTCTCCGACTTCTGCGACCTCGGCCGCAAGCGCATCGCGTTCCTGCACACCAATCCGCGTCACCACTCGCTGGCCTTCGCCGGACTCGTCATCGAGCCCGAGCGCAAGCCCCGCAAGGACGTCGAGCCGGGCGAGCTGTTCCACTTCATGCTGGAGGTCGACGACCTCGACACCGTCGGCCATGCCTACGACCGCTGTCTGGACGGCGCCGCACCGGTCGCCCTGACCCTCGGCCGGCACAGCAACGACAAGATGCTCTCCTTCTACGCGATCACGCCCTCCGGCTTCGAGATCGAGTACGGCCACGGCGCGATCACCGTCGCCGACCCGTGGACCGCGACCCGCGTCGACGGCACCAGTCTGTGGGGCCACCGCCGTCCGTCCAAGCCCGCCCCCGCCGTTCCCCCGGCCGCGGCCGCCCCGGAAGGAGCGAAGGCGTGAACGCTCTGAACCGCACCCCCGCGCCCTCCGTCGACGTCAGCGAGTACTTCGACATCGACCACGGCCTCGTCGATCGTGGGATCTTCAGCGACAGCGGGCTCTACCAGCAGGAACTGCGCCGTGTCTTCGCGCCCAGCTGGCTGTTCCTGGCCCACGAGTCCCAGTTCAAGAAGCCCGGCGACTTCTTCAGCACGTACATGGGTGAGGACCCGGTCATCGTGACCATGGGCAAGGACCGGCGCATCCGGGCCTTCCTCAACGCCTGCCGGCACCGCGGTATGCGGGTCTGCCGCGCCGACGCGGGCGCCACCAAGGCGTTCACCTGCAGCTACCACGGGTGGGCGTACGACACCTCGGGCAAGCTGATCAACGTCCCCAACCGCGAGGGCTACCCGGCCGACTTCGACGAGAGTCGCTGGGGTCTGACCGAGGTCGCCCAGCTGGACACGTACAAGGGACTGATCTTCGCCACCTGGAACCCGGATGCCCCCACGCTGGCCGAGGCGCTCGGCGGCATGACCTGGTACATGGACGCCATGCTCGACCGCGACCCGGAGGGCACCGAGGTCGTCGGCGGTGTCCACAAGTGGGTGCTGGAGGGCAACTGGAAGCTGGCAGCCGAGCAGTTCTCGTCCGACTGGTACCACGTCAACATCTCGCACGCCTCCGCGCTGATGGTCATGTCTCCCACCGGCAAGGGGCCCAAGGCGGAGATCGTGCAGACCCCGGGCCGCCAGTACACCGACCCGAACGGGCACGGCGCCGGCTTCCCGACACACCCCAAGAGCCGGTTCGACGACCGGGTGGTGCACGAGTACTACGACTACGACCGGCTGCGCGAACGCCTCGGCAAGGAACGTGCCGAAGGTCCGATGACGACCGGGCACGCCACTGTCTTCCCCAACTTCTCCTATCTGCCCGTCAACGGCAGCATCCGCGTCTGGCACCCCAAGGGGCCGGACAAGATGGAGGTCTGGGCCTGGACGATCGTCGACAAGTCGATGCCCGACGAGGTCAAGAACGCCCAGCGGCTCTACAACCTTCGCACCTTCGGACCCACCGGCATCTTCGAGCAGGACGACGGCGAGAACTGGAGCGAGGTCCAGGCCACCGCACACGGATTCATGGCCGGCGGCATGACGCTCAACTACCAGATGGGCGTCGGGATGGGGGCCGAGGACGGCGTCCACCCCGGCACCACCGGTCACCTGTACTCCGACGGGGCCGCCCGTGGCTTCTACGCCCACTGGCGCGACCTGATGAACACCCCGGCCTGGCACGAGAAGGCAGCTGAAGAACGATGAACACCACCGACCACGCAGTCCGGGTCGCCGCCGTCGGCGACATCGAGGAGGGCGAAGCACTCCAGGTGCCCGCCGAGCGGACCGGACACAGCGACACCATCGCCGTCTTCCACGACGGCGGCGCCTACTACGCACTCGACGACACCTGCTCGCACGGCCAGGCGTCCCTCGCCGACGGCTGGATCGAGGACGGCGAGGTCGAGTGCCCGCTGCACAGCGCGCGCTTCTGCCTCAGGACCGGCGAGCCGCAGTGCATGCCCGCCACGCTCGCCGCCCGGACCCACAAGGTCGAGGTGCGCGAGGGCGAGATCTGGCTGCACCCCGGTCAGGAGCCCACCGCATGAAGAGGATCGCCCTGGTGGGCGCGGGCATCTCCGCCGTCTCCACCTGCGACGCGCTGCGCTCCGGCGGCTACGACGGCGAGATCGTCCTGCTGAGCAACGAGGAGGGCGTCCCGTACGACCGTCCGCCGCTCAGCAAGGACGTCCTGCTCGGCAGGGCCACCGTCCGCGACGATGTGGCGCTGCGACCGGCCGACTGGTACGAGAAGCAGCGCATCGAGCTGCGGCCCGGAACCGTCGTGACGGCGCTGCGCCCCGACGAGGGCGTACTGGAGCTGGCCGACGGCACCGAGCTGACGGCCGACCGGATCGTCCTCGCCACTGGCGGCACCGCCCGCACCCTGCCGGTGCCGGGCGCCGACGACCCCGCCGTGCACACCCTGCGTACGTGGTCCGAGGCCGAACTCCTGCGTACCCGGCTCACCCCGGGGGCCCGGATCGCCGTCATCGGTGCCGGTCTCATCGGCGCCGAGACCGCAGCGGTCGCGAACGGGCTGGGCTGCCGGGTCACCCTCATCGATCCGGTGCCCGTGCCGCTGACCGCCGTCGTCGGACCCGACATCGCCGGTGCGCTGCACGACCGGCACCGCGCCGAGGGCATCGAGGTCGTCACGGGCGGCGTCGAGCGCGTCGACCGGGCACCCGGCGCCGACGAGGTCACCGTCACCGTGGGCGGCCACGCCTCGCCGATCAGCGCCGACACGGTCGTCGTCGGTATCGGGATCCGGCCGGACACCTCGCTCGCCGAGACCGCCGGGCTCACCGTCGACAACGGCATCGTCGTGGACGCCACCCAGCGCACCTCGCACCCGCGGATCTACGCGGTCGGGGACGTCGCCCGCCGGGCGGACCACCCGGTGCGGCACGAGCACTGGGACGCCGCGCAGCACGGCGGGCGGGCCGCGGCCGCGGGACTGCTCGGGGCGGACGCACCGGCCGAACCGGCCTCGTGGTTCTGGTCCGACCGCTACGGCAGCCGCCTGGAGGCGGTCGGCTCGATGGCCGACGCCGAGGAGACCGTACGCCGCGGCGAGATGCGGTCCGGTGCGTTCACCGTGTTCGGGCTGAACGCGGGACGGGTGGTCGCCGCCGCGGCGATCGACCGGCCCAAGGACATCAAGGCCGCGCAGCGGCTGATCGCCCGCGCCGTCGCGGTCGCCCCGCAACGGCTGGCCGACGAGTCCGCGGAGCTGCGCGCCCTGCTGCGCGGCTGACCGCGGTCACGACCGCTCCCCCGCCGTCCGGAAGGTCGGCCGCATCCCCTGCCGGGCCCGTGCCACGGACCGGCACACCCGCTCCCCGCACCCGCCGCCGTGCGATGGGATAGCCGACGCAGCGCGGCCCGCAAGGAGGATCCATGAGCATCCACACCCAGGACTCCGCCGCCGCCCCCACCGGTGGTGCGGCACTGGACGACATGCTGCTCCACTTCGAGGTGCAGCGCTTCTACACGCTGGAAGCCCATCTGCTCGACCAGCACCGCTATGCCGACTGGCTGGAGCTGCTCGCCGACGACCTGCACTACTGGGCGCCGGTACGCACCAACCGGCTCCGCCGCCAGCAGTCGCTCGCCGACGGCGCCCCGGGCGAAGTCGCCATCTTCGACGAGACCAGGGCCAGCCTCGCCTGGCGCATCCGGCGCTTCGACTCCGGGATGGCCTGGGCCGAGGACCCGCCGTCGCGCACCCGGCACCTGATCACCAACGTCGCCGTGCGCCCGGGCGAGGAACCCGGAAGCTATGTCGCCGAGTCCGACTTCCTCGTCTACCGCAACCGGCTGGAACGCGAGGTCGACCTGTACGCGGGCGGCCGCACGGACCTGCTGCGCCGTGGCGAGGACGGCTCACTGCTGATCGCCCGCCGCCACATCCTGCTCGACCAGAACGTGCTGCTCGCCAAGAACATCAGCACGTTCCTCTGACCGCTCTCCCCCTCCCACCCCCGTACCACCCCGGCAGGCCGCACCCCGCCCGCCCCCGCATCCCCGTGGAGTTCCCGTGACGACTGTCCGTGCACACGACGCCGTACATCCCGAGATCACCGAACACACCGTCCAGACCTCCCTGGGCACGATCTCGGTCAGCGAGGCCGGGCAGGGCCCCGTACTGGTGATGCTGCACGGCGGCGGTCCGGGAGCCAGCGGTCTCGCCAACTACCGGCAGAACCTCGCCGCGCTCACCCCGCACTACCGCGTCGTCCTGCCCGACCAGCCGGGCTTCGGCGGCAGCTACCGGCCGTCCGAGGAAGACCTGGACGCGCGCTCCATCACCGAGATCACCGTGGACGCGCTCCTGCAGACCCTCGACGCCCTCGGCATCGAGCGGTTCCACCTGCTGGGCAACAGCCTCGGTGGCGCCGCCGCGATCGCCACCGCTCTCGCGGCGCCCGCCCGTGTCGAGAAGCTGATCCTGATGGCGCCCGGCGGCGGCTGGCTGCCGTTCGGCCCGACCCCCACCGAGGGCCAGAAAGCGATGTTCCGCTACTACAACGGTGAGGGCCCCACCGTGAAGAAGATGCGGGACTTCATCCGCGTCATGACGGCCGAGCCCAAGCGCTGGGAGGACACCGTCCAGGCCCGCTACGAGGCCTCCCTCGACCCGAGCCACATCGAGTTCTACCACCGCTACAACGCGGCCTTCGGCAAGCGGCACGGCATGGACCCGCTCTGGCGCGACGTGCACCGGATCAAGGCACCGACGCTGCTGCTCTGGGGGCGTGACGACCGCACGATCACGCTCGACGGTGCCCAGCTCATGCTCAAGCAGATCCGCGACGTCCAGCTGCATGTGTTCGGCGGCTGCGGCCACTGGGTGCAGTTGGAGCGGCAGGCCGAGTTCGAGCGGCTCGTCACCGACTTCCTGCAGGAGCGCTGAGCCATGGCCGCACCGGCACAGTCCACCGCCCCGGAAACGGCCGCCCGCTGGCTCGATGGCGACGTCGCCCTGATCACCGGCGGCGCCAATGGCCTCGGTCGGGCCATTGCTCTGCGGTACCTCGCCGAAGGCGCACGCGTCGCGGTGCTCGACCGGGACGCCGAGCAGCTGGCGGCCCTGGTCGAGGCCGCGGGCGCGCACGCAGACCGGGTGCTCGCCGTCACCGGTGACGTACGCTCGACAAAGGACCTGCACGCGGCGGTCGCCGGAGCCGTCGAGCGGTTCGGAAAGCTCGACATCCTGGTTCCCAACGCCGGGATCTGGGACTACCACCGCAGTCTCACCCGGCTGACCGGCGAGGAACTGGCAGAGGCGTTCGACGAAGTCTTCGCCGTCAACGTCAAGGGCTATCTGCTCGCCGTGGAGGCAGCCTGGCGCGAGCTGGTCGCGACCCGAGGCAGCATCATCATGACCCTGTCCAACTCCTCCTTCCACACCAACGGCGGCGGTCCCGTCTACACGGCGAGCAAGCACGCCTGCCTCGGTCTGGTGCGGGAGTTCGCGTACGAACTCGCCCCCAAGGTCCGGGTCAACGGCGTCGCCTGCGGCGGCATGCGCACCCAGCTGCGCGGCCCGGAGAGTCTCGGTCTGGACGAGCGCAGGATCGAGGCGTCGTTCGCCCGTGCCGAGGCCGCCGGCGAACGTCCGCACGTGCCGCTGTACGACGCGAGCGTGGAACCGGAGGACTTCACCGGGACGTACGTTCTCCTGGCTTCACGCCGCAACAGCGGCAACATCACCGGCGCCGTGGTCCCCGTGGACGGCGGCATAGCCGTACGCGGATTCCGCACCGCTGCCGGCGGCGCCGATCTCTGACCGGCCGCCGCACCGCTCTCCCCCTTCACGCCCCCGCCGACAGCCACCGAAGGAGCCGCTCGGGTCATGGTCGACATCAGTCCTGCTGCCGCCGTGCAGCGCAGAGCACGGTACGACTCAGCCGCCCCGGCCCTCGTCTACGAGGACCGGACCATCACGGCGGGCGAACTCGCCGCGACCACCGGCCGGCTCGCCGCCGGGCTCGCGGCCCGTGGTCTGCGGCGCGGCGACCGGGTGGCATTCCTGGGTCTCAACAGCGCCACGCTGCTCGAAACCCTGCTGGCCGCCAGTCACCTCGGCGCGGTCTTCGTACCGGTCAACCATCGGCTGGCCGCTGACGAGGTGCGGCACATCCTCACCGACTCGGGCACCCATACGCTGATCGCCGAGGAGAGCCACCGGTCCTTGGCGGAGTCGATCCTCGCCGAGGTCCCGGTCCGCCGGCCCGTGCTCGTCGACACCGATCCGTCCTGCCCCGCGGCCCCTGCCCCGCCCGCGGTGTGGACCCCGCTGTCCGAGGTGCTGTCCACCGACACGACGCAGCCGGAGGCGGTGCCGGTGGGGGAGGACGACCTGGCCGCACTCATGTACACGTCCGGGACCACCGGCCGCCCCAAGGGCGTCATGCTCACCCACGGCAATCTGTGGTGGAACGCGGTGAACGTCGACACCATGGTCGACACCCGTCCCGGCGACGTGAACCTGGCCGTCGCCCCGCTCTTCCACATCGGCGGGCTCAACGCCCTCACACTGCGCACCCTGACCCGCGGCGGCGTCGTCGTCGTACGCCGCTCCTTCGACCCCGAGCAGTGTCTGGCCGACCTGGTGGCGCACCGGGTCACCAGCATCTTCGCGGTCCCCGCCATGTTCGCGGCGCTCACCCGTGCCCCTGGGTTCCGGGAAGCCGATCTGTCCGCGCTGCGCGCGGTGATCGTGGCGGGCGCCGCCGTACCTCCCCAGCTCATCCGGGACTATGCGGAGTCGCACGGGGTGCTGCTGCAGCAGGCGTGGGGGCTCACCGAGACGGCACCGTTCGCCACATATCTGCCGGCCGCGCGCACCCTGGAGAAGACCGGTTCGGCCGGTCTTCCGATGCCGTACACCGAGGTCTGTCTGATGGTCCCCGGCGGGAGCGGCGTCATCGACGAGCCCCATGTGCGCGGTGAGATCTGCGTGCGCGGTCCCAATGTCGTCGCCGGCTACTGGAACAACCAGCAGGCGACCCGGGAGGCTTTCGACGACGCGGGCTGGTTCCACAGCGGCGACATCGGCTACCGCGACGAGGACGGCCACTACTACGTCGTCGACCGGCTCAAGGACATGATCATCAGCGGCGGGGAGAACGTCTATCCCGCCGAGGTCGAGCGGGTCCTGAGCTCCTTCCCCGGAGTCCACGAGGTGGCGGTCGTCGGCATCCCCGACCCGAAGTGGGGCGAGACCGTCGTCGCCGTACTCACCTGCGAGCCGGGGGTCGAGCCGACGCTCCAGGAAGTACGCAACTTCGGTTCCGACCGGCTCGCCCGCTACAAGCTGCCCACGCGCGTGGTCCTCGCCCCCGAACTGCCGCGCAACGCAAGCGGCAAGCTGGTCAAGGGCCAGGTACGGGACATCGTCACCCACCAGGCCGGGCCGACCGGCGCCTGATCCGTCCCCCCGGCACCCACCGACCGGCCCGGACTCCTCCTCCCCCGGGCCACGGCCCGCCCGTCTCCCCCGACCAAGGGACGGGCGGGCAACTCCCCCGGCCCGGGGCGTCCCGGGCCCTCCGCACGCCGGGATCCCCCCACCACGAAGGGTCGCGCCCATGACACTCACCACCGTCGGCCACCGCCCGCTGCCCGTACCGGCGCTCCCCGGTCACATCGCCGGATGGTCACTGTGCCCCACCGGGTCCGAGCCCGCTTCCGACGCCGCCCCGTTCGGCCCGGCCCCGGCAGGCACCGTCCGCGCGTACACCGCAAGCACCGGCCACGACGGGCCGCCAGTCACGCGCGTGACGATCCATCGGGTGCTGCACCATCCGCTGCGCGGCTGCTACCCGGTAGGCGCACACGATCTGCTGCTGGAGCTCGTCACCACGGAGCCGCAGCCCCCGTCAGCGGCCGACGGCACGGACACCACCGCGCTGCTCGACTCCCTGGTCGCCGCCCTCTTCGCCGCCGATCCGTCCTGCCGCCGCATCATGACGGCGCCCGCCGTCGAGGACACCGCTGCTCAGGAGCAGTACGCCGCCGGGGGCTTCCGCCCGGTGGCCGAGGCCGATGTGCGCGGAGGAACCGTGCTCCTGATGGTCGTCGAACCTGCACAGGTCACCACCATCGCCACGGCTCTGTCCGACATGCCGCACTGACGCGCCACGTCCGCAAATCCGTACTGCCCCTGCTGCCGGCGGCTCCTCCTCGCCGTCGCCGCGCCCTCTGGCGGCCACGCCGCCGGAGGTGACGCCCTTCGGCGACGGTCCGAGGATGCATCTGTACGTCCCGGACAGCGTTCGGGCGCGGTCGGCCGTGCCGGCTGAGGTGCACTGCGCACGAGCTCCGGTCCGGCGTTCCACTCGGGGGCGGCGCGCTCAAGGAGTCGGGCACCACCCCGGTCTTTATCATGGGCAGGGAGAGGCCTGGGACGAGGTGGTGCCGGTGCGCGTACCCAAGGATTCCGGGGGCCTCGACGCAGGGTCGGGAGACCCTTTGTCGGGGGCGTGCATGGCCATCGCATACGTGGCGGAGAACGGCGCGATCTTTCTGTGGAGCCCGCAGGCGGAAGCACTTCTTGGATACCCCGCGGAAGACGTCTGCGGAAAGCCGGCGGTGGATCTGCTGACCGCCCGGGCGGACCGGGAAGCGGCGGTGGCTGCCCAGGTACGGCATACAGCCGGGCAGAGCTGGGACGGCGTACTGGGCATGAGGCACCGCGACGGGCACGAGGTGTCGGTGGCGGTGCGCGTGCGACCGCTGCTCAGCAAGGAGGGCCGGGCCGGCTGGTCCGTCAGGGCCGCCGACGCGCGGGCGGTGGAGCGGGAGGAGGTCGACCGCGCGATCCTGGAGGCGCTCTTCAGCCAGTCCCCGATCCCGGTGACCGTCATGGACACCGAGCTGCGGTACCTGTGGGTGAACGCCGCGACGGAGCGCGTGACCGGCCTGCCCGCCGAGCGGCTCATCGGCCGTCGCATCGGCGATGACTCACCGGACTCGGCCCCGACGATCGACCGGGTCCTGAGCCGGGTGCGGGACACCGGCGAGCCGGTGGTCGACTTCCAGGTGCACAGCCGGCTTGCGTCCGATCCGGACCGCGACCACGTATTTTCCGCCTCCTCCTTCCGGCTGACAGACCCGGCCGGCCGCGTCCTGGGCATGTGCCAGACGTACGTCGACATCACCGACGGCTATCAGGCCCAGCAGCGGCTGGCGCTGCTGACCGAGGCCGGCGTGCGCATCGGCACCACGCTGGACGTGAAGCGCACGGCGCAGGAACTGGCTGACGCGGCAGTTCCCGGACTCGCGGACTTCGTCGCCATCGACCTGCTGGAGGCAACGGTGCGGGGCGAGGAACCGGCCCCCGGGCCGGTGGCAGGGGGGGTGCGTGCGCACCGATCGGGACTCCGCTCCATCCGCGAGCACGCCCCGGAGGCCGTGTTCGTGGTGGGCGAGGCAGTGGCGTTCCACCCGGGCACTCCACAGGTCCGGAGCCTGGCCACCGGGCAATCGGTTCTGGTGCGGAAACTGGACCCCGACAAGTGGTTCGTCCATGACGCCCGGCGGGCCGAGAAGATCCGCAGGTTCCGTTTCCACTCGTACATGGTGGTGCCGCTGCGGGCTCGCGGCATCACGCTGGGTGTTGCCACCCTCGGCCGCAACCAGGATCCTCGGCCCTACGACGAAGGGGACCTGTCCCTCGCCGAGGACTTTTCGTCCCGCGCCGCCGTATGCATCGACAATGCCCGCCGCTACACCCGCGAGCACAACACCGCCCTGGCCCTGCAGCACAGCCTGCTGCCGCACGATCTACCCGATTACCCCGCCGTCGAGACCGCCCACCGGTATCTGCCGGCCGCCGCGCACGCCGGAGCGGGCGGGGACTGGTTCGACGTCCTGCCCCTGTCGGGAGCCCGCGTCGCCCTGGTCGTCGGAGACGTCACCGGCCACGGCCTGCACGCGGCGGCCGTCATGGGGCGGCTGCGCACCGCCGTCCATACCCTGGCCGACCTCGATCTCCCTCCCGACGAGGTCCTCACCCAGCTCGACGACCTCGTCATCCGTCTCATCGAGGAGGATCCCGACTGCGAGGGCGCCACGTGTCTGTACTCCGTCTACGACCCTGTCTCGCGCATCTGCGCGTTCGCGCGCGCCGGTCATCCCCCACCCGTCCTGGTGCAGCCCGACGGTGCGGTGGAGATCCTCGACGACATCCCGCCCGGACCGCCCCTGGGGCTGGGCGGTCTCCCCTTCGAAACCGCTGAACGCCGTCTCGCGGACAGCTCCGTCCTGGCGCTCTACACCGACGGCCTCATCGAAGCACCCGGCTGGGACGTCGACGCCGGGCTCGACCGGCTGTCCCGCACCATGGCCGGCCCCACCCGACCGCTCGAACAGCTCTGCGATGCCGTAGTCGCCTCCCTGCTGTCGGAGCACCGATCCGATGACGCTGCCCTGCTGCTTGCCCGCACCCGCGTACTGGAAGCAGGCCGGGTCGTCTCCTGGGAACTGCCGGTCGACCCCGCGCAGGTCGCCCACGCCCGCAACCTCACTACCCGTCAGCTCGCCACCTGGGGCTTGGAACCACTCACTTTCACCACCGAGCTGATGGTCAGTGAGCTGGTCACCAACGCCATCAGGCACGCGCACGGCCCCATCGCCCTGCGTCTCATCCGCGCCGCAGCCCTCATCTGCGAAGTCTCCGACGGCAGCCTCAGCGCCCCGCATCTGCGCCGCGCGCGCACCGGGGACGAGGGCGGCCGCGGCCTGTTCCTGGTGGCCCAGCTCGCCTCCCGTTGGGGCGCCCGCTACGACCGCGACGGCAAGACCATATGGGCCGAGCAAGCTCTTTCTCCTGTCGAAGCGCCGACTCCGGCGTTGTGACGCTCCAGCAGAGGCCCCCGTGAGCCGACCGCGCATCGGCACCACGGACGAATCCACCGCGTCGTTGCCACGCACTCCTGCGTACAGGTGTTCACAGGGATGAGGTTAGTCTGTCCGTCGTACCGGACACGGGGTGCCCCACCCGAGGGCTGAGATCACACCCGTCGAACCTGAACCAGTTCGTACTGGCGGAGGGATGTCTTCCATGCCTTTGACGCATGTTTCCGGCGGGCTGCCCGCCGACGGCCGGCAGACCGTCTTCGACGGGCGGATGCCGGCGGCCCCCGGCGACCTCCGCGTCGAGACGCACGGCATCGAGCCGGTCCCCGAGAGCAACCGCTACGGCGGTCCCGGGCGCCTGTTCACCGTGTGGTTCGCTCCCAACCTGACCATGACCGGCGTGTTCACCGGCACTGTCGGCATCGCCCTCGGCCTGGACTTCGCCACCGCGCTCGTCGCCGTCGTGCTGGGCACCGTGCTCGGCGCGGTGCCCACCGCTTATCTGGGCACCTGGGGGAGCCAGACCGGCGCCGGTCAACTGCCACTGGCCCGACTCGCGTTCGGCCGGGCCGTGACGGTACCCGGCATCCTGCAGTGGCTGTCCTCGGTCGCCTGGGACGCGCTGATCGGGCTGTTCGGCGGGGACGCGCTCGCGCGGCTGTGCGGCTGGCCGTTCTGGATCGGCGTCCTGGCCATGATGGTGGCCCAAGGGGCCCTCGGTGTCCTGGGCTACGAGGCCATCCACCGGCTTCAGATCGTCATGACCTTCGTGCTCGCGGCCGCGTTCGCGCTGATCGCCTGGCGGTTGCTCGACGGTGTCCACCCGGTCGGCTCGGGCACCGCCCACGGCGCCGACCAGGCCGGCGCGTTCGTCCTGACCAGTACCATCGCGCTGAGCCTGACTCTGTCCTGGGCTCCGTACGCCAGCGACTTCAGCCGCTACCTGCCGCGCACCGCCTCACGCCCACGCATGTTCTGGTTCACGCTGCTGGGCCTTGTGGTGTCCTTAGTGGCGGTCCAGGCCCTCGGGTTGTTGGGCGCGTCCGTACTGACCGACCAGACCGCCGCGGGTGTGGACAGGCTGCTGGGCGGTGGCGCGCTGGGTGCGTTCGGACTGCTCGCCGTGGCGCTGGCGGCCCTCTGCAGCAACGCCATGAACGACTACAGCGGTTCCTTGGCTCTGCAGACCGTCGGAGTGCGCCTCCCGCGCCCGGCGGCCGCCGCCCTCGCCGCCGTGCTCGGCTTCCCCCTGGTGCTGTGGATGCACGCTGCCGACACCACTGCCCGCTTCCAGAACGTGTTGCTGTTCGTCGGTTACTGGATTCCCGGGTTCGTGGCGATCGTCATCGTCGACTGGCTCGCCCGGGCCCGAGCACGGGGCGGCGCCGCGATCGACCTCGCCGCCGAGACCGCCCGGCCGCAGTCCGGATGGCCCCCGTTGCTGGCCTTCGCCGTCGCCTTCGCCGCGGCCGTGCCGTTCATGGACACCAGTCTGTACGTGGGCCCGGTGGCGGCCGCCCTGCACGGCGCCGACCTCTCGTACTACGTGGCGTTCCTCGTCGCGCTCGCCGTCTACGCGCCGCTGCGGCTGCGCCCCCGCCCGCAGGACTGACCTGCCGCCGGCCCCAGCACCCGAACACCCCCTTCCCTCCCCCCACGGAGCGATATCCCATGCCCCCGACATCCGCCGATCACACCGCCTTCGCCCCGCAGGCCCTCGCCCGCGTCCGGGCGGACTCCCCTCTGGTTCAGTGCCTGACCAACTCGGTGGTCACGGGCTTCACCGCCAACGTCCTGCTGGCGCTGGGCGCCTCACCGGCCATGGTCGACATTCCGCAAGAGGCCGGCCCGTTCGCCCGGATCGCCTCGGGTGTCCTGATCAATCTCGGCACCCCGCACGCGGAGCAGCGCTCCGCCATGGTCGAGGCCGCGCGGGCAGCGACGTCGGCCGGTACTCCGTGGGTCCTCGACCCGGTGGCGGTCGGCGCGCTGCCGGTGCGCACCGCGCTGGCACGCGAGCTCCTGGAGCTGCGGCCGACGGTGATCCGGGGCAACGCGTCCGAGATCATCGCGCTCGCGGGCGCGGGCGACGGCGGCCGCGGCGTGGACTCCTCCCATGGCGTCGAGGCCGCCGAGGAATCAGCATGCGAGCTGGCCCGTACAACCGACTGTGTGGTCGCCGTCTCCGGACCCGTGGACTTCGTCACCGACGGGGTTCGCAGTGCCCGGATCGCCAACGGGGACGCCCTGTTGACCCGGGTGACAGGTGGCGGCTGCGCGTTGGGGGCGGTGATGGCAGCCTTCGCAGCGGTCGACGACGACCGGTTCGCCGCGGTGGTGGCCGCCGTCGCCGCGTACACGGTCGCCGCCGAACTGGCCGCGAAGGAGGCCTCCGGGCCCGGCGGCTTCGCCGTCGCGTTCCTGGACGCGCTCGCCGCGCTGGGGGCAGCGGATCTCGCCGAGCGGGCGGCTCTCTCGTGACCACGACACCGGTGGATCTGTCGGTCTACCTGGTTACGGACACGGCCCAGTGCACGGCCCGCGGCCGGAGCGTGGCCGAGACCGTCGCCCTGGCAGTGGCCGGAGGCGTCACCGCCGTGCAGATCCGGGAGAAGCACGCCACCGGGAGGGAGTTCCTGCGTACGGTGCTGGAGGTGGCCGACGTCCTGCCCGAACGAGTGACGCTGATCGTCAACGACCGGGTGGACGTGTACCTGGCGGCCCGAGCCGCCGACGCACGCGTGACGGGGGTTCACGTCGGCCAGTCGGATCTACCACCGGCCGCCGTACGCGACATGATCGGAGAGCACGCGGTGCTGGGCCTGAGTGCGGCCACCCCCGATCAACTGCGCGCCGCCGCCGAGGATCCGGCACGCGTCCACCACGTCGGCATCGGCGCACTGCACGCGACCCGGACCAAGGCGGACGCCCCGGCCCCACTCGGCCATGCCGGCTTCGCCCGCCTCGCCCGGCTCAGCGGCCTGCCCGCCGTGGCCATCGGCGGCGTCACCCCGGCCGACCTGCCGTTCCTGCGGGATTCAGGGGCGGCCGGAGCCGCCGCCGTCTCCGGCATCTGCGCCGCCGAGGACCCGCGCGCGTCGGCCCGCGCGTACGCCCGGGCATGGTTCGGTACCCGGAACGAGAGCCTCGCATGACCGCGTCGGCCCGCGTGCTGCCGATCGACGGATCCGACTCCGGAACAGGAGCCGGAATCCAGGCCGACCCGCACGAGGAATGCCACGTACGCAACTGGCCAAAAGCCGAAAGGCGCCGCGGCACAAGCTCTGCGTGACGATCCGCACACCCTTCCCAGAGCCGACCCTGTACGCCGGCCGGGCCACATCCGCCTGACGCCCCCGCGCGACTTGCCGCCTCGGCCGATCCGAGGCCGCGATCCGCCCTGCGGCGATCAGCCCCATGGCGCCGCACACCTTTGACAGTTCTCGACCGGTCGTCTAGTTTTAAATAGTCGACCGGTCGGCTAGATCCGCCCCCACTTATCCCGCAACGAAACGGAAAGCCCCATGACCACCCCCGTGAAGCTCGCAATCGTCTACTACTCCGCCACCGGCACCATCACCGAGATCGCCAAGGAACTGCACGACGTCGGCATCAAGTCCGGCGCCGAGGTCCGCCTGCTCAAGGCCGCCGAGCTGGCCCCGCAGGCCGCCATCGACTCCAACGCCGCCTGGGCCGCCAACCACACCGCCACCGCCCACATCCCGGTGGCCACCCCCGAGGACGTCGAGTGGGCCGACGCCGTGATCTTCGGTACCCCCACCCGCTTCGGTAACGTCTCCTCGCAGCTCAAGCAGTTCATCGACACCCTCGGCGGCCTGTGGGCCCAGGGCAAGCTGGCCGACAAGGTCTACAGCGGCTTCGTCTCCACGGCCACCCCTCACGCCGGCCAGGAATCCACCCTGCTCGCCCTTTACAACTCCGTCCACCACTTCGGTGGCATCACCGTCACCCCCGGCTTCACCGACCCGGCCAAGTTCGTCGACGGCAACCCCTACGGCACCTCCCACGTGGACGCCCAGGGCAACAACCCCGTCGACGACACCACCCGCACGGCAGCTCGCATCCAGGCCGAACGCGTCGTGAAGATCGCCGCACAGCTCAAGGCCGCCTGACCGTCCACCGGTACGGGCCCCGACGTCGGCACCGCCGGCATCGGGGCCCCGAACCACCTTCTTCGTCTGGTGACTGCCGATGCAGTGGAGGGTCGTTGCCCTCAGACGTGGAGGTCGGGCGGGAAGCCGGTCCAGCGAAGGTCGGCCGGCAGGTGGCTCATGTCGTTGTAGAAAAGCACGGATGAGGGCCGGTCGGACGCATAGCGGATGACGGTCAGCGCGGCGTTGGCGTGGTTGATGCCCATCCAGCGCCACTTCGGGGCGTCGAGGGCAGCCCGGACGAGCCAACCGATAAGGAAGTTGTGCGTGACGACGAGTTCGTGGCGCGGCTCGTTACCGGCGACAGGTCCGGTGAACTGCGCGAGAGCTGCCCGGGCCAGTTCCGGCCCATTTTCGCGTTCCTCGGCTGGGAACTGGGCCAGGCGACCGAGCATGGCATCGGCCGATTCCGACGGCAGCTCCTCGCGCTGTGGCAAGTAGGGGATGTAATCGCCGGCCAGTTCGGACGGCTGCAGGGGGACACTTTCGAGCTGCTCGCAGACCAGCTGCGCCGTCTGCTCCGCGCGCGCGAGCGGGCCGTGGTGGATCGCCGTGAGAGGGGCCTCACGAAGCCGCTTCCCGAGCAGGACGGCTTGGCGTCGGCCGTTGTCCGCCAACTTGCTCTCGTCCTCGGATGCCTCACCGTGCCGCGTGAGGTAGAGGTAGCGGGCAGCTGTTGCCGTCATGGGCGAGTCCTCCGTCAAGGGTTCATGATCTTGCGAACGTCTGGACGGACGCCGGCATGCGCCGTGCGGTTGCGTCGCCGACTGACGCATCCCGAAGCGGCGTCTCCGTCAGCGACGCGTGCTGGTCGGCCGACCTTGGCGGGTTCATGCTTCTCCCTCTCGGTGGTCACCGCCGCTTGCCCGGCGGCGTCGGAGCAACTGGTCGTAGTGGGCCACCGAGGGCAGAGGCCTGGTGCCCGGGTCTCGATGTCAAGCCGCCGGTCGCGGCGAGGGGGCGCGGGTACCCGGTCTCACGCGATCTGGTCCGATGCCATGAACGTGCAGTCCGCCGCAGGGTGTCGGTGAAGCTGCTCCGCGGCCCGCGGAAAGCATTGTCAGTGGCCGAGGTGATACTGACGTGGTGAAGATGTCCTCCTCCACCGAAACCAGTTCAGCCGAGCCTTCCCTCACCTGGGTCGAGTCGATGGGAGGCCCTCTGATCGCCGTTCCGGTTTCCGCATTGGACGGGTGGCGTGGCTGCACGGAGTCGGGGATGGTCATCGGCGACGGGGACGTCGCGGACGACTACGACCGCGCCTGCGAGGTGGACGGCCTGGCCGGCGTGATTGCTGTCGGCGAGGAAGGCGCGCGAGGACTTGTCTTGGCAGACCAGCCCGCAACCACCTGCTATCTGTCGGAACATCACGCCTTCGTCCGGTGGCTCGGAGCCGGCTCCGAGGCCGATCTGATCGCCGCAGCCAAGGCTGTACTCGCCGACCCCACCATCCAGTGGGAGGAGTGCGGTGTCTGGGAGACGAACGGCTCGGTGGTGCTCATGGATTCTGTCACCGCCGGAGCCGAGCTGGACGTCGAGTACCCCAACGGCGGAGGACTGCCGGAGCAGGCCTCTGTCCCGATACCACCAGGCCGCTGGACAGTCCGCGCCGTCCACGCTTCCCCAAACGACGACGCCTGGGTGGGACTGGTCCGTCTCCTGCCGTCTGACGGAGACTCATTCTCATCGGGACGCCGGATCAGGACGCTTCCTCATCAAGTCGGCTGAGGAATCCGTCGAAGAACTGTTCCGAGCCACCCGCCCCTTGGCTGCCGCGTCGTCTCGCCGGCGTGGGTCGAAAGGTCAGCCGGTCGGCGGGTCGGACCCGCCTGCGGCGTCACCACGAACATCATCGCTGTCAGTCGAAGACGGGATCGACGGTGCGGCTGCGCTTGATCTCGTAGAAGCCCGGGGTGGAGGCGACGATGAGGGTGCCGTCCCACAGCCGTCCGGCCTGTTCGCCCTTGGGGGCGGGTGTGACGACCGGGCCGAAGAAGGCAACCTGGCCGGTGTCGGTGTCCGGGCCCGGTACGGCGATGATGGGACTGCCGACCTCCTCGCCGACAAGAGCGAGACCCTTCTGATGCGAGGCGCGCAGCAGTTCGTCGTAGGCATCCGTGTCACCGGTGTCGGCAAGGTCCGCGGGCAGTCCGACGTCTCGCAGTGCGGCTTCGACGGTCGGGCGGGTCCTGGGCTGCTGCTGTCGGTGGAATCGGGTGCCGAGCGCGGTGTAGAGGGGCTCCAGCACCTCGGGGCCGTGGGCTTGCGAGGCCGCGGTCAGGACGCGGACCGGTGCCCATGCCTGCCCCATCAGGTCGCGGATGCGCTCGGGCAGTTCGTCGAGGCGGCCTTCGTTGAGGATGGCCAGGCTCATCACATGCCAGGTGATGGCGACAGGCCGGGCCTTTTCGACCTCCAGCATCCAGCGGGAGGTCAGCCAGGTCCACGGACACACGGGGTCGAACCAGAAGTCGACGGGTGTGCGGGGGCGGGAGTCGTTCACGAGAGGATCCAAACGCGGTCGCGGAGCCCGCGGGACGGGCCGGGGATGGTTCAGCGGTCGGTGGGCAAGTCGGTGGACGCCGTCAGTTCGATGGCTCCGATGCGGGTGCCGGATCACAGCAGGGGCGTGGGACGCCTGCCGCTGTCGCGGATCGTGCGGACAGGCCCGGCCACGAGTGCGGCACCCGGCCCGTGTGCCGCTCCGACGGGCCGGTATGTCGGACCCTGCCACCCCGGCATGCCGCACCCGGAGCGCTCCGCGGCTGCCGGGACGGGGCCTGCCCCCCACACGGTCGAGGGACAGGCAGCAGGGGCCTGCGGCTCAGTGACCTGCGCTCTGGCCGCCGTCGACGGGGAGGATGACGCCCGTGACGAACGGGGCCTTCTCGAGGTAGACCACCGCGTCGACGATGTCGCTCACCTCACCCATCCGGCCGACCGGGTGCAGACCGGCGAGGAACTCGTGGTGCTCCTCGGGGTGCATGGGGGTCTTGATGGTGCCCAGGGCGACGGCGTTGCTCCGGATGCCGCGGGTGGCGTACTCGATGGCCAGGGCCTTGGTCGCCGACTGCAGGCCCCCCTTGGTCAGCGAGGCGAGCACCGAGGTCACCCTGGAGTCGGCCTGGTCGGCCAGGCTGCTCGTGATCTGCACGACGTGACCGCCGCCCTGCTCGAGCATGCGCTCGACCGCGAGCTGGGTGATCCGGAAGAAGCCGTCCACGTTCACGCGGAGCACCGCGTCGTAGTCGTCCTCGGTGTAGTCGGTGAAGGGCTTCGCGATGAAGATCCCGGCGTTGTTGACCAGCGTGTCGATGCGGCCGAACCTCTCGACGCCCGCAGCGATGACGCGCTCGGCCGTAGCGCGGTCGGCGATGTCGCCCTGGATGGTGAGGACCTCCGGGTCCTGCGACTGGGGAATGTTGCGTGAGGTGGCGACGACGGCGTAGCCCAGCTTGCGGTAGGCGGCGACCAGGCCGGCGCCGATTCCCTGAGAGGCGCCGGTGATGACCGCGACCTTCTGACCCTGGCTGCTCATGATGACCTTCTTCAAAGGGGTGGGGAGTCTCGTACCGGCACTAGCCGACCGGTCACCTATAAACTAGACGACCGGTCGAGAACCGTCAAAGATTCGGCGTCGCGAGTGGCAGGGGCGGGGGTACACATGCCGCCGCAAATCGGACTGTCCGCTCCCACCCCACCATCGGGCACGGCAGGGCGGAGAGCGGCGCGCCACGGGTGCACCACCCGTTCCGACGGGTCCGCGCGCTTCACCGGGGCCGGCCGATCCATCCGGGCCTCAGCGCTGTCAGCCGGTACGAACTGCCGGGCGGGCGCGGATTCCGGATGCGGCACGGGGCGGCCCGAGCCGACGCGTCTACGGCCCGGGCCACGAAAGCCCGGAGTGAGCGGAGCGCGCCGCCGGGCGTCGCGACGGGGCGCCGCATCGATTCCTTCATGACACGCACCTCGATGTGTGCGCGTCAGGGCGGGGCGCGACTCCCCGCCGCGACCACGACCGGGCGGCGGGGAGCCGGGCGCGGGGACGAGATGCGCGGTCAGGCGACACCTCCGTTCCCACCCGGGTCATTGGGGTGCGACTGGACGGCGGTGACCACCGCGGTCATCCACGGCCACAGGGGCAGTGTGCCGAGCACCTTCTCGTACAACTCGGCCTCGTCGGCGGCGCGCCACAGACCGACGCTGCGCAGTTCACCCACCGGGCGCCACAGCCTGACCAGGTGACCGGCGGCGGCCAGTTCACCGGCCCGGACGGCTTCGGCCGCGCGACGGCGGTCGACCTCGGCCGGATCGGTGCCCTCGGGGACGGTGGTGGTGAGCCCGACCAGGAACTCCTTCATGTACTTACCTCTCTCTGATGCTGTGGGGACTTCGGCAGCGCCGGGAACACGCAGAAGGGGACAGTGACGCACTCCCGCGGCTCATGGTGCTCGCCGCGGCGAGCACGACCGGCCGGACGACCGGACGGACCGGCCGACGCACACCTGCGACAGGGCCAGCGATGCGGGCCAGGCGCACCGTGGGCGCACCCCGGATGCCGCGGGAGCCGGTGCGGCGATGCACTACTGGTTGCCCACGGCCGCACAGTGCACCGGTGACCCGGGACGACGCCACGACGGCTTCCTCCCTGCCGATGGGTGCAGGATAGCCATGACTAGTCGACCGGTCTAGTAAAATATAGTCGAGCGGTCATATACTGGCGCCATGGGACGGACCAGCGATGCCAAAGAGAAGATCCTCAGCGCTGCGCACTCGCTCATCGAGCTGCGCGGCTACTCGGCTCTGGGCGTGGCCGAGATCTGCAAGACGGCCGGGGTACCCAAGGGCAGTTTCTACTACTTCTTCGAGTCCAAGGAGGCTCTCGCCCTGGCCGTGATCGACGAGCAGTGGGCCGTCCAGCAGAGCGACTGGACCCGCATCCTCAACAGCGGCGCGGAGCCACTGCAGCGGCTGCGGCAGCTGTTCGAGGAGACGGAAGCCGAGCAACGGGCCGGCCAGCAGAGCTGCGGGACCGTTTCAGGCTGCATGTTCGGGAATCTCACCCTGGAGATGAGCAACCAGACCGAAGCTGTCCGCAAGCATCTGCAGGAGATCTTCGATGCCCAGGTCGAGATGGTCGACTCGGTCATCACCGAGGCCCTCCAGCGTGGCGACGTCACCGTCACCGACACGCGTGAAGCTGCCCGATCGGTGGTCGCGCAGCTCGAGGGCCAGGTCTTGTTCGCCAAGCTCTACAACAACACTTCCCAGCTCAGCGCCCTCTGGACGAACTGCCTGGCGCTGCTGGGCGCTCGCCCGGCGCAGGCCCCGGCCGACGCCTGACACGACGGCTGCAGACCTCGATCTGCGGCTGTCGCGGCCGACGGGCGGGGCAGGGGCAGCTCCGGAAAGTCCATCGGCCCGGTGGCGAGCTGCCCGCCGGGCCGGGCGACACGTACGGCCTCGCACGACATGCCAAAAGCCGGACCGAGGCCCGTCCCGCGGACCAACCGGAGTTCGGATCGCCCGGCGACCCGACAGAGCGGGCATCACCACCTCACAGGAGGAAGACACCCATCATGGTCTCGCCACTGGCCGCTCTCGGGGTCAGCATCCCGGTTCTCGCCGCGCCGATGGCCGGCGGCCCCACCACGCCCGCGCTGGTCACCGCTGCGGCCCGGGCGAACAGCCTCGGGTTTCTTGCCGGCGGCTACCGGACCGCCGGCGCCCTGGCCGAGCAGATTGCCGAGGTCCGGTCCGACGGCGCGCGCTTCGGGGTCAATCTGTTTGTGCCCAACCCCGTCCAGGTCGACCCGGAGGCCTTCCGCCGCTACGCGCGCACCATCGCCCCCGAGGCCCGGACCTATGGCATCGACATCCTGGCGACCGGAATCGTCGAGGACGACGATCACTGGTCGGACAAGATCGACCTACTGCTGTCCGACCCGGTACCGGTCGTCAGCTTCACCTTCGCCGTCCCGGAGGCAGCGGTGATCGCCGCGCTGCGCGCCGCTGGGACGCTGGTCGTCCAGACGGTCACCTCGGCTGCGGAGGCCCGCCTGGCCGCGGAAGCCGGCGTCGATGTGCTGGCCGTGCAGGCCTCGGCGGCAGGAGGGCACTCCGGCACGCTCACCCCGCAGCACATTCCGGCACCCGTTCCCCTGACCGACCTGTTGGGCGAGGTGCGCCAGGCAGTGCCCCTACCGCTCGTCGCCGCGGGCGGAGTGGCCACCCCGGCGGACGTGACCGGGGCGCTGCGCGCCGGAGCCGCGGCGGTCATGGTCGGCACCGTCCTGCTGCGTGCCGACGAGGCCGGCACCTCACGACCCCACAAGGCCGCACTGGCCGACCCGGCGCGGCGCCGGACCACCGTGGTGACCCGGGCCTTCACCGGGCGCCCCGCAAGGGCACTGCGCAACGGCTTCACCGACCGCTACACCGACCTCGCCCCGGCCGGCTATCCCGCACTGCACCACCTGACCAGCCCGATGCGCAAGGCGGCCGCCGCCGCGGACGATCCCGAACGGATCAATCTGTGGGCCGGCACCGGATACCGCCATGCCACCGCCGAGCCCGTCGGCCAGATCCTGCAGCGGCTGGCGTCCGGACTCTGACCGGCGCACCATGACCGACGCCCGGCACACTCCGGGCGACTCGGGCGCAGGGCAGGTCCGACAGGCGCAGCATCTCCGTCGAGCAAGTGACGAATGCGAGCGCATGGTCGAGGTAATACGGCCACCGGAGGCCCCACGGCGGGTTCACCGCCCCCTGGGTGACTTCCATGACGCACCTGGCCCTCGTCGGCCGCGCCGGCTCACAGCCGACCTGGAGCCGCCACCAAGCCGCCGAGGAGACGACGCGATGTGTTCTGCACCCGAGAGTCCCGAGGCCGCCGAAACGGCGCGCCGCGCACAATTCGGCAAGCTGCCGGAGCGAATCCCCCTCGAAGAGACGGTCGAGGAACGGGCGGCCACGGCGCCGGACTCGGCGAAAGAAACGTACAACGCCGAGGACTGGCTTGTCCGTTACTGCCCGTGAGCCCCGTCGGCCACACCACGTCGGCCACACCGCATTGCAAGCCGGGCGCCCATTTTGTGAGCTCCCCTAGGACCGACCGGCAATTGGGGGGCGGCGCCACGGGGCTGGGGCACGCAGCGTTGTGACGGCGAAACCCCTGATGACGAAGGTCTCCTCAGCGGCGTCCAGGATCCGCTCGCGCCGCTGCGCCCTACCACGAGCCCGCACGCGGTGGTCACGTTCCGGTGACGGCACAGGGAGGGTCTTGTATCGCAGATCACGTCAGCGTACGGTCCGTATCACCCCAGCGAACAAAGTGTTCGCTGAAGACGCATCAGGTGTTCACTCATGACTGATCGTTCGTCGCCGGACCCCTCCGCCAACGCTGCCGACACGGCCCTGGGGACCCGCATCCGGGAGTACCGGATGATGCGGCGGATGTCGCTGCGCGCCCTGGGGGAGGCAGCCCAGGCCAGCCCCGGGTTCCTCAGTCAGCTGGAACGTGGGCAGGCGAACTCCTCCATCGGCATGCTGCGGCGGATCGCCGTGGCGCTCGGCGTCACCGTGGCCGACCTGTTCGACCAGGACAGCAGGCCCGGTCCGAGGGTGGTGCGGCGGGCCGACCGTCCGATGCTGCACACCGCTCCGGGAAGTCGCAAATTACTCATTTCACAGCGCCCGCTCAGCCATCTGGAGGTGTACGCGGGCGAGTTCGACCCAGGGGCCTCCACCGGCGACGACGCCTACACCCATGGCGACTCGCAGGAGATCCTTCTGGTGATCAGTGGTGGCGTGCGGGTCGAACTCGACGGCCGTGCCCACGACCTGGAGGCCGGCGACAGCATCGAATACCGCTCCTCGGTGCCGCACCGCGTGGTCAACAGCCATGAAACGCCTGCGGAAGTCCTCTGGATCATCAGCCCACCGACACCGGACTGACTTCTTCCCACCGCACCCCGCCCACCCGTCGCACTCCCCTTCCCCCAGGTGCGCCGCGCCCTCTCCCCAGAGGTGCGCCTCATGCGCCCTCCTGCCGCCCCCTTCCCTGACGTGCCCCTGTCGCCGCGCGCTTCTGTCGCCGCGCCCTCCGCGCCCTCATCGTCCTCTGGTGCCTTCACCGTTCCTTCTTGGAGTCAGTAATGCCCGGAATATCCCGTAACATCCTCAGGTGTACCGCTGCCGCCGGTGCCCTGCTGCTGTCCCTCACCGGCTGCTCCGGCACCGGCCCAGCCGCGGCCGACGTCGACCTGGGCCCCGGTCCGGCCGTGGCCGGCAAGGTCAAGAAGGGCGCGCTCGACGGCGTCACCCTCACCTTCGCCTCCTACGGCGGCATCTACCAGGACGGCCAGGAGGCCGCGGCCGTCAAGCCGTTCGCCACGAACTCGGGGGCCAAGGTGCTCTCCGACGGTCCCACCGACTACACCAAGGTCAAGGCCCAGGTCGACGCCAAGAACGTCACCTGGGACGTGGTGGACGCCGACACCCTCTGGGCCGAGCGCCAGTGCGGCAAGCTGTTCATGCCGCTCGACAGCGACATCGTCGACACCTCCAAGCTCC
Source organism: Streptomyces sp. NPDC057565 (assembly GCF_042801455.1). Taxonomy (NCBI): domain Bacteria; kingdom Bacillati; phylum Actinomycetota; class Actinomycetes; order Kitasatosporales; family Streptomycetaceae; genus Streptomyces; species Streptomyces sp. NPDC057565. Next base: position 79,154 of record NZ_JBHVFU010000001.1, on the reverse strand, counting down.
CCAAGGGCATGGAGGGCAAGTGCTCCGTGCCGGCCATGAGCTACGGCGTGGTCCTGATGTACGACAAGAAGAAGTTCGGCGACAACCCGCCGAAGGACTGGGCGGACTTCCTCGACACGGCCAAGTACCCGGGCAAGCGCGCGATACCCGGCTTCGCGTCGGACGCGGCCCCGGGTGCGCTGGAGGCGGCGCTGATCGCAGACGGGGTCGCTCCCGACCAGCTGTATCCGCTGGACGTCGACCGGGCCCTGAAGAAGCTGACCAACGTCCGCTCCTCGCTGGTCTTCTGGGACACCGGTGCCCGCTCCCAGCAGTTGCTGGAGTCCGGCGAGGTCTCCATGGCCATGGTGTGGTCCGGCCGCGCCTACTCCGCGGTCAAGAACGGCGCCCACTTCGCGCCGCAATGGAACCAGTTCCTGCCGGTCTCCGACTCCCTCGCCGTTCCCGTCGGCGCGAAGAACCCCAAGGCCGCCATGGCGCTGATCAACTACTACCTGGGCGCCACCCAGCAGACCAAGCTCACCGAACTGACCTCCTACTCGCCGATCAACTCCGACGCCAAGCCCAGGCTCGACGAGCTCGCCTCGCAGTACGTGACCACCGGCCCCGAGCGGGAGGCCCAGGCGCTCAAGATCGACAACGCCTGGTGGGCGAAGAACCAGGAGCAGATCATCCAGAAGTGGTCCGACTGGCTGGCGCGGTAACCCATGACCGCCCTGATCGAGATCGCCTCCCCGGCCACCGGCGGCCGGCCCCGCAAGGGCGCCGACGGCCGGTGGGGGTGGCTGCTGCTGCCCGCGGTGGTCCTGCTCGCCGTGCTCTTCCTGGTGCCGCTGGGTCTGATGGCCTGGCGCAGCGTCACCGAGCCGACGCCCGGCTGGGGCAACTACTCCTGGTTCCTCACCAGCGACGTCGCCCTCGCCACGCTGGTCCGCACGCTGACCGTCGGCGCCGTCGTCACCCTGGTGACGCTGGTGCTCTCCTACCCGTACGCCTACCTGATGACCGTGGTCGGCTCCCGCGCGCGGATCTGGCTCACCCTGCTGGTGCTGCTGCCCTTCTGGACCAGCCTGATGGTGCGCACCTTCGCCTGGGTTGTGCTGCTCCAGGACAGCGGCGTGGTCAACCAGCTCCTCGGCACCGTCGGACTGGGCCCACTGCAGCTGATCCGCACCCCCGCCGGAGTGGTGATCGGCATGTCCCAGGTGCTGATGCCCTTCATGGTGCTGCCGCTGTACGCGGTGATGAGCGGCATCGACCGCCGGCTGCTGGACGCCGCGCAGGGCATGGGCGCACGCCCGGTCGTCGCGTTCCTGCGGGTCTTCGTGCCGCTGTCGCTGCCCGGCGTGGGCGCAGGCGCGCTGACCGTGTTCATCACCTCGCTCGGTTTCTACGTCACCCCGGCGCTGCTGGGCTCGCCCGACCAGGCGCTGATCTCGCAGCAGATCTTCACCCAGGTCAGCGGGCTGCTGGCATGGGGTCGCGGCGGAGCGATGGGCGTGGTGCTGCTGGCGGTGACGCTGGTCCTTCTGGGACTGGTCGGCGTCGTCCTGCGATTCACCCGTAACCGCGGAGGTGCCCGATGAGGACCGGACCCGCGCGGATCGCGCTCTGGACGTTCAGCGCCCTGGTGGGCTGCTGGCTCATCGCGCCGACGCTGGTGGTGATCCCGCTCAGCTTCACCGACAAGGCGTCCCTGGTGTTCCCGCCGAGCGGCTGGTCCACCCGCTGGTACACCAACTTCTTCACCGACCCCCGGTGGATCGACGCGCTGCTCTCGTCGCTCCAAGTCGGCGCCCTGGTCGCGCTGGTGGCCACTGTTCTGGGCACCGCCGCCGCGATCGCACTCACCCGGTCCGGCTCGCGCTGGGTGAAGGGGTCGTACGGGCTGCTGCTGGCCCCCATGATCGTGCCGACCGTGGTGGTGGCCATCGGCGTGTATGCGCTTTTCCTGCAGTACAACCTGCTGGGCACCCTGCTCGGCTTCGTCACCGCCCACACCGTGCTGGCCCTGCCGTTCGTGATCATCCCGGTGACGGCGAGCATGCGCGGCTTCGACCGGCGGCTGGAGGACGCCGCGCTGATCTGCGGCGCCAACCGGTGGGGCGCCATCCGGCAGGTGACCCTGCCGCAGATCGCCCCCGGTGTCGTCTCCGGTGCCCTGTTCGCCTTCGTCACCAGTTTCGACGAGGTCGTCGTCTCGCTGTTCATCCAGAGCCCCTACCTGCAGACCCTGCCGGTCAAGATGTTCGCCAGCGTGACCCGGGACACCGACCCCACCATCGCCGCGGCCGCCACTTTGATCATCGTCTTCACCACGGTGCTCGTGCTGGCCGCCACCTTCGCCACCGCCAGGAGGAACCGTGTCCGCTGAGTCCAGCCTCATCAAGGCGCGCGGAGCCCGCATCGAACTGGCGCAGGTGCGCAAGGAGTACGCGGACTCCGTCGCCGTCGACGACGTCTCCCTGGTCATCGAACCGGGCGAGTTCATGACCCTGCTGGGCCCCAGCGGCTCCGGCAAGACCACCACCCTCAACATCATCGCCGGTTTCACCGCCGCCACCTCGGGCACGCTGACCATCGGCGGCAAGCAGATGCAGGACCTGCCGCCGCACCGACGCGACATCGGCATGGTCTTCCAGCACTATGCGCTCTTTCCCCACATGACCGTGGCGGAGAACGTCGCCTTCCCGCTGAAGCAGCGCAAGGTGCCCAAGGCCCGCCGCACCGAGATGGTCGAAGCGGCCCTTCAGACCGTGCGGCTCGGTGGCTACGGCCACCGCAGGCCGCGCGAACTCTCCGGCGGCCAGCAGCAGCGGGTCGCCCTGGCCCGGGCCGTGGTGTACGAGCCGAGCGTGCTGCTGATGGACGAGCCGCTCGGCGCGCTCGACAAGAAGCTGCGCGAATCCCTCCAGTTGGAGATCAAACGGGTGCACCAGGAGGTCGGCTCCACCTTCGTCTTCGTCACCCACGACCAGGAGGAGGCGCTCGTCCTGTCGGACCGCATCGCCGTCTTCGACGACGGGGGCATCCAGCAGGTCGGCACCGGGAGCGAACTCTACGAAAAGCCCCGCAGCCTCTTCGTGGCCGAGTTCCTCGGCGAGTCCTCCGTCATCCGGGGACGCGTCGAGCCGGACGGCGACGACTCCCGCCTGCGGGTCGGCGACCGCACCGTAGGCGCGCTCGGCCGGCCGACGGAGGACGGCACGGCCGCCATCGTGGTCCGCCCCGAGCACCTGCGAGTGCAGCCGGCCGCGGCGCCGGTGGCCTCCGGGGTCAACGCGCTTCCCGCCCGGGTCACCCAGGAGATCTACCTGGGCTCCGGCCGAAAGCTCGAACTCGCCCTGCCCGACGGCACCATGCTGCTCGCCCGCGAGCAGGCCGACCGGCTGTCCGACGTCCGCCGCGGTGACGAGGTCACCGTGGTCTGGGACGTCGAACGAGGCGTCCTGCTCGACGACACGACCGGCACCACCCACCCACCCACTTCCGGTGACCGGATCCCGGTCGCCGCCGCGGAAATGAGCGGACGATGAGCACGACCACTCCGGGCGGCACCCCCGCCACCAGCCCCACCTTCGTCAACGGCGCCGTCTCCTTCTGGTACCGGGAGGGCGGCGTCCCCGCCCGCCGACCGGCCCTGCCCGGCGATCTGGACGTGGACGTCGCGCTCGTCGGCGGCGGCTACACCTCCCTGTGGACCGCCTACTACCTCAAGCAGGCCCAGCCCGACCTCAGGATCGCCGTCCTGGAGAAGGAGTTCGCCGGTTTCGGCGCCTCCGGCCGCAACGGCGGCTGGCTCAGCGCCGAGCCGCCCGGTCAGATGCGCCGCTACGCCAAGTCGCACGGCCGGGAGTCGGCCGTCGCCCTGCAACGCGAGATGTTCTCCTCCGTCGACGAGGTCATCCGGGTCGCCGCCGAGGAAAGCATCGAGGCCGACATCCAGAAGGACGGTCTGCTGCACGTCGCCACCAACGCCGCGCAGGAGCGGCGGCTGCGCGAAGGGCTGCCGCCGCTGCGCGCCGAGGGCTGGGGCCACGACGACCTGGTCGAACTCGACGCGGACCAGCTCGCCGAGCGGGTCCGCGTGGCCGGCGCCCGCTACGCCCAGTGGAGCCCGCACTGCGCCCGCATCCAGCCCGCCAAGCTGGTGCGGGGCCTGGCCGACGTGGTCGAGCGGATGGGCGTGGCTATCTACGAGGGCACCGAGGTCACCGAGATCCGCCCGCACGAGGCGGTCACCCCGCACGGCACCGTCAAGGCGACGTATGTCATCCGGGCGCTGGAGGGATTCACCGCCGGGCTGCGCGGTCACCGCCGGGTCTGGCTGCCTATGAACAGCAGCATGATCGTCACCGAGCCGCTGCCCGCCTCCGCGTGGGACGAGATCGGCTGGCACGGCGCCGAACTGATCGGGGACGAGGCCAACTCGTACTGCTACATCCAGCGCACCACCGACGGCCGCATCGCCATCGGCGGGCGCGGCATCCCGTACATGTTCGGCTCCCACGTCGACCAGCGCGGCGAGACCCGGGCCGCCACCCAGCTGCAGCTGCAGGCCATCCTGCGGCAGCACTTCCCGGCCACCGAGGGCGTCGGGATCGACCACACCTGGTCCGGTGTGCTGGGCGTGCCGCGCGACTGGTGCGCCACCGTCCACTTGGACGAGCGGACCGGTCTCGGCTGGGCCGGCGGCTACGTCGGGCACGGCGTGACCACCACCAACCTCGCCGGACGCACTCTGCGCGACCTGATCCTGCGTCAGAAGACCGATCTCACCCGGCTTCCCTGGGTCGACCGCAAGGTGCGCGGCTGGGAGCCGGAGCCGCTGCGCTGGCTGGGCGTGCGCAGCCTCTACGTCGCCTACCGCGCCGCCGACCGGCACGAGAACTCCGGCCTGGAGCGCACCTCCGTCATCGCACGCGTCGCCAACGTCATCAGCGGCCGCTGAAAGGAGCGACCCACATCATGGACACCACCGCCCTCGTCCCCGCCGTCACCTTCCTCGCCGACGCGGAGAGCGCCGACCTTCCCCCCGCGAACCCCAAGCCCACCAGCACCACCGGCCAGCAGGAGACCACCCGCCCCCTGTGGCAGTCCCCCGACGGACTGGTGGAGGTCGGCGTCTGGGAGTGCGACCCCGGCCATTTCACCGCCACCCGCGAAGGCTACGACGAGGTCTGCCAGGTGCTGACCGGGTCCGCCACCGTGCACACCGAGGGCGGAGAGGCCGTCGAGCTGGTTCCCGGCTCCACCCTGGCGATGCCGGCCGGCTGGCGCGGCACGTGGCAGGTGCAAGAGACCCTGCGCAAGGTGTACGTGCTGCGCACGCACGGAGCCGGTGCATGACCCTCGTCCTGCACGGCGGCCGCGTGTGGACCGGCGACCCGCGGCGCCCCCACGCCACGGCCGTCGCCGTGTCCGGCGGCCGGATCACCGCTGTGGGCACCGATGCCGAGGTACGCCGGGCCGTCGGCCGGCCCGCCGAAGCCGTCGACCTGGCCGGCCGGACCGTGGTGCCCGGCCTCCAGGACGCGCACATCCACCCCGTCTGGGGCGCCCTGGAGGCGCTGCGTTGCGACCTCACCGGCGCCACCGACGCCGAGAGCTGCGTCGCGGCCGTCCGGGAGTACGCGGCCACCCACCCCGGGCAGCCGTGGATCCTGGGCGGCGGCTGGACCATGGACTGTTTCCCCGGCGGCTGGCCCACCCACGAGCCGCTGGACGCGGTCGTCCCGGACCGGCCGGTCTTCCTGCCCAACGCCGACCACCACTCGGCATGGGTCAACTCGGTGGCACTGGAGCGCGCCGGGATCGACGCGGCCACCCCGGACCCGCCGGCCGGGCGGATCGAGCACGACGCGGCCGGCCGGCCCACCGGGGTGCTGCACGAGAGCGCCATGGACCTGGTGGCCCGGCTGCTCCCGCAGGACACCGTCGAGGAGCAGGTCGCGGCGCTCCGCCACGCGCAGGACCACCTCTTCGGGTACGGCATCACCGGCTGGCAGGACGCCATCGTCGGCGCCTACGGCGGGGCCGGCGACACACTCGCCGCCTACCGCCGGGCCGACGCCGGGGGACTGCTGAAGGCCCGGGTCACCGGCGCCCTGTGGTGGGACCGCAACCGCGGCCTGGAGCAGCTGGACGACCTGGTGGCGCGCCGCGGCGAGCCCGGCCACCGGTTCCGGGCCGGCGCGGTCAAGGTGATGCAGGACGGAGTACTGGAAAACGGCACCGGCGCCCTGCTGGAGCCGTACCTGGACTCCTGCGGGTGCGCCACCGGCAACCTCGGCCACTCCAACGTACCCGCCGAACTGCTCGCCCAGGCGGTGACCCGGCTGGACGCGGCCGGCTTCCAGGTGCACTTCCACGCGATCGGTGACCGCGCGGTGCGCGAGTGCCTGGACGGGGTCGAGGCCGCCCGTCGCGCGAACGGGCCGCGTGACCGGCGCCACCACATCGCCCATGTGCAGCTGGTCGACGACGCGGACATCGGCCGCTTCGCCGAGCTGGGGGTGGCGGCCAACGTCCAGTCGCTGTGGGCGACCCACCACCAGCAGACCGACGAGCTGACCAACCCGCTGCTGGGCGAGGGACGGGCCGGCCGGCAATACCCCTTCCGTCGGCTGCTGGACAGCGGCGCCCGGCTCGCAGCGGGCAGCGACTGGCCGGTCACCACGGCCGACCCGTGGCAGGCCATGCACGTGGCGGTGCACCGCACCGAACCACCCGGCTCGGCGCACGCCGAGTGGCCGAACGCCGACCGCCCGTTCGTGCCCGAGGAGCGGCTGGAGCTCACCGACATCCTGCGCGCCTACACCGCAGGCTCGGCCTGGGTGAACGGCAACGACGACGAGGTCGGCCTGGTGCGCGAGGGCATGGCGGCGGACCTCGCCGTCCTCGACCGGGACCTCTTCGCCCCCGACGGGTACGTGGCCGGCGCCCGCTCGGTGCTCACCCTCGTCGCGGGGGAGGCGGTCCACGCCGAGTGAGTGGTCGGACGGCGGAGTGGGTGATGGTGCCGGTCTACTGGCCGACGGCCGCATCGGCGGGCACCGTGATGACCGCGGTCGGGTTCCGGCTGCAGCTCTCGTGCCCTGAGCTCCTCCTGGACCCGAAGGAGGGTCCGGACCAGTACGCGATGTCGCCGGTGGGGATCGTGCCGCCGGTGGTGGTCAGGGCGGCGTCGCTCGTCGGCTGGATCGGGGGGGGGAGCATCCGCCCGCCGATGCGACGAACGCCCTGCAGCGCCTGGTTTCCCGGCTGCGAAAGGCACTGCCGGACGGGGTGGTCGAGGGGCAGACGGACGGCTACCGGTTGACGGTGGAGCCCGAAGCCGTCGACGCCGTGCCGTGCGAACGCCTCGTCATCGCGGGCCGGGCCCGCACCGAGGATGGTCACGGAGCTGACCGACCTGGTGGCCGCGCACCCGGTGCGGGAACGGCTCGTCGCCGCACTGATGCGCGCCCTCGTCGCGGTCCGCGAGCTCACAGCCGGCGCAGGCCCAGGACCGGCGCCCCGGCCGCCGGCCATGCAGATCGCCTGCGAGGCGAACTGGGTCGGCGGCGGACTTGTCGGCGGCCACCTGGTCTTCGGCCGCCGCACCATGCTCAGCGTCGGCGCCGGAACGACCGTCTACGTCGTCCTGCTCAACGCCTGCGCCTGACCGGCCCACCGACACGGTGATTGCACTGTGCACTTTCTCACAGAGCGAGACGAGGCCCATGTCGGTAGCGTCCCGAGCAGCTGACGTGACGACAGCTCTGGCTGCCCCTGGTAGTCCGTTACACCTGAGGAGAAACAACCGTTGTCCATCTCGACCACGCCGCGGGCCAGTTACTTCGAAGCCATCGACGACCACCGCTACAAGCCGACGACGCACGCGGGCGGGGCCTGGGACCCCGACGAGCAGCACTTCAGCCCGCTGGGCGGGCTCGTCGTCCACGCCCTCGACCGTCACCGGGCAGTCGGCCCGGACGACGGCCTGGTCCTCTCCCGGATCAGCTACGACATCCTCGGCCGCCTCGCCCTGGACGAGTGCGAGATCCAGGTGGAGACCATCCGCCCCGGCCGGTCCATCGAACTCCTCGAAGCAGTCGTACGGATCGCCGGCCGCCCGGTCGTCCGGGCCCGCGCCTGGTTCCTGGCCAGCTTCGACACCACCGCGGTCGCGGGCGGGCCCGACGACCGCCTCACCCCGCCGGAGTCACTCACCACGTGGCCGATGTCCGAGGTGTGGCCCGGTGGCTACATCGCGTCCCTTGACGTCCGCCCGGTCGCGCCGCCCCGGCCGGGCCGTACGACCGCCTGGGTCTCCACGCCACTCGATCTGGTCGCCGGCGCTCCCGTCAGCCCGCTCGCGTCGTATCTCACCCTGATCGACACCGCCAACGGAATAGCCGTCCGGCAGCCGCCCACCGCGTGGATGTTCCCCAATGTCGACCTGACCGTCCACCTCCACCGCCAACCACGAGGCGCCTGGACGGGCCTGGACACCACGGTCACCTTCGGCCCCTCCGGACAGGGCCTCACCAGCACGGTCCTGCACGACGTCGACGGCCCGGTCGGACACGCCCAACAGATCCTCACGGTCCGCCCCCAGCCGGGAACATGACAAGTCTGGAAAGCCACCACATCGCCGACCTGGCCGGACGCTCCGGCCCCGGTCGGCTCGGAGCGAGAGTACGGCGGAGGTCTGCCTGACACGCTGCATCGGAATCTCCGTCCGGACGCCCTGCACGCCTTTGATACGTGTCAGATGGTCGAGCTGGACCTTCCGGTGGGCGTCGAGGTCGGCTGCACCGCGCGGTGTTCGTGTCGACCGCCGCCGGCTTCAAGGGCGAGGGCCGCGCGGCAGACATGATCTCCTACCTCACAGCTGCAGTGAGCGACACGTCGAGTGGGACGGCTGCCCGGTCCCGTGCTGCTGTCACTGACGATACGGGGCGGCCTCTTCGCTCGGGGTCCGGGGCGCGGTGAGGTCGAGCAGCAGCATGGCGTCGTGGTCGGGGGTGCCCGGCTCGGCGAAGTACACACCCAGGCGTTGACCGGGCGTTCCTTCGAGCTGCATGGCCTGGAAGCCGAGAGTGAGATCGCCGACCGTGGGATGGTGGAAGGTCTTGGTCGCGTACTTGCGTCCGGTGACGTCGTAGCGTTCCCACAATCCGGCGAAGTCACGGCTCTTGAGGAGGAGTTCGCCGACCAGCGTGGTCAGGTCGGGGGCGTCGGGGTCGGTCCCGGCGAGCGCGCGCAAGCGGGCGACGCAGCCGCGGATCTGGTTGTCCCAGTCGGTGAGGACGTCGCGGGCGGCGGGGTGGAGGAAGAGGTAGCGGGCCAGGTTGCGCTGCTTGACGGGCCAGTCGCCGATGCCGGCGTACAGGGCGAGGCCACCGGGGTTCCAGGCGAGCAGGTCCATGCTGCGGCTGACGACGTAGGCGGGGTTGGGGCGCAGCGTCTCAAGGAGTTGTTTGATGTGCGGGCGCACGGTGCGGCTGGGCGCGGGCGGGGGTTCGGGGGCGTAGCGGGCGGCACGGGCGGCGAGTTCGCGAAGGTGCTGGTGTTCGTCGTCACCCAGGTGCAGGGCACGGGCGAGGGAGTCGACGACCTCGGGGCTGGGCCGGGTTTCCTTGCCACGTTCCAGCCGGGCGTAGTAGTCAATGCTGACTCCGGCCAGGGTGGCCAGTTCCTCGCGGCGCAGGCCGGGGGTGCGGCGCGCCCTGGGCCCTTTGGTGAGGCCGACGGACTCGGGGCTTGTCTGGGTGCGGCGGGCGCGCAGGAAGCGTCCCAGCTCGGTGCCGCCGTGCTGCTCGGGTGCCATGCCTTCAGTCTCACACCGCCGTGACCTGGGCGGCGGGTGCAAGGGGGGACCTGTCACACCACGGCTGGCCACTCAGTGGCACGGCTCGGCCTTCCTGAAGATCGCGTACGGCGGCACTGTGGATGACGTGTTCGGAGGACCGTCCGAGCAGCACTGCACCGAGCCGTACCCGGCTGTCGCCCCGCCCTCTGAGCACCGCACCGGGAACTCGGGTTGCGAGGGGCGACAGCCATGGAAGGGAACGGCCAGGAGAGGAAGACCGCGATGCACCACCTCACACTGCGTGACGTGGAGGTTTCCCGGATCGGGCTGGGCACGATGGGGATGTCGCACGGCTGCACCGACTCCGGGACCGACGAGGCGGAGTCCGTCCGTACGATCCACCGGGCTTTGGAGCTGGGCGTCACCTTCAACCCGCGGCATCGAGGACCGCGTCCTGCCCGTCCTGCGGGAGTTGAACATCGGCCTGGTGCCCTTCGCCCCGCTCGGCCACGGCTTCCTCACCAACACGATCCGCTCCACGGACGGCTTCAAGGAAGGTGACTTCCGGCACGGCAACCCGCGCTTCACGGGCGAGAACTTCCAGCGCAACCTGCGCATCGCCGACGAGGTCCAGCGCACCGCCGCCGAGGCCGGGGCCACGCCCGCCCAGGTCGCGCTGGCCCGGCTGCCGGCTCAGGGCGACGACATCGCTCCCATCCCCGGCACCAAGCGAGTGCACCGGGTCGAGGAGAACGCCGCCGCCGACGGCATTCGACTCTCCGACGAGCATCTCGCGCACCTCGGCAACCTGCCCCCGGCGGCCGGCGAGACCCACCCGCAAGGCGCCCGGCAGATGCTCGAGCGCTGATTCCGGGCCTCACCCACGACAACGATCCGACCAGAGGAACCCATGCAGACCGTCACCCTGAACAACGGCGCCACGATGCCGATCCTCGGCTTCGGCGTCTACCAGATCCCGCCCGAGCAGACCGAGCAGGCCGTCACCGAGGCTCTCGCCGCCGGCTACCGGCTGCTCGACACCGCCGCCGCGTACGAGAACGAGGAAGCCGTCGGCCGCGCCATCAAGAACAGCGGCGTGCCACGCGACGAACTGTTCGTCACCACGAAGCTGTGAGTCCAGGACGCACCCGCCGAACAGAACACCGGACGCGCCTTCGAGACGTCGCCGGCCAAGCACCGCCTGGACTCCTGACTCCCCCTCACCCAGCTCATTCGGGCACTCGGAAGGACACCCCCTGACCTCCTGGACCAGCTCCGATCCGGAGCGGATCGGCACAGCCGAACGGCTGGACCTGCGATCCGAACGCGCCGAGTGACGTTCCCCGAGGCGGATCCGAGCCAATGCGCGGGCGTGGATGCCGCCCACCGCGCCACGTACGGACGCTGCACCAGCATCGTCGAACACGTCCTGACCGACCGGGCGTCGGCCGCCATCCTCCGCCTGGAATCGCGCTGAACCCGCTACCACCCCCACCTCTTCGAGGAGTTCCGCTCATGCGAGCCACCCTGCTGTACACCGCCGGCGACGTACGCGTCGAGGACGTCGCCGACCCGAAGATCCAACAGCCCACCGACGCGATCGTGCGGATCGTGCTGTCCTGCATCTGTGGCAGCGACCTGTGGCCCTACAAGTCGCTGCCGCCTACCGACAACCCACGCCACATGGGGCACGAGTTCCTCGGCGTGGTCGAGGAGACCGGCTCCGAGGTGCACGGCCTCAGGCCCGGTGATGTGGTGGTGGCCCCGTTCGTCTGGGCCGACAACACCTGCGTCTACTGCCGCGAGGGTCTGCAGACCTCCTGCCTGCACGGCGGGCAGTGGGGCGTCAACGGAGTCGACGGCGGTCAGGGCCAGGCCGCGCGGGTCCCGTACGCCGACGGAACCCTGGTGAAGCTGCCCGTCGGCGAGGACTCCGAGCTGCTGCCGGACCTGCTGACGCTGTCCGACATTCTGTGCACCGGCTACCACGCCGCCCGCACCGCCGGAGTCGAGCACGGCGACAGCGTCACCGTCGTCGGCGACGGTGCCGTGGGCCTGGCCACCGTGCTCTCCGCCAAGCTCCTCGGCGCCGACCAGGTCGTCCTCATGGGCCGCCATCGGGCACGTACCGAGCTGGGCCGTGACTTCGGGGCCACCGATGTGGTCACCGAGCGCGGTGACGAAGGCGTCGCCCGGGTGCGCGAGCTGACCGGTGGCGAGGGCACCCGCAAGGTCCTGGAGTGTGTGGGCCTCAAGGACGCACTCGTGCAGAGCCTCGGGGTCGTACGCGCCGGCGGCACCATCAGCCGTGTCGGCGCCCCGCAGTACCCCGAGGTCCCCTTCGGTTTCGGCGACTTCATGCGCAATATCACCCTCACCGGCGGCGTCGCCCCGGCCCGCACCTACATCGAGGAACTGATGCCGCACATCCTTGACGGCTCGATCCGCCCCGGCCGCGTCTTCGACCGCACGGTCGGCCTGGAGGACGTCGCCGACGGCTACCGGGCGATGAACGACCGCGAAGCGCTGAAAGTCCTCGTCCGTCCCTGAACCCGGCACCCGGCACCCGGCACCAGCGGTGAGCACAGGAGCATCCACCATGAACCAGAAAACCCCGCCCACCGGTGACCACCCGTGTCACCGATGTCGCCGACCACGACGCGGTGGAGTCCCTGGCCGATGCGGCCGCCGCGCTGGGCCCGGTCACCCAGGTCGTGCACACTGCGGGCGTCTCCCCCACCCAGGCCACCGTCGAGCGGATCCTGCAGGTCGACCTGCTCGGCACCGCCATGGTGCTCGATGCCTTCGCCCGCGTCGTCGCTCCGGGGCGGGCCTGGTGATCGCCAGCATGGCCGGGCACCGCGAAAGCCCGTACGCACCGGAGATCGAGCACGCGCTCGCCACGACCGAGACGGCGAAACTGCTGGAGCTGCCGTTCCCGCAGAGGGAGCAGATCGGTACGACCGTGCACGCCTACGCGCTGTCCAAGCGGGCGAACTCGCTGCGGGTGCAGACCGCTGCCGCCGCGTGGGGCAAGCGACAGGCCCGGCTCAACGCAGTGAGCCCCGGCGTCATCATCACCCCGCCGGCCCTGGATGAACTGGCCGGGCCGCGCCGCGAGTGGTTCGAGCAGGTACGCGAGGTGTCGGTCGGCGGACGCTTCGGCACGCCCGACGAGGTCACCGATGCCGCCGCATTCCTCCTCGGCCGCCAGGCCGGCTTCATCACCGACGCCGACCTGTTGATGGACGGCGGCGTCACCGCCGCGCTGCGCGGCGGAGAGCTGACCGTCCCCTGCCCCCTGCGCGGGGGCGGCGGAGAGATGCTGGTCGACGGCCCAGGAGGAACGTACCTTCAGCAAGGCCGTCGGCCTGGGCACCGGCGCAGCCGCGGTCTCGCTGTCCGGCCTTCCGGTGGGTGCGTCCGCCGCGACCGACGCGGCCGCTTCGCACCAGTCGAGCGGTGTACCCGCTCCCACCGTGCCCACCATCACCCCCGGCGCCCGCAGCGGCTTCAGCACGCTCAAGCACGTCAAGGCGGGCGTCCTCGACATCGGTTACGCCGAGGCCGGGCCGACCCACGGCCCGGTCGTCATCCGTCGGATGCGCGGCCGTGAAGGGCGGTGCCCTTCACGGCCGCGCCGGTGTTCAGGACTCGGCGCGCTTGGGCAGCCGCCAGTTCGGGCGCGGGAAGTGGCAGGTATAGCCGTCCGGGTATCGCTGGAGGTAGTCCTGGTGATCCGGCTCGGCATCCCAGAACGCACCGGCCGGCACCACCTCGGTCACCACCGGCCCCGGCCACAGCCCCGACGCCTCGACGTCGGCGATGGCGTCCTGAGCGACGCGCCGCTGCTCGTCATCGAGGTAGAAGATGGCGGAGCGGTAGCTGAGGCCCACGTCGTTGCCCTGCCTGTTCTTCGTGGTCGGGTCGTGGATCTGGAAGAAGTACTCCAGGATCGTGCGGTAGTCGGTGGCCGTGGGGTCGAAGACGATCTCGATCGACTCCGCGTGCTTTCCGTGGTCGCGGTAGGTGGGGTGGGGAGTGTCGTCGTCGCCGCTGTAACCCACCCGGGTGCGCACCACCCCGGGAAGCGACCGGATCAGCTCCTGCATGCCCCAGAAGCAGCCGCCCGCCAGCAGCGCCCTCTCCTCGACGTCGCTCATGGTCATCACCCTTCTGTCCGCATCCGTTCGCGCGGGATCCAGCCTCGCATACCGACCGGGAAACCCCACGCCTTTCGTCACCACCTTAACAGGTGACGGGCTGCATGACAGATTCGCCACCAGTCAAGGCGGTGACAAAATCCGGCGAGGGGCGGAATACCTGAGAGGGGTTTGTCGTGCTGAGCATCAAGGGTGGACGCAAGCAACTGATGACGACCCCGACCTCGCCCACCTCATCGGCGAACCGACCATCCAGGAACCCGACTTCCGCACCTGACGGGCCGAACACCGCGTCAACAGCGCGAGCTACGGCGCCAAGCGCCACCGCCACCATTGCGTCGGCGACGTCACCCTCGACTGCGACACCTGGACCGGCCCCGGACCACGCCTGATGATCCTCACCGCCGAACCCGGCACCCCCACGACGCCCTACGCATCCTCAGCTCCTGGGCCGCCCAACTGCTTGACCGAAACCCGACCGGCTCCGAACGGGGCGCGCGACCACACCGCCACCACGACGCCCCGGACGCACGAAAGGCCGCCCTCCCACGAGTGAGAGAACGGCCTCCGACCTGCGAAAAGCATGGTCGGGACGACAGGATTTGAACCTGCGACCCCTTGACCCCCAGTCAAGTGCGCTACCAAGCTGCGCCACGTCCCGATGCTCGCCTGACCTGGGCTTTCCCCCTGGCCGAACGCGCATGAGAACAATACCGCACTTGAGCCGGTGCTCACGAACCTCTTTCCACGCTTGACCTCAACCATGCTTGAGGTTGAATGCTGCACCCATGACGATCAAGACCGCCACTCCGGCGCACACATACCGTGACCTGAACCGCCTGATGAGCCTGATGACTGGCGACGAGAAGCACGGGCCCGCGGCCACCTCCACCCTCGATGCCCTGTGGGTTCTGTACGACCAGGTGCTGCGCGTCACCCCCGGCACCACCGAGGCCCCGGACCGGGACCGGTTCCTGCTCTCCAAGGGGCACGGACCGATGGCGTACTACGCCGTCCTCGCCGCGCACGGCTTCCTCGACGAGGACCTGCTGCCCGGATTCGGGGGGTACGAGTCGCCGCTCGGCCATCACCCGGACCGGATGCTCGTCCCTGGCGCCGAGATCGGCAGCGGTTCGCTGGGACACGGATTGCCGCTGGCTGTCGGCAGTGTGCTCGGGCTCCGGGCACAGGGGCTGACCCAACCCCGGGTCTGGGTGCTGATCGGGGACGCCGAGCTGGACGAGGGCAGCAACCACGAGGCGATCGCCTACGCCGGTCCGGCCGGACTCGAGCAGCTGCACACCCTGGTGATCGACAACGCCTCCGCCACCTTCGGGTGGCCCGGCGGCATCGCATCCCGGTTCGAGGCGGCCGGCTGGTCGGCCGAGACCGTGGACGGGCACGACCACGAGGCACTGTACGCGGCATACACGGCACCGCATCCCGGGCAGCCGCGGGCCGTGGTCGCCCGCGTCTCCCCGAAGAACTGACCCCCGCACCACCGCACACCAGCGATTCAGCGATTCAGCGATTCAGCGATTCAGAACGAGGGAGAACCGACCCATGGACACCATGCGTGACCGTTTCATCACCACCGCGTCGCGACTGCTGGACGACGACCCCAGGCTGGCCGTCGTGCTGGCCGAGATCAGCCGGGACGGCTTCGACCGCGCCAAGCGCGCCCATCCGGACCGGGTGATCAATGTCGGAATCCGGGAGCAGCTGCTGGTCGGCGCGGGGGCCGGACTGGCACTGACCGGGATGCGACCGATCATGCATACGTTCGCCCCGTTCCTGGTGGAGCGGCCCTTCGAGCAGGTGAAGCTCGACTTCGGACATCAGGGCGTGTCCGGGGTGCTGGTCAGCGCCGGAGGTTCCTACGACTGGCCCGCCGGCGGCGTCACCCATATGGCGCCCGGCGATGTCGCGCTGATGGGCACCCTCGACGGCTGGACGGTGCAAGTGCCGGGCCACCCCGACGAGGCGGAGGCCCTGCTGCGGCAGGCTGCCGCCGGGGAGGACAAGGTCTACCTGCGGCTCTCGCTCCAGCAGAACGAGCGGGCCCGGGCGGTCGGTGCCGGGTTCACGCCGGTGCGGGAGGGGAGCAACGGGGCGGTGATCGCCGTCGGCCCCATGCTCGACAACGTCCTGGCAGCGACGGACGGCCTGGATGTGACGGTGCTGTACGCGACAACCGTGCGCCCCTTCGACGCGGCGGGACTCCGGCGCGCGGTCGGGGGCCGGGAGACGGCGGACGTGGTGATCGTCGAACCGTACCTGGCGGGCACGTCGACGGGCGCCGCCAACGACGCGCTCGTCGATCTGCCGCACCGGGTGCTGGGGCTCGGGGTGGGGAAGGCGGAGCTTCGCCGGTACGGACAGATGGACGAACATCTCGCCGCACACGGCCTGGATCCGCACGGACTGCGGGAGCGGATCACCGGCTTCCTGGGCGGCTGACCGGGGCGGGGCGGCGGCGGCAGCCGATGCGCTTCCGGAGCCGCGCCCAACACGTCCCACACCCCTCCCCCTCTCCGGAAGCTGTCAGGCGGCGCCCTCGCCGTCGGCCACGGCCCGGCCCAGATCCGGATGGGCGTCCTGCAGTTTTCGGGGTGCCGCCTGGCGCCAGGAATCGGCGAGGATCGCCGTCAGTTCGTCCACGTCGTCCAGTGCGGCGAGCCGCACCCGGAGCCACGCGTAGGTGTCGTCGTGGCCCTTGCGCGTGAAGAACTTCTGCGGTTCGGCGGCGATCAGCTCCGCCCGGTCCTCGACCGGGCACTTCACGCCCATCGTCATGTCGTCGTCGCCGAGCGCGGCGAAGATCTTCCCGGCCACCCGGAATGTGGGCTGTCCCCAGGCCAGTTTCTCGGCCGTGTCGGGCAGAGCGAGCGCGATGGTGCGGACGTCGTCGGCGGTGGTCATCCACGGTCTCCGATCCGGTGAACCAGGCAGGTGCGGTCGGAATCGACCGTAGCGCCCGGCACTGACAATCGCCCTGAGCGCGGGACCCGGCCGCCGCCCCGAGCCGTCCACAGCAGGGCCGCACCCCCTCACAGCAGAGTCACAGAGAGCCCTGCCGACCCATTGACCCCGCGGAAGACGTGAACCTACTCTGAACGGCGTACTTCAGAAAGCGCTTTCTACATCCCGTAGTCGGCATCTACCGCACAGGGAGCGCCCATGAGTCACCATCCGTTCAGCAGACACCCGTCGCGAGGATTGCCCTCATCCCTCCTCGCCCTCACCGCACTTCTCGCCCTGGTCCTCGGCCTGTTGGTGGCTTCGCCGCCTCGCGCCCACGCGGCCCCGTTCCGGGTCCTTGTCTACTCCGAGGTCACCAACTTCAGGCACGACTCGATTCCTGCGGGGATCGAAGCGATCAAGAAGCTCGGCACCGAGAACGGCTTCGAAGTCGAGGCCACCGACGACTCGGCCGTATTCAATGACTCCGATCTCGCCCGCTTCCAGGCCATCGTCTTCAACAACACCAACTCCACGCCGCAGAGCGGCAACTTGCTGAGTACCGACGAGCGTTCCGCGCTCCAGAAGTACATCCGTGCGGGCGGTGGCTGGGTCGGGCTGCACGCCGCGTCGGCGAGTGAACGCGACTGGGACTGGTACGAGGGCCTGGTAGGCGCGATCTTCGATCAGCATCCCGCGGTGCAGACCGGCCGGATCAAGGTACTCGACCATGCGCACCCCTCCACCAAGGGCCTTCCGGACCTCTGGGAGCGTACGGAGGAGTGGTACAACTGGCGTACCAATCCGACCTCCAAGGTGCACACGCTCGCGCAGATCAAGGTGCGCGACGGCATCACCGGTCTGGACGAGGGCGTGGACCATCCGTGGTCCTGGTGCCAGAACTACGACGGCGGCCGCTCCTGGTTCACCGCCGGCGGCCATGCCGCGTCGGCCTTCCAGGAGGAGGGCTTCGTCAAGCATCTGCTGGGCGGCATCGAGTGGGCCGCAGGCGCCAAGTCCGGTGACTGCACGGCGACTCGGACCGGTTCCTTCCAGCGCACGGCACTGGCCACCAGCGACCTCGCCGACCCGTTCGAACTGGCGGTCGCCCCGGACCGCCGGGTGTTCTTCGCCCAGCGCACCGGGAAGCTCAAGGTCATCGACCAGCAGACCATGAAGGTCACAACGGCACTGGACTTCGCGTACACGCCCGAGATGACCAGCCAGTCCGACGGGCTGCTCGGTCTCGCGCTCGATCCGGGCTTCGCCACGAACAACTGGCTCTATCTGCTGCATTCCGACAAGACCGAGAAACGGCTCAACCTCTCCCGCTTCACGGTCACGGGCAACACGGTCGACCCCGCCTCGGAGAAGAGGCTGCTGACCATTCCGACCTGGCGCGGCGAGGGCCGGGCCAACTCCCATATGGCCGGGTCGCTCGCCTTCGACAAGAACGGGAATCTGTACGCGGCGACGGGTGACAACACCGACCCGTTCGCGTCGGACGGGTTCAGCCCGATCGACGAGGGCGATGGCCGCCGCGCCTGGGACGCCCAGGGCACGGCGGGCAATACGAACGATCTGCGTGGCAAGGTCCTGCGCATCACCCCGAAGGACGACGGCACATACACCGTCCCCGACGGCAATCTCTTCGCGCCCGGTACGGAGAAGACCCGCCCGGAGATCTATGCGATGGGAATGCGCAACCCGTTCCGGATCACCACGGATCCGGTGAGCGGCGCGCTGATGGTCGCCGACTACGGCCCGGACGCCAAGGCCGCCGTCGCCAATCGCGGGCCGGAAGGCACGGTCGAGTACACCCGGATCACCAAGGCGGGGAATTTCGGCTGGCCGTACTGCATCGGCAACAACACCCCGTTCAACGACTACGACTTCACAACGAAAACGTCCGGTCCGAAGTTCGACTGCGCGGCGATCGTCAATGACTCGCCGAACAACACCGGGCTGCGGAATCTGCCGCCCGCGCAGCCCGCGACGGTCTGGTACGCCTACTCCGCATCCGCCGAGTTCCCGGAGCTCGGGACCGGCGGCGGTGGCCCGATGAGCGGTCCGGTCTACGACTACGACCCCGACAACCCGTCCCGCACCAAGTTCCCCGAGTACTTCGAGGGGAAGTGGTTCACCTACGAGTTGACCCGGCAGTGGTTCAAGACATTCTCCTTCCAGCAGAAGGACCAGACCTTCAGCAATCCGCGGTTCGCTCCCGTCAAGGCCGGTGAACTCCAGTCGATCAACGGCGTCTTCGCGGACATGAAGTGGAACCAGCCGTTCGATGCCGACTTCGGTCCCGACGGGTCGCTGTACGTCATCGACTTCGGGCTCGGCAGCGGCACCGGCCGTGGCGGCAGCAACGAGGGGTCGGGCATCTACCGGATCGACTACGTCGGTGACGGACGGCTGCCCGACGCGAAGATCACCGCCAGCCGGGACAACGGTCCGGCGCCGCTCACCGTCGCGTTCTCCAGCGCCGGTTCCGGGCTGCCGGACGGCCGACCTGTCACGTATGCCTGGGACTTCGACGGCAACGGCACCACGGACTCGACGGAGCCGAACCCCTCGTACACGTACCAGACCAAGGGGCTCACCACGGCGCGGCTGACCGTCACCGGGCCCGGTGGTCTGACCGCGCAGGCGGTGCAGGACATCACCGTCGGCAACACCCGGCCCGAAGTCACGATCAAACAGCCGCCGAACGGGGGGATGTTCAGCTTCGGCGACACCATCCCGTTCACGGTGAAGGTGAAGGACAAGGAGGACGAGAGGAACGGACAGCCGATCGACTGTTCGCGGGTGGTCGTGCAGTCGCAGCTCGGCCATGACACGCATCTGCATCCGCTCGACAACTACACCGGCTGCGCGGGCGAGATCGTCACGGATGCCGGGGACAGCCACGGCGCGGGTCAGAATCTGTACTACGGGATCACCGCCCGCTACGAGGACAAGGGCGCCCCGGACGCCCCGGCGCTCACCGGCTCTACCTCACTGACACTGC
Source organism: Streptomyces sp. NPDC057565 (assembly GCF_042801455.1). Classification (NCBI taxonomy): domain Bacteria; kingdom Bacillati; phylum Actinomycetota; class Actinomycetes; order Kitasatosporales; family Streptomycetaceae; genus Streptomyces; species Streptomyces sp. NPDC057565. Next base: position 59,218 of record NZ_JBHVFU010000001.1, on the reverse strand, counting down.
GCACCGCGTTCCGTGAGGCGGAGCACTTCACGGCGACGGGCGGAGCCCACGACGGGGTGGTGGTCGGCAACAGGACCGACGCCTCCGGCGGGAAGCGGCTGACAGAGATCGAGGACGGTGACTGGATCAGCTTCGATCCGGTGCATCTGAAGAACATCGACTCGGTGACGGTCGGCGCGGCCTCCGGCGGGATCGGTGGCACTGTCGAGTTCCGGGCGGGTTCCCCGACGGGGCAGCTGCTCGGGAAGGTGACCGTGCCGAACACCGGGGACTGGGGCAAGATCGTCTCGCCGACCACGGCCCTGGAGGACCCGGGGAGCAGCGTGAAGCTGTACGCGGTGTTCACCAACCCGGAGTGGTCGAGCGACAAGGCCGACCTCTTCGCCGTGGACTGGCTGCACTTCAACGGGTCCGGCGTCGAGAAGAAACCCGGTACGCAGGTCACGGTGAAGGCGGACCCGGCCACAGGCACCACTCCCCTCGCCGTCGCGCTGAGCAGTGTGGTCAAGCCGGCGGCCGGGCGCACGATCACCTCCTACCACTGGGACTTCGGCGACAACGTCAAAGCCACAGGGCCCGAGGGCGCCACGGCAACGCACACCTACGGCCGCAAGGGTGCGTACACCGCGCATCTGACGGTCACCGACGACAAGGGCGACACGACCACCGGTTCCATCCGCATCGACGTGAGCTGAGCAGCGTCGACTGAGAGGAAAGAGACGATATGAACGGCACACGACGTGCGTTTCTCGGTACGGCTCTGGGCGTCGCCGCGGCTGCCGGGGTCGGTACGATCCCGGCGGCCGCCACGGAATCCGGGCCCTCCCGCCCCATCCCGCCGTCCGGGATCGGCATGCACCTGTACACCATGCGGACCCCTCTGGCGACGGACTTCCGAGGCACGCTGGAGCGGCTGGCGGAGATCGGGTACGCGACGGTCGGGGTGAGCGGCCGGCACGGCAAAAGCGCGGCCGACATCCGGCGGATGCTGGACGAGACACGGCTCAAGGCGGTCCTCGAACATGTCGCGTACGACATCGTGAAGGGCGCCGGGCTGCCGCAGGCGCTGGAGGACATCCATACGCTGGGCGGCAAGTGGATCGTCGTGCCCAGTCTGCCCGGATCGCTGCACAGTCCGGCCGGATACCGCGAGGCGGCCCGGGAGTTCAACAAGGCAGGACTGGCCGCCCGCGAGTCCGGACTGAAGCTGCTCTACCACAATCACGGCACGGACCATCAGGTGGTGAACGGGGTCAGCCTGTACGACATCCTGCTCGCCGAGACCGATCCGGAACTCGTCGGCTTCGAACTGGATCTGTACTGGGCGGCCAACGGTGGCGCCTCGGCGCCGGGCGAGATGTTCGTACGCCATCCCCGGCGCTTCCCGGCGCTGCATGTGAAGGACATGGCGCCGAACGGGAGCTTCGCCGATGTCGGGTCGGGGGTGCTGGACTTCCCGGCGATGTTCGACACCGCGCGGCGGGGCGGGGTGAAGCAGTGGCTGGTGGAGCACGACTCACCGGCTGATCCGTTCGCCTCGGCGCTCGCCAGCTATACGTATCTGTCGCGCCTGCGGTACTGAGCGGACCGGCGCGCGCAGCGGCCCCGGGGAGCATTCCGCCTCCCCGGGGCCGCTGCGTGCTCAGTGGGCGGCGAGCAACTGCCCGTACCGGGTGAGGGTCGTGTCCACGGTGGCCGGGAGAGGTTTGTCGGAGGTCGTAGGCCTGCTCGACGCCGGCGTTCGCTCTCACCCGGATCGTCGAGGACATGGGCATCTCGGTCCCGGCGCTCCGCCGCTGCTTCGCCGGCCGCGACGACTTGCTCAACGACCTGATCAGGGACGCGTACGACGGTGCTGCGAGGGCCATGGCGGAAACGGTGGCCCACTCCGCGGCCGCATCGGAGAGCCCCCGTGCACGCCTGCGCTCCCTGGGAGGAGCTCACAAAATGAGCGCTCGGCACGCGACGCCCGGCACGGCACCTCGCTGCGTTGTCGCCTCACCCGAGTACGTCCGGTACGAGGGCGATCCTCCGCCTTGCGATGCACCGCACCGGCCCCCGACACGCTGGAGCGGCCCGAGCGGTACTCGGGCCGCTCCTGCCGGTCTTCACCGACGGGTCAGCAGGGCCGGGGGCGGCCGGCTGGGTGGCCGCCCATGTACCGGCCGCCGCCGGCGACGCCGGGATGTCGCGGCGGGCGCCGGCAGGTACGGTGCTCGCCCGGGCGCAGCTGCACGGCTCGGCCGATCGTGAGGCGGCCGGTCAGTTCGCGGGCATGGGGCACACCGGCAACCCGCTGCCGGCCACGCAGACCGAGATGCCGGCGGACGCGTTCGCGCCGGTGTGACGCCGGGGCCCGCACCGGGCGCCTTGCCGTGCGGGCCCCGGCACCCTCGCGTGGTGACGGGGCGGACCGCCCCGATCAGTCGTGGGCGGACGCCGCGCCGAGCAGATCGCGGATGTGGGCCGCCGCGTCCCGGAATTCCGGGCGGCCCACCGTCTCGCCGTACTCCCGTTCCGCTTCCAGCCCCACCTCGATGATCTCGGTGATGGTGCCGGGCCGTGGGCTCATCACCACCACCCGGTCGGCCAGATAGACCGCCTCCGAGATCGAGTGGGTGACCAGCAGCACGGTGGTGCCGGTCTCCCGCCAGATGCGGTTCAGTTCCATGTTCATCTGCTCACGCGTGAGGGCGTCGAGCGCACCGAACGGCTCGTCCATCAGCAGCACCGGCGGTTCGTGCAGCAACGCGCGGCACAGCGCGACCCGTTGCTGCATCCCGCCGGACAGCTCGTGCGGATACGCGTCCTCGAAGCCGCCGAGCCCGGTCATCCGGATCAGCGCGTCGGCCCGGTCGCGCGCCCTGGCCGCCGGCATCTTCCGGATCTCCGCCTGCAGAAGGATGTTGCGGCGCGCGGAACGCCACTCCAGGAGGGCGGCGCGCTGGAACACGTAACCGATGTCGTGCCGTGGGCCCGTGACCCGTTCGCCGCCGAGCCGCACCTCGCCCGAGGACGGCTTCAGCAGTCCGGCGACCAGCTTCAGCAGCGTCGACTTGCCGCATCCGGACGGTCCGACCAGGGCGACGAACTCGCCCGGAGCCACATCGAGCGAGACCTCGCTCAGGGCGGTGACATCGCGGTTCTTGCCACGGAACCGGACCGAGACGTCCGACACGCCGACGGCCGGGGTGACGGCGCCACGGCCGCTCGCACCGAGCGGGTCCCGGGGCTTCGCGTCCTGCTTCGGCATCGTCATCCCTTCAGCGCCGTCTTCGCGTCCCAGTACTCCGCCACGGACTTGGGCTTGCTGACCATTCCGGCCTCGGCGAAGACGTCGATGGTCTGCTGCCAGTCCGCCTCGTCGTTGACGCCGGGCGCCTTGCCCTCGGTCGACGTGGTGTGCAGCAGCGTGAGCGTCGTCTTGAACTGCTCTGCCAGCACGGTCTTCGGCGGCAGTTGCTCCGACGCCCCGTCCATGGCCGCGACCGCAGGCTCGGGCGCCTTCGCCGCGGCGGCCCATGCCTCGCTGACCGCCTGCGCCATGCGACCCGCCAGCTCGGACTTGGAGGCGAGAAGCTTCTGCCCGGCGAGCAGACCGTTGGAGTAGAAGTTCAGCCCGTTCTCGGAGAAGCGCAGATACGAGACGGGCTTCTTGGCCTTCTCCTGCATGGTCGGGCCCTGGTCGCTCGCGTAGCCGAGCAGTCCGTCCGTCTTCCCGGAGATCACCGCGGCGATCTTGCCCGCCGGGTCGGTGTTCTGGACCTTCACCTCCGACTCGTCGATGTTGTTCTTCTTCAGGAAGATCGGGAACGTCTTGGAGAGCGCGTCACCGGCCGTCCCGGCGATCGTCTTGCCCTTCAGATCGGCGGGCGACCCGATGCCCTTGGCGTCGAAGGACTGCACGGACGCGGGGGTCGTCTGCAGGAAGACGCCGAGGCTCTTGACCTGCACCCCCTGGTCGACCGCGGCCAGCAGCGCCGGGGTGTCGGCCCAGCCGAAGTCGGTCTGCCCGGCGGCGGTCGCCTGCACCGTCTTCTGCGAGCCCTGGCCGGCCTGGATCGTCAGGTCGATGCCGTGCTTCTCGAAGATCTTCTGCTGCTTGCCGTAGTAGAACGGCGCGTGTTCGCCGTACGGATACCAGTTGAGCGTCAGCGTGACCTTGTCCAGCTTCTTGCCCGAGTCATCGGTGGATTTCGACGCGTCGTTCCCGCCGCAGGCCGTGGCCAGCAGGACAAGAGGTACGACACCGATCAGGAGTCTGCGCGCGTGCATGGGCTGGCCCTTCTGGCGACGGGGTCCGTGACAGCAATCAATGGGTGGCGCTCGGTACGGGACAAAGTGGCGATCAGTACGAGGTGGTGGCCGGCGCATCGCGGCGGCTGGCGTGCCAGGGGAGCAGGAGCCGCTCGGCGATCTCGACCACAACGAAGAGGACGACGCCGATCAGAGACATCACCAGCAGCCCGGCGAAGAGCATCGGGGTGTCGAGGTTGCCGTTGGCCTGCAGGATCACATAGCCCAGCCCCTCGTTGGCACCCACGAACTCGCCGACGACGGCACCGGTCACGGCCAGGGTGACCGCGACCTTGAGACCGGAGAAGAGATGTGGAAGGGACGCAGGGAAACGGATCTTCAGGAAGGTCTGCCAGGGCTTGGCACCCATCGTCGCCGACAGCTGAAGCATCTCCGGGTCGACCGCTTTGAGTCCCGTGACCATGGAGATCACCACCGGGAAGAAGGCGATCAGAACGGCGATGAGGATCTTCGGCGCGATACCGAAGCCGAGCCAGACCACGAACAGCGGCGCGATCGCGATCTTCGGTACGACCTGCGCGAACAGCAGAATGGGGTAGAGCGTGCGCTCGACGGTGGAGGAGTACACCATGACCACGGCCGCCAGCACGCCGACGGCCACGGCGATCACGAAACCGAGCAGCGTCTCGTACGTGGTCACCCAGCTGTGCTGCCAGAGATAACTCGTCTTCCCCGTGAGGACATCGAGTGTCGCACCGGGCGACGGCACGAGATACGACTCCACCAGCTCGGCCGCCGAGATCACCCACCAGACGACGAAGCAGGCCAGCAGCAGGGCCACCGGGCGCCAGCTCTGCTCGGCCGCCCGCGCCAGCCGCTCCCCCGCGGACGGCCCAGCCCGCCGGGCAACTCCCGCCACTTCGGCGGGACTTCTGGTCAAGGCACTCTGGCTCACGGTGAACTCCCTGCACTTCGGGGGCCAGTTGTCGAGAGTTGTGCGATCCTGCAATGACGGAGAAGGCGCTTTCAGAAAGCGCTTTCTGGTAAGGTGCCGCCACGCTAATGACTGCCTGCATGCACGGTCAATAGGTCGTCCTGAAGTTTCGGAAGCCTGCCGCCACCGCGCCCTTGGGGGTCGAGTTGAGTGAACGCGTGACCAGCGGACGGACGACGCGGGACCGTCCGGGAGCACGCCGCGCCGTCGCGGCCACGGCCCATGTCACGCTCGACGCCGTGGCCCGGGAGGCCGGGGTCTCACCGGCCACCGCTTCACGGGCGCTCAACGGTACGGCCACGGTCCGCGACAATCTGCGACAACGGGTGCACGCGGCGGCGGAACGGCTCGGCTACATCCCCAACGCACATGCCCAGGCGCTCGCCAGTGCCGCCAACAACCGCACGGTGGGGGTCATCTGTCATGACGTCAGCGATCCTTACTTCGCGGCGATCTCCAGCGGTGTGATGCGGGCGGCTGCGGAACGGGGGCTGCTCGTCATGCTGGCCTCCACGTTCCGGGAGCCGGCGCGGGAGATCAGTTACGTCTCCATGCTGCGGGCTCAGCGCGCGCGGGCGATCCTGCTGATCGGCTCGGGCTTCCAGGACCGCGCATGGGAGCGGGCCATGGATACCGAACTGGAGCCGTATGTCAGGGCCGGCGGGCGGGTGGCGGTCGTCAGCCGACACCGCAGCCTGCGGGTGGACACCGTACAACCGGAGAACCAGGCGGGGGCGGCTGCGCTGGCCCGGGCACTGGTGGGGCTGGGCCATCGGAGGTTCGCGGTACTCAGCGGGCCGCCCGAGCTGACGACGGTCTCCGACCGGTTGGCCGGGTTCCGGGAGGGGCTCGCCGAGGCGGGCATCGGGCTCGACCAGGTGGTGGAGGGGGCGTTCACCCGTGACGGCGGGTACGAGGCGGCGCGGCGCCTGCTGCTCTCCGCGGCGCGGTCGCCGTCCCGGGCCCGGCCCACGTGTGTCTTCGCGGTGACCGATGTGATGGCGGTCGGGGCGCTGGCGGCGCTGCGGGAGGCGGGGTCGCGGGTGCCGGAGGATGTGTCGCTGGCCGGGTTCGACGACATCCCGCTGGTACGGGAGTTGTCGCCGCCGCTCACGACGGTGGCGCTGCCCCTGACATCGATGGGCGAGAACGCGATCGCGCTGGCGCTGCAGGAGGTGGGGGCCGGGAGGCGGGCCCGGGTGGTGCGGGTGGAGGGTGAGGTGGTGTTGCGGGGCAGTACGGGAGTGCCGGGACGTGGGTTGCGGTGACCGGGCGCGTCGGGGGCCGCTCCGTTCCCCTTCACCGGACGGGCTTGATCGTGCCGTACTGGCGCAGGGCTCTTGTTCCGTTGCTGCGGTATTCGTGGGTTGCCGGGGCCGGGCGGGCTTGCCGGAGGTCCTGGGCGGGAGGGCCTGCTCCGTGTCAAAGTGCTGTGATGACCACAGTGACGGTGGAGCCTTTCCTGCCGAGGCGCGCGGATGCCGCTGACCTTGCCGGTTGGTGTGCGGTGTTCAGTGACGGCCAAAGGGATCTGTCCGGCAGCTCGGTCACGCGGTCCGCTCTGGCCGGGCGGCTCCTGGCCGAGGAGCCACCGGCGATGCGCTGGGCCGCTCGCAGCGGTTCCGGCGAGGCGGTCATCGGGGTCGCGGAGCTGCGGCCGCAGCCGCACCGGCCTCCAGGTACCGGTTTCCTCCGCCTGTTCGTTGCGCCACCGAATCGGCGCGGCGGCGTCGGCTCCGCGCTGCTCTTCGAGATCATGCGGAGTGCCGGTGAGGTCGGGATGGACCGGCTGCAGGGCACGGTGCTGGCCGGCCCGCCCGGAGAGTCCTTCGCTCGCACCGTTCCCGGTTTACGCGTTGTGCTGCGCCTGGAACTTCAGGAACAGCGGCTCGACCGGGATTGGGTGGTGGCCCGGTGCCGGGAACTGGCGGCGTGCTCGCCTTCCGCCTACCGCCTGGTTCACTGGATCGGGCCGGCCCCCGAGCAGCTGACTGCCTCTCTGGGGCGGGTGATGGGCCATGTGCTGGATGCCCCGGGCGCCGCGCTGCAGATGCCGCCCCGGACGTGGGACTCCGCTGCGGTACGCGTATGGGAGGCGAAGATGACCGCTGGTGGTGACCAGTTGATGGTGAGCACCGCGGTGCACACGCCTTCTGGCGAGGTCGTCGCTGCCACCGTCGCCACCGTCCCGGCGGGCGGCGGCCCCGTGGCCGACCAGCATGACACCGCGGTCCTCCCCGAGCATCGACGCCGAGGACTGGCTCGATGGATCAAGGCTGAACAAGCCATCCGGCTCCGTGGACACTTCCCCGCAGTGCGCGCCGTCACCTCGACCGTCAACCAGGAGAACCTGCCCATGACGACGGTGAATCGATCGCTGGGATACCGGCCGATTCACGGAAGACTGCTGGTGGAGGCGCCGGTGGTGGCCGGGCATGCCGGCCCGTAACACTGGCGCAGAGCACATGCTCCGTGGGTGCTGCGTGCCGGAGGTCAGGCGTCTTGACTGTCTCCTTGCGACGGCTGCAATACGGCCCGTTCGACGGGCTTGAACTCCCGCGCGTCACGCTGCGGACAGCGCCGGCCCCGGACCGTCCGGCGGTCGCGGGCCGGGGGCAACCACCAGGAGTCCATCAGGACCGGGGAGAACGCAGGCATGAAGATGCCGGACGGGCCAGGGCCCGTCCGGCGGGGTGGATCACCTGCGGTGAATCGCAGGCCTACGGGTGGATCAGGACCTGGGACAGAGCCACGCGGCCCGTTCCCGACAGGGCGATCTTCACCGTACGGGTCCTGCTGTCCACGTTCAGGACCGTCGGGCGCAGTGCCTTGCCGCTGACGTGGACCGTGCCGTCGTCCGTGATGACGTCGAAGTCAGCTGTCGTGGTCGACGAGTTGTTCCAGATCTCGATCTGGCGGACATGCTTCGTCGCGCCCAGGTCGACCTGCCACCAGGCACCCGCCTCGGACAGCGTCCGGGTATCCGTGTTGGTGTCGGCGTCGAGGGCGAGCGCCGCACCCGCCGTGCCCTCGGTCGAGGACTGGGTTGCGGTGCCCGTGCGTGCCAGGTCGGTGCGGAGCTGTTCGACGGGGCCGCCGTGGGCGCCGGCCCGGGCGGCGACGGCGAGGGCGTCGGCCGGCAGCCGGTCCAGGCCGGTCCAGTTGTCCGTCATGACGGACCCCGTTCCACCGAGCGTGGGCGCCGCGGTGTCGGTCCAGTTGCCGCGGGCGGTGTTCTGGATGCCGTAGTCCGCCCAGTTGGAGACCCACTTGTAGCCGATACGGGTGATGACGTTGTTCTCGACGGTGATGTACGAGGACTGCTCGTCGAGGTAGATGCCGTTGCCGTCGCGCTCGGTGTTGCCGAAGGCGGAGCGGTTGATGTAGTTGCCGGAAACGACGGTGCCGGGCTGGGCGCCCTGGGTGTAGATCGCGCCGCCGTCGTGCTGCTGGTGGGCGACCTCCATGACGTTCGTGATCCGGTTGTTCGTCACCTTGTTGTCGCGCAGCACGGACTTCCGCGACTCGGGCTGGTTCCAGCCCCAGCCGACCGAGATCCCGGAGTACGGCAGGTGGTCGATGCTGTTGTGGTCGACGGTCAGCTCGGCCTCGTAACCGGCCCAGATGCCGACCGCGTCGGTGTACTCGACTCCGGAGCGGGTGATCGTGTTGTACGCGATCGTGTTCCGCTCCCCCGCGAGTGCCGCCGAGGGCATCGGCTCGGTGTCTCCCACGTACACCGCACCCGAGGAGAGGTCGGTGAACGTGGAACGGGTCAGGGAGCTGTCCTTGGTGCCTGCTTCGAGCGTCGCGCCCGCCCCGCCGAGGTGGCTGAATCGCGCGTTCTCGATGGAGATGTGCTGTCCGCCGCGGACGGTGACCGCGGCGGACGGCTTGGTGTAGAAGCGGCCCGCATGGTCGACGGGGCCGGTGGCTCCGGTCAGGGTGAGACCGGCCTGCATGCCCGCGTAGCCCTCGTCGGTGCCGGGCTGGCGGTACGCCGCATACGCGAAGCCGATCCCGCTGACGGTGACGTCGTGGGCACCGTCGACGACGAGCAGCTGTTCGGTGTGCGGAGTGATGGCCTGCGCGCGGCGCATGTCCTCGCCCTTGCGCGGCAGGTAGGTGACGGTGCGGGCCTCCGAGTTCCAGACGAACTCGCCCGGTTGGTCGAGGAGTTCGGGGGCGTTCTCGAAGAAGGCGACGCCGCTGTAACGAGTGGAGTCGACCGTCGTGGTGTCCCAGGCGGGTCCGGTGCGGTTGGTACCGCTCGCGGAGTTCGTCCAGCAGGGCTGGGCGAAGGTGAGCAGGTCGCCGCTGACGCCCGCGATCCGGCAGTGGTAGTTGCGCCAGCGGACCCGGATGACGGCCTCGGCGTCCGTGGGGCGCTGCCAGTCGGCGATGCCGGTGGCCTTCGCACCTGTCATGCCGGTCTTCGTGGCGTCACAGACGCTCGCCGCGCAGGCCTCGCCCCGGGCGCGGGTGGCACGCTTGCCGTCGACGAAGAGCTGACGCGGGGTGACACCGGCCGGGACTTCGGCGGTCCAGGTGCCGTCGGTGTTCTGCGTCCATCCGGTGAGGGTGCGGCCGCCGGACAGGATGGGGCGCGCGTCGGGCGCCGCGGTCCAGGTGACGGTGTGTCCGTCCGTGCCGGAGTCGTCGGCGCCCAGCCGCAGCGGGGCGTCGAGGTGGTACGTGCCGCCCTTGAGGAGAATGCGGATGTCACGGCCGGTCTCGGTGCGTGCCTGGTCGCGGGCACCTTCCGGTGAACACGGGCGGGCGACGGTGCACGAGGTGCCGTGGCCGTCGGGTGCCGCGTACAGGGTGCGGACACCGGGTGCGGCCTGGGCGGTCGGGGCGGCGACGAGGGCGGCGAGAGCCGCGGCGGTGATGGCTGCGGCGGTTCCTCGTATGGCGTTCATCGGGCGGTTCATGCGGCGGCCTTCCAGTCGGGGTGTCCGGGCATGGGCGGGTTCACGGCTCCGAAGAGCCAGTCGCGCAGGAACGGGTCGAGGGACGCGTCGCCGGTGATCTTGACGGTGTGGGCGATGAACTCCTCGCTGGTGTAGGTGGAGTCCTTGAACCGCTTGACCCACTCCCGCATGACCTGGTCGAACTTCTGCTGACCGATGTGGAGGTTGAGGGCGTACAGGACGAGCGCGCCGCCGTCGTAGATGTTGGTGCCGCCGAGCGCTTTGGGCCGTCCGGGCGGGCCGTCGGCGGCGCGGACCGCGTCGAGCTTCTCGTACGTGGTCTTCATCTTGTCCGCGAAGACCGACCAGCCGCGCTCCTCGCCGTACAGCCCGGCGTAGTACACGGCGGGGCCCTCGTTGAGCCATGCCTGCTGCCAGTCGTTCGGAGTGACGGAGTCGCCGAACCACTGGTGGGTGAGCTCGTGGACCATGGTGGTCTCGTAGCCCGGCTGGCCGTTGGCGTTGAGCTTGAACCAGTTGGTGGAGAAGAGGGAGAGGGTCTGGTTCTCCAGGGCGTCGGTGTAGCCGTCGTAGATGTGGAGGCCGTACACGGAGAAGGGATAGCGGCCGAACTTCTCCTCCAGCCAGGCCAGATGGTCGGCGGTACGGGCGACGATCGGGCCGTACTTCTCCTCCTGCCCCTGCGGGACGATGTGCCGCAGCGGCAGTCCACGGTGGCTGGTGCCGTACAGATAGGTGCCCTTGACGACGGCGATGCCGATGAGTTCGGTCGCCATCCGCTCGCGCAGGGCGAAGTGCCAGACGGTGGAGCCGTCGGCGCGCGAGGTCCTGTCGAGCAGTTCGCCGTTGGCGGTCGCGACATAGCCCTGCGGCGCGCTGATGTGGAAGGTCCAGGTGGCCTTGTCGGACGGGGTGTCGTTGCAGGGCAGGAACGTGTCGGCGCGGGAGGACTGGGCGGCCGAGGCGAAACCGCCGTCGGTGCCGAACTTCCAGCCGGTGAGGCCGAGTCGGGTTGCCTTGCCGTTGCCGTGGTACCGGATCTCGACGGTGAACGGCTGCCCGTCGTGCAACGCTTGGGCGGGGGTGACGGTGAGTTCCTGGCCGCTCTTGCCGGCCGACAGCGCCCAGGTCGCGGTGCGCCCGGCGACGGTGACGGAGTCGATGGTGTGCCCGTCGGTGTCCAGGTTGAACGCGGACAGGTCCTGGGTCGCCCTGGCATTGATCTTCACGACGGCGGTGAAGTCGTACGTCACCGGGGTGAAATCGAAGGTCAGGTCGTAGTGGACGACCTGGTAGCCGCCGTTGCCGAGGGTCGGGAAGAGCGGGTCGCCGACGCCGTCGGAGCCGGGGGCGGGATCGAAGCCGAGGCTGCGGGCACTGGCGGGCGAGCCGAGGACGGGTACGGCGACCGCTGCCGCGACGGCCGCGCCGCCGAGCCGGAGCGCAGACCGCCTGCTGGTGGGAGAGCTCATCACTTCTTGCCCTTCTGGAAGGCCTCTTCGAATTCGCCACGGGCCTGCTCGCCGCCCTTGGCCAGGTAGTCCTTGACCAGCTGGTCGTAGGCCGACATCGGCTTGCGACCGGCGATGATGTCCTTCAGGGCGTCGCCCTTCAGCGTGCCGAGGCTGCCGGAGCCCTTGGAATCCCACGTGGGCGAGGAGTACTGGAGGGTCGGGTCCGGCACCATCATCGGGATCATCTTGGTGAACGCGTCGTGGACGTGGCGGACGCCCTGCTCGGAATCGGCGCTGAAGATCGCGGGGACGGCGGAGGCCGCGAACTTCCAGGGCACGGTGACATCCTGGGTGCCCTGCTTGGTGAGGGCCGGGTTGCCCTTGTCGTCACGGGTGAAGTCGGTGCCCTCGACGCCGTAGTTGATCAGCGTGTACTCCTCGCTGCCGAACGGGGAGGCGGCGAAGTCGGCGAAGGCGAGGATCTGCTTGACGCGGTCCCCGGACGCCTTCTTGATGTGCGTGTTCTGCAGGGCGACGTTGTCCATCCACGTGACGGCGTCCTTGCCGAACGGGACGAACGGGCGTGGGTCGTACGTCGTGTCGATCGCCTTCATCGCGGCGATGTAGCCGACGCCGGGCGCCAGATAGGTGGGCATGCCGTCATAGACGTACGCGCCCTTGCCGTTCTTGAACATGTCCGTGTACTGGGCCTTCTGTGCCCCGGACATCTGGAGGGTGCCGGGGTAGTAACAGCCCGCCTTGTACAGGTTCCGGGCGGTTTCGACGGCCTGCCGGTACTCGGGAGTCTCCAGGTCCACGGTGAACTTGCCGGTCTTGGCGTCCAGCCGCCAGCCGCCCGGCGCGCCCGCGGACATCGCGAGCATCGTGGTGGCACCCGCGATGATCGCGTACTGGTCCTTCTTGGGCCGGGTGAGCTCCTTGCAGAGCTCGATGAACCGGTCGAGGTCCGTGATCTGATCCAGGTCCGTGACGCCCGCCTCCGCGAAGAGGTCGTGGCGGTAGAAGCCGGCGCCGCCGGTGCCGGTACGGGCGATCGGCAGACCGTAGAGCTTGCCGCCGAAGATGGCGGCCTGCCAGGCACCCTTCGGGATCGCGGCCAGGTTCGGGTAGTCCTTGATCTTGTCCCCGGCGAGGAAGGGCGTCAGGTCGGCACATGTGGCCTGGAGGAAGGCGGCCTTGTTGTCGACGCCACCGGACTCCGGGTACATGAACAGGTCCGGCAGGCTGTCGCTCGCGACCATTGTGGAGAACTTGGTGCCGTAGTCGTCGGCGGGGACGGCGGTGATGTCCACCCGGCCGCCGAGGAGCTTCTCGATCTGCTGCCAGGCGGCGTTCTTGCCGCGTGCGGGCGGCGGTGGGGAGAACGTCTCCATCGTCGCGCTGATCGGCTTGGCCCCCTTCAGCGGGGTGCCCTTCGTGGCCCGCAACGGCTTGGCCGGGTAGCTGAAGAAGCCCTGCGGGACACCGGTGGTGGTGCCCTGGAGGTCGGGCTTGAGGCCGATGTTGCGGACCGCGGAGTTCGGGAGCAGCGAGGCGCTCTTGGCCTCCGCCTTGGCGGCCGTGCCACCGTCGCCGCAGGCGGCGAGCAGCGGAGCGGCGGCCAGACCGAGACCGACGCCCGCACCCAGGCGGAACAGCGATCTGCGGTTGATGGGGGTGGAGCTCGACACCTGGAATCTCCTTGGGAGAGAGGGGAAGGGAAGTGCAGGGGGTGGCGGAGTGGCGGTCAGCCCTTGATGGCGCCGGTGAGCACGCCCTTGGTGAAGTAGCGCTGGAGGAACGGGTAGACGCAGAGGATCGGTACGACAGCGATCACCAGGACCGCCATCTGGACGGCCTGCTGCGGGGCGAGGACCTCGCCGGCCGAGGCGGCGTTCAGGCTCTGGCCCTGAAGGACATAGGTGCGCAGGACCATGGGCAGCGGCCACTTGTCGGAGTCGCCCAGGTACAGGAGCGAGTTGAAGAAGGCGTTCCAGTACGTCACCGCGTAGAAGAGGCTGATCACGGCGAGGACGGCCTTGGAGAGTGGCAGGACGATCCGTACGAGGACGCGGAAGTCGCCGGCCCCGTCGACCTTCGCCGCGTCGTACAGCTCTTCGGGCAGGTTCATGAAGAAGGACCGCAGGACGACCAGGTTGAAGGCGCTGACCAGGGTGGGCATGACGAGCGCCGCGTACGTGTCGTACAGCCCGAGTCCTTTGACCAGGAGGAAGTTGGGGATGATGCCCGCGTTGAAGAGCATGGTGAACAGGGCCGTCATCAGGATGAAGCGGGATCCGGTGACATCGCGGCGGGAGAGGCCGTACGCCATGCCCACGGTGACGAGCAGGCTGGCGAGGGTGCCGAACACCGTGATGCCGAGGCTGACCACGAGCGCCCGGGTGACGACTCCACCGGTGAAGATGGTGCGGTAGGCGTCCAGGGTGGGGTGATCGGGCCACAGGACCAGTCCGGAACTGCGGATGATGTCGGTCTGCGAGGCGAAGCTCGTGCCGATGACGCCGAGCAGCGGATAGGCGACGGCGGCGACCACGACGACAATGGCGAGGCCCTTGGCGGCCTGCCCGACGCGGGTCGGCTTCTCCATCCACGGCGGACGGCCGTCGGACTGCTTCTTGCTACGGGGAGTCTTCTTCGCCGGCGCCGTGCTGGGTGCGGACGTGGCGGGCGGCTTCTCAACGGTCAGCACCGCGGTACACCCCTTCGTGGCCGAGGCGGTGGGCGAACTTGTTCGCGCCCAGGACGAGTGCGGTGCCGATGACCGCCTTGACGAGTCCGACGGCGGCGGCGACGCCCCAGTCGTTGTCCTTGATGCCGTGGTAGTAGACGTATGTGTCGAGGACCTCACCGGCGTCCGGGCCGACCGCGTCGCGCTGGAGCAGGATCTGCTCGAAACCGACGGAGAGGATCTGCCCGAGGTTGAGGATCAGGAGAAGGATCAGGACCGGTGCGATGCCGGGAAGAGTGACGTGCCACAGGCGGCGCCTGGGACCGGCGCCGTCGATCGCCGCGGCCTCGTACTGGCCCTTGTCGATGCCGAGCAGCGCCGCGAGGATGATGATCGTGCCCCAGCCGGCGTCCTTCCAGGCCACCTGAAGGGTCAGCAGCCAGGGGAAGGCGTCGGGGTCGCTCATCATGTCGTAGCGCGGCAGCCCCATGCCCCCGAGGACATCGGGCAACAGCCCGGCCCCGCCCAGGATCTGTTGGAAGATCGAGACGATGATGACCCAGCCGATGAAGTGCGGCAGGTAGACGACGCTCTGCACGAAGCGCCGGATCCGTTCGCTGACGATGCTGTTGAGCAGCAGGGCGAGGGCCACCGGGATCGGGAAGAAGAACACCAGCTGGATGAGGGCGATCTCCAGGGTGTTGAGGGTCGCGGACCAGAAGGCCGGCTCGCCGAACGCGGTGGTGAAGTTGGCGAAGCCCACCCAGGCGCTGTGCATGTAGCCGAGGTACGGCTGGTAGTCCTGGAACGCCACGACATAGCCGAGCAGCGGAACGTAGTGGAAGACGATGAAGTACAGCAGGCCCGGAAGGGTCAGCAGCAGCATCACACGGTCCCGCTTGATCCGCTGCCAGACGGTCAGCCTGCTCTGCGGGAGAACGGCACGGGTCGACGAAGACGACGACGTCGCCGTCATCTGTTGCCGTTTTGACCGCTTTTCCCGAGGCAGCGGGGGTGCTGTTTCAGCCATGGTGCGTCCTGTTCGGCCGGTTGGCGCGTGGTGAGCCTTCTGCGGCGGCAAGTTAGTAAGCGGTTAATCCCAGCGTCAAGAGATCCGGAGAAACGGCTGCATTACGTGGAGCCTTCACGATCAAATCCTGGGGGATGAACCGGCAAATCAACCACGAAACGGGATAGTTGACCGACGGTCATGCTTGACGGTCGGGCCTCGATGTACCTAGCGTGCCGGTCATTCCATAGAACACGCTTACTGTCCGGAGGCAGGGTGCGAACCACCGAAGAGGCACCGGCTCATTCCGCTACCGTCGCTGCGGAACTGCCCCCGAGGCGGCCGCGCACGGTCCTGGTCATGAGCCCCGGACTGCTCGACGACGTCTTCCCACCGCCCGTACGGACCCAGCTGGAGGAAGCCGCTGATCTCCTCGTCCCGTCCGCGGTCAGAGATTTCGACACGCCGGAGGCCGCCGCGGCGCTGGCCTCGGCCGAGGTCCTGCTCACCGGCTGGGGCTGCCCGCCCGTCGACACGGCCCTGCTGGGCCGGGCCCCACAGCTCCGCGCCGTGATCCACGCGGCCGGCACGGTGAAGACATTTCTGTCGCAGACGGCGTTCGACCGCGGGATCGTGGTCTCCTCGGCCGCGGCGGCCAACGCCGTACCGGTCGCCGAGTACACCCTGGCCGCGATCATCATGGGCGCGAAGCGGGTGTTCCCGCTGGCCGATCTCTTCCGCACCCGCCGGACCCACCGCACCGGCGCCGACCTCGACCGGCAGCACTGGCTCGGTACACACGGACTGACCATCGGCGTCATCGGCGCGTCCCGGATCGGCCGCCGGGTCATCGAACTGCTCGGGATCCTCGATGCCGAGGTACTGCTCTACGACCCGTACGTCGACGCCGACGAGGCCGGACGGCTCGGGGTCACCCCGACCGATCTGGACACCCTGGTGGCGACCAGCGATGTCGTCACCGTGCACGCGCCCGACACCCCCGAGACCCGCGGGCTGCTCGACGCGCGCAGGATCGGCCTGATGCGCCCCGGCACCCTGCTCGTCAACACCGCGCGCGGCCCCCTCGTGGACACCGAGGCACTGACCGAGCACCTGGTCAGCGGGCGGCTGGACGCGGTTCTGGACGTCACATTCCCCGAGCCCCTGCCGGACGGTCACCCCCTGTGGGACCTGCCGAACGTCTTCCTCACCCCACACCTGGCGGGCGCGCAGGGCAATGAGGTGGGGCGGCTCGGCGCGCTCGCCGTCGACGAGCTGGTGCGGTACGCACAGGGCACGCCGTTCACCCATCCGGTCCACCGGGCCGACCTGGGGAGGATCGCGTGAACCCCACCCGCGCCCAGGCTCTAGGCTCGGCGTCACACAACAGTCACCAGGGGGTGAGCCGGATGCGCCGGCAGAGCACGGCCGCGGACGGACCGCGCAGGGCGACCGTCACGGATGTGGCCCGGCGGGCGGGCGTCTCCACCGCCACGGTCTCGCGCGTCATGAACCGCAACTACCCGGTCGCGGAGGCGACCAGGGAGCGGGTCGAGGCCGCGATGCGCGAGCTCGGCTATGTCGTGAACGCGCACGCCCGCGCCCTTGCCGGTGCCTCCGGCCGCACCGTCGGCATCATCGTCAACGAGCTCATCGACCCGTTCTACGCGTACATCGCCCGCGGTGTGGAGCGGGAGGCCGCGCTCGGCGGGCGGCTCTGCCTGGTGTGCTGCGCCCAGGGCGACCCCCAGCGCGAACTGGCCTTCGTCGAGCTGATGCACGAGCGCAGGGCCGACGCGGTGATCGTGGTGGGCGGCAGCGTCGCCGACCGCGGCTACACCTCGGAGCTGGCCCGCCGGGCCCGCGAGCTGGACGCCGGCGGATCGAAGCTCGTGCTGTGCGGCAGGCCGCCGCTGGGCGAGCAGGCACCGACGGCCGCGGTCGAGTACGACAACGAGGGCGGCGCCTTCGCCATCACCGACCATCTGCTGATGCAGGGGCACGAACGGATCCTCTACCTGGGCGGCCCGCCGAAGCTCTCCACCACCCGAGACCGGCTGGCCGGGCACCGGCGGGCCCTGGAGCTGCGCGGGGTGACACCGGACCCGGAGCTGGCCCAGCCCGGCACCTTCAGCCGGAACTTCGGCTACCGGAGGATGGCGGAACTGCTGCGGGACGGGCCGGACTTCACCGCCGTCTTCGCCGCCAACGACATCGTGGCGGCGGGCGCCGCCCAGGCTCTGGAGGAGGCCGGGGTGCGGGTACCCGAGGACATCTCCCTGGTGGGGTACGACGACATTCCGGTCGCCCAGGAGCTACGACCGCGGCTGACCACCGTTCATGTGCCGCTGGAGGAGATGGGACGGCAGGCCGTGCGGCTGGCCGTCGGCGGTGGGGACGAGGACGACTGGCGGGAGCCGACCACGGGCGCCCTGCGGCTCGGCACGCACATCGTGGTACGCGATTCCGTCGCGCCCCGGTCCGGTCGGTCCACCCGGATGTGACCGGTTACTGCGCCACTGCCCGTAGTTGACCATAGTAAATAACAGTAACTTCCTGAGCCCTCTTGCGGCTTGATAGCAACCGCTTACATGCTGACGGCGAGCTTCACCCGTTCCGCACGCTTCCGCCCCTCAATTGTTTCTGCAGGGAGAGTTCCGCATGCGTCAGTCCCCTTTCTCCGCCGTCACGCCTCCGGCCGTCGCCTCCGCCCCCGTCGGCCGCCGTTCGGTTCTCGCCGCCGCGGCCGGCGTGGGAGCAGCGGTCGCGCTCGGCACCACCGCCCCCTCCGCCCGGGCAGCCGGTACCGCTGCCGCGGACACCGCACAGCCCGTCAAGGTGAGCGTGAGCGCGCGGCCCGCCGCCGAGGCGGAGCGGCTGCGGCTCGGACAGGCCCTGCGCGGCTCCGAGTTCCAGCCCACCGGCCTGTACGTCCCGGCCGCCACCCCGCTCTCGTTCACCGTCCAGCCGAACGACGGCCTGGTACCCACGCTCTGGATCGGTGCGTGGGACTACTACGGCGAGATCACCGAGCCCCGCAGCTACCCGCTGACGGCCGGCGCGAACACCGTGACCGACCCGCACGGCGGCCCCGTCTATCTGACCCTGACGGGGGACGGCGAGCGTGCCGGTGTGGTCTTCCGCTCCGGCGCCGTCCCGATGCCGGTCTTCACACTGGGCCGCACCTCCGAGGCCGACTACCAGCACCAGCTCGACACGCTTACCGCCTCACCGTACGTCGAACTCCACGCCCCGCACACGATCATGACGCTCACCCGCGACGGCGCGCTTCTGTACCGCAGTGAGGACCATGCGGCGCTGCTCGAACTGGTCGAGACGATCATCGACTCGCACGCCCGGATCAGCGGGCTCGACGGTTCGAAGCCGGTACACCGGCGCAAGGCGGGGCCGTACCACTTCACCGAGGTCAGCAAGGTGCCGACCGGCGTCGGCGCCTACGCCACGCACGGCTACAACGGCTTCCCCCGCGCCTATCTCGACCGGGCCACCACGGTGGAGGGGCTGCGGACCCGCGGCTGGGGGCTGTATCACGAACTCGGCCATCTTCACCAGCAGATGGCGTACAAGCCCGGTGGTCTGACCGAGGTCACGGTCAACATCTACTCGCTTGCCGCGCAGCGCACCCTGAAGCAGCCGTCCAACCTCCTCACGGTCGATCCGAAGACCGGGCTCACCTATTTCCGGTCCGCGCAGCTCAAGTTCGGCACGGCGGGGCTGACGTACGAGAAGTCCTTCGGCGCGTACGAGAAGCTCGTCCCGCTCCGCCAGCTGGAACTCGCCTTCGGTGACGACTTCTGGCCGCGCATGCACAAGCTGGTGCGCGAGGAGAACCCGCAGTCGGACTACACGGAGACCGACAAGCGCTACCGGGCGCTCGCCACGTATTCCAGCCGGGTCTCCGGCTACGACCTCACGGACTTCTTCGTGAACACCTGGGCGTTCCCGATCGACGCCGTCGGCAAGGCGGAACTGGCCGCGCTGAACCTGCCGAAGCCGCCCGTCGACCCGAGCACGCTCACGGACTGACCGCAGCGAAAGGAGACACCATGAACCTCAGCAGACGCACCCTGCTCGCCGCGACGGGCGCCACCGCGGCCGTCGCGGCCACCTCCGCCACGACACTCGTCGCCACGGCCGGCGCCGCGCAGGCGCAGCCCGTGGTGGCCGGCGAGACCGCCGGCACCGTGGGTTTCGACGAACTCCTCCAGCGCGCCGAAACCCTCCTGACCGGCGGCGCGTTCGACCCGTCCGACCCCGACGTCGTCGCGGCGGTCGCCGCTCTGGACACCACGGCGAAGGGGCTCTGGGAGACCCTCGACCGCAGCGCCGGGCGGACCGCCCTCTGGCCGGATCTCTCCCCGGTCACCGACCCGGGCAACTTCGGCCAGAGCTACACCCGGCTCCGTACGCTCGCGACCGCCTGGGCCACCCCCGGCACCTCACTGGCCGGCAGCGCCGAAACGGCGGACGCCCTCGTCGCCGCGCTGCGCTTCACGTACGACACCGCGTACAACCCGGCCAAGCGTGAGACCGGCAACTGGTGGTTCTGGGAGATCGGCGCCCCACGGGCGCTGATGGACTGCTCCGTCCTGCTGCGTGGGCGCCTGCCCGCCACCGATCTGACGGACTATCTGGCAGTGGTCGACCGGTTCTGCCCGAACGCGGACCGTCGCACCAACTCCCCCACGCTCGCCGAGACCGGCGCCAACCGCACCGACAAGGCCGTCATCGTCGCGCTGCGCGGACTGCTGGGACAGGACGCGGCCAAGCTGGCATCGGCCCGTGACGCGCTCTCCGACGTGCGCGACTCCGGACGCAACAGCCTGTTCCGGTACACGGGTTCGGGTGACGGCTTCTACGAGGACGGGTCGTTCGTCCAGCACGACGTGGTCGCGTACACGGGTACGTACGGCACGGTTCTGCTCGGCGGCACCGCCTATCTGCTGTCCCTGCTCGCCGGCTCCGAGTGGGCGGTCGCCGACCCCCAGGTCTCCGTGATGTACGAGGCGGTCGAGCGAACCTTCTCGCCGGTGGTCTTCGACGGGCTGATGATGGACGCGGTACGTGGCCGGGCGATATCCCGGGAGCGCGCCGGTGACCACCGGGACGGTGCGGCGACCGTCGCAGCGATCCTGCTCCTGGCGACCGGCGCACCCGCCGCGTACGCGGACCGCTGGCGCGCGCTGGCCAAGGGCTGGCTGACCCGCAACCGCACCACCCCGTTCACGGCTCTCGCCACCCTTCCCCAACTGGCCCTCGCCAAGGCCGTGCTGAGTGACCGGAGCATTCCCGCCGGGGCGCGCACGACCGGTCACTTCGTCTTCGCCGACATGGACCGGGTGGTGCACCGCCAGCCCCGCTGGGCCTGCACACTGTCGTTGTCGTCGAAGCGGATCTCGGCCTACGAGGCCGGCAACGGCGAGAATCTGCACGGCTGGTACACCGGCGACGGCATGACATATCTGTACGACGGCGACGACCTGGGGCAGTTCAACAACGGCTTCTGGCCGACCGTCGACCCGTACCGGCTGCCCGGCACCACGGTCGACACCAGGAAGCGCACCGATCTCGGCACGGGCGCCGGCACATCCACCTACCGTCCGACGAACGCCGTCGCGGGCGGAGCGGTGCTCCACGACCGGTACGGTGCTTCGGCGATGGAGCTCATCGGTCCCTCGGGCAGCACCCTGCGGGCCAGAAAATCCTGGTTCCTGCTCGACAATGCGGTGATCGCGCTCGGCGCGGGTATCACCGCGAGCGACGGGCGCACGATCGAAACGGTCGTCGAGAACCGCAATCTCGGCACCGACGGGGCTCAGCGGCTGACGGTCGACGGCGTCCGACAGCCGGCGGACCAGGGCTGGACCAAGGAGTTCGACCACGCCCGGTGGGCGCATGTCGACGGCGTCGGCGGCTATGTCTTCCCCGACCCCACTGCCCTCCAGGCGCTGCGCGAGGAGCGGACCGGAACCTGGCGGGCGCTCAACACCGGGGCGGACACCGGCGGCAGCACCGATCCGGTCACCCGCCGCTATGTGACACTCTGGGTCGATCACGGTGTCTCCCCCACCGATGCGGGCTACGCCTATGTCCTGCTGCCCGGCGCGTCCGCGGCCGCGACAGCCGTCTGGTCGCAGTCGCGTCCGGTCCGCATCGTCGCCAACGACGCCACCGCGCAGGCCGTGGAGGTTCGCAGGCAGGGGCTGACCGCGGTGAACTTCTGGGCAGCGGCCACCGCCGCCGGGATCACCGCATCCGGACCGGCCTCGGTGCTGGTCCAGCGCAGGGACGAGCAACTCACCGTCGCCGTCGCCGACCCGAGCCGCACGCAGACCACGGTCACGGTGGAACTGCCCTTCCCGGTGAGCAGGGTGGTCACGGCCGACCCGACCGTGTCCGTGACACCCGGCCGTCGCCCCGTCCTCACCGTCACGGTCGGTGGATCGCGCGGTCACACGCACACCGCCACCCTCTCCTGAACAGGCACCTGCGACCGGTCTTCCCCTCCTTCCTCAGGGAGTACGCATGCACGCTTCCCCCGCCTCGTCCCCGTTCAGCCGCCGCAGCGCCCTCGCCGTCCTGGCGGGCGCGGGTGCCGCGACCCTGCTGGGCTCCGGAACCGCCTCGGCCCGCCCCGGTACCACCACCGTCCGCGCCACGGCATTCCCCTCGGCGGAGACCGAGCGGCTGCGCCTGGCCACCACGTACCGCGGCAGCGACTTCATCACGACCAAGCGGTACGCCCCGGCCGGCGCCACCCTCACCGTCAAGGTGCGGGCACCGCACGGGGTCCTGCCGACCCTGCACATCGGCACATACGACAACCACCACGACGTGGTGGCACAACGGGCCCCGCGCGACCACACCCTGACTCCGGGCATCAACACGCTCACCGACCCCTACGGCGGACCCGTCTATCTCCGCTTCGCCGGACAGGGTGAGCGCGCCGAAGTGACCTTCCTCTCCGGTGCCGTGAACCTGCCGACGTTCACCCTCGGCGAGACCACGGAGTCCGAGTTCCAGGCGCTGGTGGACGCGGCCAACGACTCCGGATACGTCGAACTGACCTCGCCGCACGCGATCATCACCGTCACCCGGGACAGCTTCCTCGCCCACCGAAACGAGGACCATGACGCGCTGATGCGTCTCGTCGAGAGCCTGGTCGCCTCGCATGCGAAGGTCAGCGGGCTCGACGGCTCCCGCCCACTGCACCGCCGCAAGGCGGGCCCCTACCAGTTCAACGAGGTGTCGAAGGTTCCCGCCGGTGTCGGGGCCTATGCCACCCATTACTACAACGCCTTCCCCGCCGCGTATCTCGACCGGCTGATCACCGTCGAAGGCGTCAAGAACCGGGGCTGGGGCTTCTACCACGAACTCGGACATCTGCACCAGCAGTTCGCCTACCGGCCGGCCGGCCTGACCGAGGTCTCGGTCAACATCTACTCGCTGGCCGCGCAGCGTATCTTCGGCCAGACCTCCAATCTGCTGACCGTCAACACCACCACCGGGCTCAACTGGTTCCAGACGGCGCTGCCCAAACTCGGCACCCCCGGCCTGAGCTTCGCCACCTCCTTCGGCGCGTACGAGAAACTCGTCTCGCTGCGCCAGCTCGAACTCGCCTTCGGCACCGACATCTGGCCGCGACTGCACAGGCTGATCCGGGAGGAGAACCCGCAGTCCGACTGGCAGACCCAGGACGCCCTGCGCTGGTCGAACTTCGCCACGTACACGAGCCGGATCACTGGTTACGATCTCACCGACTTCTACGTCGACAAGTGGGCGTACCCGATCGACGCGGACGGCAAGGCCGCCCTCGCCGCGCTCAACCTGCCCACACCGCCCGTAGACCCGTCGACCCTGACGGACTGAGGAGCACCGCCCGCATGACCCCGCCCTTCCTGCACCTCCCCCCGACCGACCGGCTGCTGTCCTCGCGGACCGGGTGGACGCGCGCACACTGGGAGGCCTCGGCCGACCGCATGCTCGACGCGCTCGTCCCGTACGCCACACCGGGCTTCGCGCAGTACCGGCTGCCCGGCCGGGCCAGCTGGTCGGGCGTGGTGTCGGACGGGCTCGAAGGATACGCACGCTCCTTCCTGATGGCGGCCTTCCGTATCGCCGGAGCCCGCGGGGACGTCGAGCCGAATCTGATCGAACGCTACGCGCAGGGTCTGGCTACGGGCACGGACCCGGCCTCCACCGAGGCCTGGCCCAGGCTCACCGACTGCTCGCAGCAGATGGTCGAAGCCGCCTCGATCGCCGTCGGTCTGCATGAGACCCGCCCCTGGATCTGGGACAAGCTGGACACCCGGGTCCAGGAGCGGGTCGTCGACTGGTTCTCCGGCTTCGTCGGCGGCCGCACCTGGGACAACAACTGGCGTCTCTTCCAGGTGGTGTCCGAGCAGTTCCTCGCCTCGGTGGGCGCCCCCTACAGCCGCTCCGACATCGAGAGCAATCTGGACAGAATCGAGGACTGGTACGTCGGGGACGGCTGGTACACCGACGGGGACGGCCGGAACTTCGACTACTACATCGGCTGGGCCATGCATCTCTATCCGCTGCTCTGGTCGCGGATGGCGGGCCCGGACGACGACGGCGGCAGGACCGAGGTCTACCGGCAGCGGCTCTCCCGATTCCTGCAGGACTATCCGCACTTCTTCGGCTCCGACGGTGCGCCGGTCCACCAGGGACGCTCACTGACGTATCGGTTCGCGGCGCTCGCACCGGTCTGGATGGGGGCGCTGGCCGACGGCACACCGCTCGCACCCGGACTCACACGCAGGCTCGCGTCGGGCACCCTGCGGCACTTCGTGGAGCGCGGCGTCCCGGACGAGCGGGGGCTGTTGACCCTCGGCTGGTACGACACGTTCCTGCCGAGCACCCAGCCGTACTCCGGTCCCGCTTCCCCGTACTGGGCGAGCAAGGGCTTCCTCGGGCTGCTGCTCCCGGCGGACCACCCGGTGTGGACGGAGCGGGAACTCCCGCTCCCCATCGAGGAGTCCGACCAGTACACCGCGCTGCCCGCACCGGGATGGCTGCTGCACGCCACACGGCACGACGGCATCGTCCGGCTGATCAACCACGGCAGCGACCACAACCCGCCCGCCGCCACCGACGACACCACGGACGCGGACACGGGCGAGGAGGACCCGCACTACGCGAAGCTCGCCTATTCGACAGCGACCGCGCCCGAGTCCGCGCCGCACGCCGTGGCACGCGCCGTCGACGGCCATCTGGCACTCCTCGCTCCGGACGGCACGCCGTCACGGCGGCGCAGGATCCATCCGCTGCGTTGTGAGGACCGCGTCGCCTCGTCCTGGTACGCGGCCCGGCTCCCCCGCGACGACCGCGCGTACCGTATCGAGACCACAAGTGTGCTGCACGGCCCGTGGGAGATCCGGGTGCACCGGGTCGAGGCACCGGAGGGTGCGGTGGTCCGGGAGGGCGGACATGCGGTCGCGCACGCCGAGCGGCCGTTCTCCTCGTCGGGACCCGGCTGGGCGCTGACGCGTACCGCCGATGGTCTGACCAGTGCCGTGGTCGCCCTGTACGGCTGGGACGCCGCGGCGGACGGGACGCCCGAGGAGGCAGCGGAAGGGGCCGGCGTCGCACGGGACGTGCAGTCCAACGCGTACGGTCCGCACTCCGCGATCCCGTATCTTCGGAGCGACCGTCATCCGGGCGGGCGGAGCATCCATGTCTCGCTGGTCGCGCTGTCCCGCGACACCGTCCATCCGCAGGCACTGCGTGAATCGGTGGCGGTGCGGGCCGATGACGAGTCGGTGGTGCTGACCTTCCTGGACGGCACGACGGTCGAGGTCTGAGCGCGGGCGGTTCCGGGCTGGGGCGGCGGCTCGCACACGTGAGAGACGCGGGCGGCACGACAGATCAGAGCGCGATGGTGCCGTTGTCCTCCCGTCGGTGGATGTGGCCGATGAGTTCCTGCGCCAGGGACTTGATCGTGTCGGGACCGGCCCGCCCCCAGGGGCGGGGCACGGTGAAGAACTGCCGGTTCCCGTCGATGAAGTTGATCATAGAGAAAGGAACATGGCTATTTCGGCCACCTTGTCCGCGAACGCGTCGAAGCTGTGGAACGATCCACCGGCCCGTTCCCCGAGCCCGAGCGTCCGAAGCCGCTGGGCGCGGACGGAGGCATCGCGGTCGACGGGGATCAGCAGTCGGCCGCCGGTGCGTCCGTTCACGGGTGGGCTCCCAGGGTGGAGAGCGGGGCGGGTTCGGAGGTGGCGTTGATCAGATGCTGGACCAGAGTGACCAGCGCTCCGGTGGCCGAGTTCGCGATCCTGGCGTCACAGGGGATGACCGGCACCTCGGGCGGAAGGTCGAGCGCGGCCCGTACCTCGTCGGGGCCGTAGCGATAGGCACCGTCGAACTCGTTGACCGCGACGATGAATCCGAGACCGCGCCGCTCGAAGAAATCGACTGCCGGGAAGCACTCCTCGAGCCGCCGGGTGTCGGCGAGCACGACCGCTCCCAGCGCACCCTGGGACAGCTCGTCCCACATGAACCAGAAGCGCTCCTGGCCTGGGGTGCCGAACAGATAGAGCACGTGCTGCTCGTCGAGGGTGATGCGGCCGAAGTCCATGGCGACCGTCGTGGCGGTCTTCGACTCGATACCCTCCAGGCTGTCGGTCGCCGCACTGACTTGGGTCAGCAGCTCCTCCGTGCTCAGCGGTGCGATCTCGCTGACGGCGCCCACGAACGTCGTCTTGCCGACGCCGAAACCGCCCGCCACCAGGACCTTGAGCGCGACGGGGAAGCACTCGGGGCCCCCGGGGGCGTCGCCTCCGTCCGAGATGCCGAAGCCGTCAGAGCTGTCGTCGTAAGCCATCGAGCACTGCCTCCAGCAGAGATCGGTCGGTGGGCATGTCATGGAAGGCGGGCGGATGCGCGGTGACTGCGCCGCAGTCGACCAGATCGGAGACGAGCACCTTGGTGACGACTGCGGGCAGTCGCAGATGTGCGGCGATCTCGGCCACCGACGTGGGTCCGCCGCACAGCCCGAGCGCCACGGAGTGCTCGGGGCCGAGATGCGTCTGCGGATCGGTGCCGGTGGCCCTCACCAGGGAGAGCAGATCGAGCACTGTGGTCGGACGGGTACGACCGTTGCTCACGGTGTACGGACGGATGAGCCGGCCCGCCGCGTCGTCGAGCAACGGCCGGTCGTGCGGGGCCGACACTCTCACAGCCCCGTGGTGCTCGGGGTCCCGGCCACTTGTCTGGCCGGGGTGTGCAGAGTCGGCCGGACGCTCTTGACCAGCATCGTCATCTCGTAGCCGAGCACCGCGGCATCTGCCTCGCGTCCGGCGAGGACAGCGAGGCAGGTGCCGGAACCGGCGGTGGAGACGAAGAGCAACGTCGAGTCGAGCTCCACCACCACCTGCCGGACCTCCCCGTTGTCCCCGAAGCGCGCCCCGGCGCTGCGGCCGAGGGAGTACAGACCTGCGGCCAGCGCCGCCATGTGGTCGGCGCTGTCCGCGTCCATGCCGTGGAGGGACTTCACCAGCCCGTCGGCGGAGAGCAGGACCGCGCTGCGCGTGTACGGCACACGCTGTACCAGCCCGCTCAGCAGCCAGTCGAGGTCCGCGACCTGACCGGACGGCGTATCGGTCGTCATCGTGCATCTACTCCTTCAAGGTATTCGTATCGAGGGGGTCCGGTTCGGGAGGAAGCGGGGAGGCGGTCGCGTTGGTTCCCCGGACGGGCAGCGGTTCGAGGGGCTGCCGGGCCGGCGGTACGGACGCGTCGGGGGCGTCGTCCGGGGCCTGTGCGGTGTCGGCGTCCGCTTCGCTCCGGGCCTCTGCGAGCTCGATGCCCCGCCGGAATGACGCCATCAACCCCGGGTCGTGCAGGGGAGTTTCTTCGTCCTCGGCACGGGGGGCGGGAGCTTCGCGCAGCTGCGGGACCAGGTGTTCCTGGTGGGCGCGCCTGGGGAGTTGGGGCCGGCCCATGGTGCCGCGCACGGTTCCGGGCTCCGGCTGGAGAGCCGAGAGCGCGTCGTCCGGGCTCTGGATGCCGGGTCGGGCGTCGGAGGGGGTGGGCCGGGTGACACGCTCGGCGCGCAGTGGCAGCGGCGGCCCCTCGCCCTGGCTTCGCGACGGCTGGGGCGATTGGTGCAGGCGGAGCGACTGACTGGGCACCTGGGCCTGCCGGTTCGGGACCGGGCTCAGATTCCGCTGCTGCGCGGTGTCGTCCTGGGCCGGTGGGCGGTGTACGGTCCCGGGCGGCGGGACCGGGACGGCGTCGGCCGTGGCGGGTGCGTCGGGGTAGACGCCGAGCAGGGACTGCGGGAGTACCAGTACGGCCTGGGTGCCGCCGTAGATGTTGCTCTGCAGCCGGACCGCGATGCCGTGCCTGCGGGCCAGCGAAGCGACGACGAAGAGCCCGATCCGGCCGTCCTGGAGCAGATGGGCGACATTGACCTGGTCGGGGTCGGCGAGCAGGGTGTTCATCCGCTTCTGCTCGTTGCCCGGCATGCCGAGCCCCCGGTCCTCGACCTCCAGGGCCAGCCCGGCGGTGACGTGCTGGGCCCGCAGCAGCACCTGGGTGTGCGGGGCGGAGAACACGGTGGCGTTCTCGACGAGTTCGGCCAGCAGATGGATCACATCGGCCACGGCGTGACCGCGCAGAGTACCGTCGATCGGCGGCACCAGTTTGACCCGCGGATACTGCTCGACCTCGGCGATCGCCGAGCGCAGCACCTCGGTCGTGGTGACCGGGTTGCTCCACTGGCGCCGGGAAACGGCTCCCCCGAGTACGGCGAGGTTCTCGGCGTGCCTGCGGATGCGGGTGGCGAGGTGATCGACTTGGAAGAGGCCCTTGAGGAGATCGGGGTCCTCGACCTCGTGCTCCAGCTCGTCGAGCAGCTGGATCTCCCGGTGGACGAGGGACTGCAGACGGCGGGCGAGATTGACGAAGACCTCGACCCGCTGTTCCTCGCCGGAGTTGTTGCTGAGCCGGGCTGCCTGGACGACGGCGGCGACGGCCCCTTCGTGCGACCGGCCCATTTCCTGGGCGAGCAGGTCGAAGGCGTCGCTGCCGGGGGCGACGGGCCGCGGGGGGCGCCGCGCGGGCACCGGCCCTCCGTGGCGGAGCTGGTCCACCAGCCGCTGCAGGTCGTCCTGGTCCTGGGCACTGGCACGGCGCAGCGCCAGGCAGCGGCCGAGGACGGTGGTCGTGACCCGGTTGGCGCCGAGGAATGCGGCGACCACGGCGGCGACGGCCAGCGCCCCGGATCCACCCAGCGCCGTCCAGAGCTGGATGGTCGGGCGGGCATCTGTGGAACGGATGGTGAAGATGACGGCTGCGGCACCGCTCAGCACCGCGGCGACGGCCGGGAGCAGGGTGGTACGCAGGATCTGTGGGCGCATACGGGCGTCAGGAGATGGCTGTGCGGCGGGCGGCCTGGCCGCGGCCGAGTGGGAACGGGCAACTGGTCGGCCGTGCCGCGCGCCCTCTCGGCGTTCCGGTCGCGCTTCAGGTGCGCGAAGTTGAGACATCAGCGTCCTCGGTACATGGGGCACCAGAAATCGGCGTTCATGCGGTGGCACCTACGGTGGTCGGTCAGGCTCGGGTCAACGCTCGGGCATGCTCGAACGGCATGAGCCCAGCGTTGATCACCGGCCACACACAGTAGTCACCAATCGGGCTCCTGCGACGGGGAGTTGTCAAACTTGCCCGCTATCCGTCCCGCTCTGGTATGAGCTCTCGCACAAGAGACCGATAACGCCGCATTGACACGGGTCGCCCGGCAGCCTGAGAGCCGGGTGCGACGGACCGACGGACCGACGGACGCACGCGAACGGCCCGGACCGACCGGGCCTGCCGGTCGGTCCGGGCCGTTCGCGTGCGTCAACGCCCGTTGTCCGTTGTCGCCGAGCGCCTGCCGGCTGTTGCCCGTTGCCGGACGTCACCCGGCACCGCTCCATGCGGTCGGAGCCACCTCCGGGTGGCCCGCCCCCGCGGCCGGGTCGGCGTGACTGCGGACGCCCGGTGCGACCGATGTCAGCTCGCGTTGAGCGCCGTGTCGTCGATGACGAACGAGGTCTGGAGCCTGGAGCCCTCGACGCCGGTGAACTTGATGGTCACGGTCTGGCCCGCATAGCTGCTGAGGTCGAAGCTGCGCAGAGTGTAGCCACCGGCGGCGTTGAGGTTGGAGTAGGTGGCGAGGGTGCCGAGCACCGTGCCGGAGCTGTTGAGCACCTGGGCCTTGAGGGTGTCGTAGGCGGTGCTGGTGGTGGTCTCGGCGGTGTCGATGTGGAGGTAGAAGCTGAGGGTGGCGGCGCAGCCGGACGGGATGGTGACGGACTGGGAGAGGGTGTCGGTGGTCGCCGAGCCGTAGCCGCCGAGCCAGGCCTTGTAGGAGCCGGTGCGGGCGGCCTCGCTGCTGCTCGTGGTGATGACGCCGCTGCTCGCGGTCCAGGAGGTGTTGCCGGACTCGAAGCCGGGGTTGGCGAGCAGTTGGGCGGCGGTGCAGGTACCAGTGCCACCGCCGCTGCTGCCGGAGAGCCACTCGGTGGCATTGAGGGCGAGGGCGGCGTTGGTGGCGCCGGAGTCGTTCCAGCCGTCGTACAGGGTGTTGCCGGACTGACCGGTGCCGTCATCGATCGGCGAGCTGTCGCCCCAGAAGGCGACGCGGCCGCTGCCGAAGGTGCTGGTGGCGAAGAAGGCGCCGGTGTTGCCGGAGTACCCGGTGCGGTAGAGCAGGCCCTTGACGCTGGAGTTGTCGGCCGGCTTGAGGGTGGCGGTCGTACCGCTGGCGATGAGGCTCTTGGTCACCGTGCCGAAGGAGCCGTGCAGCACCGCGTCGGTGCCGTCGGCGATCGCCGCCGGGTAGTCGGAGCCGATGCTGAGCGAGTCGACGGAGAAGCCGAACGGGTCGGTGCTGTCGACGGAGTTGTTGGTCATCAGGTCGTTGATGATCTCGACCGCGTCCTCACCGTCGCTGTTGCGGTCGGCGCCGGTGTGGTCGGAGATCAGGAACAGGCCGCCGCCGTTCTTCACGAAGTTCATGACGGCGGTCTTCTCCGCCGCGGTGAGCAGAACGTTCGGCTCGGGCAGCACGAAGGTGTCGAAGTTCATCAGGTCGGTTGCGCCGGTGGTGCCGTAAGTGATCGAGCTGCCCGACGGCAGCGTCTTCAGGCTGTAGTTGCCGGTCCTCTGCAGGGCCACGCCCCAGGAGGAGAGGGCGCCGGTCCAGGAAGTCTCCGAAGTGGGGCTGGAGTTCTGGCCCAGAGGGTCCGGCTGGCTGGTGCTGATGATCCAGTCCGCGTTGCCGGCCGTCTCGGCGTGTGCGTTGTCGAACAGCACGCGATGGGTGGTGGCTGCGGTGGCGCTGGGGGCGGCGTGAACCGCCTGGACGGCGGTGCCTGCGGCGAGGGCGCCCAGGACGGCCATACCGCTGACGAGCCTGCGACAAGGGGACTTACCGAATCCAAGCATCCGTCATACCTCCGGGAGGGGTTGATCTACGAGGGCGCAGGCGCTGGGTACTGAATTCTTCGCGCGTAGAACAATGACCGGGATGCAACCCGGCATGACCATTTAAGCGTACATGACAAAAAAGTCTTCCCGAACGGCACGGTCGAGGAGCGCCACGTAGTCAGCTTGGCCGTTGCTGCCCGTTGACACCATGGCGGTCCAGCGAGCGGATCCTCCCGGAGCGACCAAAGACCGGACCTGGTCCATGAGCGATGCCACCGCCTCGATGGCCGACGCCGGCCGGGCCTTGGGGCTCCGGCGGGGGACGACGCAGGACGGCCCGCCGGTACATCCGGCGGGCCGTCCGCGGCGGGCGTCAGGTCCTACGGTTCGAGCGCCTCGATCAGGACCTCGGAGGCGCCTGCATCGAGCAAGGACTGCCGGACCCGCTCCAAGTCCGCCGTCACCGCCCGTTCGGCCTCGTCCACATCACGACACCCCGGACACCGCGGGCTCCGAACGGTCGTTCGGAGCCCGCGGCTATGAGCAGGCAGAGTCAGCGACCGGCGGGCCCGAGATCACCGCTCGCCCGCAAGGTCGACCTCTTCCTGGTGCACCGGTGCGGTATCCGCCCCCTTGGAGCGACGCCACGGGTGCGCAATAGGCGCGGACACCGCGCGCCACCAGGGGTCCGTGGGGAGCATCCCCGCCGGTTCGAAGGGTTCGCCGGGTCGGGGGAGCGCCACCGCCTGCCCGACCTCCGCAGCAGCATCCTTCGTCCACTCCCCCGGCTCGGCCCACGGGTGCGGGGCCAGATTGAACGTGCCCCAGTGGATCGGCAGCATCGCTCCGAGCGGCTTCCCGCCCTGGAGGTCCAGATGGGCACGCATGCCCTCCGCCGGTGTCATATGGATGTCGGGCCAGTACTCGGAGTAGGCGCCGATCTGGATCATCGTCGCGTCGAACGGGCCGTGCTCGGCGCCGATGTCCTTGAAACCGGGGAAGTAGCCGGTGTCACCGCTGTGGTAGATCCGGTGCTCCGGGCCCGCGACGGCCCAGGACGCCCAGAGGGTGTGCTGCTGGTTGCGCAGGCCGCGCCCGCAGAAGTGCCGGGCGGGGGTCGCGGTCAGGCTGATCCCCGCGATGTGCGTGGTCTCGTTCCAGTCGAGCTCGCGCATCCGGTCGGCGGACACGCCCCAGCGCTCCAGGTGGGCGCCGACACCGAGCGGCACGGCGAAGACCGTGTCCGTGCCCGCCAGGGACCGGATCGTCGGCAGGTCGAGGTGGTCGTAATGGTCGTGGGAGATGACGACCGCATCGACCGGACCGAGCGCGGCGAGGGGCAGCGGAACCGGGTGCAGCCGCTTGGGCCCGGCGAACGCGAAGGGCGAGCATCGCTCGCCCCACACCGGGTCGAAGAGCACCCGGCGGCCGTCGATCTCGGCCAGCACGCTCGAATGACCCATCCAGGTGAGCCGCAGCCCCGTGGCGGGCGGCGCGGCGAGGTCGGCGAGCGTGGTGGCGTGGACGGGTGTCGTGCCGGTCGGCGTCCTGCGGGCCCGCTCCTCCTTGCGGAAGAAGACCTTCGCGAACTCCAGCATGGAGCCGGACGGCCTGGTCCGCGCCCCCATGGGGTTCTGGAAGACGCCGTCGGCGAAGTTGGGTGAGCGCCGGATGCGCTCCATGCGATCGCCGTCGGGGTCGGCGCCGAATGCGGCAGGTCGCAGCGTACGGAGCCGGGTGCGGAGCGGAGGCAGGGAGTCAGCGCCGGTCACAACATCTCCTGAGGGAGTCGGTGTCGTTTCATTATGAGCAGGGGGTGCGACGGTGCGAGTACGGAACAGCCAGGGGAATGACGACCGGACCGCGCCGCCTCAGCCACGCGGCTGCCCGTACACATGCTCCACGTGCAGGCGCAGGACGATCCGCCGGTCGCGGACCATGGCACTGCGGTAGTCGTCCCAGTCGGGATGCTCTCCCTGCACGTCGCGGTAGAGCGTGATCAGCTCCTCCACGGTCGCGTCGTGCGGATCGGCGGCGACCGGCGACAGCTCGGCGGCCCCGTCCGCGACCGTCCAGGCCCAGCGGTCCTTGCTGGTGACGTGGTAGCTCGCCCTGGGATCGCGCCGGAGGTTCCGCGTCTTCGCCCTGCCCTCGGTGATCGAGACGCGGATGATGCGCTCCTCGGGATAGTAGAAGTGATTGACATTGGACAGTTGGGGCCGGCCGTCCCGCTTCAGCGTCACGAGCACCCCGCCGTCCTCCTCGGCGATCAGCCGGAGAAGCGCGTCCTGCTCTGCATCGATTCCCGTCATGCCGGAACCAACGTCCGTGCCCTTCGCAGGATTCCGCGATCGGCCGCTCGCCGATGTCACATCCGGCGGCTCCCGCCCGTCGCATCCGTGACAGCAGCCGCCGCCGGTACCCCCCGGGGGAGTCGCGCGGCGGACTCGGAGCCGAACCGAAGGAGACCCGCCATGACCGCCCGTATCTCGCTCGACCCGCCCCGCAGTCTCCTCTTCCGCGCCGTGTCGTGGTACTCGAACCGTACGTACGGGAAGGTCATCGATCCCGTACGGGCCACCGCCCACCACACCAGGGTGCTGTGGGCCGGACTCCGCTTCGAGCTGGCCGTGGGCCGGTGGAAGACGCTGGACCCGCAGCTCAAGGCCCTTGCGGTGATGACGTCCGCGGCGACCGTGGGCTGCAGCTGGTGCATGGACTTCGGCTACTGGGAGAACCACCGGCACGGGATGGACCCCCGCAAACTGCGCGAGGTGCCGGTATGGCGGGACAGCGAGGCGTACACACCACGGGAGCGTGACGTCATGGAGTACGCGGAGGCGATGAGCCTCACCCCGCCGGAGGTCACGGACGAGCTGGTGGACCGGCTCAGGACCGCGCTCGGCGAGAAGGCCCTGGTGGAGCTGACGACCATGGTCGCCGTGGAGAACATGCGCTCACGGACGAACTCCGCACTGGGTCTGACCAGCCAGGGCTTCAAGGACGAGTGCGAGGTGCCGCGCCCTGCCGCCCCCTGACGGTCGCACCTCAGTCACTGAACAGCGATTCAGTAAAGATCACATTGACAGGGGTACCCCCGCCTCCCAATACTGACTGGCGATTCAGTAAATCGACCGGTTGACGGAGGGAGGCAGTGTGTCCGAGCAGCCGAGGCCGACCTCACTGACCGGCGGCGAAGCCGTGGTTCGCGCACTGGCGGAGCACGGTGTGACGCAGGCGTTCGGGATTCCGGGAACGCACAACCTGGAGATCTACCGGCATCTGGACCCGTACGGAATCGCGCATGTCACCCCGCGTCATGAGCAGGGCGCGGGGTACGCCGCCGATGCGTACGCGCGGGTCACCGGGCGCCCCGGGGTGGCGATCACCACCACCGGTCCGGCGCTGCTCAACATTGCGGCGGCGGTCGGGCAGGCGTACTCGGACAGCGTGCCGATGCTGGTCGTCTCGCCGGGCATGCCACTGCGCCACCCGCGCCAGTCGACCGGTCTGCTGCACGAGATGCGCAGCCAGACCGAGGCGCTGCGGGGGGTCTCGGCATTCAGCCACCGGGCGTCGACGGTCGAGGAGATCTTCTCCGCGGTGGCGCGCGCCTTCACACTGTTCCGCACCGGACGCCCGCGCCCGGCCCACATCGAGGTGCCGCTCGATCTGCTGGAGAAGCCGGAACCGGCGGGTCCTGTGCGGCTCGCCCCGCCGACGCCCGCGCTCTGCCCGTCCCTGCCCGTGCTGCGGGACGCGGCGCGGGTGCTGCGGTCGGCCCGGCAGCCCGCACTGGTCCTCGGTGGCGGCGCCAGGAACGCCGCGACGCAGTGTCTGACGCTGGCCGAGGAGCTGGGTGCGCCGGTGGTCACCACTGCCAACGGCAAGGGGATCGTCGACGAGACGCACCCGCTGTCGCTCGGGGTGTCGCTGCACAGTCCGTCGGTACAACAGTGGCTGGCCGGGTGCGATGCGGTGCTGGCCGTGGGCACGGAACTGGCCGAGTCCGATCTCTGGTCCGCGCCGCCCGCGCTGCGCGCCACCCTGATCCGGGTCGATGTCGACCCGGATCAGATGTACGCGGGGCTGCCCGCGCAACTGCCGCTGGTCGGCGACGCCCGCACGACCCTGGAAGCCCTGCGGCAGCAACTCGCCGAGCCCCACGGCGCACCGGGTTCCGGGGCTCCGGACCGGACCGGTGCCGTACGGGCGCTGCGCGCCGGGCGGGACGCGGAGACCGCTGAGCGCGATGCCCACCGGCTGCCGTATCTGCAGGCCGTGCGAACCGTGCTGGACGCGGACGCGATCCTGACCTCGGACAGTGCGCAGTGCTGTTACTACGGCGCGATCCCGCATCTGCCGGTGGGTCCGACGGGGCGCTATCTCCATCCGACCGGCTTCGGCACGCTCGGCTATGCCCTGCCCGCCGCGATCGGCGCGAAGACCGCGTATCCCGCCCGTCAGGTGGTGGCGCTGAGCGGCGACGGCGGGCTGCAGTTCTCCGTGCAGGAGCTCGCCACCGCCGCCCAGCTGCGACTGCCGCTGCCCGTCGTGGTGTTCGACAACGGCGGATACGGCGAGATCCGCGACGAAATGGCGGCGCGCGGCGACACCCCCACGGCGGTCGATCTGCCGTCCGTCGACCTCCCGGCGCTGGCCCGCGCGTACGGCGGCCACGGTGTCCACGCCGATTCACCCGAGGCGCTCACCCGCGCCCTGTCCCTGGCCCTGACCACCCCCGGGCCCACCCTGATCACTGTGACCGAGGAGACCCCCCGATGACGACGCCGACGACGACCGCGTCCCCGACCACCCCGCCGACTCCGCTGATCTCGCTGACCTGGACGGACCATGTCACCGGACGCCAGGGCCATCTGGTCGTCGACCGGCTGGTGCGCGGTGTGTCCAGCGGCGGGCTGCGGATGCGGGAGGGCTGCACGCTCGACGAGGTGGCCGGACTCGCCCGCGGCATGACGATGAAGGAGGCCCTGCACTTCGACGCCGATGACGCACAGGCCCGCTACATACCGCTCGGCGGCGCCAAGGGCGGCATCGACTGCGACCCGCGCGCCCCGGAGGCGTACGGGGTCCTGGTGCGCTATCTGCGGGCCGTGCGCCCGTACATCGAGAACATCTGGACGACCGGTGAGGACCTCGGGCTGACGCAGGACCTCGTCGACCGGGCGGCCGCCGAGGCCGGGCTCATCTCCTCGATCCAGGCCGTCTATCCCCTGCTCGACGACGAGACGGCGGCGCGGCAGCGGCTCGCCGACGCGTTCGCCGTCGAGGTGGACGGCATCGGGCTCGACGAACTGGTCGGCGGCTGCGGGGTCGCCGAGTCGGCGCTCGCCGCGCTGGACCGGGCGGGCATGGCGTACCCGCAGGCGCGCGTCTGTGTGCAGGGCCTCGGCACGATGGGCGGGGCGACGGCACGGTTCCTGGCGCGGGCCGGGCTGAAGGTCGTCGCCGTCGCGGACATCAAGGGCACCATCGCCAACCCGGCGGGCCTCGACGTCGAGGCACTGCTCGCCGCCAGGGACGCGTACGGAACGGTGGACCGCGGCGCGCTGCGGGACGAGGACCGCGAGCTGCCCGCCGACGCCTGGCTGGCCCAGGAGGTGGAGGTACTCGTCCCGGCAGCGGTCTCGTACGCCATCGACGCCACGAACCAGGCTCTCATCACTGCCCGTTGGGTGGTCGAGGCGGCGAACATGCCGGTGCTGCCGGAGGCGGAGGCGCTGCTCGCCGGACGCGGGATCACCGTGCTGCCCGATGTGGTCGTCAACTCCGGTACGAACGCCTGGTGGTGGTGGACCCTGTTCGGCGACATCGGCGCCGACGCCGAGGAGGCGTTCGGGCACACCCGTCGCTCGATGCGCGCCCTGATCGACCGGATGCTGGCCCGCGCCGAGGCCGACGGCTCCACGCCCCGTGCGGCGGCCCATGCGCTCGTCGCCGAACGGCTCCCGGTGATGGCCGAACGGTTCGGCTGGTACCGGTGACGCGCCGCCGCCCTTCGCTCAACTCCCGCTGATCGAAAGGGTTTACGGCGAATAGCTGCCATGGCAGCTTCCCGCCAGCACCGACCGGACCCACGCCGCCATGCTCCTGACATTCTCGCCTCACCACCCCCTGGGAACACACGAGTTCACGAGGTGAGAATGAGACGGACCAGATGGGCGGCGGCCTGCGCCACAGCGCTCGCCGCCGCCCTTGCCGGTGGATCACTCCCTGCCGCTGCCGACAACGCCCCCGCCTTCGCCGACCCGGCCATGTCCCCGGCCGCAGGTGGCGCAGCCCGCACCGTCACGCTGCTGACCGGCGACGTGGTGACGTACTCCGGCAGCGGGAACGCCGTGCAAGTCAGCTCGATCGTGCCTGGCTCCGGCCGTGAGGGCATGGGCTTCACGCGGTTCCGGGCGGACGGCCACGAGTACGCGGTGCCGATCGACGCCGTCGGACAGATCGCGCAGGGCCGCGTCGACCGACGGCTGTTCGACGTGACCGAGCTGGTCACCTCGGGCTACGCCGACAGCAGAACCGACACCCTGCGGCTCCTGGTCGGCGGCGACACGCCGTCCGCCGCAAGCCCCGACGCGCCGAAGGGTGCCCGTGTCGCCGCGGCCTTCCGCACCGCACGCACCACGGCTCTGAGCGTTCCGAAGAAGTCGGCCGGCACTGTGTGGAAGCAGCTCGGCACGGCGTCCGGGGCCCGCAGCGAAGGCATCGGGAAGGTCTGGCTCGACGGAAGAGTACGGGCGACGCTCGACCGGTCCGTACCGCAGATCGGCGCGGACACGGCTCACCGCGCCGGAATCACCGGCAAGGGCACCAAGGTCGCGGTCCTCGACACCGGCTACGACCGCACCCACCCGGACCTGAAGAATGCCGTCACCGCCTCGCAGGACTTCACCGAGGACGGCGACGTCCAGGACCTCCAGGGCCACGGCACCCATGTCTCCTCGATCATCGCCGGATCCGGTGCCGCCTCCGGGGGCCGGTACGCGGGTGTCGCGCCGGGCGCGGAGCTCGTCGAGGGCAAAGTCCTCGGCAACGACGGCTACGGCTACGACTCCTGGATCCTCGCCGGCATGCAGTGGGCCGTCGACCAGGACGCCCGGATCGTCAACATGAGTCTCGGATCGAACCGGGCCTCCGACGGTACCGACCCGCTGTCCGCCGCGGTCGACAAGCTCTCCGCCGAGCACGGCACACTCTTCGTGATCGCCGCGGGCAACAGCGGCGACCGTACGATCAGCGCGCCGGGCGCCGCCGATGCCGCACTGACGGTCGGCTCGGTCACCAAGTCCGGTGAGATGTCGGCGTTCTCCTCACGCGGACCACGCCAGGGCCGGCCCGCAGTCAAGCCGGAGATCTCCGCACCGGGCAGTGCCATCGTGGCCGCCCGCGCCGCGGGCACGCTGGACGACGCAGCCGTCACCGAGCAGTACGCCTCGCTCTCCGGTACGTCGATGGCCAGCCCGCATGTCGCGGGCGCCGCCGCCCTGCTGGCCCAGCGCCACCCCGACTGGTCGGGGGCGCAGCTGAAGTCCGCACTGGTCGGCAGCGCCGCCCCGGTGGCGGGTGCGACGGTGAGCGACACGGGCGCCGGTCTCACCGACGTACCGGCCGCACTGGACACCACGGTGGTCGCCGAACCCGCCGCGCTGGCCGCCCACGCCACGTACCCGAACGCCTCCGCCGCCCCGCAAAGCGATGACGTGACCTGGACGAACACCACGGACAAGCCCGTGAGGCTGGAGGTGTCCGCCGGGCCCGGCCGGGCGATCAGGCTGGGCGCGGAGACGGTGACCGTGCCCGCTCGGTCGTCCGCGGTCATGGAGGTCGTCCTCGATCCGTCACAGGTCGAGGCGGGGACAACGTACGGCGGAGCGGTCACCGCGACCTGGCCGGGGCGCGGCAGGGCGACGGTGCCCGTTTCCGTCGAGGCCGATCCACAGACGTACACCCTCACCCTGACCGGTCCCGCACCGCGCGAAGGCGCCGAGCGCACCTCGACGGGCGCGGTCCTGCAGAACGAGAGGACGGGCGCATCCCAGCTGATCGGCCTGGACGGCACCAAGCCGAGGACGGTGACGCTGCCGCGCGGCAGCTACCGCGTCCTGGGGCACACGTGGGAGTACGACACCGTGGGCAACACGGTCGTCGGGACCACCGCGATCCATTTCGCCCACCGGGTGATGCTCGATCGGAACAGCACCCTCGCGCTGGACACCAAGGGCGCAGAGCCCGTCAGGATCGGTGTCGACGACGGGTCGGCCCGGGTGTCGCTGCAGTCGGCCACCGGGATCGCGTCACGGGTCGGTTCCGGCACGAATGCCGCGGACACCGGGCTGGTGGCACCGAGCTCCGCCGGTCAGTACCGCGTGGAGGCGGTGCCCTCCACGGGTGGGACGCTGGACGGGCTCACCTTCTTCGGCGGGCTGAGCTGGCAGCAGCGCGAGGTCGATGCCCACGAGCCGGGCTCCTCGGCCGACGCGCTGAGGCTGCTGCTCTCCCAGTACAGCATCTACAGCTGGCTGGGCACGGCCACCGGTGAGGTCGTCGACATCGGCACCGGGGCGGACACCGACCCGGCGGCCATGGACCTCAAGGGCAAAATCGTCCTGTGGACACCGGCCACCAGCCAGACCGCGTTCAACAACGCGCTCTACCAGAAGCTGACGGACGCGGGCACGGCCGCCATCGTGTATGTCGGCTACGGACTCTCGGTCTACAAGCCGACACCGGTGCTCAGGCTGGACGCGGCCAGTGTGCCCGCCCTGCGGGCACGGCTGGCCGAAGGACCGCTGACGCTGACGCTCGACGGCATCAGCACCTCGGCGGACGCCTACTTCCTGCACCACTCGGTCGACGGCAGGGTCCCGGCGGGCGCCGACTGGTTCGACCGGCGATCGAATCTGGCCAGGGTGACGACGGTGGAGCGCACGCACGGCTACCCGAACGACCCCAAGGGCATGTACGCCTGGACGACGTGGCACGGGCTGACGCTCAACCAGCAGTCCACCCGCTACCGGCCGCCGTCGGAGCAGACGCTCTACTACAGCCCGGACGTCGCGTGGACGACGGCGACCTTCCACTACCAGTACGACGTCTCCGACTTCGTCTACCCGTTGGGGACGCTGGTCGGCCCGCCCACCGTGTACCGCGCGGACGGTGACTACCGGGACGACTGGATGTCCGCGCCCTTCAACCCGGCGCTCGGCGAACAGGCCGGGGCGGCGCAGATCACCCGGGACGGCGACAAGCTGAATGTGGCGCTCCCGGTGTTCTCGGACGCGGCCGGGCACCGTGCCGAGACGGCGCCGGGGGCGGACACCGGCAGCACGGTCCTGGCGGACGACGGCGGGAAGGTGCTGGCCCGCAACGACGCACCGGGCCGCGCCACGTTCGACCTGCCGCGCAAGGACGACTGGTACCGGCTGACGGTCGACGCCACCCGTACGTCACCGGACCCGGTGACGTGGATGCTCGGCACCCGGATCACCAGCGAGTGGCGGTTCCGCTCCGGTCACGAGAAGTCGGCTGCCGCGGCCCGGCTGCTGGACCTCGACTACCGGCTGCCGCTGACCGGCGAGAACGCGGCCGACGCGGGGAGGCCGCTCGATTACACGGTCGGACTCACGGCGCAGGGCAGTCGGCGGGCGCTTGCCGTCGCTTCGTTGAAGGTCTGGTACGCGACGGACGGCACCGGCTGGAAGCAGGCCGCGGCAGCACGTACGGCCGACGGCAGGTGGAAGGTGACGGTGCCTGCGATGGGCACCGCCAAGGTCGACCTGCGCACCACCGTCACGGACACCTCAGGTGCCTCGCTGACGGAGACCCTGATCGACGCCTACAACTCCGGCTGCGCCGATATCTGGTGCTGACCTGCGCCGGAGCCTTGAGGTGACAGGTGGTGAGCAGGGGGCGGGGCCGTATGCGGTCCCGCCCCCGACCTGTCCGGGACCGGCGCATTGGTTAGGGTGACGCCGTGGCAAGAGTGCGGTTGAGCGTGGCGGAACGACGCGAGGAGCTGCTCCGCGCTGCCGTCGAACAGATCGAGGTACGAGGTGTCGCAGCGGTACGGATCGCCGATGTGGCGTCCGTGCTCGGCGTGAGCAACGCCCTGGTGCTTTACCACTTCTCGACGAAGGAGAAGCTGGTCGCAGCCGCCTTCGCGCATGCGGCCGAGGCTGACCTCGCCCATCTGCGCAAGCTCCTGAGCCGTCGCACGAGTGCGGTACGGCGGTTGCGCGCCGCCGTCCGCTGGTACGCACCGACCGGGCAGGCCAAGGGCTGGCGGCTGTGGATCGAGGGCTGGGCTGCCTCGCTCCGGGACCCGGCGCTGCGCAATGTGGCCGGCGATCTCGACCAGCAGTGGAAGGCGGAGCTGGCCGAGGTCATCGAAGAGGGCGCCGCCGCGGGTGAGTTCCACTGCGACGACCCGATGTCCGTGGCCTGGCGACTGACCGCCCTGCTGGATGGTCTGGCCGTCCAGATGACGTCGTACGCCGGTCCGCTCTCCCGGGCCACGATGCTGGCGTGGACCGACGAGGCGCTGGCCCGCGAACTGGGCATCGACCAGGCGACGCTGACGGCCTGACCCGGCCGGCCACTCCGCCTCCTTCGCTTCCCTTCCGCCCTGTCGACCGATCAGGTCTGGCGCAGAGGCGTGTACGCGTCTTCGTCCAGCCCGAAGGTCCAGGCGACGCCGCTCTTCGCGGTCCTGATCGAGGGCGGTACCCGCAGCCAGTACGTGCGATGGGTCCCGTCGGGCTCCGGGGTCGAGTTGACCACCTCGACCATCACCACGTCCTCGTCGCCGTCCAGCGCGATCCGCCACAGGATGCCCGTCTCGTCACGGTGCACCGGCTGGGCGCCCGACTCGGTGAGGTAGCGGTCGTAGCCGTAGAACTCCAGCATCACGCGGCGCAGCTCCGCGTTCTCCTCCTCGCGTATCCGCTGGGGGGTCAGGGTCGTCAGTTCCGCGAGGAACTCGGCGGGAACAGGCATGCCGCGCCAGGCGTACAGCGCGAAACCGTCACGGTACGAGAGGGCAGGGCCGTCCCCGCGGTCGAGCCGGCCCGCCTCGTCGCGGTGGAGCGTCTCCGGGCGTTCGCTGATCACCACGGTGCGCTCGTACGGCCACCACCAGCCCGCGTGCCTGGCCACCTCCGCCAGGCCGTCGAGCCGGTCCCCGCGGCCGTCGAACGCGGCGAGCCACGCCGCGTCGTGCTGGCCGAGGACCGCGTCGAGCAGCACCAGGCGTACATCCGACTCGTCCTCGGGGCTCCCGGCGAGGGCCGCGACGACACCGGTCCGTATCCGCTCGGCGAGCGCGGCCGTGGTCTCCCAGAGCTGAGCGCCCGTGGCCGACCAGAGGGAGGACCAGCCGGCCGGACCCAACTCGTCGTACATCCGCCGCCGTTCCTCCGCCCACGGGCGGGTCCGCACCTCGTCGCGCACCGAGCGGCCCGCGTCGACGAGCTTCTCGACCACCTCGACGGCCGCCTTCGGCGAATCGGCCCAGACAATCTGCTCCGGCTCGGCCAGTCCCGCGCTGCGGTAGGCGAGGCGGACCCCGTCCTCGGCCGCTCCCCGGTCCGCCGCACCGGTCGCCGCTGCCACGGCCCGCCATGAGTCCACGTACTGCATCGGTTGTCCCCGTCCCCTGTTCGCTCTCTTGGATCTCTGCTGTTCGCCGCCTGTCCGGCGTGTTCGCCCTGCCGCCCGGTACCGGTCCGCTGCGTCGCCCGCCGCCTGCCCGGACCGGCCGGCTCAGTCCGCGACGATGCGGACCGCGCCCGGTGCGTACTCCCGCTGGCGCACGACGCGGTACCAGCCCTTCGACAGCGGTATCGCCGCATGCTCCTCGTGCACCACCCGCCCGCCGTCGGGGAGATGGAGCAGCATCGGGCCGAAGGCGCCCGCCTCGCGCATCAGCCGGCCGGGCCCTTGGACTGCATGCGCATGACCGGTGACCTCGCCCAGCGCGAGCACCATCCGCCCGCGGGCGTCCCTCGGCTCCCCCGGCGCGTCCGCCAGGTGCGCGGGCACCTCGGACTCGTCCAACGCCACGATCAGTACATCGCCCTGCCGGTACACAGACGTCTCCCCTCCAGGGTGGCACCCGCTGTGCCGACCCTGGAGAAAACGCTAAGGGGAGGGTCTGACAATCGGTCACAACCGCTCCCCCGCCCGCCGCATTGTCAGTGGGGCTTGATAAACCTTGCCGACATCAGCCGTCCCCCAGTCTCAGGAGCTCAGGGTCATGTCCGGTGTGGATCACCTGCACGAGTTGCTCGGCCTGCCGGCCGTCGACTTCCGGCACGCGACGAACGAGGCGCCGGCGCAGGCCGCCGATGCCGTGGCCTGGCGTATCACGGTCGACCCGTACGACGACGAGTCCGAGATGACCTGGGAGCAGGCGTTCCAGGCATTTCTCGCTGCTGTCGACCCGGCGGGCGTGCGGGCCCTGATCATCGGCCAGTGGGGCGAGTCGTACGAGGAGACGTCGTCGTACCCGATCGATCTCGTGATCGCCGCCGCCGACCGGCTGACCTCGCTGGAAGCCGTCTTCGTCGGTGACATGACGGCCGAGGAGAACGAGATCTCCTGGATCGAGCAGTCCGACGTCACCGCGCTGCTGAGGGCGTTCCCCGACCTGCTGGAACTGGGCGTGCGCGGCGGCACGGACCTGGAGTTCTCCCCGTCGAAGCACGAGCGGCTGCGTTCGCTGACCATCGAGACGGGCGGGCTGCCGGCCGGAGTGATCCGCGGCATTCTGGACAGCGAGCTGCCCGCGCTGGAGCGGCTCGATCTCTGGCTCGGTGTCTCCGAGTACGGCGGCGACGCCGATGTCGCGGACCTGGCCCCACTGCTCTCCGGCTCGCGCTTCCCCCGCCTGCACCACCTCGGTCTGCGCAACAGCGAAGTGCAGAACGAGATCGCGACGGCCGTCGCGGGCGCCCCGGTCGTCGCCCAGCTGCGCACCCTCGATCTGTCGCACGGGACGCTGGGCGACGAGGGCGCGGCCGCGCTGCTCGAAGGCCAGCCGCTGACCCATCTCGAACGGCTCGATCTGCACCATCACTTCCTCACCGCGCCGATGGAGCGCCGGATCAAGGAGGCGCTGGAACCGCACGGAGTGCAGGTCGATGTGTCCGAACGCGAGGAACCCTGGGACGATCGCGGGGCCGAGGGCCGCTACACCGCGGTTTCGGAGTGACACCCCATGACTGACATCGACCACCCCGAGACGTTCCACGGCCTGCCGGTCCTCACGCTGCCCGGCCCCGGGCAGCCGCACACCGGTCCGCTTCCCGCGGCGGACGCGGTCGCCTGGCGGCTGGAGAGCGCCTGGCAGGGCAGCCTGACATTCGCCGTCCTGTGGGAGCACTTCCTCGACACGGTCGACACCACGCAGGTGCGAGCCCTGCTGATCGGTCCGTGGTGGCAGGAGGAGTACGAGCCGTTCGCCCCCGTCGTCGACCTGCTGGCGGGCCATGCGGACCGGTTCCCGTCCCTGCGGGCGCTCTTCCTCGCCGATGTCGTCAGCGAGGAGTGCGAGCTCTCATGGCTGGAGATGGCCGACATCACCCCGGTGCTCGAGGCGTTCGGGCAGGTGCAGGAGCTGACGGTGCGCGGCTCCGGCGATCCGATCGCCGGCAAGCAGACCCTTGATCTGCGGCCGCTGCGGCACGAGGCACTCACCTCGCTGCGGTTCGAGTCCGGCGGGCTTCCGTCGGCCGTCGTGCGCGCGGTCGGGGCGTCGGAGCTGCCCGCGCTGGAGCACCTCGAACTCTGGCTCGGCGTCGCCGAGTACGGCGGGGACGCGACGGTCGAGGACCTTGCGCCGCTGCTCTCCGGTGCCGCGTTGCCGAACCTGCGCCATCTGGGTCTGCAGAACAGTGAGATCCAGGACG
Organism: Streptomyces sp. NPDC057565; assembly: GCF_042801455.1. NCBI lineage: Bacteria > Bacillati > Actinomycetota > Actinomycetes > Kitasatosporales > Streptomycetaceae > Streptomyces > Streptomyces sp. NPDC057565. Next base: position 14,488 of record NZ_JBHVFU010000001.1, on the reverse strand, counting down.
AGATCGCGGCCGCGGTGGCGTCCGCCCCGGTTGTCGCCCAGCTGGAGTCGCTCTCCCTGGCGATGGGCACGCTCGGGGACCTCGGAGCCGAGGCGCTGCTCACGGGCCAGCCGCTCACCCACCTGAGCTCGCTGGATCTGCATCACCACTACATCAGTGACCCATGGTTGGACCGCCTCAGGGGACTGCTCGGTGCCGACCGGGTGAACGGTGAACCGGACGAGGTGGAGTACTGGGATCCGGATGAAGACGACGAGCGCTATGTCGCAGTCAGCGAGTAGGGCGGGCGGCCCGGCGGTGCGCTTCGCCGTCGTGGGAGTTCCCGGCAACCGCCGGGTCACACTCTTCCGGGACGCCGTACGCGCCGCCGGGCTGCCGGCCGCGCGTGTGGTGCCCTGGCTGGACGTCCTGGGCGGCAAGGCCGTTTTCCGGCGGGGCGAGACCGTACGGATGGACTCGCCCGGTGAGGACGCCGAGGTCGAGCGGTTGCTGCGGTCGGTGGACGATCCGACGAGGGTCGAGGGCACCGCCCTCTGGTACACCCGGTTCACCGGAGCGGTGCGGACGGTCGCACGGGCGGCCGACGCGGCCGGAGCAGTCCTGCTCGACGCCCCGGGCGATGTCGCCGTGCTGTTCGACAAGCGGCTGTGCCATGCCGTGCTGGACGGCGCCGGGGTCCCTGTACCGGCTTCGCCGACCTCCGGCGCTGCGGCGCCCGTGGTGCGCGACTGGGCGGATGTGCGCGAGCGGATGGCTCAGCACCGGATGCCACGGGCCTTCGTGAAGCTCGCGCACGGCTCGTCCGCCTCGGGGGTGCTGGCCGTGGAGACGGCAGGTCCGGGCCGGGTGCGGGCGACCACGTCGGTGGAGCGCGACACGTCCGGACGGCTCTTCAACTCACTGCGGGTGCGCCGCTGTACGACGGAGCGCGAGGTGGCGGCGATCGTCGACGCGCTCGCACCGGACGGGCTGCACATCGAGCGCTGGCTGCCCAAGGCATCACAGCGTGGGCGCTCGGCCGACCTGCGGGTCCTGGTGGTGGCGGGCCGCGCCACCCATGCCGTCGTACGGACCAGCCACTCCCCCATGACCAATCTTCACCTCGGCGGCGAGCGCGGAAGCCTCGACGAGGTCCGCGCGGCCGTCGAGTCGGCGGGCGGCAGCTGGGCCGAGGCCCTGGCCGTGTGCGAGCGCGCCGCTGCCTGCTTCCCGGACACGCTGTGTGTGGCCGTCGACCTGCTGCCCGCGACCGGCTGGCGGCGGTTCGCCGTCGGCGAGGTCAACGCCTTCGGCGACCTGCTGCCACGCCTGACCGGGCTGCCCGGCAGCGGATTCGAGGGCCTGGACACCTACGCGACGCAGGTCGTCGCCGTACTGAACAGAGCAAGGAACCACCGTGCAAGCGCCACCCCCTGACGCCGGACAGGCCGTCGCCGACATCCGCGACGCGGACGCCGCTCCCTCGGAACACGCCGGGAATCCGGACATGAGCGAGATCGTGGGCAGTCACGATCTGCTGCTCATCACCCTCGACACCCTGCGCTACGACGTGGCGGCGGAGCTGGCCGCCGCCGGACGCATCCCGCATCTGGCCCGCCATCTCCCGGGCGGCATCTGGGAGAAGCGGCATGCCCCGGGCAGCTTCACCTATGCCTCGCACCAGGCGATCTTCGCGGGATTCCTGCCGACGCCCGCCGCCCCCGGCCCGCACCCCCGGCTGTTCGCGGCACGCTTCGCGGGCAGTGAGACCACCGCTTCCCGGACCTTCGTCTTCGACACCCCGGACCTGGTGTCCGCTCTCGCCGGGGCCGGCTACCGCACGGTGTGCATCGGAGGCGTCGGCTTCTTCAACCGGCAGGGCCCGCTCGGTTCCGTGCTGCCGGGCATGTTCCAGGAGAGCCACTGGGAACCCGAGTTCGGCGTCGCATCACCCACCTCCTTCGAGGCCCAGGTGGCACGGGCCGAGCAGGTCGTCGCGGGGCTCCCCGCCGAACAACGGCTGTTCCTCTTCGTCAACGTGTCGGCGCTGCACCAGCCCAACTGGTTCCACCAACCGGGCGCCACCCGCGAGTCGGGTGACTCCCGCGCCACGCACGCCGCAGCCCTGGAGTACGTCGACGCACACATCGGCCGCCTCCTTGCCGCCGCGAGCAGCCGGCGACGCTGCTTCGCCATCGTCTGCTCCGACCACGGCACGGCGTACGGGGACGACGGCTACACCGGTCACCGGCTCGGCCACGAGTCCGTCTGGACCGTTCCGTACGCGCACTTCTTCCTGGAACCGGGGGCCACCGCACGATGACCAGTTCGCACACCGTCCGCCCGTACCAGAGCTACGTCTACGCCTATCCGCACAAGACGGCGTACCGCCCGCTCACCGGCCACCCCGTCGGCCGGCCCGCGCTGCGCGAGCTGTGGGCGGGAGAGCGCAAGGACGCGCTCTCGCTCTATCTCCACATACCCTTCTGCGAGGTCCGCTGCGGTTTCTGCAACCTCTTCACCCGGATCGGCGCCCCCGACGAGCTGACGACCCGCTATCTCGACGCACTGGACCGGCAGGCCACCGCCGTCCGCGACGCACTGGGTGACGACGAGCCGGTGCGGTTCGCCGCGGCGGCGTTCGGCGGCGGCACCCCCACCTTCCTGACGGCAGCCGAGCTGGAGCGGCTCTGCGACATCGCGGAGAAGCGGATGGGCGCCGACCTGCGCTCCGTGCCGCTGTCGGTCGAGACCTCGCCGTCGACCGCAACAGCCGACCGGCTGGCCGTCCTCGCCGACCGCGGGACCACCCGGATCAGCATCGGCGTACAGAGTTTCGTCGACGCCGAGGCACGCGCGGCGGTCCGCCCCCAGCGCCGCGCCGAAGTGGAGGCGGCGCTCGAACGGATCCGCGACGCACGCATCCCGGTCCTCAACATCGACCTGATCTACGGCATCGACGGACAGACCGAGGACAGCTGGCGTTCCTCCCTGGACGCGGCCCTCGCCTGGCAGCCGGAGGAGCTGTATCTCTATCCGCTGTACGTGCGCCCGCTGACCGGCCTGGGCCGGGTCGGCGCCGAAGCAGCGGCGGACGCGGCCTGGGACGAGGAGCGGCTGCGGCTGTACCGGGGGGGCCGGGACCATCTCCTCGCCCACGGCTACGAGCAGGTGTCGATGCGGATGTTCCGTCGGGGCGACGCCCCGCGGCAGGGTCCCGACGACTACGCGTGCCAGACGGACGGCATGATCGGGCTGGGCTGCGGCGCACGCTCGTACACCAGTCGGCTGCACTACTCCTTCGACTACGCGGTGGAGATGCGGGAAGTGCGGGCGATCATCGACGGCTACACCGCCACCGAGGACTTCTCCCGTGCGGAAGTGGGGCGGTATGTGGACGGCGACGAGGCGCGCAGGCGCCACCTCCTGCAGTCGCTCCTCCAGGCCGAGGGGCTGCAGCTGGCGGAATACCACGAGCGGTTCGGCGCCGCTCCCGGTGACGACTTCCCAAGTGAGCTGGGCCTGTTCGAAGCACGCGGCTGGCTGGACGGGTCCGCCGTGGCGTCCGGGCTGCTGCGGCTCTCGCCCGAGGGGCTCGCCCACTCCGACGCGCTGGGTCCCGAACTGTTCTCCCCCGCTGTACGGGCCGCGATGGCCGCGTACGAACTGAAGTGAGCACTCCCATGGATCTGACGATCCTCTATCGGGGCCCCCTGGCATCGTGCGACTACGACTGCCCGTACTGCCCGTTCGCCAAGCGGCGCGACAGCCCGGAGCAGCTCCGTGCCGACCGCGCCGCGCTGGAGCGGTTCACCGCGTGGGCCGCGGCGCAGACCAGGGACAGGATCTCGGTGCTGTTCACGCCGTGGGGCGAGGGGCTGGTCCGTTCCTGGTACCGCCGCGCGTTGGTGGGACTGGCGCAGCTGCCGCACATCGGCCGGGTCGCGATCCAGACCAATCTCAGCGGTCGTACACGGTGGCTGGCCGAGGCCGGTGGAGCCGGCCGCGACAAGATCGCGCTGTGGTGCACGTACCACCCCGGGCAGACACCGTACGACCGTTTCCTCGCCAGGTGCCGGGAGCTGTCCGCTCTGGATGTCCGGTACAGCGTCGGTGTCGTCGGTCTCGAGGACCATTTCGACGAGGCGCGACGGCTCCGTACCGACCTGCCCGACGAGGTCTACCTCTGGGTCAATGCCGCTGAGGGGCAGAGCTACACGGACGAGGAGGCGGACCGCTGGACGGTCCTCGACCCGCTCTTCCCGTACAGCCGCCACCCGCACCGCTCGGCCGGCCTGCCGTGCCGGACCGGCGAGTCCGTCATCTCGGTGGACGGTGACGGCACGGTGCGCCGCTGCCACTTCGTCCCGGCCGAGCTGGGCAACCTGTACGACGGCAGCTACCGGAGTGCGCTCGGTCCGCGGGCCTGTCCGCTCGCCGTCTGCGACTGCCACATCGGCTATGTGCATCTGGAGACGTTGCCGTTGTACGACGTCTTCGCGGGCGGCGTCCTGGAGCGCGTACCGGCCCGACGCCCGGGCATACCTGCGCCCTCGGGACGCCGGTTCCTGCCGCTGTCCCCCGTCGCCGGACAGGCTTGAAGCCCCCGGGAGTCAGAAAGGGAGCGGGCCCGTCCGGCAGACGAGGCGAAGACAGGTGCTGAGCCCTTCTAAAGCGGCAGGAGGTCCGGCCGCTTCGCCTCGACGTGGTCGCCGGAGGACTCGCCGCGCAGCCGCCGCCCTATCCACGGCACCAGGTATTCGCGCGCCCAGTGGATGTCGTCGCGCCGGACCTCCAGCGTGCCGCGCTGCGCCTGCGGGGGCCACTCCTGGTCGGGGTCGGCCGGGACGTCGAGGCCGAGGACCTGGGCGGCGCGCAGCGCGACCCGGGTGTGCCCCTCGGGCGACAGGTGGAGCCGGTCGTCGTCCCAGGCGCGCCGGTCCTGCACGGACTTCAGCGACCACAGGTCCAGGACGGGGCAGTCGTAGCGGTCGGCGATGGAGCGCACATGGGCGGTGTACGTGGCGATCTTGCCGCGCAGATGGCGCAGTACGGGAACGCCGCGGGTGTCGAAGCCGGTGGTCACCAGGACGGTGCCGACCGAGTCGGTCAGCTCGGCGACCGCGCGCTCGAAGCGCTCGGCCACGTCGTCCGGGTCGGTGCCGGGCCGGATGATGTCATTGCCGCCCGCGCAGAAGCTCACCAGATCAGGTGCGAGCTCCTTGGCGCGCGGCACCTGCTCCTCGACGATCTGGTCGAGGAGGCGTCCGCGTACGGCGAGATTGGCGTACCGGAAGTTTCCGTGCGCGGAGCCCTCGGGGCTCGTCGCCGCATCGGTGTCCGGGAGCTGGTCCGCGAGAAGTACCGCGAATCGGTCCGCCCAGCCGACGAAGGTTCCGTCCGGGCCGGGGTCTCCGACTCCCTCGGTGAAGCTGTCGCCAATCGCTGCGTACGACCCGATGGCGCCATGCCGGTTGATGACGCCACGTTGATTGTTTCTCGAATCGTCTGCCACAAGCGCATATCCTGCACCGCCGAATGTGACCTACGCGACCGTAATAAAGGGTTGACGGGTGGTGAGATAGACCACCCGGTCAGGTTTTGGTAAAGGGGGAATAAGTGAAGGGGCGGTGCGCCGCCGCGCACCGCCCCTTCACCGAGCCGACCGGATCAGCCGTGGATCAGACGTAGATCCCGTGCGAGGCCAGGTAGGCGATCGGGTCGATGTCCGACCCGTACGCCGGGCCGGTGCGGACCTCGAAGTGCAGGTGCGGGCCGGTGGCGTTGCCGGTCGCGCCGGAGAGGCCGACCTGCTGGCCGGCGGTCACGGTCTGGCCCGCCGAGACGGAGAGCGAGGACATGTGGCCGTACTGCGAGTAGCGGCCGTCGGCGTGCTTGATGACGACCTGGTTGCCGTACGCGCCACCCCAGCCGGCGGTGACGACGGTGCCGGAGGTGATCGCCTTCACACTGGTGCCGGTGGCGACCGGGAAGTCGATACCCGTGTGGCTGCCGCTGGACCAGTTGGCGCCGGAGGCACGGTAGGCGGTGGTGTGCTTGCCCGGGACCGGGTGCACGTAGCCGGAGTTGGTGCTCTGGACCGCCGCGGCGGAGGTCTTGGCGGACTCCGAAGCCTTGGACTGCGACGTGGACTTGTCGGCCGAGGAGGTCGACGGAGCCGGGGCGGACTGCGTGTCCGCCGCGGCGGAGCCGGCCGGCTTGCCGCCGAGCGTCAGCTTCATGCCCGGGAGGATCAGGCTCGGGTTCTCGCCGACGACCTCGCGGTTGTCCTGGTACAGCTTCTGCCAGCCGCCCTTGACCTGCTGCTCGGCGGCGATCTTCGACAGGTAGTCACCGGCGACGACGGAGTACGTCCGGGTCTCGACCTGCTTCTTCACGACCGGCGCGGCCTCGACGGCGACGTGCGTGGCTGCCGACTGCGCGGTGGGCGCGGCCTGCTCCGCGGCGTGGGCACCGGTGGCGCCGAGCAGCGGAAGGGCGATGACGGCCCCACCGGCGCCGACGGCGGCGACGCCACGGGCGATCGTGCTGGACTTGGTACGGCGATGCTTACCCGATGTGGGCATGAAGAATTTCCTCTCCGGCGCCTACGAGGTGAGCTGTCGGGTTCGGGCTGGAGATGCCCGGTCGCGGTTCGCGACTTCACCCCGAGCCGGCCGGATCTCTCCGGGCGGCGGCTTACCTGGTTCCCCCGCTCCTGCCACACGTGGGTGGGTGCGAATTCCGGGCGGCGGCAGGATTGGGCGGTCCGTCCGGATTGAGGGTGACCGTAGGCGAGCGAGGACGGCGGAAACAAGCCATCGATTACTCAAGGGAATCCACGAAGGGAAATCGGCGCGGAATTCCGGTCACCCTCCGTGGATTACGGATCTTGGCTTTCCGCGCGACGTCCGGAATACCCATCCGTGGCGCCACCACACACCGTCACGGATATGATCCCGCTCACGGATAGGGCATCATCTCCCGCAGAAGTAGGCCATGTTCCACTAAATGCCGCAATACGGACATGTCATGGACGTCCGCCACGTCGGAGCCTCAGCACCTTCGCGTCCAGATCCCCCCGCAGCCCGGTGTGCAGACCCTGATGCAGCAGCACGGCACCGTGGTGGACCGCCCCGGTGTCCAGGTCCGTGTAGGTCGCCGCAGGGTCGAGCCCGCGCAGCCGCAGGGCCGGCGGCCGCTCCCCGTACCGCTGCGCCTCCAGCCACATCAGCACGACGGCCTCGTCGCCGTGCACGTACTGCACGGCGCTGAGCCCACCGCGCGGGGCACGCAGCCGGTACAGCGCGCCGCGCTGCACCGCGGGACGGATCTCCTTGTAGAGATCCACCCAGCTCCGCGCCTCGGCCAGCTCCTCGTCACTCCACTCGGTGAGATCCCCGCCGACCCCGAGCACCCCGGCCATCGCGCTGACGAAGCGGAAACGCAGCGAACTGGTTCTGCTGTTGAGCTGGACATTCGGACTGTCGGTGACCCAGGCGGCCATCACTCGCGCCGGATGGATCTGCCCGAAGCCCTCCTGGATGGCGAGCCGGTCGAGCGGGTCGGTGTTGTCGGAGGTCCACACCTGGTCGGTACGGGCGAGGATTCCCAGGTCGATCCGGCCGCCGCCGCCCGAGCAGGACTCGAAGGCGACGCCGGGGTGGGCGGCCCGCAGTCGGTCGATCAGCGCGTAGAGCGCGTCCACATGCGCGATCCAGAGCTTCTGCGGATAGTCCTCGCCCGGCCAGCCCGCATCGGTGAAGCAGCGGTTGAAGTCCCATTTCACATAGTCGATCGGGGCGCTGGAGAGCAGCGTGTCGAGCTGCTCCCACAGATGATTCTGCACATCGGTCCGGGCCAGATTGAGCACCAGCTGATGACGGAATTCGGTCCGGGTCCGCCCGGGGAAGTGCTGCACCCAGTCGGGGTGCGCGCGATACAGATCACTGTCGGCGTTCACCATCTCCGGCTCGACCCAAATGCCGAACTGCATGCCGAGTCCGTGCACTTCGTCGGCGAGCGGCTTCAGCCCGCCGGGAAATCGCTCGGGGTTGGGGGTCCAGTCGCCTGGTCCGGCCCGGTCGCTGGTGCGCTGCCCGAACCACGCGTCGTCCACGACGAACAACTCGACGCCCATCGCGGCGGCACGCTCGGCGAGGGCGCGCTGCTGGTCCTCCACGATGTCGAAGCCGGTCGCCTCCCAGGAGTTGTAGAGCACCGGCCGCAGGCTCTCGGCGTCCGGGACGACATGGGCCAGTTGCCAGGCGTGCCAGGCCCGGCTCGCCCCGCCGAACCCTTCGGCGCTCCACAGACCGGCGAACACCGGTGTGGTGTACGTCTCCCCCTGTGCCAGCCGAAGCAGCCCGGAGTCGTCGTATCCGGCGCCTCCGGTGATCTGCACGAGCCCGTCGGGGAGCTGCTGCACCGCGATCCGCCACGAGCCGGACCAGCCGAGCGCGCAGCCGTACACCTCGCCGTCCTCCTCGGTGGCGGCGCCGTCCGCGTCGAGCGCGACCCATGGCAGGAACTGGTGTCCGGTGTGGCCGCGCCGACTGGAGAGGACCTTCTCGCCGTACGTCAGCTCCGACCGCACGAGCTGTGTCTCAGCCGCCCAGCGGCCGTGCAGCTGGCTCAGCCGCCAGCTGTCGCGGGCGGGCAGCGCCCAGGCCGCCGCGTCGGCGCGCAGCAGCTCCAGCGGCGGACCGTCAGGACCGGTGTGGGTGACGGTGGCCCAGCGCTCGATGACATCGGAGTCGTCCCGCATCCGGTAGTGCAGGGTGAGCGCGAGCCACTGCACGGAGTCAGAGAACGCGATACGGAGTTCGTCGCCGTCCACGGCGGCCCCGGCGAACACCCATTCGGTGCCACGGACTTCGGGGGTGCGTACGGAGAGAGCCGGCCGGACGAAGCGGGGGCCGCCCTCGACCGGGTACTCCTCGCGGCCGTCCAGCTGCGACTCGAAGCCCCGGAAGGGCGGCTCGGGCGCGGCGGCGAGGGCCTCGGCGGCCGCGAGGGAGATCCGTGGCCCCCAGTGCAGATGCAGCAGTTGGTCCCGGTCGGTGAGGTGCAGCGCGTAGCTGCCGCTCGCCCCGGTCAGCAGCCAGGTCCGACCCCGGTCACCCGTCTCGATCATGCCATCCCCACATTCCCACAGTTCCGCACATCATCGACCGCCGGCCGACGGCCGGGCAACGCCCGTGCGAGGGGAATTCCGTGGGGAGTTCAGCAGGAAACGGCCGAGATGATTGCCCGAGGAATCAATGTCGTATCGTCGCAGGAACTGACCTCGCCGGCGAGCCGCGCCGACGCCAGACACTCCAGGAGACACCGTGACGCAGCAGGTGCCGCAGGTCCCGTCGACGGAACCCGAGCTGGCAGGTGTGCGCAACTTCCGCGATGTGGGTGGCCTGCCCACCACGGACGGCCGCCGGGTGCGGTACGGACGGCTCTTCCGCAGCGGTCACCTCGCGCACGCCACCGACGAGGACGCCGCGTTCCTCGGCGGCCTCGGGCTGCACACGATCTTCGACTTCCGCAATGCGGCGGACCACAGGCTCGACGGCCTGGACGTGGACCTGCCGGGCGTACGCAATGTGAACATTCCGCTCTCCGACCCGGCCGACGGCGCCGAATTCTGGCGGATGGTCCGCGACGGCGACATCGAGCAGCTGCGCTCGATCCTTGCCGACGGCAAGGGAGTCGCGCGGATGACCGCCTCGTACAAGTCGATCATCAGGGACCGTACCGCCGAGCACAGCCGGGTGCTGCACGCCCTGGCCGAGGACAGCGTTCCCGCGCTGATGCACTGCGCGGCCGGCAAGGACCGCGCCGGTCTCTCGATCGCGGTTTCGCTGCTGGCGGTCGGCGTCGAGCGCGAGGCCATCGAGGCCGACTACCTGAAGTCCAACGATCCGCACCGCCGGTACAAGGTCCGGCGCACCGACACCTCGGCGACCGGGATGTCGCCCGAGGTGATGGAGCTGCTCAGCCCGCTCTTCGACGCCCGCGCCGAGTACCTCGCCCAGGCCTTCAGCACCATCGAGGAGACCTGGGGCAGCACGGACCGCTATCTCGCCGAGGGCCTGAAGCTGACTCCGGAGATCCTGGAGCGGCTGCGCGGACGACTCCTCGACGAGGCGTAGTCGGACCGCGCAGGTCAGCCCTTTCCGGCGACCGCGAAGAGCAGGTAGAGGAAGGCCGCGAAGATGTGTCCCGCGATGAGATAGGCGAACAGCCTGATCACCACGCCGCGCGGAAACTTCCGCTCCTGCGCCTCGTAGTTCTTCCGGGACCTCGGGGTGAGCGGATCGAAGTGCTCTGAATCGGACATGACAGTCCTCTCTGGTGACCGGCCGGGCCGGTCTCAGCGACGGTGGATACCGCTGCCGAGGCACAGCTCGGCAGCGGGGCTCTGCAACAGGGTGTGGACGAAGAGCAGCTCGGATCCGTCTCGGTCCACGGCGGCGATCCGGTGCGGGGTGAGCGAGTCGAAGTGGGCGCTGTCGCCCGGGTCGAGATCGTGCACGGTGTCGCCGAGGCTCACCCGGAGCCGCCCGGCAAGGACGTACAACCACTCCTCGCCGGGATGGACCCGCACGAGATCGCCCTGGGCCCCGTACGGGACCCGGACGCGCAGGGCCTGCATGGCCCGGCCGGACCCGCCGGCCTGCCGGTACATCCAGCCGTCGGCCTCGGCCCCCTCGAACCGGCCACCGCGGACGATCGCGTCACGTTCGGGGGCGATCTCGCCGAGCAGCTCGGAGACCGTCGTACCGTAGATCCTGGCAAGCCCGAGGAGCATGGGCAGCGACGGCTGCCTCCGGCCCGTTTCGAGCCGGGACAGATGGGCCGGGGAGAGCCCGGCGTGCTGGGCGGCGGCCTCCAGGGTCAGACCACGGCGGCGGCGCAGATCGCGCAGGCGTGGCGCGACCCCGGGCAGCTCGTCGGCCACCCCTCCATGGGGAGAGTTCATATACCTATTGGGCCAGGATCATGCCTCTGAGGCAAGTATCTTGCCTCAGAGGCAAAACCGCGCTCAGCGGTTGGCGACGGCCTGTTTGACCAGCGTTTTCCCGAAATCCCACAGCAGCCCCCCGCCGCTGTGTGCGTCGTCCATCACCGCTGTGAACGCGGTCACGAACCGGTCCACCTCCGGCTCCCCGATGACCAGCGGCGGAATCAGCTTGATCACTTCCAGATGGTCGCCGGAGACCTGGGTGAGGATCCGGTGTTTCTGCAGCAGCGGCACGACGACCATCTGCGCGAAGAGACCCTTGCGGGCCGCCTGCAGCATGGTCCAGCGGCTGCGCAGCTTCAGCGAGCTCGGTCGGCCGAACTCGATGCCGATCATCAGCCCGCGGCCACGGACCTCATGCAGCAGTTCGTAGCGCCCGGTGAGCGCGGCGAGCCGCTCGCGCAGCAGATCACCGGTGCGGCGGGCGTTCGCGACGGTCTCCTCGTCCTCCATCACCGCCAGGACCGCGAGGCCCGCCGCCATTGCCTGGGCATTGGAGCCGAAGCTCGCCGAGTGGACCAGAACCCGGTCCATCGACGAATAGACGCGTCTGAAGATCCAGTCCTTCCCGAGGGTCGCCCCGACCGGCACATAGCCGCCGGAGAGCGCCTTGGCGACACAGACCAGGTCGGGTTCGACGCCTTCCTCGTGCTGGTACGCGTAGAAGTCCCCGGTCCTGCCGAGACCGGTCTGCACCTCGTCGGCGATGAGCAGGGCCTTGTGCCGGTGCAGCAGCTCCTGTGCGGCGCGCAGGTAGCCGGGCGGCGCCTCGTGGACGCCCTTCCCCTGGATCGGCTCGACGACGAGCGCCGCCACATCGCCCCGTCCCAGTTCGCGCCGCAGTGCGTCGAGGTCGCCGAGCTCGACGGCGGTGTCGGGGAGCAGCGGTGCGAAGCCGTCCCGGAAGCCCGATTCCCCGTTGACCGAGAGCGAGCCGACGGTCAGGCCGTGGAAGGCGTGGGTGCAGTAGAGAATGCGGGACTTCCCGGTGGCGTACCGGGCGAACTTCAGCGCGGTCTCGACGGCTTCCGTACCACTGTTGCCGAAGAAGACCCGGTCCAGATGTGGACTGTGCGTGAGCAGCTTCTCGGCCAGCAGTCCGGGCAGCGGCTGGCAGTCGAAGCGGGTGAGGTCGGCGAGCGAGGCGTCCATGACGTCGTGGAGTGCCTTGCGGACGACCGGGTGGTGGCGGCCCAGACCCATCACGCCGAAGCCGGCGAGCATGTCGAGGTAGTCGTTGCCGTCCGCGTCCCAGAAGTGGGCTCCCTCGGCCCGCTCGTACACCCTGTCGAAGCCGATGGTGTGCAGCATCCGCGGGAGCTGGTGGTTGAGGTATTTCGTGTGCAGCTCGTATCGCTCGGCGCCGCGTTCCGCGAGGAGCTGCGCCAGATCGAAGCCCTTGGGCCCGTCGTCCTTCATTCCCCGCTCTCCTCAATCCCCCGGGCCGCTTCCTTGGCGGCCAGCGCGCCACTGATCCGGCCGGCGATCTCGACCGGAGTGAGCCCGATGTCGGCCAGCACCTCCGCACGCTTGCCGTGCGCGAGGAACTGCTCGGGGATACCGAAGGTCCGCAGCGGTACGTCGACACCGGCGTCGCGCAACGCCTGCCCGACCGCCGAACCGACGCCTCCCGCCCGGCTGTTGTCCTCGACGACGGCCACCATCCGGTGGCGTGCGGCAAGCGGGGCGAGCTGCTCGTCGACCGGCTTCACCCAGCGCGGGTCGACGACCGTGCAGCGGATTCCGCCGCCCGAGAGCAGGTCGGCGGCCTGCAGGCAGACGGAGGCGAGCGCACCGACCGCCACGATGAGGACGTGGGGGTCGTCGGCGCGGTGCAGTACGTCCATGGAACCGACGCGGCCTGTCGCCGGTACCGGCTCCCCCACCGCCTCCTTGGGGAAACGCAGCACGGTCGGTGCGTCGTCGACGGCAACGGCCTCGCGCAGCTCCTCCCGGAGCCGTTCCGCGTCACGCGGGGCGGCGATCCGCAGCCCGGGCACGACCTGGAGCACGGACATGTCCCACATGCCGTTGTGCGAGGCGCCGTCGGGGCCGGTGACCCCCGCCCGGTCGAGGACGAACGTCACCCCGCACCGGTGCAGGGCGACGTCCATCAGCAGCTGGTCGAAGGCGCGGTTCAGAAAGGTGGCGTAGACGGCGACGACCGGGTGCAGCCCTCCGGTGGCGAGCCCCGCCGCGGAGACCGTCGCGTGCTGCTCCGCGATACCGACGTCCCAGACCCGGTCGGGGAATGCCTCGGCGAACCTCGTCAGCCCGACGGGGTGCAGCATCGCCGCGGTGATGGCGACGACATCCGGCCGCTCGGCGCCGATCGCGGCGATCTCGTCCCCGAACACCGAGGTCCACGACGGGCTCACCATCGGCGCGAGCGGCGCGCAGGTCAGCGGGTCCATCGCGCCGACGGTGTGGAACCGGTCGGCCTCGTCGCGCAGTGCGGGCGCGTAGCCGCGTCCCTTCTCGGTGAGGCAGTGCACCAGCACCGGGCCGTGGAAGCGTTTCGCGCGGCTCAGTGCGGATTCGACGGCTGCGATGTCGTGCCCGTCTATCGGCCCGACGTACTTGAGCCCCAGGTCCTCGAACATGCCCTGCGGGGCGAAGGTGTCCTTGAACCCCTTCTTCGCGCCGTGCAGCGACCCGTACAGCGGCTGTCCGACGACCGGGGTGCGCTGCAGGACGTCCTTGCCCCACGTCAGGAAGCGCTCGTACCCGTCGGTGGTACGGAGGGTGGCCAGGTGGTCCGCGAGCCCGCCGATCGTCGGGGCGTACGAGCGCTCGTTGTCGTTCACCACGATGATGAGCGGCCGGTCCCGCACCGCCGCGATGTTGTTGAGCGCCTCCCAGGCCATGCCGCCGGTGAGCGCCCCGTCCCCGATGACGGCGACGACGTGGTCGGGGCGGCCGAACACCTCGTTCGCCTTGGCCAAGCCGTCCGCCCAGCCGAGCACGGTCGAGGCGTGCGAGTTCTCGATGATGTCGTGCACGGACTCCTCGCGGGAGGGGTAGCCGGACAGGCCGCCCTTGCCGCGCAGCTTGGAGAAGTCCTGCCGCCCGGTGAGCAGTTTGTGCACGTAGCTCTGGTGCCCGGTGTCCCACAGAATGCGATCCACCGGTGAGTCGAAGACCCGGTGCAGGGCGATGGACAGCTCCACCACCCCGAGGTTGGGCCCCAGATGTCCGCCGGTCCTGGCCACCGCCTCGACCAGGAACTTCCTGATGTCCTCGGCGAGTTCGTCGAGTTCCGGTCCGCTCAGCGCCTTCAGGTCGTGCGGTCCCCGGATGGTCTCCAGAATGGTCACGCTCGGGCCCCCTCTCCGGTCCTGTCTCAGCTCACGGTGACGGCGGGAACTCCTGACGGTGTCCCCGCGTCGTCCATGTCCTCGGCGATCTTCAGGGCTTCCTCGATGAGCGTCTCGACGATCTTCGACTCGGGAACCGTCTTGATGACCTCGCCCTTGACGAAGATCTGCCCCT